>CALLUG010000001.1 GCA_938011315.1 uncultured Flavobacteriaceae bacterium
AACGTTAAATGTTTTAAAGACTTTTACCGAATTTACTTTTGATGATATAAGTATAAACGAACAAACTTTTGAAGATTACAAAACCCAATATTTAGATTTAAGAGATAAGGTAAAAAGAGAAAATGCAAAAGAAAAAGTTTCGATACTAAACGATATTGACTTTGAATTAGAACTGATTCACAGAGACGAAATAAATGTTACGTACATTTTAAAATTACTAGCGAATCTTAAAAACGCTGTATCTGTAGACGAGAAAGAAAAGCAACTGAAAAACATTATGGATATAGTTGCAGGAGATACGCAGTTGAGAAGTAAGCGTGAGTTAATTGAAAAGTTTATTAATGAACACTTACCAATAATTGAAGATTCAGATGATATTCCAGATGAGTTTGTTCAGTTTATGACAGCTGAAAAATTACAAGCTATAAAATCGTTAAGTAAAGAAGAAGGATTAGACTCTGAAAAACTAGAAAAAGTAATTGGAGATTATATGTTTACGGAGAAAATTCCTTTACGAGATGATATTATTGGGACAATGAATACTCGACCAAGCTTGAAGGAAAGAAAAACCAAAGCAGAAAGAATAACGAATAAAATATTAGAATTTGTGGAGACATTTATTAGCGGAATTGTTACGGAATAAACCAACGCACGGTCGAGCACATTTATTTTTTGCCAAGTCGTCAATTTTTTAAATTTGGTATAATTAAAAAAGAAAAATAATTAACAAAATTTAAAAAATCGGTTTACATTTAATCCGAAAAGTATTGCTTACAACTGTTGTGCTTTTCTTATACTAGATTGTTACATACCAATTTTATTTTGGGGAATAATGACTGTCGGATTTGAACAATGGTTCGGAGCCACACTCGGAAATTTATTTGTTGGACTAAAACCTGTGTCAATTCGAAAACCAGCTGACAGTTCAACTTTTAGCGAAACGGACGAAAAATTGACTTTTGGACAATCTTTGAAAAGACATTTACTTGACCCAATAGATATGTTCTTTTTTGGACTAATCGGAATTATAACAATAAAAAATACAGATAAAAATCAACGATTAGGAGATATTTGGGGAAATACAATTGTTGTAAAGACACCTGAATTAAATAAAACGGAATAAAAAAACATATAGTAGTACCGTACAAAATTAATTATTTGTTTTTTGCTCACTTACAAAATCCTTTCAAATTTTATATTCGATTTTTATTTAATAAATTCAGCGCTTACACACGCAATAAACCATACACAAAACCGCTATAATTACCTAAATGAAATTTAGGCTAAAACCATCTTTTTAGTACGATAAAAGATTACTTTTGTAGTAATGAAAACCCTAGATTATATCGTTGTAGGTTGTGGCTTGGCAGGAATTTCGTTTTGTAATATTTTAAAACAAAACAAAAAAACAGTGGTCGTTGTAGATAATGCAAAAAAAGAAAGTTCATCTATGGTTGCAGGGGGCTTATATAACCCCCTAGTATTAAAACGATTTACAAAAGCTTGGAATGCAGAACAACAACTAAGCGTAGCATTGCCAGTATATGCACAATTGGAGCAAGATTTGAATATTACGTTAGACTACAAAACTCCAGTTTATAGACTATTTGCCTCTGTAGAAGAGCAAAACAATTGGTTTGAGGCTTCAGACAACCCTAATTTATCAGCGTACTTATCACCAAAAATAATAAAGGAAGTACACCCACATATTCAAAACAACTTTGGTTTTGGAAAGGTAATTAATACAGGACGAATTGATACCGCACTTTTGGTTAAAGCTTACAAAAAACATTTAAGTAATTCCAATACATTATTACAAGAAGAGTTTGACTACAATTCTCTTCAAATACAAGAAACCTGCGTAACCTATAAAAACTACAATGCAAAGCAAATTATATTTGCTGAAGGTTTTGGACTAAAACAAAACCCATTTTTTAATTATCTCCCTTTAGACGGAACAAAAGGAGAGTTGTTAACACTACACATTCCAGATTTAGATATTAGTTGTGTTTTAAAATCCAGTGTATTTTTAATTCCGCTAGGAAATCACTATTACCGCCTTGGCGCAACCTACGACTGGAAAGACAAAACAACGCAACCCACCTTAGCGAGCAAAGATGCTCTACTACAAAAACTAAATCGATTTTTGACCTGCAAATTTACTGTCGTTAATCATTTTGCAAGCATACGACCAACGGTTAACGACAGAAGACCATTAGTTGGAGCACACCCAAAATATCATAACGTATACGCTCTTAATGGTTTAGGAACAAGAGGCGTTATGATAGGGCCCTATGTAGCTCAAAAATTATACGATGCTATAGAGTACAAAACACCTTTAGATAACACTATCGCTATTAGCAGGTATAATAAGTTATTGTTTCCCTAATTCTTTATCGTAGCTCATAAACATATTAATCCAAATATTGCGAGACAGCCTTAAAATAATAGGAAAACTAACAATAATTGCCACTACAATTGCTATAAACGAAATAGTGGCACTGGTTCCCAATATAACATAAGTAATGATAAACACAGCAACCGCAAAAGCAACACCTACAGCATAACTTACATACATTGCACCATAAAAAAATGAAGGTTCAATTTTATATTTAGTATGGCAGTTAGAGCAACGTTCATGCATTTTTAAAGCCTGAGATAATAGGTAAGCATTTTTGTTAATATACATACTTCCGGTATGGCAGCGAGGACAACTGCCAGATAAAATGCCATATAATTTATTCCCTTTTTTTAACATAAACAATTATACCAATTAGGACTCAAAATGAACTATCCAATTCGTTTCTATCGCGTCTATATATCAATATATTCCAAATTAGTTATAACTCATTTTAAATAACAATTGGTATTACCTACTTTTGTAGCCTTAATATAAGCGCAAAATTAAGGGTTAATTTTCTAAATTTTTACAGTAAGTATGTTTAATATACATAAGGTGTCTATTTCGTTTCAAGGCGAAAATTTATTTGAAGATATTACGTTTAGGCTAGGCAACGGTGATCGTGTTGGCTTAGTAGGAAAAAACGGAGCAGGAAAATCAACCTTATTAAAAATCTTGTCTAAAGACATTGAACCTACCACAGGACAAATAGCCGAAGACAAAGATTTAAAAATAGGATTTTTAAGACAAGATATCGATTTTGTACTAGGACGTACCGTGCTAGAAGAATCTTACCAAGCATTTAAAGAAATTAAAATTCTTGAAGCTGAAATTGAAATTATTAACACACAATTAGTTGAACGAACAGACTACGAAAGTGAAGCCTACAACCAACTAATGATTGACCTAAATGATACGCAACACCAATACGAAATTTTAGGAGGATACAACTACCAAGGAGAAACCGAAAAAATACTGCAAGGCTTAGGGTTTTTAAGAACAGATTTTAATAAGCTAACCGACACCTTTTCTGGGGGCTGGCGTATGCGAATAGAGTTAGCCAAATTACTACTTCAAAATAACGATATATTACTCCTAGATGAACCTACAAACCATCTAGATATCGAGTCTATTATTTGGTTGGAGTCTTTTCTTAAAAGCTATGCAGGTGCCGTGGTTATTGTCTCTCACGACAAAATGTTTTTAGATAATATTACCAATCGTACTATAGAAATTTCTTTAGGTAAAATTTATGATTACCCTAAGCCGTACACACAATATTTAGTACTTCGTGAAGAAATGCGTACACAACAATTGGCGTCTCAAAAAAACCAACAAAAACAAATAGAACAAACCGAAAAACTTATTGAAAAATTTAGAGCTAAAGCCTCTAAAGCTACGATGGCACAATCGCTTATAAAAAAATTAGACAAAATAGACAGAATAGAAGTAGACGTAGATGACAATAGTGTCATGAAACTAAACTTTCCGGTATCTATTACCCCGGGCAAAGTTGTTGTAGATTTAGAAAATATATCAAAAAACTATGCCGATTTACAAGTACTAACCAATGTAAGCCTTTTGGTAGAGCGTGACTCTAAAACAGCATTTGTGGGGCAAAATGGACAAGGAAAATCTACCTTAGCCAAAATTATTGTTGGAGATATTAAGGCAAGTGGCAACCTAAAGTTAGGTCATAATGTACAAATAGGATATTTTGCACAAAACCAAGCCGAATATTTAGATGGTAGTAAAACCGTTTTGGATACCATGATTGATGCAGCGAATGAAACCAATAGGAGTAAAGTACGCGACATTCTAGGTTCTTTTTTGTTTAGAGGAGAAGAGGTAGACAAATACGTAAGAGTATTATCTGGAGGAGAACGTAACCGATTGGCACTAGCAAAACTATTGTTGCAACCGCTTAATGTTTTGGTTATGGATGAGCCTACAAACCACCTAGACATAAAATCAAAAAATGTCCTTAAAGAAGCTCTGCATAGGTTTGAGGGAACATTAATTTTAGTCTCGCACGATAGAGATTTTTTGAAAGGATTAACCAATAAAGTTTATGAGTTTAAAGATCAAAAAATAAAAGAATATCTAGGAGATATCGATTTTTACTTAGAGCAGCGTAACTTGCAAAATATGCGAGAGGTAGAAAAACGAACTACAATTAAGACAAAACCTAAAACAACAACAACAAAACAATCTTACGAAAATCAAAAAAAACTAAAAAGCTTAAATAATAAATTAAGCAAAATAGAATCTGAAATTAATCAGTTGGAAAAAGAAATTAAAAATGATGATATCGATTTAGAAACCAATTACGATACTACCGTAGCTCAGCCTAATTTTTTTGACAGCTATCAATCAAAAAAAGAGCGCTTAAACCAGTATATGAAGCAATGGGAAGAAACCCAAGAAGCTATAGATAACTTGGTTTAGTGTTTTATGTATATTTTAACGTGCAAATACCCTTGTTTAAGTAATTTTGTAGTTTAAATCAGACAAATCAAATTAAGATTGTTAAAAATATGAGACAAATAGTGCTTACACTTATAGGATTACTTTTAATAGCTATGTCGATTTTTGTAGTAAAAAAGATTTCTAATAGCAAAAAAGATAAACGGCCTATACCTGCCAAAGTTGTAAAAACAGTCTTTGCAAACCAAATAAAAAATACAACAGTCCCTATTGTTATTCCCGCCAATGGCACTCTAGTGGCTAAGCGACGAATAGAGGTTTTTGCTGAGGTTCAGGGTGTTTTTAAGGCAGGAACTAAGGCATTTAAGCCAGGTCAAAGGTACCGTACAGGGCAAGCACTAATTACAGTTGATAACTCAGAGTATTACGCTACAGTACAATCTGCTAAAAGTAATTTTTACAATGCAATAACGGCAATAATGCCAGACTTACGCTTAGACTTTCCAGACGTTTTTAGCAAATGGCAGCAGTACCTTAATACTTTTAAAATAGAGCAAACAACGTCCAAGTTGCCCGAAATGAACTCGGAGAAAGAACGTTACTTTATTACAGGAAGAGGTATTGTGTCTAATTACTACGATATTAAAAACTTGGAGCAACGCCTTTCAAAGTACAGCATTAAAGCACCATTTAATGGTATTTTAACACAAGCCTTAGTTACAGAAGGGTCCTTAATAAGAAACGGACAAAAACTAGGCGAATACATCGACCCTTCTGTTTACGAAATGGAAGTGGGTATAAGCAAATCCTATATTGATTTGCTACAAGTCGGAAAAAAAGTAAGTTTAAGCAATTTAGAACACACACAAACTTACCAAGGAACCGTATCGCGTATTAATGGTAGTGTTGACCCCACAACACAAACCGTAACAGTCTATATAGAGGTTAAAGACAATACACTAAAAGAAGGCATTTACTTAGAAGCGCAACTTGCCGCAAAACAAGAGGAAAACGCCATAGAAATTGACAGAAATTTACTTTTAGAAAACAACAAAATATTTGTTGTACGAGATACTGTATTAGACCTTATTGCCGTAAAACCTGTCTATTTTGGAAGCTCTAAAGTTGTTTTAAAAAACGTTCCGGAGGGCACTGTTATTTTGTCTAAACCACTACAAGGTGCTTTTCCCGGAATGCGTGTAAAAGTAGCAAACAAAAACACGCTTTAAGAAAAGAAAATACCCCTATTGGTAATGAGAAAAATTATTGCTTATTTTATAAAGTACAGTGTTGCCGTTAATGTTGTTGTAGGAGCATTTTTTATTTTTGGATTTTATGGTGCCTATACCCTAAAATCTTCCTACTTTCCATTAGTAGACTCAAAAAATGTAACCATAACAATAAGCTATCCAGGAGCCTCACCTCAAGAGGTAGAAGAAGGAATTGTACTCAAGATAGAAGATAATCTTAAAGGTTTAAATGGTATTGATCGAGTAACATCGGTTTCTAGAGAAAATAGCGGAACTATAACTATAGAAATTGCCAAAGGCAAAAACATCGATTTTATGCTTTTGGACATAAAAAACGCTGTAGATCGTGTGCCGTCTTTTCCTGTTGGTATGGAGCCATTGGTTGTTGCTAAACGAGAAGCTGTAAGAGAAACCATTTCTTTTGCCATTAGTGGCAATAATGTTCCGTTGAGAGCCTTAAAGCAAATAGGCAGGCAGGTAGAAAATGATGTAAGAGGAATTAATGGAATTTCTCAAATTCAAATTTCTGGATATCCCGATGAGGAGATTGAAATTGCAGTAAATGAAACCGATTTATTAGCTTATAATTTATCCTTTGCAGAAGTTTCTAATGCCGTTAATCAAGCCAGTTTAATTACAACAGGAGGCACTATAAAAACCAATGCAGAAGAGTACCTAATTAGAGCCAATAGCAGATCGTATTACGCAAACGAATTGTCTAATATTATTGTCAAGTCAGAACCCTCAGGAAACAACATTCGGTTAAAAGACATTGCTGTTGTTAAAGACCAATTTTCAGAAACACCTAACGCAAATTATTTTAATGGAAACCTATCTGTAAATGTAACCATTACAAGCACTAACACAGAAGATTTAATTAGCTCTGCAGAAAGCATAAAACAATACATAAACACTTTTAACCAAAAACACGATAGCATTAAACTAAGCGTTGTTAACGACTTGTCTATAACCCTAGTGCAACGCACAGCATTACTCACAGAAAATGCAGTGATTGGAATGTTTTTGGTACTCATATTTTTATCATTATTTTTAAACACACGACTGGCGTTTTGGGTTGCCTTTGGATTGCCCGTAGCGTTTTTAGGAATGTTTGTCTTTGCAGGATATTTTAATATAACCATAAATGTATTGTCCTTATTTGGTATGATTATCGTTATTGGCATTTTGGTCGATGATGGTATTGTAATTGCCGAGAATATTTATCAACATTACGAAAAAGGAAAAACACCAACACAAGCAGCTATAGATGGCACTATGGAAGTATTGCCCTCTATTATATCGGCAATACTTACAACTATTTTGGCTTTTAGTATTTTTTTGTTTTTAGATGGAAGAATTGGAGAGTTTTTTGGAGAAGTTTCTGTAGTTGTTATCCTAACTCTAGTTGTTTCTCTTATAGAAGCACTTATTGTTTTGCCGGCACATTTAGCACACTCAAAAGCGCTAAGGGCCCAAACGAATGCTCCCAAAAGAGGCTTCTCTAAACTATTTTCTATATTACGCTACATAAACACGTTTGGCGATACAATTATGAGGTGGCTACGCGATAAAATATACAGTCCAATATTGAGCTTTGGGCTAAAGTATAAATTTCTAACCGTAGCTTTTTTTATTGTATTTTTTATTTTAACTATTGGTGGCTTTGAAGCTGGTGTTATAAGAGGAGCCTTCTTTCCGCGTATAGCTAGTGATCGAGTGCAAATTACGTTAAACATGCCTAACGGAACAAACCAGAAGGTTACAGACAGCATTATTTCGTTAATTGAAGATAAAGCAATTATTGCAACTAACGCCATTAACGAACAATATGCAAGACCTACAGACGAGCATCTAGTAAAAAACATGATAAAGACTTTGGGTCCAGGATCTTCGGTAGCCTCACTAACCATCAATATGCTCCCTGGCGAAAAACGATCTAACAGCATTACATCAAATATAGTGACTAACAAAATAAGAGAGCAGGTAGGCCCAATTATTGGTGTAGAAAGTTTAGTATATGGCGGTGGCGGAAATTTTGGAGGTAGGCCCGTATCTGTATCCTTATTAGGAAATAATATTACAGAACTAAAGGCTGTAAAAGCAGAATTAAAAAGAAATTTAGAAAACAATATCCTTCTTAAAGATGTTACAGATAATGATCCCGCAGGAATTAAAGAAATCCGAATCGAGCTAAACGAAAGCGCCTACGCTTTAGGTTTAAACTTACAAACAGTGATGAGGCAAGTCCGTTCGGCATTCTTTGGAGCCTTATCACAACGTTTTCAAAGAGGGCAAGACGAGATAAGAGTTTGGGTACGTTACAATAGAGCCAATAGGTCATCGATAACAAATCTCGACAATATGCGCATCACTACTGCTACGGGAAGTAAAGTGCCATTAAAAGAAATTGCGAGCTATCGTATTATAAGAGGCGATGTCGCAATTAACCACCTAGAAGGACAACGAGAAATACAAATATCGGCAGACCTAAAAGACAGCAAAAAAACAAGTGCAACCGATGTTATGGCAGAAATTAAAACTGTAGTTATGCCAGAAATACTATCAAAATACCCCAGCGTAACCCCATCTTACGAAGGACAAAATAGAGAAGCAGGTAAACTTACAGCCTCTTTAGGACCAGTAGGTTTAATTATTTTAGGACTAATCTATATTGTAATTGCCTTCACATTTAGAAGTTATAGTCAACCACTCATTTTACTCTTGCTCATTCCGTTTAGTTTACCCGCAGTAGCATGGGGGCATTGGATTCATGATTTTCCTGTTAATATCCTATCTATGCTAGGTGTTATAGCCTTGATAGGAATTATGGTTAACGATGGTTTAGTGCTTATTAGCAAATTTAATAGCAACTTAAAAGAAGGCATGTTATTTAATGACGCTATATACCAAGCTGGACGTTCACGCTTTAGAGCAATATTTTTAACCTCAATCACAACAATAGCAGGATTAGCACCATTAATTCTAGAAGAAAGCAGGCAAGCACAGTTTTTAATTCCTATGGCAGTTTCTATAGCCTACGGTATTGGGTTTGCAACGATACTAACCCTTTTGGTTTTACCTATATTTTTGTCGTTTAGCAATTGGTTTAAACAAAAAACAAAATGGCTAATTACAGGATTAGCTATCACGCCAGAGGAGGTAGAACGTGTTGTTAAAGAAAAGAAATTAGAAACCCAAAATACATTATTGCTTTCTAATCATGATAATGAATTGTATAAAAAAAATGATACGCATTAAAAATCTAATTCTTATTTTGATGTTAATTACAATAACATCAACCCAAGCACAAGAGGTGCTAACTAAAGATAATGCAATAAAACTCACTTTAGAAAACAACTTTGGAATACAATTGAGTAATAATCAAGTTGCTATTGCAGAAAATAATACGAGTATTTTAAATACAGGATATTTACCAACACTTACCGGAAACGCAGGCGCAGATTTTGACAGAACCTCTACGAATACCAGTTTTAGTACAGATAACGATGGAACGACCCGCCCCGACTTAGTTATTAATAATGCCGAAACGAATAGACTTAATGCCTCTATTAATTTAAACTACACGCTTTTCGATGGTTTAGGCAGACGCTACAATTATAAAGCCTTACAAGAGCAGTATAACTTAACACAACTACAAGCAAGAGAAACAATAGAGAACACCGTACTGCAATTATTTTCAGTTTATTTTGAAGTAGCTCGACTTACCGAAAATGTATTCGTTCTAGAGTCGCTATTGCAAATTACTAAAGCTCGTGTTAAACGAGCACAATATCAATTTGAATTTGGACAAACAAACAAACTACAAGTTTTAAACGCTAAAGTGGACGTTACTACAGATAGCACCAATGTGCTAAACGCACGACAAAGATTAAGAAACGCACAACGCGACCTAAATGTTATTATAAATCAAGACCTAGAGCATACTGTTTTGGTCGATACTACAGTTACATTCATGAATCCGTTAGCGATTGAAACACGTATTAATAAAGCTACGCAAGAAAACGTTAGAATACTACAAGCTCAAAAAAATATAACGATAAGTAATTACCAAATTAAACAAGCAAAAGCTTTGTTTTTGCCAACAGTAGGATTAACGGGTAGCTATGGTTGGAACAGGGCAGATAACCCTGCAACTACATTTTTTCCTGGCAATGTGCAAAATAGAAATGCCTTTACGGCAGGGCTAAATTTACGGTGGAATATTTTTGATGGTGGAAGTACGATGACTAATTTAAAAAACAGTAAAATTGCAAAAGAAAACCAAGAATTAAGCCGAAAACAAATTGAAAAACAAGTGCTTAGAGATATTGCTAATGCTAAAGGCGATTACCAAAATGCGCTAAGTATTTTAAAATTACAAACACAAAACTTAATTACCAATAAAAATAATTTTGAACGTTCACAAGAACAGCTAAAATTAAGCCAAATTACAAGTGTAGAGTTTAGGCAAGCTCAACTAAATTTGCTAAACGCTCAGTTTGCAAAAAATTCTGCAAAATACACAGCTAAAGTCGCAGAATTGTTATTGCTTCAGCTTAGTGGTGCACTCCTAAACGTAAACTTTTAATATTAAATAAAACACAATGCTACACTATTTTCAATGCCCTCATTGTTGGGAAACGATTTCTATGTTGCTAGACCCAAGTGTTGCTGAACAAACTTATATTGAAGATTGTGAGGTTTGCTGTAACCCAATAGAGCTAACGCCCTGCTTTAAACATGCAGAACTCATTTCTTTCAACGCGATAAATATTGAACAATAATTTTTTAGAATAAACGCTTGTTTAACATAAAAAGGATTGTATCTTTGTAGCTTATAATAATCATTTTGGTTTTATGCCCAAAAAAAAATTGATTGTTATGACAATATATCGCGGGATAGAGCAGTAGGTAGCTCGTCGGGCTCATAACCCGAAGGTCACTGGTTCGAGTCCAGTTCCCGCTACAACATGCAACTTATTGACTATCAATAAGTTGCTTTTTTGTTTTTACAAAGTCCCTTATATACACCTCAAAATAAATTTCGATAACCGCTTTTTTTTACACAAGTTTTGGACTTGAGGTAACTAGATAAATCTTTGAGATATAAAACCAATTAAGGTTTAAAATACAATACCAAAATGTTACATCAATTGTTATTTAAAATGAGTTATAACTCATTTGGAATATATTGTACTTAATATATCATATAGACGTAATAGAAACCAAAAATATGGCTTATTTTGAATCATATTGGTGTTATTTATCAAATGTGAATATTGCTGCAAACTAGGATTATAACTTAAAGTCGTTTGCGAATGTTTTTTAATACTTATTTTTGTAAACAGGTAAACTAACTTTAGACTTAAATTACTATTATGAAAAATATTTTAGTGCCAATAGGAAATTCTAAAAATGTATTAAACCTTTTGCAATATGCTATAGACTTTGCAGCTTCTTTTGGTGCTAAACTCTATTTATTACAAGTGTATAATATATATACCAAAGCAGGGACAATGCTTAATATTGATGATATTTTAAAACGTGAAGGACAAACATACTTAGAAGACCTTATTAAAAAAGTAGATACTAAGGGTGTTACCATTTTGCCAAGAACCATAAAAGGAGATTTAATCGATACCTTAGAGCTTGCTGCAAAAACATCTGATATAGATTTAATTTTAATAAGCCCTAAAACAAGCTCTATAAAAGATGAAGTTTTTTTAGGGAAAATTTCAGGGAAAATCATAAAAAAAACTAACATTCCTGCACTTATAGTTCCAGACAATTTTGTTTTTAAGCCTTTAAACAAAATACTAATGGCAGTAAAATCTGCAATAATAAAAAAACCAGATGCCTTAGAGCCTTTACAAATCCTAAAAACTCATTTTAGTGCTACAGTGAATTTACTATTGGTTAAAACACCGTACTATAAAGAAGGTGATTTTGAAATTAATAAAGAACTTACAAGTCTAGTAACCAATGTCACTACAACAGAAAACGCAACAACCTTTCAGGGTGTTTTAGAACATTTTCAGTCTAATGACCCAGATATGCTATGTGTTGTAAGACGAAAGCGTGGGTTTTTTACAAAAAAATGGGAGAAAAATACTGTACTTAAAAAAGAATTTCACAGCACACGCCCAGTTTTGGTGCTGCGAGGTTTAAAGTAGTAATTGGCATACTATTAAATTATCGCAACAACACCAATCAATTTATGAATAAAGACAATGTTGGTTGATTTGATATAGGGTATTGAAGGTATATAGTTTCTTTAAATTTAAAAATCCATTGCATATAAAACTACTAAAGAATTCAATTATTTTATAGGATTTGCCTACCTTTGCTAGACTAAACCTAGTGATGACAAAATTACCTACAGTTGGCTTTTGGGAAAGCGTTGCACGATTAATTCTCAGAAATAAAATTGGCATATTAACAGCCATTTTTGTTGCTACATTTTTTTTAGGGTCTCAATGGGATAAAATGCACTTTACTAATAATGAAGCCAACTTATTGCCTGACAAGCATAAAGTAAATTTAGAGTACAACGCATTTTTAAAAATATTTGGAGAAGAAGGGAATTTAATTGTACTAGGAGTTAAAGATTCTACACTATTTACTGTCGAAAAATTAAACGCATGGAATACCCTAGCGAGTGAGTTTAAAACCTACCCAGAAGTAGAAACCGTGATCTCTATTGGTGATCTTCAAAAACTTATTAAAAACAAAGAAGAACAAAAGTTTGATTTAGAACCGTTTATAAAAGATAGTATTCAATCTATCACACAACTAAACACTTTAGAAAAAGAATTATTTGAGCAATACCCTTTCTATGACAATTTTTTGTTTAATTCAAAAACAAAGACGGTTCGCTCTGCAATTTACTTGTATGAAAATATTGTTAATTCAGATATAAGAAGAGATTTTATACTTAAAGACTTAATCCCAAAAATTGAAGCTTTTGAAACGGCGTACAATATGGATGTTCGTGTTTCAGGGATGCCCTACATTCGTACACTAAACTCCAAAAACATTAAAGATGAAATAGGAGTGTTTATTATTGCAGCACTACTGGTTACCTCTATTATTTTCTTTTTCTTTTTTAGATCGTTTAGAGCAACATTTTTAGCAATGTTTGTTGTTATAATTGGAGTGATGTGGACCTTTGGTATTTTAGGCCTTTTGGAATATGAAATTACGGTACTAACAGCATTAATACCTCCTCTAATTATTGTAATTGGGATTCCTAACTGTATATTTCTTATTAACAAGTACCAGCATGAAGTTAACTTACATGGCAATAAAATAAGATCGTTACACCGCGTCATCTCTAAGGTAGGTAATGCAACCTTAATGACCAATGTAACCACGGCTTCTGGTTTTGCAACATTTATAATTACAGAAAGCAAACTTTTAAAAGAATTTGGCATTGTAGCGTCGTTAAGCATTTTAGCTATTTTTATTTTGGCGATTTTAATTATCCCTATCGTTTATAGTGTAATGCCAATGCCAAAAGAAAAACATTTACAGCACTTAAATAAACGTTGGATTAACACCTTTGTAAACTGGATGGAAAAAATGGTAAAACACCATAAAATAACCATCTACACAACATCACTTATTCTTTTAATAGCAAGTATTATAGGGATTTACCAAATTAGAATTTCAGGAAGTCTTCTTGATGATATGCCTCAAAAATCAGAATTTTTCAAGGACATTCGCTTTTTTGAGAAAGAATTTAATGGTGTAATGCCTTTAGAAATAATGATAAACACGAAGCGTAAAAAAGGGGTCATGAAACTCAATACCCTTAAGCGCATGGATGAGCTAGAGGATCTTATTATAGAAATCCCGGAACTTTCAAAACCGATATCGATTATAAGCCTTGTTAAGTATTCTAAACAAGCATATTACAACGGAAATCCAAAATACTATCAGTTGCCAACAGCTCAAGAAAACAACTTTATATTATCCTACGCAAAAAAGTCGTCCTCTAATGTCGATTTACTCAAAAACTTTGTCGATAGCACAGGACAATATGCAAGAATAACCTCATTCCTAATGGATGCAGGGAGTGACAAAATGGATGCGATTGAAACGCAAATAAAAAATAAAATAGACAAGGTGTTACCTAGCAAAAATTATGACGTGTCTATAACCGGTAAAGCCTACCTATTTCAAAAAGGAACAAAATACCTAGTAGATAATTTAATATTATCGTTATCGCTTGCCATTGTGTTAATTTCGTTATTTATGGCGTATATGTTTCGGTCGTTTAAGATGATTATTGTATCGCTAATCCCTAATTTATTGCCCTTGCTTATTACCGCTGGATTAATGGGATACTTAGGCGTACCTATAAAGCCTTCTACAATACTGGTTTTTAGCATTGCCTTTGGTATTTCGGTAGATGATACTATTCATTTTTTAGCCAAATATAGACAGGAGCTTATTGCAAACGATTGGAGGATTAAAAAATCTGTTTATGCCGCCTTAAAAGAAACAGGGGTAAGTATGTTTTACACCTCTATAGTGCTTTTCTTCGGGTTTTCAGTATTTGTGCTCTCTAGTTTTGGAGGTACCGTAGCGTTAGGAGCCTTAGTTTCTGCCACCTTACTGTTTGCCATGTTAGCCAACTTGCTATTACTACCGTCATTACTACTCTCGCTGGAACGAAGTATCGCAAACAAAAAAGTGTTAAAAGCACCAAACTTTAAAATTATACCAGAGCAAGACAAGAGAAATTCCAACTTGCCAAAGTAAAATGATTATAAACTATATTTAAACACGTTAATTAACTACCAATGACACACCATACTGTTGCAGAATTATTATCTAATACTAAAACACCTATCGAAATTGAAATAAAAGGATGGGTACGAACCTTTAGAGCAAATCGATTTATTGCTCTTAACGACGGCTCTACAATTCATAACATACAATGTGTCATTAACTTTGAAGATACTGATCCAAAACTGCTAAAACGCATTACTACAGGGGCATCAGTATCCATACAAGGCACTTTAGTCAAAAGCCAAGGAAAAGGACAATCGCTGGAGGTACAAGTAAATGCGATACAAGTACTAGGAGATTCCGATCCAGATACCTACCCTATACAACCCAAAAAACACTCGTTTGAGTTTTTAAGAGAAAATGCACATTTACGTACTCGCACAAACACGTTTAGCGCAGTGATGCGTTTGCGATCTTCATTGTCGTTTGCCGTCCATAGTTACTTCAATAGTAATGGGTTTTACTATATGCACACTCCAATTATTACGGGAAGTGATGCTGAAGGTGCAGGAGAAATGTTTAGAGTAAGTACTTTAGACCAAAAGAAACCGCCACTAACAGAACAAGGGGAAGTAGATCATTCTAAAAATTTTTTTGGAAAAGACACCAACCTAACTGTTTCTGGCCAGTTAGAAGCAGAAACCTACGCTATGTCTTTAGGCAAAGTTTATACATTTGGACCTACATTTAGGGCAGAAAACTCTAACACCTCACGCCATTTATCCGAATTTTGGATGATAGAGCCAGAAGTTGCTTTTATGGATTTAGCAGGAAATATGGATCTTGCAGAAAGCTTTATGAAATACGTTATTAACTACATATTAGAACATAACCCAGACGACATAAAATTTTTAGAAGACCGATTGCTACAAGAAGAAAAAAACAAACCTCAAGCAGAACGTAGCGAAATGACCTTGTCGGACAAATTACGATTTGTTGTAGATAATAATTTTAAACGTGTAAGTTATACCGAAGCTATAGATATTTTAAGACAAAGTAAACCAAACAAAAAGAAGAAGTTTAAATACCTTATTAACGAATGGGGAGCAGACTTACAATCGGAACACGAGCGATTTTTAGTTGAAAAACATTTTAAATGTCCTGTTATTTTATTTGATTATCCGGCTAATATAAAAGCATTCTATATGCGCTTAAACGAAGACGGTAAAACTGTTCGTGCTATGGATATTTTATTTCCAGGCATTGGAGAAATTGTTGGAGGCTCTCAACGTGAAGAACGCCTAGAAGTCCTAAAAGAAAAAATGGCAGCATTGCATATTCCAGAAGAAGAACTTTGGTGGTATTTAGACCTCAGAAAATATGGAACAGCAGTACACTCTGGATTTGGTTTAGGTTTTGAGCGTTTAGTAATGTTTGCTACTGGGATGAGTAATATAAGAGATGTTATTCCTTATCCGCGAACTCCCCAAAATGCAGAATTTTAATTTATGTATAGCATCAAACTATTCATACTTCTCAAAAGTTTTATAACACTGTTTTAGCTTTATTTTTAATTAAGCCTATAGGTATTAATACCAATTGTTATTTAAAATAAGTTATAAATATTTTGGAATATATTTTATATAGACGCAATAGAAACGAATTATATGGCTTGTTTTGAGTAATAACCGGTATAACCATCGAGTTTAGGTCGAAAGTTAATTTCAATAATTTATGTAATGACTATTTTGAACCACCAAATGGATTTCCCAAAAGTGATAACAGCCAATAAAGATGGGTTATTGGCTATTGGCGGAGACCTGTCTGCCAAACGCTTACTGTTGGCTTATAAAAGTGGTATTTTTCCTTGGTTTGAGGCTAATGATCCTATTTTATGGTGGTCGCCAGACCCACGTTTTGTACTTTTTCCCGAACACTTAAAAGTGTCTAAAAGTATGCGACAAGTAATGCGTAATAGTAATTTTGAAGTTACGATTAATAAGGCATTTGAAGACGTAATAAGCACTTGTTCTAAAATAAAACGTCAAGGAGAGGTTGGTACATGGATTACAAAGTCGATGATTAAAGGCTATACAGAGTTACATAAATTAGGATATGCAACCTCTGTAGAAGTTTGGCAAAACAAACGCTTAGTTGGAGGCTTATATGGTGTCGATTTAGGAACTATGTTTTGTGGAGAAAGCATGTTTTCTAAAGTAAGTAACGCTAGTAAAGTAGCACTTATCAGTTTTATTAAAAATACAAGTTATAATATTATAGACTGCCAGCTATACACCAATCATCTTGCTAGTTTAGGGGCGGTAAGTATCTCTAGAAAAAGATTTTTAGACTACCTATAATTTTAATTTATTGTTCTACAAAACAGGGTACACTTACTCTTACAAAATAAATACATGTGTTTTTGAGGAAAAAAAACTTAACTTTCTTTAAAATTATTATATTAGTAAATTAAATTTTTGATAATGTGAATATACGAAAAGAGGTGTTTATTACAGGCTTTGCCTTATTTGCCATGTTTTTTGGTGCAGGAAATCTATTACTCCCACCATTATTAGGATATAAATCTGGAAGCGATTGGTATTTGGTTACCATTGGTTTTATAATTGCAGCAGTAATTATTCCTATTTTTGGAATATTTGCGCATGCCAAATTGCAGGGTACTATGTACGATTTTGGGAAAAAAGTATCTCCTGTTTTTAGCTCCGTTTATTGTATTTTAGTGTATCTTATTTCTGTTGCAATCCCATCGCCTAGAACGGCTTCTGCAACTCATGAGATAGCAATCCATCCTTTTTTTGGAACCGATCCATTATTAACCAGTAGTGTTTATTTTGCTCTAGTGTTGGTTTTTGTTTTAAATCGTAGTAAAATTTTAAATATTATAGGGAAGTTTTTAACGCCACTCATTGTCATTACTTTATTTTTAGTCGTTATTATAGGGCTGTTTTCTAGCCATTTTGGGATGAATGCTTCAGCCTTTAAAACTCCAGTTATAAGTGGTTTGTTAGAGGGGTATCAAACTTTTGATGCCATAGGGGCTGTACTTGTTGGTGGTGTTATTATTATTTCATTAAATCTAAAAGGATTTACAGCATCTCAAACAAAAAAAGAGCTTATAAAAAAAGCAGGGCTAATTTCGGGCATTGGTTTATTTATTGTTTATGGAGGACTCATCTCCGTAGGGGCGTTTTATGGGTCAGAAATTATTGTTGACACTGGTTTGAGTAACGATATGCAGCGTGCTACACTACTTCGTAATATTAGCTTAAATACCTTGGGTAACTTTGGGAATACGATATTAAGTGTGCTCATTGCACTCGCCTGTTTTACTACCGCAGTAGGTATTGTAACTGGCACGGCCGATTATTTTAAGGGCCTTTTTAAGGGATCTCAAACAGCTTACAACACTGCAGCAGTAATTAGCTGTGTTTTTGGTATTGTTGTTGGGCAATTAGATTTCCATTCTATTATCGTTATAGGGCTTCCTATATTAATGTTTATATATCCCATAACGATTGTTTTAATCTTCTTAAATGTACTTCCAGAAAAGTATGCTAGTAATTTGGTGTTTAAAATTGTGGTTCTTGTTACCTTTATATTTAGTCTTCCCGAAGTTTTAAAATTTATAAGCCCTTCTCAAGAGCTGAATAACATAAAACAGTATATCCCGTTGTCGCAATATACTTTAGGCTGGGTATTGCCTGCGGTTATTTCATTTTTGATAATTACTATCAAAAATTTGCTAAACTCTAGTGCAGTTAAACAGGGTTAGTATAATAAATATAAGCTCTAATAATTATAAAAAGCTAGACTTTTGTTTTCTTCTTAATAAGCTCTTTCATTTTTGCCTTCATAAAAATTTATAAAAGCTCTATTAACAACTCTATTGCCACCATGGGTTGGGTAATTTCCTGTAAAATACCAATCGCCCAAATTTTTAGGACAGGCCTTATGTAAATTATCGACCGACTGAAAAATTATTTTAACCTCTGCCTTAATGCTTGTATCACTTAATAAGTGAGAAATTTTATCAGAAATTTGCTCATCAGTAAAATTAGCATAAATTTCTTTTACAAAATTTTGAACCTTATCGTCCTTTAATTCTGTTTGTGCTTTGCATTTTTTGTATACCTCTTCAACTATACCATAATTATTAGTGTCTTTTAATAAAGCTAAAGCAGCCCTAAAAGCGACTAAACTCTCTAGGCGAGCCATATCGATACCGTAGCAATCGGGGTATCTTATTTGTGGCGCCGACGATACAACAACAATCTTTTTGGGGTTTAAGCGGTCCATCATTTTAAGGATGCTCTTTTTTAAGGTGGTGCCCCTAACAATACTATCGTCTATAATGACAAGGTTGTCTGTAGGCTTTATTACACCATAAGTAACATCGTACACGTGTGCTACTAAGTCGTCTCTACTGCTGTCTTCTGTAATAAATGTTCTTAGTTTAGCGTCCTTAATGGCTATCTTTTCTATCCTTGGTCTAGTCGATAAGATTTCGGTAACTCTACTCGAGGACAATTCACCTTTTCCTTTTAGGATTTCTGCGGTTTTTTGCTCATTAAGTAATGCCTCAACCGTTTCAATCATTCCAAAAAAGGAAGTTTCTGCAGTATTAGGAATGTATGAAAACACTGAATTTTCAATATCATTATTTATAGACGCCATTACTTTTGGCATAATTAGCTTACCAAGTAGTTTTCGTTCTTTATAAATTTCGGCATCACTTCCTCTAGAGAAATAAATGCGTTCAAAAGAACAGGCTTTTCTTGGTAGCGAATCGAGTATTTGTTTAATTTGTACTTGTCCTGCTTTTTTAATAATTATGGCGTGCCCTGGGGTTAGCTCCATAACATCGTTATAATCTACATTAAAGACAGTTTGTATAACAGGGCGCTCTGAGGCTACAACAACAACTTCATCATCTTTATAATAGTAAGCGGGTCTTATGCCTGCTGGATCACGAAGTACAAAGGCATCTCCATGCCCCATAAGTCCTGCCATAGCATAACCTCCATCCCAATTTTTTGCTGCTCTTTTTAAAATTTTTGCAATTTTAAGGCGCTCTGCAATATGTGGTGACGCTTGTTCCTTAGTATACCCTTCTTTTTTTAAATCTTTATAAATTTTTGATACGGCATCGTCTAAGAAATGTCCTATTTTTTCCATTATAGTAATAGTGTCCGTATATTCTTTGGGGTGTTGCCCTAGTTCAATAAGGTTAGCAAAAAGTTCTTTAACATTAGTCATATTAAAGTTTCCTGCCATAATTAAATTCCTGTGCATCCAGTTGTTTTGTCTTAAAAAAGGATGGACACTTTCCACACTGTTTTTGCCAAAAGTACCATAACGAACGTGTCCTAAAAACAACTCTCCTAAATATGGTATGTGTTCTTTTTGTAGAGCTACATTATCTGTGTATTCGGGATACTTGGTTAACTCGGTATTAATACGATCGTTAATTTTTGAAAAAATATCTTGAATAGGTTGTTGCTCAACAGAGCGTATTCTACTTATATAGCGCTGCCCTGGTTTGGTATCTAGTTTTATGCTTGCAAACCCAGCACCGTCCTGCCCACGGTTGTGCTGTTTTTCCATTAGGAGATACATTTTATTTACACCATAAAAAGCACTTCCATATTTTTTTTTATAAAATTCTAACGGTTTTAGGAGTCTAACAAGTGCAATTCCACACTCATGTTTTAAAGCATCACTCATTTGTTCGTGTTGTTATGTATTTATAAATTAAAAACACAGTCTTATTATTGAGCATGTTTTTTATGATAATGTTTTGCCTGTATGTTATTTGTCTTTCTAATAGCGATGCAAATGTATTATCTATTTATCTAAAATAATTTCAAATTGTGTTAATTCTTTAAATTGGAGTAAGCGTTTTCTAACGGCTTCGCTTGTGAGTTGTTGCATTTGCTCTGTTCCAAACTTTTGCACACAAAATGATGCTAGCGTTGACCCATAAACGACTGCTTTTTTCATATTCTCGAAAGAAAAATCGCCCGTTTTAGCAAGATAACCTGCAAAACCTCCTGCAAAAGTGTCTCCTGCTCCTGTTGGGTCAAAAACGTCTTCTAGTGGTAAGGCGGGGGCATAAAACACATTGTCATTATGAAATAATAATGCGCCATGCTCTCCTTTTTTAATCACAACATACTTTGGCCCCATAGCATGTATTTTTTTTGCTGCAGTAACTAAAGCATATTCGCCAGTAAGTTGTCTAGCTTCCTCATCGTTAATGGTAATAACATCTACGTTTTTAATTACGGCTAATAAATCTTTTAAAGCGATATCCATCCAAAAATTCATAGTATCCAAAATACTGAGCTTTGGTTTTTTGTGCATTTGGTCTAAGACACTTTGTTGCACTAAGGGATGTAAGTTTCCTAGCATTACGATTTCGGCATCTTTATAATGTTTAGGAACAACAGGACTAAAATGCTCTAATACATTAAGCTCTGTAACTAGGGTGTCGCGAGTATTCATGTCATTATGATATTTTCCGCTCCAAAAAAAGGTTTTCCCTTCTTTTACTACTTCTAAATTTGAGATATCAATATTTTTATTCGCTAACAAATCTAGATAGCTCTGAGGAAAGTCACCTCCTACTACAGAGACTATAGCGGCATCAACATTAAATTGCGAAGTTGCTAAACCTATATAGGTTGCTGCGCCGCCTAGTATTTTGTCTGTTTTACCAAATGGTGTCTCTATGGCATCAAACGCAACGGTGCCTACAATAACGAGTTTATTCATGACTAAAGTATTTTTGCGTAAAGATACGTAGGATTAATCATAAATAAGTCAAGGTTTTGTTTATAACGTGCAAGAATTATTTTCGTCCAAAATCTGCAGGAATTTCTCCCCAGGCTTTGGTTTCCCATTTCACTATAGTTGTTGTATAATCGTTTTTTTTAAGCCAAAGGACTGCTCTATCTACCAAATCAAAAACAGGCTTATTGCGTTCATTTCGTTTTAGCTTGGAGTTACATTTCTTGTTACGTATCCAGCTCATAGCTGTTTTAGAGTCTGTATATAATATATATTTACTATTATTTTGTTTTAAAAAAGCCAAACCGTGTACTAATGCTAAAAACTCTCCTATATTATTTGTTGCATCTTTAAAGGGGCCTTGTATAAATAATTGTTTTTTAGTTTTTGTGTCTACACCTCTATATTCCATATTGCCCGGATTACCACTAGAAGCAGCGTCTACACAAATAGAGTTATAGTTAGGCTGTCCTATGGCTTTGAGTTGCAAAGGGCTTAACTCACTGGCGAATGATTTGTTTTGCCCGATGTGTGTTTTGTAATCGTCTTTAAACGCCTGTTTTGCAGTAATAAATGTAGGGAATGACTTAAATAATGCCCCTTCAAAGTTGTTAATTTGTGCTTTGCACTCGTCCCAAGATTCAAAAACACCAACCTTATGGCCTTTCCAAACGGTGTAATATTTCTTTTTCTTTTTAGACACTTTGTTTCGTATGAATTTTATTCCGTTAGTAATTTGTTAACCACTTGTGGGAAATACATCATTTCTAAATGGTGAACTTTTTTGGCAATATCTTCGGCAGAATCTGACGGTTTTACATCACATTTTGCCTGAAAAATAATAGTGCCTTCATCATAATGTTCGTTTACATAATGAATTGTAATCCCTGTTTCAGTTTCTTTTTCAGAAATAACAGCTTTATGTACATGCATACCGTACATTCCTTTTCCTCCAAATTTTGGGAGTAGAGCTGGATGCAAATTAATTACCTTATTAGGAAATGCCTTCAATATATTTTGAGGGAATTTCCATAAAAATCCAGCAAGAATAATTAAGTCTGGTTGTGCTATTTTTAAAATATTAAAAACATCTTCGGTGTTTTCAAAAGCCACCTTGTTAAACGACAAAGCACTAACGTTCAAATTTTTACATCGCTCTAATATGTTTGCTTTAGGATTATTTGTTAGCACTTGAGTAATAGAAATAGTAGGGTTATCACGAAAAAAAGTAATTAAATTTTCGGCGTTAGACCCATTTCCAGAGGCAAAAATAACAATACGTTTCATGTGTTGTTTAGACTATAGCGTATGGTTGTAAAACCACACTAATTTGTAAACAAATATAGAAGAAAAGGACTACTTATATTTGAAATTATGCAAATTAAAATCACATTTTTACTCTAAAAGCTTGATTTAAAATAAAGTTTTTTATTTTTGCTGCCTAAACTTAAAATTAAAATTGAATTATTATGTCAGACATTGCATCAAGAGTAAAAGCGATTATCGTAGATAAACTAGGCGTTGACGAAAACGAAGTTGTATCAGAAGCGAGTTTTACTAACGACCTAGGAGCAGACTCATTAGACACGGTAGAATTAATAATGGAATTTGAAAAGGAATTTGATATTCAAATCCCAGACGATCAAGCTGAAAATATTGCAACAGTAGGTCAAGCAACGTCTTATATTGAAGACGCAAAATAAGTAAATTAACGTTATGGAACTTAAGCGCGTAGTAGTTACAGGCCTTGGAGCTTTAACACCAATTGGAAACACCATTGAAGAGTATTGGGATGGTCTTGTTAATGGTAAAAGCGGAGCTGCGCCTATAACTTATTTTAATACCGAAAAGTTCAAAACTAAATTCGCTTGCGAATTAAAAAACTTCAATGCGACCGACTTTTTTAATAGAAAAGACGCGCGCAAAATGGATAAGTTTACACAATATGCCATGGTCGCCTCAGATGAAGCGATACTGGACTCTAAATTAGATCTAGACAGCATCGACAAATTGCGCGTAGGCGTTATTTGGGGTGCAGGTATTGGTGGTATTGAAACTTTCCAACAAGAAGTATTAAACTTTGCTCAAGGGGATGGAACTCCAAAGTTCAATCCCTTTTTTATTCCTAAAATGATTGCCGATATTGCTCCAGGTAATATCTCTATCAAAAACGGCTTTATGGGGCCTAACTATACTACGGTATCAGCTTGTGCCTCATCCGCAAATGCAATGGCAGATGCCTTAAACTACATACGTTTAGGCCATTGTGATGTTATTGTAACAGGCGGAAGCGAAGCTGCAGTAACTATAGCAGGAATGGGAGGCTTTAATGCAATGCACGCACTATCAACACGAAATGACGATCCACAATCGGCATCCAGACCATTTGATGCTAATCGAGATGGGTTTGTCCTTGGAGAAGGTGCTGGAGCATTAATATTAGAAGAGTATGAACATGCAAAAGCCCGTGGGGCAAAAATATATGCAGAGTTTGTAGGTGCAGGACTATCATCCGACGCACACCATATGACAGCGCCACACCCAGAGGGGATTGGCGTTATTGCTGTAATGAAAAACTGTTTGCAAAATGCAGGGCTTAACCCCGAAGATGTTGATGCCATTAATACACACGGAACGTCTACACCACTAGGTGATGTAGCAGAACTAAAAGCAATATCAAAAGTTTTTGACACTCATGTCAAAACCATGAATATTAACTCTACAAAATCTATGACAGGCCATTTACTAGGTGCGGCAGGTGCTATTGAAGCAATTTCTGCAATCCTATCGATGAAACATGGTATTGTACCCCCTACAATTAATCACAGTACGGTAGATAGTAATATAGATTCGCAGCTAAATTTAACCCTAAACAAAGCTCAAAAAAGAGATGTTAACGTGGTAATGAGTAATACTTTTGGCTTTGGTGGTCATAACGCTTGTGTATTATTTAAAAAAATAGACTAAACCCCGAATGAAATTCATTCGTAACATACTAAAAAATCCCCGCTCCAAAAAGGACGGGTTTTTTTTTACTGAATTAGAAAAAATCTTAGGCTTTAAGCCCAAGCAAAAAGCATATTACAGAAGGGCATTTACCCATCGTTCTATGAATAAAAAGAATGAGGACGGAATGCCTATAAATTACGAACGCTTGGAGTTTCTTGGTGATGCTATGTTAAGCGCTATTATTGCAACTTACCTATTTAGTAAATCGCCACATGGTGATGAAGGTTATTTAACCAAAATGAGATCTAAAATAGTAAGTAGGTCGTACCTAAATATGTTAGGACAAGAACTAAAGCTTGTTAACTTAGTACAAAGTAAAATCCCAAATAATAATTTTGGGGCTAATATTTATGGCAATTTGTTTGAAGCCCTAATAGGTGCTATTTATCTAGATCGTGGATATTTATATTGCGAAAAATTTGTATTTAAAACCCTAATTAAGCCTTATGTTAATATTGAAACTTTAGAAGGCAAAATAACTAGCTATAAAAGTTTACTCATTGAGTGGTGTCAAAAAGAAAAAAAAGCCCTACACTTTAACACTTATGAAGATACAGGTAATGACTCTATTAAACATTTTTCAGTAAAACTCGTCGTAGATAATAACGTAATTTCTAAAGGAAGGGACACTTCAAAAAAGAGAGCAGAGGAAAAGGCCTCAAAGCGAGCTTTTTTCGCCCTTCAAAAAGAAATAACGTCTTCTACATAATAACCGGTATGTAGCTGTTGTGACTAATTATAGAATAATATAGAAAAAACAAATAAAAGACTATTTAAGGACTATAAGAAAACAGCTAAGGAAATTATTTTACCTTTACTATCCATAATGAGAGAAAATTATTTTTTTTAGGTAAAATTAAGTAGTTAAATCTAGCTGGAAAACATTTAAATACCAATCAATAAATGTTTTCGACAAAGTTTTTAAATTAGATATTAATTTAGAGTCCGCATTCGATTACATTTGAATCTACTCAGAACTGCAAACATCAGTGCTAAATTGAAAATTAACGTATATTAACCCGTAACAGAGGTCATATGAAACCGTTTTAATAACAATACATAAAAAGGGTAAAGAAATACAAACGAGTAATGATTATTATCCTTAATAGACTATATTTACATTTCAGAAGCTTTTGTTTTTATGCATAAACTAATTGTAGATGACTTTTTAGACAGCGATTATGTGCTCTTTGCGATACATACATCTCTAATAGATTATCGTCTTGCTTATCTTTTAAATTGCTGTTTGAATATAAATTTAAAACGTAGACCTAAAGATTTAGACTTTAAGTACATACAAATGTCTTATCCTATTTTTGAATGGAAAGATTTGGAGCAGTTAAAAACTTGGAATTTAGTATCTAATATCTGTATAAAAGAAGAAGAGAGCATAATTAGTACAGGCTCGTTATTTAATAATACGACTAAACTTATAAAAAAACACACTCTAATTCCAGAGTTTAAAACAGCAAATTTTTTATTAAAAATGAGCAGTAACTGTAACGTTATTAACCCAAAAACGATTATGGCTAACATCCAAAAAATAGTACAAATAGCCCTTGTGTATCCTATAGACCTGAATCAAATAAAATCGAAAACCAACCTAATTTTTAATTAATGCCATTAAAACGAAAAAAAACCAAAATAGTCGCTACTCTAGGACCATCTACAAACAAAAAAGAAGTCCTAAAGGCAATGATAGAGGAAGGCGTAAACGTATTTCGCATTAACTTTTCTCATGCTAATTATGACGATGTAAAGCAGCGCATTGAAACAATAAGAACCCTAAATAAGGAACTAGACTGCAACGTATCTATATTAGCAGATTTACAAGGGCCAAAACTTAGAGTAGGAGTTATGGATCACGACGTTGTGGTTAATCCTAATGATGAAATTACTTTTGTAACAGGAAAAGAATTTAAAGGAAATAAGGAGCGGATTTACATGAACTACGATAATTTTCCTAGAGATGTAAAACCAGGAGAACGCATTCTATTAGACGATGGTAAGTTAGCCTTTGAAGTACTTAAAACAGACAAAAAAGCAAAAGTTTTAGCTAGAGTAATACAAGGAGGACCACTAAAGTCTAAAAAAGGCGTTAACCTCCCAAACACAAACATCTCGCAACCAGCATTAACTAAAAAAGATATACAAGATGCCATATTTGCTATTAAACAAAAAGTAGATTGGCTCGCTTTATCATTTGTACGCCACGCAGACGATTTAAAATTACTACAAAAGCTAATTAACGAGCATAGTGATCATAAAATTCCCATTATTGCAAAAATTGAAAAACCAGAAGCTGTTGAAAATATAGATAAAATAGTAGCTTACTGCGATGCATTAATGGTTGCTAGAGGCGATTTGGGTGTTGAAATTCCTGCAGAAGAAGTACCTTTAATTCAAAAACAACTTGTACTAAGAGCCAAAAAGGCACGAATCCCTGTCATTATAGCGACACAAATGATGGAAACCATGATTACCAGCTTAACCCCTACTAGAGCAGAAGTAAATGATGTCGCTAACTCTGTTATGGATGGCGCAGATGCTGTAATGCTTTCTGGAGAAACCTCTGTAGGGAAGTACCCTGTACAGGTTATTAGGCAAATGGCAAATATTATTCGTAGTGTTGAAGATTCGCCACTAATTCAGGTGCCACATTTACCCCCTCATATTCGTACCAATAGATATATTACAAAATCTATTTGTTATCATGCTGCACATATGGCTAACGAAATTGATGCTCAAGCAATCTCTACACTAACTAATAGCGGCTACACTGCCTTTCAAATTTCGGCATGGCGACCATCGGCAAATATTTTGGTCTTTACGTCCAATAAACGAATTCTTACGCAGCTTAATTTGTTATGGGGTGTTACTGCATTTTTTTACGATAAATTTGTAAGTACAGACGAAACTATTGATGACGTTAACAAAATTGCTTGTGAAAAAGGGTACCTAAAAGAAGGCGATATGCTAATTAGCCTTGCTGCAATGCCTATTCAAGATAAAGGAATGGTAAATACCTTGCGAGTTACAGAAATTGAGCAATGCAACTTTACAGTGAGTTAGTACAATTAGAGTTTAATGGCATAAAAAAGCCACTTGAAAACTAGTTTTCAAGTGGCTTTTTAGACTAAAAAATTATATAAATGTAATCCGTTTTTTTTGGTTGGGTATGGCTATAATTTTATTAAAATGCGTAGCTTAATCCTAGAGTCCAAAATGTTTGTAAATCATTATCTGCTGCACTTAAAGATACTCCTTGAAAATTTGCGGCTTCTTGCCTGTTGCTTCTTAAACCAAAATCAAATCCAACACCAATTTTTTTCCATAAAGTGTATGAGAATGAGTTATTCCATGTCCAGTTAGACAAATCACTTTCTTCGTAGCTTTGAAAGGTTGAAAAATTTGTTTTAAAGTTTATAGCACCTATTTTACGAGTGTAATCTGCTACTATTTTTGCTCCTAGTGAAGACTCAAAAACATTGTCACCACTACTAAATACAAAATTGTAGTTAGCAGGGTTAATAGTTATTACTAAGTTTGTTATTGGCGTCCATGTAAATCCAATACCAAGGTCTAAATACCCGGGGTCATTAAAATTACTTAATATTGTTGTTCTGTATTCTGCAAGAGCAGAGTATGCTAGTTTTTTATTAATATTTCTACCGTAAAGGGATGAAATATTAAAGACGTCTGTAGCTTCTCTAAATCCATCATCGTCTAGAGGGTCGTTTCTGTCGTCTATTTTTACCCAAGTTAAATTAACATTAAGCGAGTTTCTCCAAAAAAACTTGTCTTGTATTAAGTTAGCATAAGCATTTGCTGTAATACCTATGTTTCCGGCTGAGTTGTCTGGTATTCCTTGAGCAAATGAGTTTCTAAATTCAGAAATACTACCACCTATTGTTCCAAAAATAGCTTTTCTCCATCCTGGTAGAGCATCTATTTTTGCTTGAGCAGCATTTGCTATGGCTTGAGCAGAATCTGCAACTTTTTGTGCCTTTGCTTTTTCTTCTTTAAGTGTTTCTTTAGTTTGTGCCTGCACTGAAATAATTGACATACAGAGCATAAGAAAAAATACTATTTTTTTCATTTTTAAATTAATTAAGTTAGTTGTTATGACTGATTTTATTAGGGTAATTTTTCGAGTGCAAAAATAATCACACTACTGCATTGTCTACGCAATACAGTTAATAATAATTGTAGGTTTCGATAAAATGTATCTTTTTATCTTTTAAATAAAGGAACCGATGAACATGCTTCACCGTACATAATAGACTTTGCTATGGGGATTAACTTTATAGTTAATTGTAAATAAGCGTTTTTAGGTATGGGCTTGTTTGCGCAGCCTTTTATAATAATAGGTTTGTTTTTATATTGTGTAACGTCTAAATTGGCAATAATATCTTGATATATTGAAGATTCCAATTGTTCTAAGTCCCCGACAATTATTTTTTTTGCATAAGGCTCTAAGGCTATAGTTAATAAAGTGTACGCCCATACAGGAATAATAGCATCGGTACTACAGGTTATAGCGATGTATTGATCTTGATGTATAGCCCAGTTGTAGTTTTTAATGGCCTGACGAAAGTTTTTTTCTTGTAGCACAAGACCTTCGTACAACCAGTTTTTAATATCAAAACTTAAGCGGTCTCCTTTTGGATAATAGTCTTCTAGGTTTAAGGTAATAAGTTTGCTATTTGCTACACGATTTATAATTTGATCTGTCATAATCTAAATATGCTTTATTTTATAACATGCCAAGCTCTAGTTTTGCTTCTTCGCTCATTAAGTCCTGTGTCCAGGGAGGGTCAAATGTAATTTCTACTTCAGATGATTTTACATCTTTAAGAGATCTTACTTTTTCTTCTACTTCTAGGGGTAGTGTTTCTGCAACAGGACAATTTGGGGTGGTAAGGGTCATTAGTATTTTTACATCATAATCCTCATTAACAAATACATCGTATATTAATCCCAGCTCGTAGATATCTACAGGAATCTCTGGGTCGTATATGGTTTTTAATACGCGAACTATTTTTTCGCCCAAATCATTAACGTCTATTGGTGTTGTGCTCATCTAAAAAATATGATTTATGTTTGTAATAAATATTTTGTTTTAGCTTATGTTGTAAAACATTATTTTATTTGTGTTTGGTAAGCTATTGCGTATAGCTTTATTTGCTTGAGCATACTTAACAAGCCGTTAGCTCTAGTTGGTGATAAATGTTCTTTTAGTCCAATCTCATCTATAAAGCTTGTATTTGCTTCTATAATGTCTTTAGGATGCTGATTAGAAAATACTCGCAATAATATTGCAATAATGCCTTTTGTAATAATTGCATCGCTGTCTGCTGTGTATACAATAGTATTGTTGTCCATTTTGGCATGAACCCAAACTTTACTTTGACAGCCTTTTATAATATTATCGTCCGTTTTATACTGCTCTTCTATTAGGGGAAGCGATTTGCCTAACTCAATCATATACTCATAACGCTGCATCCAATCATCAAACATTGAAAATTCGTCAACAATTTCGTTTTGTATTTCTTGTATACTCACTGCTTGTAATTTTACACAAAAGTACAACAACAATTAGTGTTTGTCAATACTTTAAGTAAACCATAAAGGTTTAGTTAAATAGAGAGCATTGTTTTTGCTTTTTTTACAGCCTTTACCAAAGCATCAATCTCTGCTTTAGTGTTATAAAATGAAAACGATGCTCTTACTGTTCCTGGGATTTCAAAAAAATCCATAATGGGTTGTGCACAATGGTGTCCTGTACGAACAGCAATGCCTAATTGATTAAGGATACTTCCTACATCGTAAGGGTGTATTTCTTTAAGATTAAAAGAAATAACCGCAGTTTTTTGCTTTGAAGTACCATAGATTTTTAATCCTTCGATAGTTAATAATTGTTTGGTGGCGTAGTTTAATAGCTCATTTTCGTAAGCAGCTATAGTTTCAAAGCCAATAGTATTCATGTAGTTTAGCGCAACACCAAAGGCAATGCCTCCACAAATGTTTGGTGTTCCTGCTTCAAATTTATGAGGCAATCCTGCATAGGTTGTTTTTTCAAAAGAAACGTCAGCAATCATCTCACCACCACCTTGATATGGCGGCAATTTGTTTAGCCATTTTTCTTTTCCGTAAAGCATTCCTACACCGGTAGGGCCACAGAGTTTGTGAGCAGAAGCAACATAAAAATCGGCGTTTAAGGCTTGCAGATCTGGTTTTATGTGTGGGCAAGCTTGCGCTCCGTCTATTAGCACAGCAGCATTTACGTTATGCGATTTTTTAATAATATGCTCAATAGGGTTTATAGTGCCAAGGGCATTCGAAACGTGATTTACAAAAACAAGTTTTGTTTTTTCAGAAACTAGCTCGTTAAATGCCTCTACAATTAGTTCTCCATTTAGATTTATTGGAATAACCTTTAGTATTGCCCCAGTACGTTGGCAAAGCATTTGCCAAGGTACAATATTGCTATGATGCTCTAGGGCAGAAACTATAATTTCGTCTCCTTTTTTTAAAAATTCGGAAAAACCATTTGCAACAATGTTAATGCTATGTGTCGTTCCAGAAGTTAGTATAATTTCGTGAGCGTGTTTCGCATTAAAGTGTGTTTGTATATCTTGTCGTGCATGTTCGTAAGCATCTGTTGCTTCTTGACTTAGCGTATGTACACCACGATGAATATTAGCATTATACTTAGAGTAATACGTTACGATAGCATCAATAACAACTTGTGGGGTTTGTGATGTTGCTGCATTATCAAAGTATATTAAGGGGTTCCCGTTTATCTGTCTAGAAAGTATAGGAAAATCGTTTCGAATATTTTGTATGTTTAGCATAAGTTGTATTAATACGCTTAGTCGCTTTTTTTTAACTTGTTATAATATAAGGGGTTTGTTTCACTATTTATTGTACAATAGTTTGTAGCTAAATAATAAATTTTAAACTCAAACTTTAAGTTTAATTTTTTGATTTAAGTTTCCCTTATTAGCAAAATCAAAAAAAATGGAAGATTTGTGTTATAAATTATCCGTAACTTAACTTTTGAACAAAGATACTCAATAGAAGTAATGCTTGTGGCAAGAGATAGTAAAAAAGACTAAAATAGATACGATTAGAAATTGTTGCAAAAGCTATATTATTGCTGCAATCTTTGTTTTTATAATTATTTTTAAATTTTTATCGTTTACTTAATTTCTTTAAACAATCTTTAAAATTTTCCTTGTAGAATTTTACTCTAAAGGGACGTTGATTTGTATAAAAACGTTAGTTACTGAATTTAAAAATCGACCAGTGCATTAGTACCAGAATACAAGATAAATCCTTTCAATTTTTTAGAGACAATGATTAAGAGTATCGACCGTCTTTATATTTTGTCTTACTTTATTAGATTGCTTTATTAAATTTTTACCGATATTTGTATAGTTATGGAAGCACTTTGGTCAGACATATTAAAATATCTTCATTACTTTCTTAAAAGAAATCCTGAATAATTATAGATTTATTCTAAATAAAAAAGGACATTAATTTTTAATCCCTAAGCAAAATGCCATTTTATCATAAACTAGGAGAGATACCACATAAGCGACATACTCAATTTAGAAAGCCAGACGGAAGCCTATATGCCGAACAAGTTTTTGGAACGATTGGTTTTGAAGGGATGTCAACCATTAGCTATCACTTACAACCACCAACACAAGTAAAATCTATAGGAAAACAATACAGCGTTGCCCCAAAAATTGCTAAAGCAAACAATATGCAATCCTTTCGTTTTCATGGATTCAAAATAGAGCCAAAAAACGATTATCTAGAAAGTAGGACTATATTGCTAACAAATAGTGATTGCCACATCACACTAGCTGCGCCACAAAATAAAACTACAAATTATTTTTATAAAAACACAGACTCAGACGAACTTATCTTTATCCATAAAGGCGCTGGAAAATTAAGAACGCACTTAGGAACTATAGACTTTAAGTATGGAGACTACTTATTAATTCCTAGAGGGGTTATTTACAAATTAGATTTTAACACTACGGATAACCGATTGTTTATTGTTGAATCAAAACGCCCTATTTACACCCCAAAACGATACAGAAATTGGTTTGGGCAGCTTATGGAACACGCCCCATTTTGCGAACGTGATATTAGGCGACCAAATAACTTAGAAACTAATAATAGTCTAGGTGATTTTTTGATGAAAGTAAAAAAAAATGACGAAATTATAGACATCACTTACGCTTCACACCCTTTTGATGTAGTAGGTTACGATGGCTACAATTATCCATACGCTTTTTCTATTCATGATTTCGAACCCATTACAGGCCGCGTGCACCAGCCGCCACCAGTACACCAAACGTTCGAAACCGATGCTTTTGTTGTTTGTAGTTTTGTACCGCGCCTATACGATTATCACCCTCAAAGCATCCCTGCACCATACAACCATAGCAATATAGATAGCGATGAGGTAATTTATTACGTCGATGGTGATTTTATGAGCAGAAACGATATCGACAAAGGTCATATTTCATTACACCCTTCGGGGATCCCACACGGACCCCATCCTGGCACAGTAGAGAAAAGCATAGGAAAAACCAAAACAGAAGAACTTGCCGTTATGGTCGATACCTTTAAACCACTTTTAGTAACAGAAGCTGCCATGAAAATAGCAGATAATGACTATTACAAATCTTGGCTAAATCACTAACAGTAAAATAAACACCACACAAATAAAACCCAAACAGATGAGCAAACACATAGAGTCGGTAAATTACGGATTAGAAAAAATATTTAAAGATGCAAAAGACTTTTTACCTCTCTTGGGTACCGATTATGTCGAGTTTTATGTGGGTAACGCAAAACAAGCCGCACATTTTTATAAAACAGCATTTGGATTTCAATCATTAGCCTATTCAGGATTAGAAACAGGCGATAGAGAAAAAGCAAGCTATGTACTAAAGCAAGATAAAATTAAACTTGTTTTAACAACCCCACTAACTAGCACATCCAAAATAAACGATCATCTTGCCAAGCATGGCGACGGCGTAAAAGTAATCGCACTTTGGGTAGATGATGCCAAAAAAGCCTACGAAGAAACCACTTCGCGTGGTGCGAAATCCTATCTAGAACCAGTTGTAGAGCAAGATGAAAATGGCGAAGTAGTAAAGTCCGGAATTTACACCTATGGCGAAACCGTACATATGTTTGTAGAACGCAAAAACTATAAAGGTACCTTTTTGCCAGGATACCAAAAGTGGGAGTCAGACTATAACCCAAAACCTGTAGGATTAAAATACATTGATCATATGGTAGGTAATGTAGGTTGGGGAGAAATGAACCAATGGGTAGATTGGTACGAAAAAGTAATGGGCTTTGTCAACTTTTTGTCTTTTGATGATAAACAAATTCATACAGAATACTCTGCCCTAATGAGTAAAGTAATGAGTAACGGCAATGGGCGTATTAAGTTTCCAATAAACGAGCCTGCCAAAGCAGCAAAACGCTCTCAAATAGAAGAATATCTCGATTTTTATGAAGGCCCAGGCGTACAGCACTTAGCCGTAGCTACAGATGATATTATAACCACCGTAGCCCAATTAAAAGCAAGAGGAGTTGAGTTTTTGCCACCACCACCACAAGATTACTACGATAATATCCCAGCACGCTTAGGCGCTCATAAAGATATGATGAAAGAAGACATTAAGGAGCTACAAAGATTGTCTATCTTAGTAGATGCAGATGAAGAAGGTTATTTACTTCAAATCTTTACAAAGCCTATAGAAGATCGTCCAACCTTGTTTTTTGAAATAATTCAGCGCATGGGAGCAAAAGGATTTGGAGCAGGAAATTTCAAAGCCCTATTCGAGTCTATTGAAAGAGAGCAAAGCAAACGAGGAACGCTTTAAGAAACAACAATACGAAAAACCAAAATATAAGTTTGATAACATTTTTTGGTTTAATACTTTTGGAATAGTAATTGTATTTCATAACAAACAAAAATCCGATTACTGACTTGTATGAAAAAAATAAGATTTATAATATTGCTAACATTATTAACGCAACTTAGTTTCTCTCAAGAAAAAAGCGCTTTTGCATCTGGCGAATGGTTTAAGTTTAAAATGAGTTATAGTGGATTTTTAAAAGCAGGAAACGCCACTTTAGAAATTAAAGACGATGTATTAAACGGGACACCCGTATATCACGTTGTAGGAAATGGTTGGACTACAGGCCCAGTAAGTTGGTTTTTTAATGTTGAAGATTTGTACGAAAGTTACTTTGATAAAACCACAGGATTACCCTACAAATTTATACGCAAAATAGATGAGGGCGGACACACAAAAGATATTGTTATCGATTTTGATCAGGATAACCAAAAAGCATATATTAACAACATTAAGCGCAACAAAAAAACGGTAGAAGATACCAAAGCTAATGTACAAGATATGGTTTCGGCATTCTACTATTTACGAAACCAGTACGACAATACTAACATAAAGGAAGGTAATGAAATTGCAATTAACATGTTTTTTGATTCCGAAAATTTTAAATTTAAACTTCGCTTTTTAGGAAGAGAAACTATAAGCACAACATTTGGAAAAATAGAATGTTTAATATTTAGACCCTTAGTATTGGCAGGTCGCGTTTTTAAAGAAGAGGAAAGCTTAACACTATGGGTAAGTGCAGACAGTAATAAAATACCTTTACGCCTCAAAGCCGATTTGGCTGTAGGCTCATTAAGAGCGGACTTAACAGAGTATCGAGGATTAAAACACCCTTTTTAAACACAATTTGCTAAATGGCTAATACCAGTAAAAAAATAGATAATATACTAGACAACCTTCACGAAAAGTATCATAATATTAACCAAGATACAGAAACGCACCTAGAAGGCTTATTACATTCAAAACCTATAAATTACTGGGACTATATCCATACAGATGCACTTTTAAATTTACAAATACAGCGCAGCATTCATGCCGACGAAATGGTATTTATAATGTATCATCAAATTAACGAACTGCTGTTTAAAATGATACTTTGGGAAATTGATCAAGTTGCAAAAAAAGAAAAAATAGACGCTGCTTTTTTTTCAGAAAAGTTAATGCGAATTAGCCGTTATTTCGATATGCTAACTTCCTCTTTTAGTATTATGAAAGACGGAATGGATGTAGCACAATACAATAAGTTTAGAAAAACGCTAACCCCAGCGAGTGGGTTTCAAAGTGCTCAATATCGTAAAGTAGAATTTGCTTCAACAGAACTTATTAACCTAATAGACAATAGGTATAGAGCAACTATAGATAGAAACACACCTTACGAACATGCCTTTGATCACTTATATTGGCAAGCCGCAGGAAAAGATTACAACACAGGGAAAAAAAGTTATTTTTTAAACGCTTTTGAAGATAGGTATAAAGAAGAATTTATTAGATTCACAAAATTTTATAATACACACAACCTTTGGACAAAATTTAAAACCTTAACAGAAGATGTAAAGACAAACAAAACCTTAATTAAGGCGATGCGACACTACGACTATACCGTAAATATAAAATGGGTAATGGCACACTATAATACAGCAAATCATTATTTGAATATTAACGGCAAAACAGCCGAAGCAACAGGGGGTAGTGAATGGGTAAAATATATGCACCCTAAATATCAAAAAAGAATATTTTTTCCAGATTTATGGAGCGAAAAAGAATTAAAACATTGGGGAGAAGATTTATAATAACACTCATAATTGGGATTATGTTTTGTAGTTGTAAAAACGATAACTCAATTCAAAATCAAAGCAAGGGAATAGACGTTGACCTAAAAGACCATTGTGAGTTTGGGTTTAACCTAAACAACTACATCGTAAAACGAGATACCATTAAAAGTGGCGACACCTTTGGGCTTATTATGGAGCACCATAACCTAAGCTATCCTGAAATATATAATATTGTTGAAAACACAAAACAAGATGTTGATATTAGTACCCTTCAAAAAGGAAAGCCCTACGTGTTGCTATGTTCCAAAGATTCCTTAGAGCAACCACAACGTTTTATTTATCAAAAAAACATAGAAGACTACACTGTTATTAATTTTAAAGATTCTATATATGCTTACAATAGTAAAAAGCCCATAAGTTACGTTGAGAAAACTGCATCAGGAATCATTACAAAAGGCAAAGGGATTTCTGTAATTATGGAAGAACAAGGGCTAAGTCAAGTACTAGCCTATAAAATGGCAGACGATATTTATGCTTGGACTATAGATTTTAGACGTCTACAAGAAGGGGATCGCTTTAAGGTAATTTATACAGACAAGTACATAAACGATAGTATTTATGCAGGAGTAAGCCATATCAAAGCAGCTTATTTTGAGCATAACAAAGAACCATTTTATGCTTTTGATTTTGAAACAGACACCATAAGAGGGTTCTCAGATTATTTTAGTGAAGATGCAAAAAATTTAAGACGTGCGTTTTTAAAATCCCCAGTTAAGTTTAGCCGCATCTCTTCTCGCTATAATTTAAAACGCAGAATAGCGCATTATAACTACAAAATTAAGCCTCACAGAGGCACAGATTTTGCAGCACGTAAAGGAACGCCTATTTTAGCAACAGCCAACGGAACAGTAACTAAGTCTAGTTATACAAGAGGCAATGGAAAATACGTAAAGATAAGGCATAATGCAACTTACGAAACACAATACTTACACATGTCCAAAAGAGCTGTTAAGGTAGGACAATTTGTAAAGCAAAGTGATGTTATTGGCTATGTAGGGAGCACCGGAAGTTCTTCTGGCAATCATGTATGTTATCGTTTTTGGAAAAACGGAAAAGAAGTTGATCCTTTTAAACAAAAACTACCTGAAGCAGAGCCGATAACAAAAGAATTAAAAATTAAATACCTAAAAACGATACAACCTATAAAAGCCCAATTGGATACTATAGCATATCCAAAGTTAAAAATAGAGCCACAAGAAAAAGCGTTAATCAGTAAAATTAATTAAAATGGGTTTGGCAAAAATAAATCCAACACATACCAAAGCGTGGCAAAAACTGCAAGCACACTTTAATACCATAAAAAATACCCATATGAGCGATTTATTTGCTCAAGATAAAAGTAGAGCCAATACATTTAGTATCCAATGGGAAGATTTTTACCTCGATTTTTCTAAAAACAGAATTACCTCAGAAACTTTCAAATTATTGCTCGATTTAGCAAAAGAAGTTAAGCTTAAAGAGGCTATAGAATGTTATTTTCGAGGAAATAAGATTAATGAAACAGAAAGTAAAGCCGTACTACATACGGCTTTAAGAACAACAAAAAACAAGGAAATTGTAGTAGATGGGAAAGATATTGTCCCTGAAATTAACCAAACAAAACAACGTATAGAAACACTTACCAATGCAGTAATAAATGGACAGAAAACAGGGTACACAGGCAAACCCTTTACAACAATCGTTAATATAGGTATTGGAGGCTCTGATCTTGGTCCAGCAATGGTTGTAGACGCTTTAGACTTTTATGCCAATCACCTTAATATTTATTTTGTAAATAATATTGATAGTGATCATCTTAGTAAAATTATTAACGATATAGACCCAGAAACCACACTTTTTGTAATTGTATCCAAAACCTTTACCACTCAAGAAACACTTTGTAACGCCAATACACTAAAAAAATGGTTTTTAAAATCGGCTCCACAAACAGCAATTCAAGACCACTTTGTAGCAGTATCTGCAAATATAAAACAAGCAAAACTATTTGGAATAAATGACTCAAAAATATTCCCTATATGGGATTGGGTTGGAGGGCGTTTTTCGTTGTGGAGTGCCGCAGGTTTAACCATTAGTTTAGCCATTGGGTACGATAATTTTAATAAACTATTGTTAGGTGCTAATTGTATGGACACACACTTCAAAACCCAAAGTTTTGACAAGAACATTCCTGTAGTATTAGCGATTATTAGTATTTGGTATAACAACTTTTTTAATACAGAAAGCGAGGCTGTAATACCTTATACACAAAGTTTAAAACAATTTATTCCGTTTTTACAACAGGTTTCGATGGAGAGTAATGGTAAATGTGTAGATCGCAATCAAAACTCTGTGCAGTACCAAACAGGAAATATTATTTGGGGGGGTGTAGGTACAAATTCGCAACATGCATTTTTTCAATTAATTTACCAAGGGACTAAGTTAATTCCTGCCGATTTTATTGCATTCTCACAATCTCTTGACGGTAATCGGGAACATCAAAAAAAGTTGATTTCAAATTTTATTGCTCAAACAGAAGCCTTATTATATGGCAAAACTCAAAACACAAATTTTCCCTTTAAAGTTTTTGAGGGCAATAAACCCACTAATAGCATCTTAATAAAACAACTTAATCCCGAGAGTTTGGGTAAGCTTATTGCAATGTATGAGCATAAAGTTTTTGTACAAGGAGTAATTTGGAATATTTTTAGCTTTGATCAATATGGTGTAGAGTTAGGAAAGAAACTAGCCAATAATGTTCTTAATACAATAAACAATAGTACTCCAGAGGCAATCCATAATGATGCAACAACAAATATATTACAGCAATTTTTAATGGATTTTAATTAGTATCTTTGTTATTCAACAATAATCTTGAATTATGCATAGTACCATGCAAACCCTACACTCTTACTGGGCATATTTAGTCCTACTTATGTTAGTTATAGCAACAATTAATGGTGTGATAAAATTTTTGATAAAAAAAGAATATCACGCAAAAGATTTTAGAATAGCATTGTTTACACTTATCGTAGTGCACATTATGTTTTTAATCGGTGTAGTCCTTCTTTTAGTGCCACCAATGGGCTTAAAAGGGGTAAGGATAGATCATCCCATAGTAATGATTGTAACAGCTATTGTAGTAACTATTGGTTACTCTAAGCATAAAAAAAAGCTAACTTCCAATGGAAAGTTCAAAATGATTTCTATTTTTTATGCCATAGCCTTACTGTTATGTTTATCTAGAATCCCTTGGTCTAACTGGATAGGGTAATTAATAAATGCCTTATAAAAAAGGCATTCTTTTTTTAATTAATCTCTCTTATAACATACATATAAACGGGAAAATGATCGCTAAATCCGTTTGTAAATTTACCATTAGCAAAGCTCCTATAAGGGTAACCTTTAAAGCGTCCTTTTGGAGTTACTAAATACTTAGCGTTAAAAATCCCTGCTTTATAAAATCGAAACGAATCGTATTTTTTGCTTAACAAAGGTTTGGTTATCATAATTTGGTCAAACAAGCTCCAACTATCCCTAAAAGCATTGGAGCCAATTCCTTTTTTAAAAAACGATTCCATAGGATTGTAAATTCCCTTAAATGGAACGTTTTCTTTTTCCTTTATCGTTTTCAAAACACGCTTTACACTCGTATTAGTAGGATTGTCATTTAGGTCTCCCATAATAAAAATTTTAGCATAGGGGTTAATCGATTGTAAGGAGTCTACAATACGTCTATTTAATCTCGCAGCAGCAACCCGCTTGCTTTGGCTTCTAGCTTCGCCACCACGTCTAGAGGGCCAATGATTAACAATAACATGAATCATTTCTTTCTCTAACGTTCCTGAAACCAGCAATTGGTCTCTAGTATATATGCGTTTTTTAGTTATGTTATCATAAATCTTTAATTCATGGTTACTAATATGTATGGGCGTAAATAATTTTTTTTGATACAAAAGAGCAACATCAATTCCCCTTGAGTCTGGAGAATTAAAATGAACAATGCCATAATCTTTTTTAACTAAATCGTTGCTATTAACCAAGTCTTCTAAAACAGATTTGTTTTCAATTTCTGCCAACCCAATAATAGCAGGCGTATTGTTTGTGGTTTTAAAACCTATGTCAGAAATTACCTTTGCCGTATGCTCTATTTTCTTTTTGTAAACAAAAGAACGTTTGCTTTTTAGTTCCATAATAGGACTATACTCATCAAACTTATTAGGATCGTTTATGGTGTCAAATAAATTTTCAGCATTATAAAAAGCAATCGTATGTATTTTAAATTTTTTAGTGTTTTGTGCACTTAAGTTAAACGTTATCAATATAACTACAACAAAAACGCATTGTCTAATTAATCTGTTTTGCATACCTAATTTTAGTTTAAAAATAATGTTTACACTGCAATAAAATAAGTTATAGAGGAAATAAGTTCTAAATTTTTGAAATTAATGTATTTTAAAGTTAAAACTATTTATGTCAAATTACCTACTGTATTTTTAAAAACAATAGAAAATTAGCATCTTACTCTAAAATTTTATATTCATTTTAGAGCCTTTATAAAACAGAAATAACCTATTTTTGGAGGGTAGAAACACATTTGGATGTTATGAGCGAAACAAGACACAACTGGACCACAGCAGAAGTATTAGAAATTTATAATAAACCCTTAATGGAGTTGCTTTATGATGCAGCAACAACACACCGCAAATATCACGACCCTAATACCGTACAGGTGTCAACCTTACTCTCTATAAAAACAGGTGGATGCCCAGAAGACTGTGGTTATTGTCCGCAAGCAGCACGATACCATACTAAGGTAGAGGGTAATGATTTAATGACTGTTCCTCACGTAAAAGCACAAGCTTTACGAGCAAAGGCCTCCGGAAGCTCTCGTGTATGTATGGGAGCTGCTTGGCGTAATGTAAAAGACGGCAAAGAGTTTGATCAAGTTTTAGAAATGGTGCGTACCATAAATAAACTAGACATGGAAGTTTGTTGTACGCTAGGGATGATTACCGAAAACCAAGCCAAACGTTTGGCCGAAGCAGGATTGTATGCTTATAACCATAACTTAGACTCATCGGAAGAGTATTATAAAGAAGTTATTTCTACTCGCGGCTATGAAGACCGCTTGCAAACCATCGATAACGTTAGAAAAACAAATGTAACCGTTTGTTCAGGAGGCATTATAGGTATGGGAGAAAAGCTAGAAGACCGTGCAGGGATGTTGGTTGCACTATCTACCTTAAGCCCTCAGCCAGAATCTGTACCCATTAACGCTTTGGTTGCCGTAGAAGGAACCCCACTGGCAGAAGAAAAACCAGTATCTATTTGGGACATGATTAGAATGGTTGCTACAACACGTATTATTATGCCACAAACACAAGTGCGCCTAAGTGCAGGACGTACTCAAATGAGTCGTGAAGGACAAGCAATGTGCTTTTTTGCAGGGGCTAACTCTATTTTTGCAGGCGATAAATTACTAACAACCCCAAATCCGGATGTTAATGAGGATATGGAAATGTTTAAGTTACTAGGCTTAAACCCTCAAAAACCATTTGTTAAAAAAAGTCAGCCAGAAACTATTGAAGCCAATAACTCTAAGTTTCAACCTTTGGGTGAAAAACCAAAATGGTCTCGTCCAGAACACAAAATTGAACGTAACGAATTGGCAAAACAAAATTCAAAACAATAATTGCAGCTCCAACTACAAAACATTCCTCGTGTAAAAACAATTAGTAAAAACGAGTTTATTACACAATATTTTAAACCACAAAAACCTGTGGTTATCGAAAACTTTATAAGCCATTGGCCTGCTTATAAAAAATGGAATTTAGAGTATATAAAGACTATTGCAGGAGACAAAGAAGTGCCGCTATACGATGATAGACCTGTAGATTTTAAAGACGGTTTTAATCAGCCTCACGCCAAAATGAAAATGCGTGACTATATTGATTTGCTAAAACGAGAACCTACAAAATTTAGGATTTTTCTTTGGAACGTACTAAAAGAAGTGCCACAACTTCAAAAAGATTATAGTTTTCCAGACTTTGGATTAAAACTAATGAAAGGTTTGCCTATGCTATTTTTTGGAGGGACAAACTCCCATACCTTTATGCACTACGATATTGATTTGGCAAATATATTTCATTTCCATTTTGAAGGTAAAAAACAGTGTGTATTATTTAACCAAAAACAAAACAAATACTTATATAAAATACCACATTCATTAATTGTTAGAGAAGACATCGATTTTTCAAACCCCGATTTTAAAAAATGGCCTGCATTACAGTATGCAAAAGGATATGTTACAGAGCTAAACCACGGAGAAGTATTATATATGCCGGAAGGCTACTGGCATTATATGAAATATCTTAGCCCTGGATTTTCTATGAGTTTGCGCGCTATTGCAAGACGTCCCAAACACTTAGCTAAAGCAATTTATAATATTGCTATTATGCGTTTTATAGACTACACTATGCGCCGTCTTAAAGGACAACAATGGATAGATTGGAAAAACGCAAAAGCCATTACAAATACCAATAAAGCCTTATAGATAATAAGGTTTAATTGATTTTGTTAACCAATTAAACCTTAATAATTGTACGATTTTAAAAGCAGTGTATTATTATTTAGTACAACTGTTGTTATAATATTTTACAATAGCTTCTAAGTCTTTTTTCTTATAGGTTTTATTTTCTAGTTTACTAACTAAGCTACTACAGTCTTTAAAATACTTAATAGCTCGTTTTTTAAATGATTTTGAAAGACTCCAATTATTAAAAACTTCAGGAATATCATTGCCTTTTACAACCAACATCTGGTTGTGCGATTGAACGCCAGATGGAATAGAAGATGCTCCAGGTCCAGCGCCAACACTGGCATTACCTGTAGTTACCGTTCGTGCTAGAAGTTTTACTTTTCCATCAACAAGGAGTTCTACAAAATATGGGTTTTTCCTTTTTTTTCTTAAGTAGGTTGTAATGAATTTTTTTGTAACTATTTTTTTTACTTTTTTCCCATTTACCTTTTCTTTTTCAGTTGCACGAAAGGTAATATAAGAGATATCTTTAGCATCAATTTTTTGTTTTTTTTGTTTTTTTGCTTTTCTAAAGCGTGCACGTTCTTTTTTTCCAATGATTAAGCCTGAGGGCGACTGTGGTACTTTAGCTTCTCCTTTTAAAACGGTTCCATTTTTTAGGTGTACTTCGGCAGGAGTCCAACTGTACTGAGCATAAGTTACATTAATAATTAGAAATAATGTGATGGTTAAAATTTGTTTCATTGTGTTTTTTGGTTATGTTTATAAATTAAACTAAGGTGCTGGGTTTGGTATCACTGCATGGACATTATTTATTTGTTCTAAAATGTCGGGGGTTAAGCCTATATCTATGCTAGCAATATTTTCTTTAAGCTGGTTTAGGTTGGTTGCGCCAATAATACTACTTGTTACAAAGGGCTGTTGGTTTACAAAAGCAAGTGCCATTTGTACCAAAGTCATCCCGTTATTTTCTGCTATTTCTAGGTATTGTTTGGTTGCCTGTGTTGATTGATCGCTACTGTAACGTGCAAATCTCGGAAATAGTTTTAGCCGTGCGTTATCTGCAGCTGTATTTTTTATGTATTTTCCAGAAAGGACTCCAAAGGCTAGGGGGGAATAAGCTAACAAACCAACATGTTCTCTTATAGATATTTCTGCCAAATCGCCTTCAAAAGTTCTATTTAATAATGAGTATGAGTTTTGTATACTAATGGGTCTTTGTGTATGATTAGCGCTCGACTCTTGTAGATAACGCATAGTTCCCCATGCTTTTTCGTTTGACAAGCCTATATGTCTAATTTTCCCTTCTTTAATTAGATGACTAAGAGTTTCTAAAACTTGCTTAAAGTTATCCTCCCATTTATCGTTAGGATTATGCTTATAATCTCTTATCCCAAAAGTATTGGTAGACCGCTCGGGCCAGTGCAATTGGTATAAATCAATATAGTCGGTTTGTAGGCGTTTTAGTTCTAAGTGAACAGCATCTTTTATAGCCTGTGCACTAAACCCTGTGGTTCTAATATGAGCTGTATAGTCTCCTGGTCCTGCAATTTTTGAAGCCAAGATGACTTTGTCTCTATTTCCTGATTTTTGTAACCAAGAGCCAATAATTTTGCTTGTTCGCCCTTGTGTTTGGGCTGTTGCAGGTACTGGGTATAGCTCAGCTGTGTCTATAAAGTTAATCCCTTTACTAAAAGCATAGTCAAGTTGTTGATGCCCTTCGGATTCTGTATTTTGGTTTCCCCAAGTCATAGACCCAAGGCATATCTTACTTACACTTATTGTGGTATTTGCTAATGTTGTATATTTCATATATTTTGTAAAAATAACATTTTTAAGTGTAATTTTCGACGTTATATTTTATGCAATAATTTAGAAATTTCGTCTAGTTTAGGAGTTAAAATAACTTCAATGCGCCTATTTTTTGCTTTTCCTTCTGCGGTAGTGTTGCTTGCAATAGGGGCAAATTCTCCTCGTCCTGCTGCGGTTAAATTTTCGGCATTAATATTAGCATTTTCTCTTAAAATAGTAACAATTGCAGTTGCTCTTTTAGTCGATAAATCCCAATTGCCTTTAATTTGTCCTGTTCCTCCATAAGGAACATTATCGGTATGTCCTTCAATTAAAACGGCAATTTCTGGGTTGTTCCCTAGTACGTTACCTAGTTGCTGTACTGCTTTTCTGCCTTCATTGCCAACCGTCCAACTGCCAGAGTTAAATAACAGTTTATTTTCTAAGGAAACATAAACTTTTCCGTTACGTTGTTCAATGGTTAAACCTTTGCCTTCGAAGTCTGTTAATGCTTTAGAAATTGCATTTTTGAGGTTGGTTAGTGCCGCGTCTTTTGCTGCAATAACGCTTTCGAGTTCTGCGATACGTTGAGAGCCGTTTTCGAGTTCTTCTTTTAGTTTGTTTAATCTATTATTTTCATTGGCTAGAGCTTGCTCTTTGGCTTCTAATTGTGCTAGCAGTTCTCTATTTTTTTTAGAATTCTCGGCAATTGCCGATGAGCTATTTTCTTCTAAAGCTTTATAAGATGCTTGTAAGTTATCATAATTTGTTTTTGTGGCATCGTAGTCAGCTTGTAATTGATTTCGTTGCGCCAGGGTAGTTTGGTAATCTTTTTTTAGTTGTTCTAACTCGTTTTCTGCTTTAGTTTTTGCAGATAAAAGTAGTTCATTGTCTTGAGACAGTTGTTTGTTTTCTTCTTTTAAAGTTGTGTATTTTCCTTCTAATTCTTTATAAACTTTAGGAGACACACAGGAGCTTAACATTATCGTAATTAGACCTAGGCATATTATTTTTTTTATCATGATTTTGGTTTTAGTGTGTTTCTAATAAAATTGGACAGTGATCACTATGTACTGCGTCAGACAGTATAACGGCTCTTTTTAGTTTTTCTTGTAAGGGTTGTGATGCCATAGCATAATCTAATCGCCAGCCTTTATTATTTGCCCTAGAGTTAGCACGATAACTCCACCATGTATATTGTTGAAGGTCTTTATTTAAGTATCGAAATGAGTCAATAAACCCACTAGCAATAAACGTCGTTAACCACTCTCGTTCTTCTGGCAAAAACCCAGAAACACCTTTCATTTTAGGATTATGAATATCGATGGCTTCATGACAAATATTATAATCGCCACAAACTACTAGGTTTGGAATTTCGTTTTTTAGTGAAGATAGATAGTCTAGAATATCATCCATATACTTAAACTTAAAATCTAATCTAGCATCATTACTTCCAGAGGGGAGGTACATACTCATCACGGAAATATCGTTATAATCTACACGAATGTTTCGTCCTTCAAAATCCATTGCTTCAATACCTGTACCATACGCAACGTGATTGGGTTCTTTTTTGCATAGTATGGCAACGCCACTGTATCCTTTTTTTTGTGCGCTAAACCAATAATTGTAGTTATACCCTGCTTCTTCAAACACACTGAGATCTAATTGCTCTTTTTGTGCTTTAGTTTCTTGTAAGCAAAGTACATCTGGATTTGCACTTATTAACCAATCGATAAACCCTTTTTTTAGTGCTGCTCTAATTCCGTTAACATTGTAGGATATAATTTTCATACTATTTATAAACTTTAAGAAAATAATTTTAGCTAAAATAAATAATACTCTAATTTTATGCCATTAATTTATAGACGATTTAACTAAAACTGTCAACAAACTATAGGCTGTTATTTTTAGTAAATTAAATACAATGAAGATAACCATTACACTGCTTATTTTTTTAATTAGTTTTTGTGCTTTTTCACAGCGTGTTCCTTCTAGTATTAGAACAAAAAAAGTAGCTGCAAAAAATCGTATTTTAATTGATAGTTTGAGTATTAACCCCAGTTACTTTGTTATAAAAAACAACAATGGTGTTGTAATAGACACTTCGCTCTACAGGGTCAACTTTTCCAAAGCAACGTTAACATTAAAAACAGCATTAATAACTGATACGCTTATTATTGAGTATTTGCGCTTTCCTAGGTTTTTGACCAAAACGTATAAGCAGCTAGATGAAGCACGGATAGTTAAAAACACAAATAATTTAGATAAGTTATACAAATTATCGCGGCCTAACACCACACGTACATTTAAACCCTTTGATGGACTTAACACCTCTGGGAGTATCTCTAGAGGAGTTACCATTGGAAACAACCAAAACTCTGTTGTTAATAGTGAGTTGGATTTGCAAATTACAGGAAAATTAAACGATAAGGTGTCATTGCGAGCCTCGATACAAGATGCTAATATCCCGTTGCAAGAGCGTGGGTTTTCGCAGCGGCTAGATGAGTTTGACCAAGTATTTATAGAGTTACTTAGTAAAAACTGGAACATTAGAGCAGGAGATATTGATCTTCAGAAAACAAATTCAATTTTTGGAAATTTTTCTAAACGTGTACAAGGTCTTAATGTCAATGCGTCTCTATTGCATAAGAACGCTAGTACAAAACTGTTTGCCTCGGGAGCTTTAGTTCGAGGTCAGTTTGGTAGAAGTCAGTTTACCGCACAAGAAGGCAACCAAGGGCCTTATAAGTTGGAGGGGCCAAACGGCGAGTTATTTGTTCTTATAGTTTCTGGAAGCGAAACTGTTTATGTAAATGGTGTTGCGCTATCGCGTGGCGAAGACAAAGATTATGTCATTAATTACAACGCAGGGGAGCTTGTGTTTAATGCTACTTTTCCTGTAACCTCAGAAATGCGTGTTACTGTAGATTATCAGTTTACTGAGCGTAATTTTTCACGATTCATTGCTTACGGAGGTGGGTATCACACTACTGAAAAATTAAAAATTGGGGTTTCTGTATATAGCGAAACCGATGCTAGAAACCAACCTTTACAACAAAACTTATCTCAAGAGCAAGTGCAGTTGCTAGAGCTTGCAGGCGATGATAGGGAGTTAATGACAGCCCCTTCTGCAGTTGCTCAATCTTTTGATGAGAATAGAATTTTGTATCGTAAAGACATTATAGGAGTCCAAGAGGTATTTGTATTTTCTAACAATCCAGACGATGAATTGTTCGATGTACGGTTTACTTTAGTAGGAGACAACCAAGGCGATTATGTTTTAACAAACAATAACGCAATAGCTAATGTTTTTGAGTTTATCGCGCCAATAGCTGGTGTGCCTCAAGGCAATTTTGCGCCAGTAACACAGTTGGTTTCACCCGTTAAATTACAGGTAGCTGTAGTTAACGGAACGTACACGCCTACAAAACAAACAACAATTAGCTTTGAAACTGCAGCAAGTATAAACGATTTGAATTTATTTTCGAGCTTAGATGACGAGGATAATACTGGATTTGCAGCCGATTTTAAAATTAATCAAACCCTTATAAAAAAAGATAGTCTCTGGGCTTTAACGGCTTTTGCTAATAGCACTTTTGTGCAAGATAATTTTAAAACGATAGAACAATTATACAATGTGGAGTTTAATCGCGATTGGAATATTAATACCCCCCTTGGAAATCAGTCGCTTATTAATACAGGGGTTGAGTTGCATCATAATCAAGGTGGGCTTGTAAAGTATCATTTTGAGCATTTAAATTACGCTCAAAATTTTAATGGAAATAAGCATAGTGTATCTGCCAATTTTGGATTTAAAAAACTTAATATTTTTTCTAATTCTAGTGTTTTAAATGCAACGTCTAACAGTAGTAATTCTAGATTTTTAAGATCGTACAATCGCTTTATCTATACACAAGGCAAGTCTTGGCTTGGCGCAAAATTTGCCTTAGAGTCTAACGAGCAGCGCTTAGGTAGTAACGACTCATTAACAGGGTTGAGTCAAAAATTTAGAGCCTATGAAACTTTTGCAGGACTTGGCGATAGCACAAAAGTATTTTTTAAATTAGGATACAAAAACAGAGTTAATGATAGTGTAAGAAACAATCGTTTACAGAGTGTAAACACCTCTAACACCTATTATTTAGACACCAAATTATTTCAAAACTCGAACACTAATTTGTCACTTTATGTTAACTATAGAGTTTTAAAAAACAACGACACAACTCTAGTTAATGAGCAATCGCTTAACTCTAGATTACAATACAGCCAAAAACTTATAAACCGCTTGTTACTTTGGAATACTGTTTTTGAAACGAACTCTGGCACGTTGCCACAACAAGAATTTACGTTTGTAGAGGTCGATCCTGGTCAAGGTGTTTTTCAATTTATAGATTTTAACGAAAATGGAATTCGAGAGTTAGATGAGTTTGAAACAGCTACGTTTCAAGATCAAGCTAATTTTATTCGTGTATTTTTACCGAATCAAGTATTTATACAAACGCATCAAAACAGGTTAAGCCAAACCCTTACATTTAACCCAAAACATTGGGAATTATCAAAACATGGGGTTAAAAAGTTCTGGTCTCATTTTCACAACCAAACATCATATTTAATAGATAGACGCATAAGACGTAATGGCAATAACTTTAATGTTAATCCTTTTCAAACTAACGCAGAAAACCAATTGGGTTTACAATTAAACATTCGTAATGTGCTGTTTTTTAACAGAGGGCTGCAACGATACACAAGCTCTTATACTTACCTGTCTAATAAATCTCAGAATGTGCTGTCGATAGGATTTGTAGAAAATGAATTGACAAGTCATCAACTTAATTTTAATCATAAATTTGCAACCCATTGGCTTTTTAGCCTTGCATCTAGTTTTGAAGTAAATCAAAGCAATACTGAAAATTTTGCAAATAGAAATTTCAGTTTAGACCAAACTGAAATAGCCCCTAGGTTATCTTATTTGTTAAACGACAATACACAATTTAACTTATTTTACAGTAATAGCACGAAAGACAACACGTTGGGAATGGAATCTCTTAATCAACAAAATTTGGGACTTTCCTTTTCTTTTGCAAATGCACAAAAAGCAGCAATAAGTGGGGAGTTTAATTTTTTCTCTAACGATTTTTTAGGCAATGCTAATACGCCTGTCGGATTTCAAATATTAGAAGGATTACAGCCTGGAAGGAATTTTACATGGCGTTTATTGGCTCAAAAAAAGTTGACTAAATTTTTAGATTTAAACCTAAATTATTTGGGTAGAAAATCCGAAAATAGCCGTACAATACACACAGGTACAATACAGTTAAAAGCATATTTTTAATTTCAGAATTTCTTTTTCCAAGGTTAAACTAGCATTACACCAAATTGTGTTGTACTAAATACTCGGCAATTTGTACGGTATTAGTTGCTGCACCTTTTCTCAAGTTATCACTTACAATCCACATATTGAGGGAGTTGGGCTGCGATTCGTCTCGCCTAAGCCTTCCTACAAACACCTCATCTTTATCCTTAGCGTATATGGGCATAGGATAGGTGTTTGTATCGATATTATCTTGTACAACAACCCCAGGAGTGTCGTTTAGCAAATGACGTACTGTGCTTAAATCAAAATCGGTTTTAAAAGCAACATTTACAGACTCGCTATGTCCACCAGAGGTAGGTATTCTAACGGCTGTGGCAGTTATTGCGATGCTTCTGTCGTCAAGAATTTTTTGAGTTTCTCTTACAAGCTTCATTTCTTCCTTAGTGTAGCCATTCTCTTCAAACACATCGCAGTGTGGTAAGGCGTTTTCATAAATTGGATAAGGATAAGCCATTTCACCCTTAACGCCTGTCATTTCATTTTTTAGCTGCTGTACTGCTTTTACCCCTGTACCTGTTATAGATTGATAGGTAGAAATAACCAAACGTTTAATGCTGTATAGTTTATGTAATGATGATAAGGCTAATACCATTTGTATGGTAGAGCAATTAGGGTTGGCAATAATTTTGTTAGCTTTTGTTAGTTGCGTTGCGTTAATTTCTGGAACTACTAAAGGTATGGTGTGATCCATTCTCCATGCAGAAGAATTGTCTATTACCGTAGTTCCTACTTTTGCAAATTTGGGAGCCCACTCTAGAGATGTACTACTTCCTGCAGAAAACAAGGCTATACTTGGTTGTTTTGCAATAGCAGTTGCTAAATCTACAATGGTATAGGTCTTATTTTTAAAAACGATTGTTTTTCCTACACTACGCTCTGATGCCACTGGGATTAGCTCCGAAACAGGAAAGTTTCGTTCTTCCAAGATTGTTAGCATTACAGTACCTACTAAACCTGTAGCACCTATAACAGCAATTTTCATATATCTATATTATTTTTATACAAAAATAAATATAATACGTTTAGCGTTGAACATAAAAAAGCACCTCTTTACTAATAGAGATGCTTTTAATACAAATATATTGGTTGGTTATATATTTTTGGTTTAAATTTTACTTTTTAAGTAAGTCTCTTATTTCTGACAATAATTCATTATCTGATGGTCCTGCAGGTGCAGCTGGTGCAGGAGGTGTTTTTGTTTTATTATAAGCTTTTATAATTACAAACATAACCAAACCTACAATTAATAAGTTGATAATTGTATTTACCCAAGCACCCCATAAAATAGCATTTTCTGGAGTTGCAACAACACCTGCGGCGTCGACTACAGCTTCGTCAAGAACAATTTTTAATTGTGAAAAATCTGTTCCTCCTGTAAAGTGCCCTACAATAGGCATAATAATACTATTTACAAATCCATTAACCACTAGGCCAATTGCAGTTGCCATAATAACAGCCACGGCAAATTCTACCACGCCGCCAGTCATTATAAATGCTCTAAACTCTTTTAACATAATTATCTATTTTTAGTTATTTTATGCCGCCAATTTAGTTAATTTTTTTAACTATTAAATTAAAAATTACTTTTTTATTGCTATTTATCTCGATAAAATATTCGTTTTACACGTTGAGATATACTTGCTAATATTTCGTAGCTAATTGTATTTATAGGATTTGCAAGGTTTTCAATAGTATGTGTGGTGTCAAATATAATAACTTCATCACCCTCTTTACAACTAATTTCTGTAATGTTTACCATAATCATGTCCATACAAACATTACCAATTATTACTGCTTTTTTTTGGTTTATGTATACAAATCCTTTTCCGTTTCCTAGCTGACGTGTTATGCCGTCGGCATGTCCTATAGGGATGGTTGCTATTTTTTGAGGGCTATTACTTTTGTAGGCACGGTTATACCCTACGGTATCTCCTTTTTGAATGTAATGAATTTGAGAAATTACAGATTTTAAGGTTGCAATTGGTTTTAAGTTTTTATTTTGTATTTCAGAATTTCCAAAGCCGTATAAGCCAATTCCGCTACGTACCATATTGAAATGTGCTTCTGGATAGTTTAATAACCCTGAAGTATTGCATAAATGCAGTAAGGGTTTATGCTGGAGTTGTTGCGACAGCATATGTGCAACGTTTGTAAATGTTTTAATTTGTGTTTTTGTAAACTCAATTTCGTTAATATCCTCACTGGCAGCTAAGTGCGAAAAAATGCCTTTTAGATGTATTGCTTTAGTGTTTTGAAGTGTTTTGAGTAATTCACCACAGTCATTTTTGGAAAACCCTATCCGATTTAGTCCTGTATTAAGTTTTATGTGTACTGGGTAATTTGTTTTATGTTCTTTGTCGAGAATGCTTATAAACTCGTTTAAAATATTAAACTGATATAAGCTAGGTTCTAAACAATATGCGATAAGTTGTTTTAAGTTTACTGCTTGTGGGTGTAGCACTAAAATGGGAGTAGTAATTCCTGCCTTTCTTAATGCAACTCCTTCGCTCGTATATGCTACCGAAAAATAATCTATGCCAAGTGTTTCTAAATATTTTGCAATTTCAATAGCATCACTGCCATATGCAAATGCTTTTACAACGGCCATAAATTTTGTGCTAGGCTGCAGTTTTGATTTTAAATACTTAAAATTTTGTTTTAAGGCACTTAGGTTTATTTCAAGTACGGTTTCTTTAGCTTTCGGCATTATGATTTGGTTTAGAAAGCGTTTTTTTAGTGCTATTAGTTTGTTCGTTCTTGAGATTAGATTTTTGCATTGCTTTGTAGTATGCAGCTCTGCTTAGGGGTTCATAGGCTTCAACTTCTCCGAGCATAACAAGGGTGTTGTTGTTGGATTTGCGGTAGCTATACTGCGCCAAGTTTCCTGTTTTGGTACATACAGCGTGTACTTTGGTTACATACTCTGCCGTAGCCATTAAATTGGGCATTGGACCAAAAGGATTTCCTTTAAAATCCATATCTAACCCAGCAACAATAACCCGAATGCCCTTGTTGGCTAGGTTGTTACAAACACGTACAATTTCGTTGTCAAAAAACTGTGCTTCGTCTATTCCAACCACGTCACAATTATCTGCCAAAATAGGAATGTTAGCAGCAGCAGGTACTGCTGTAGATAAAATTTGATTGTTGTCGTGCGATACGACGTTGTCTTGATCGTAACGAGTATCTATGGTAGGCTTAAATATTTCAACCTTTTGTTTAGCAAATTGCGCTCGTTTTAGCCTTCGGATTAGCTCCTCGGTTTTTCCAGAAAACATAGAGCCACAAATAACTTCTATCCAGCCAAACTGTTCTTTAGGATTTACTGTATTTTCAAGAAACATGCTCTAGTGTTAGGGGGTTAACATAAATTTTGTTGTGTATAAAAGTACAATAATTTTTGAGTACATTAAGTATTATTTATGCACTCTATACCAGAGGCGATAAGTTGCCATTGTAAACGTAATTGATCGTCCCAAGGCATCGGTTTTATGTTTAGATTTTGCATTTCTTTAGTTAAGTTTGAAGCACTTAAATCTCCAGAAATTAATAAGGATTTCCATAATGAAAACTGAGCAGACCATTCTTGCAAATAAGTATCTGGCCAAACCAAAGGGCGTTCTTTTTTAGGAAATAAAAATAAAGGCATCTCTGAAACTAAGCTCAAACAATCCCCTCCTAAACTGCGGATAGACTCCATAGAGTTTGCGTGAAACTTATTCGCCATTTTAGGCTCGTTACGGTTTAGAAAATAATGCTGCATACCTTTAGCACTTGGGCAAGAACAAAATCCTTCTGCAATACGGTAAAACCCTTTTTCTCCATGTCTATCCAAATCGAATAAGTCATAACCTAAAGAGCTTGTTCTCTTTGCGCATTGTTGTTGTAAACTGTATGTTTTATTTGCCCAAGCCCTATTAATTAAAAACCAAGCGCCATAGGCTTTTGCCATTCCATGAAGAGAAACATGGAGGTTAAATGGGGCTTTTGCAGTTTTCCAAAAATTGTAAACAGCAGTGTTTTCTGGACGTAAAGCAGCTATACGTTTATCAATTGGGTATCCAAATTCTAAGTCTTTGCCAGGGGGTTCCCTAACAACATTTATAAGATACTTAGCCAAATCGGTATTTTTATCCTTATAACTATACCATTTTTTATTAACAAACTCACCGTCAGGATTAGTATGTGGTACGATATACCAACTGTAGTTTTTTAGTAAGCTATTTGTTTTTGGTAAGTTAGATAGGTAAGATACGAGCTTTTTTAGTAATAATGGTCCAATAGGTTCATCGGCATGATTTCCGGCAATTAAGCTTATGTTTTTTAAGCCTTTTCCAAATTTAAACCCTTGTATTGATCTTCCTTTAACAGAGGTTCCTATGGTGCAGCCTTCAACAGCAACTAAGGGTTGTTTTAAGATTTCATTAATATGAGAATACAGAGTCATAATGTTACGGCATGTTCACATTAATCTTGCTATAGTTTTCTGTCTGCCTCATTAATTTTATAATCATTAATACTTGCGTAGCGTTTTGTCATAAGACCATTAGAATCAAACTCCCAATTTTCATTTCCGTAAGCCCGAAACCATTGTCCTGCTTTATTTCGGTATTCATATTCAAATCGCACAGCAATTCTATTATTGTTATAAGCCCAAAGTTCTTTTTTTAGTTTGTAGTCGATTTCATTATTCCATTTGTTTTCCAAAAAAGCACGAACTTCTTCTCTACCATTAATAAATTGGGATCGATTACGCCACTCAGTATCCACACTATAAGCCATAGCTACTTTTTCTGGATTTTTAGTGTTCCAAGCATCTTCTGCGGCTTGTATTTTTTGTTGTGCTGTTTGTAGTGTAAAGGGCGGTAAGGGTAGTTTTTGTTCCATAATAGTTAATTACTATTGGCTACTAATTGTAAGGTTTAGAAATTAAAAAACTGCAATTGAATTGTTCTTAATTAGGCTCAATCTAATATTTTTATAGATTAAAGGCTGTTTTTATGTCGTTTACGTAATCTAGTTTTTCCCAAGTAAATAGCTCTACGTCTATGGTTTGCGATTCCCCATTGGGTTTGTAAAATGTTTTGGATACGATTTCGTTTTTTCTTCCCATATGTCCATAAGCAGCTGTTTCGCTATACATTGGGTTACGTAGTTTTAAACGGGACTCTATAGCAGCTGGTCGCATATCGAAAATAGCACTAATTTTTTTTGCAATGTCGCCATCACTAATATTGAGAGGGCATGTGCCGTAAGTGTTTACAAAAATCCCCATAGGTTCTACAACGCCAATGGCATAGGAAACTTGTACTAAAATTTCGTTACAAACACCTGCGGCAACTAAGTTTTTAGCAATGTGCCTTGTTGCATAGGCAGCACTTCTGTCAACTTTGCTTGGGTCTTTTCCTGAAAATGCACCGCCACCGTGAGCTCCTTTTCCGCCGTAAGTATCGACTATAATTTTTCGTCCTGTCAATCCGGTATCGCCGTGTGGTCCCCCAATCACAAATTTTCCGGTAGGGTTTATATGGTATGTAATATTATTATTAAACAGTGCTTGTATATTGCTAGGGAGTTGCGCAATAACTCTAGGGATTAAAATGTTTATAACATCTTCCCTAATTTTACTAAGCATGGCATCGTCTGTGTCAAAATCGTCATGTTGTGTGGATACTACAATAGCATCAATACGTTGAGGGATATTGTCGTCGTTGTAAGCTATGGTTACTTGGCTCTTGGAGTCGGGCCTTAGGTAGGTAACGTCGTTATTTTCTCTTCGTAATTTTGCAAGTTCTATTAAAATTTTGTGAGACAAATCTAGCGCTAAAGGCATGTAGTTTTCTGTTTCTTTAGTTGCGTAACCAAACATCATTCCTTGGTCTCCAGCGCCTTGTTCGTCTTTGCTAGCTCTATCTATGCCACGGTTAATATCATCAGACTGTTCGTGTATGGCAGAGAATACGCCGCACGAGTTGCCATCAAACATATATTCGCTTTTTGTGTAACCAATGTTGTTTATGGTTTCTCTTGCTATTTTTTGAACATCAAGATATGTTTTAGATTTTACCTCTCCAGCAAGAACAACTTGTCCTGTAGTGACTAAGGTTTCGCAGGCTACTTTTGAGTTTTTGTCGAAAGCTAAAAAATTATCGATTAGTGCATCGCTAATTTGGTCTGCTACTTTGTCTGGATGTCCTTCTGAAACACTTTCTGATGTAAATAAATACCCCATTCTATTTTTTAAATTATATTGAAGATTTGACGAAAGCGTCGAAGGAAGTTTACACTGCCTTTAGCATTTTTATCTCAAACAATAATACGTGTTAGAGTGAGGTTGCAATCAGTCAAATCTATCCTCATGTTGTTATACAAAGATACATATTATATCTAAAAAAAACAGACTAAATAAAAGAACAAAGTTTAACTAACAGAAATGTAAATTAATAGTATGAATCATATTGTAATTTTGATTATGAAATACTTTGTGTAAGTAGCTGTAATTAATGAATGGTAAGCGACTTGTATCCTTGCTTTTTTTGGTAGAGATAGTTTATAAGTATATTTCGTCTTTTACATAACTTGCATTTAACCAAAAACAATGTTTTGTATACTCGGTAAGCTTTGTTAATTTATCTGCAATTGGTAATTCATAAGTATCGTCTTTGTCTCTTGCATGCGGTCTAACGTGGCTAATTCTATTTTCGATTTTCTTTGGAAAAAAGGTTTTTCTAACTCCTTTTTCAGTTACTTCTTTTACAATTTTTCCTTTCGAAACAGTTTCTACCATTTTTTTCCAAACTTTCTTTGCTTCAAGAATATCAGAATGTTGCATATTCCAAAATTTAACTTTTCTTAAAATCAACTTTTCTCCCTCAAATTGATAAAACACAAAGAAAAATTTACTTTCCAAAATGTTTTTAAAACCTGAGTCTTCCCAATCTGTTTCAATAAGTTCTTGATATTGAAATGTTGGAAATGAAATGTCTTCTTTTGGTAAATTATTTTCTTTAAGTCTGATTGTTTTCACTTGAATATCAGCTTTTTCAAATTCCTCTATTTTTTGACCAAGTTTAAGCCCTAAAATTGCATTTGTTAAGTTTGCAAAATAGCTTTTTGCATTTTGATTAAGATTTAATTCTAGGTCTTTTTCTATTTGTTCTGCGGATTTTCCATAGAACGGATGAAACTTTAAAATTACTATTTCTTCTAAAGATTGAACCTTGTCTAAAATTTCAGGTCTTTCAATTATTTTGCCATAAATAGCAGTTTCTTCTTGGGCAATATTTGCAATTATATGATTTACATAACCTTGTTTTAAAGAATATGCTCTTTGTTTCGCTTTTTTTTCATTGAAAGGTTGGTCTCTAAACGATTTTAAAGCTGTTGAACCTTTTGTACAAGCGCCAAGATAAAAGGTGTCTCCTTCGGATAATTCGTGTGCTTTTCCGTCCTTAATTTTTTGATTGATATATTCCCAATCTTGTTTTATGATTTTTAAATCTTCACTTGGGTATTTCCAACTGTCAACTAATTTTATAATGTAGTCAAGTAGGCTTAAATCTCTATTGTGAAGATAAAATATTAATAGCAAATGACAATTTTTCTTCCAAAATGAACTTGTTTCAAAATCTTCTTCGTGTACTTTTAAGTAATTAATAATATTTAAAACTAACCTTTCTTTAGAGCGAAATTCTCCATTTTTTAGAATTTTTAATGGACTTGATTTAAGTTCCATTCCAGCTTCTCTAAAATCAGGTTCTGCATCTGAATTTGGTTCGTAACCGAAATAGAATTTTTCTAATATTTGACCAAAATTACCTTTTCCTTTATAACCATGTTTTTCAATTTCAATGCCACAAGCCTCCCTTAAAGTTTGGTCTTTTAATAATTTAGCAAATTCAATAATTGAGTCTGCTGAATTTATATTATACATACTCAAATTGATTTATCTGTTTATAAAGTTCTATTCCAATGTTTTCGATTATTCCAATTACTAGAGCATTTCCCATAAAGAATGCGCGTTTTGTGTTTGTAATTCCATCTAACTTGGTGTGGTTGTCTGGGAACATGTTTAGTCGCTCCAATTCAATTGGGGTTAATCTTCGCAAACCTCGATTGGAAACAATTACGTGCTTAAATCTTGAGGGTGATTTTCCACCTTCTCCCGTTATTATAGTTCTTGAAGCATTGTCTAGGGCATCAGGGTAAATCATTCCACCTTCTGAATATTTGTAAACAAAGCCGTCTGCTGATTTTCGCTCAATGGTTTTTGCTCCCTTTAAATATTCCCATTTTTGCTTGTCTTTTTCAGCTATAAAAAATTCAGAAGTTACTTCTCCGTTTTGTAAAACATCACCTAAAACAGTTTTTTCTCCGTTATAATTTGGGACTGTTTTAGTTGTATAAACTTTATTTTTTATAAGTAAACCTGTATTTTGAAAAGGGGATAATTTTCCGTTTTTATTGAAATTGTTAGTTATTTCTACTAAATTCCCTTTTAATTCAACGTTTTGAATTGAATTTGTTTTTTCTACAGGAAAAGCATTTGCAATCGTTCCTTCTTTGGTTAACCAATTTGTTTTGTTAGATTTTTGAAGTCTTTTGTAGATTTCTGTAGATTTATGATAACCAATAAAGAAAACTCTTCTTCTTCTTTGTGGCATTCCGTATTCTGCTGCGTTTATAACCCTCCACTCTACTGCATACCCTAAATTGTTTAAGCTTTGCAGCATTACTGCAAAATCACGTCCTCTTTGTTTTGCTGGTGATTTAAGTAGTCTGTCAACGTTTTCTAAAAACAAGTATTTTGGTTTATTCTTTTTAGTTTCTAAAATTTGATGAATTGACCACCAAAGAACACCTTTTTTTCCTTTCAACCCTTTTGAGTTGTGTAATGTTGTTGCAACTGAATAATCTTGACAAGGAAATCCGCCAACTAATAAATCGTGATCTGGAATTTCTTCTACGTTTCTAGCTACAATCTTATTAATATCTTCGTTTGAGTGATTTTCTTTTCCAAAACGTTTTTCATACACTTTTGATGCGTGTTGCATTTTTGTTGATGGTTCCCATTGATTACTCCAAATAACTTCATAGTTGCTTTTTTCAAGACCAAGACGAAAACCTCCAACTCCCGCAAATAACTCTACAACTTTCATTTTAGTATTTTTCATTTTCTTGTGCTTTGTAATAGTTGATTTTTTCTTGTGCTATTTTCAATATTTCGGAAATAGATTCTGTATGCTTTAGCTTGTCTGTAATTTTTTTGAAAACCAATTTATTAGAAGTTCATTCTCCAAAAGCTTATAAAATTTAGCAACTCTTACGATTTGTTTTTTCATTTTTCTCAAACTTACTAGTTAGGGATTGGTCAATATTTATTTTAGCCGCAATTTTACGTAGAGTTAAACCTTTTTCTTGCCTTGCGCATGTCAAAGTATTTTTTAGTGTTTTCAGTGGTATAAAAACATTTTTTATTAACCTCGATATTCTGCAAGAAAGTTTAGTTTTGATTTTTAGAGCTTTAAAATAAAGTATAAAGGTTAAATGTATAATTAATTAAATGGACTATTTTAATTGCTTTCAGTTTGGACTGTATTAACATTTACCTTAGCATCATGCGATAGATTAATATTACCAGAAATAATAACTTCTTGTCCTTCGGCTAAGCCTTTGCTAATAGCGTACACAGTACTATTTTCTGCCAAAACATCTACATATTTCCATTTTGCTAAACCACTTTTTTTATCGTAGATAAAAACCACTTTTAGGTTAGAACGCAATACTAAGGCTGTTTTTGGAACTACGATAATGTCTTTAATGGGATGATTAATATGCACTTTAACATGCATACCATCGAATAGCTTTATATTATTGCGATTAATTTTGGCTTTAATTTTAATTAAACCATTGTTGTCTACTAAGGGGTTAATTTCGCTAATACTTCCTTTGTAGGAAATGTCACTATTAACAAACGATGTAATTGTAATGTCTTGGTTGTTGTTTAGGTAAGGGAGTTCATTTTCTAATACAGAAAAGACGACTTCCATTTGATTTTGGCTTATAACGATGCAAAAAACATCGGACGAGGTGGCATAGTTCCCTGTTTTGGCTTCAATATTAGCAATTACACCAGCAAAAGGTGCGCGTAGTTTTGTTTGGTTGTATTGCAATTGTGCTTCTTTTAGAGCGTTTTTAGCTTCAAATAGACCACTTTTTATTTGCAAATTTTTAAGCATTTCGTCCGAGATGTTGGCGTCGTTGGCAACGCCGTAGTTTATTTTTTCTTCTTGAAATTTATTTTCTGCTTTTTCTAATTCTATTTCTGCTTTTTGTATTGTATTGGCTAAAGCTTCGCTATCTAATGTGGCAAGTAGTTGTCCTTTACTAACGCGTTGTCCGTTTTTTACGTGTATGCTTGCAATACGCTCACTAGTTTTAAAACGCAATTCGCTTTTTTGTAGCGCTTCTATTTTACCGTTAGCCACAATTTGTTTTTGAAAGACTTCTTTTTTAACAAGTGATGTTGTTACGGTTACCCCTTTGCTCTCTATAGTAGAGGCTGCTATTTCTTGTGTTTCAGTGTTTTCTGTTTTGGTATTACAACTCACAAGTAGTGTTATTGCAAAAGCAAAAATGATGGTTTTGTGCATAGGTTGAATTTTACAAGTTCTAAAGTAATCAAATTAATATTATAAATTATGAAAAATATTAAGTTATTTTGATTAAAAAAACAAGTATTAACATTTTACTCATTCTTGTTTAATGGTATAAAAAGAATTAGCGTGTAGTTACATTTTCATTAACCAAGATTTTACATCAACCTCTTGTGCTATAATTGTTTTTAAATTTTTTATAGCTACGCGCTCTTGCTTCATTGTATCTCTATGGCGTATGGTTACACTATGGTCTTTTAGGCTATCGTGATCTACTGTGATACAAAAAGGTGTTCCGTTAGCATCTTGTCGTCTGTAACGTCTTCCTACAGCATCTTTTTCGTCGTAAGTAATATTAAAATCCCATTTTAGCTCATCAACAATGTTGCGAGCAACTTCGGGCAAGCCATCTTTTTTTACCAGTGGTAAAATGGCTGCTTTAATTGGTGAGAGTACTGCGGGTAGTTTTAAGACGGTACGTGTTGTGTTGTTTTCTAGCTGTTCTTCTACCAGGGCATTGGATAATACTGCCAAAACCATACGGTCTAAACCGATAGAGGTTTCTACAACATAAGGGGTGTAGTTTGTATTATCGTCATGATCAAAGTACTGTAGTTTTTTGCCTGAATGCTCTTGGTGGGCCTTTAGGTCGAAGTCGGTACGCGAATGGATCCCTTCTAGCTCTTTAAAACCAAAGGGGAATTTAAATTCAATATCTGCGGCAGCATCGGCATAATGGGCTAGTTTTTCGTGATCATGAAATCTGTAGTTATCTGCGCCCATTCCTAGAGATAAATGCCATTGTAACCGTGTTTTTTTCCAGTGTTCGTACCATTGCTTTTGGCTGCCTGGTTTTACAAAAAATTGAAGTTCCATTTGTTCAAATTCCCGCATTCTAAAAATAAATTGCCGTGCTACAATTTCGTTTCTAAAGGCTTTACCTGTTTGTGCTATTCCAAAGGGAATTTTCATTCGCCCTGTTTTTTGTACGTTTAGGAAGTTAACAAAAATCCCCTGTGCTGTTTCTGGGCGTAGGTACAAATTCATAGCTGAGTCTGCCGATGCTCCTAGTTTGGTGCCAAACATTAGGTTAAACTGTTTTACGTCGGTCCAGTTTTTGCTTCCTGTTAGGGGGCAGGCTATTTCAAGCTCTTCAATAAGTAATTTGACGTCTTCTAGTGCTTCATTTTGCAGAGCAGTTGCCATTCGCAAAAGGATACGTTCTATTTTTTCTTTGTAGCCCAACACTCGAGGGTTGGTAGCTATAAATTCTTCTTTGTTAAAAGCATCTCCAAAACGTTTTGCTGCTTTTTTAATTTCTTTTTCTATTTTAATTTCTATTTTGGCACAATAGTCTTCTATCAAAACATCTGCTCGATAGCGTTTTTTGGAATCTTTATTGTCTATAAGTGGGTCGTTAAAGGCATCGACATGCCCGGAGGCTTTCCATGTCGTAGGGTGCATTAGTATTGCAGCATCTAGCCCAACAATATTATCGTGCATTTGCACCATTGCTTTCCACCAATACTCACGAATATTTTTTTTTAATTCCACACCGTTTTGTGCGTAATCATAAACTGCGCTTAACCCGTCGTATATTTCGCTACTTTGAAAAATGTAGCCGTACTCTTTTGCATGAGAGATTACTTTTTTGAATTGATCGTCTTGATTTGCCATACTGCAAAAGTATAAAACCCTTTGTATTATTAATGACAGTTTTTGTAAAATTTAATTCTTAAATTTGATTCTACTTTTTGTTCTAGTTGATGATTATTAATACTGTTTTAAATTTGTTTTTTCCTAAGGTATGCTATGGCTGTCATGCAGTATTATCGGACAACGAACAAGACATTTGTACGGTATGTAGGGATGAGTTACCGGTAACAAATTATCATTTTACAAAGTCTAGTGTAATTCATGAAATTTTTTATGGACGCTTACAGTTACAATCTGCAACGGCACTTTTTAAATTTCACAAAAAAGGGATTGTGCAGCAGCTTCTTCATAATTTAAAATATAGAGGTCACGAAATTATCGGCACTATTTTAGGAGCTTGGTTAGGTAGCGAACTCAGTGGCTTAGCAGATTATAAGTGTATTGATATTGTTATCCCTGTGCCATTACACAAAAGCAAACTAAAGCAACGAGGATATAACCAAATGGCTGCGTTTGGAACTGAAATTGCAAAGGCCCTAAGCGCTGAGTATATTGATAATGTTCTAGTTAAAACTTCTGCTACAAAAACTCAAGTGTTTAAATCGCGAAATTCACGTTGGAATAGTATTCGTCATACATTTAGTATAAATAATGCAAACTTGATTCACAACAAGCATATTTTAATTGTAGATGACATCATTACTACAGGAGCAACCATAGAGTCTTGTGTTAATGTCTTAAACACGAATGCTCAAAACTTAAAGATAAGTGTTGCAACGATAGCCCTTGCTTAGTTTATAGGGTAATAAATTTGTAAAATTGACTTAGCCTGAATTATAAATATATTGTTTCTTTGTACGAAATCTATTTTTTGATGAAAAAACGATACTCAAAAATTATTTTTAGCATCCTTTTAGGGACACTGTTAGTTAACTGTGCTAAACGCAGTACACCTTCTGGTGGGGAAATTGACGTTACTCCTCCAAAAATTAAAAAATCAACTCCAGAAAACTACAGTACTAATTTTTCTAGTAATAAGATTCGTATAGACTTTGATGAGTATGTAAAAATTAAAGCGTTACAAAAACAACTTGTTATTTCGCCTCCAATGAACACTCCGCCAGAAATAACACCTTTAGGTGGTGCGAGTAAATCTGTTACCATAAAATTGTTTGACACCTTGCAGCCCAATACAACATATGCCATTAATTTTGGAGAAAGTATTGTAGATAATAATGAAGAAAATCCTTATCCATTTTACCGTTATGTATTTTCTACGGGAGCATACATTGACTCACTTAGTTTAAAAGGTGATATTGTAGATGCTTTAGAGAAATATACAGACGACTTTGTATCGGTATTACTGCACGAAATAGATTCTACGTTTAAAGATTCTATAGTATATCACAAAAAACCAAAATACATTACCAATACGCTAGACAGCACAACAGCTTTTAAACTAAATAACCTAAAAGCAGGAACGTATCTACTCACAGCATTAAAAGAGCCTAATAATAATTATATTTTTGACCCAAAAACAGATAAAATAGGATTTGTAAATAAGCGTATTACCCTACCCGCCGATACGAGTAAGCATTTTACAATAAAACTGTTTAAAGAAATCCTTGAGTTTAAAGTGCTACGAGCATCGTATCTTTCTGAACATAAAATTGCTTTTGCTTATGAAGGAAATCCTAAACACACTAAAATTAAAATCCTCTCTAACACACCAACCAATTTTGAATATACAATAACTAAAGCAACAGATAAAGATAGCCTTAACTACTGGTACAAACCTAAAATTGATTTGGACTCTTTACTCTTTGAAGTTAGTAATCGTGACTACAAAGACACCTTACTTGTTAGACTGCCCAAAAGAGAAAAGGATACCCTAATGTTTTCTGAAATAAGTGATCGAACCTTGCGCTTAGATGATAATTTTAAACTCTCTAGCACAAGTCCTATCACAAAAATTGACGATAGTAAAATTAGTATTATAGACAAAGACTCGGTTGCAATACCTCACACCACTACTCTAGATAAGTACACTAATATCGCAGAATTTAGCTTTCCCAAAAAAGAAGATAATCGTTATCGCCTACGAGTATTGCCAGGTGCTTTTACCGATTTTTATGGCGAACAGAATGACACTATTAACTATACTGTAACCACAAGACCCTTAATAAGCTATGGCTCTGTTAGGGTTAATATTACAAATGGCGTGTACCCTATGATTGTTCAACTTACAGATGAAGGAGGTGTGGTTAAGGCTGAAAAATATATAAGCGAGAATAATGCTGTAGATTTTGCATACCTTACTCCAAATAAGTACTATTTAAGAGTTATAATTGATACTAATAAAAATGGCGTTTACGATACGGGAAATTACCTTTTAAAACAACAGCCCGAAAAGGTGTATCACGCTGTAGAATCTGTTGATGTTAAAGCTTATTTTGATCAAATTATTGCATTTCCTTTAGCTAAGGATAGTGAAGAGTAAAGTTATCCATATCATTTAAAAATCCTAGCTTTTTTCGTATTGTAAGCATATGTTTTTTAGATAATGTAATTGTTTTAGTAGCTTCTTTATGTGCTTCAATATGGCATAGACTTTCGCCTAGACAATTGTAAGCAATACTATGCCCAGAATATTCATGACCATTAGCATCTAAGCCTACTCTATTTACACCAATGCAATAACTCATGTTTTCTATGGCTCTTGCTTGTAGTAGGCTATCCCAAGCTAAAACCCTTGGCTTTGGCCAACTTGCTACATAAACTAAGACATCGTAATTTTCGGTATTTCTTGCCAAAACAGGAAAGCGTAAGTCATAACATATTAAAGGACAGATACGCCACCCTTTGTAATCGACAATTAGCTTTTTAACTCCAGAACGATAAACCTTATGTTCTCCTGCTAAAGTAAACGTGTGCTTTTTATCGTAAACTTTATAATTACCGTTGGGCATCATAAATACAAAGCGGTTGTAATACTTTTCGTTTTCATTAATGATTAAGCTACCTCCAATGGCAGTATTTTTTTTGTAAGCCATTTTTGTGAGCCACTGCATTGTTTCGCCCTGCATTGTTTCAGCAATAACACTAGCATTCATCGTAAAACCTGACGTAAACATTTCTGGCAAAAAAATAACATCTACAGGTTGGGTAATATCATTAATTTTTTTGGTAAAATTAATCCTGTTTTGAGCAGGGTTTTCCCAGGTTAAGTCCGATTGGATTAACGCAATGTTTAAATTTTCTAGCATGTTATAAAAGTAACTATTTTTTAAAGATTTGAATTATTATGGTTTAAAATAAATTGTACGATATATTATTATAACAAGAGATTGTGTGAAAGTTAATGATAATTTAAAAAAAACAAACATTAATTTGCAGTTTCAAGGCTAAGTAGTATTTTTAATCATTATGATTATAAAGGAGGTAAATAAAAAATATCCAAAAATACCGAAAGATTGTTTCATTGCAGACAATGCAACTATTGTTGGCGATGTTACTATGGGAGACCAATGTAGTGTTTGGTTTAATGCTGTTATTCGTGGTGATGTTAACTCTATAACCATAGGGCATAAGGTAAATATACAAGATGGTGCTATTATTCATGCTACATATAAAGTGGCGGCAACAAATATTGGTAACAACGTGTCTATTGGCCATAATGCAATAGTGCATGGTTGTACAATTAGAGATAATGTCCTTATAGGGATGGGAAGTATTGTTATGGATAATTGTGTGGTTGAGACCAATAGTATTATTGCAGCAGGTGCTGTGGTTACTAAAAATACTAGAGTTGAATCGGGTAGTATTTATGCAGGGATACCCGCAAAAAAAATAAAAGATATAAGCGAGACCTTAGTGTCTACCGACATTAATAAAATTGCAGATAATTATATAATGTATTCTAGCTGGTTTAAATAAACTATAATGCTGCTGTAAGACAAACCCCAAAAGAGGATTGGTTTTGTAGCAGTGTTACTTATACATTTCGCTAAAGTATTTGTAAAAGTAAGGAATTGTTTCAATTCCTTTTAAGAAATTGAATACTCCAAAATGCTCGTTTGGAGAGTGTATGGCATCACTATCTAGCCCAAAACCCATAAGTATTGTTTTGCTATTTAATTCTTGTTCGAAAAGCGATACAATAGGAATACTCCCTCCGCCACGTTGCGGAATTGGCGCTTTTCCAAATGTTGTTTCGTAAGCTTTTGACGCCGCTTGATAAGCTATAGTATTAGTGGGTGTTACATAGCCTTGCCCACCATGATGGGGGGTTACGTTTACGGTAACACTTTTTGGTGCAATGGCTTCAAAATGTGTTTTAAAAAGTGTAGTAATGTTTTCCCAATTTTGGTTAGGAACTAGGCGCATAGATATTTTAGCATAGGCCTTACTAGCAATTACAGTTTTTGCACCCTCACCGATATATCCGCCCCAAATTCCGTTAACATCTAAGGTTGGACGAATAGCGTTACGCTCGTTTGTGGTGTATCCTTTCTCGCCATAAACGTCTTTAATGTCTAGGGCAGCTTTATAATTTTCTAACGAAAAAGGAGCTTTTGCCATCTCTAAACGTTCTTGTTTTGATAAAGCCTCAACATTATCATAAAATCCAGGGATTGTTATTTTGTTATTATCATCATGAAGCGATGCTATCATCTTGGCTAAGATATTAATAGGGTTAGCTACAGCACCACCATATAGTCCCGAATGCAAATCTCTATTAGGGCCAGTAACTTCAACCTCTACATAGCTTAGCCCTCTTAGTCCTGTAGTTATAGATGGAGTATCTTTTGCAATCATTCCTGTGTCCGAGATTAATATAATATCGTTTGCAAGTTTTTCTTTATTGTTTTTGACATAGGTGGCTAGATTAACACTACCAACTTCTTCTTCGCCTTCTATCATAAATTTTACATTACAAGGTAGCTGGTTTGTGGAGGTCATAAACTCTAGAGCTTTAATGTGCATATAAGCTTGTCCCTTATCGTCGCAGGCACCTCTGGCAAAAATAGCACCTTCTGGGTGTAAGGGTGTTGTTTTTATAACAGGGGTAAAGGGGTCGGAATCCCAAAGTTCTATTGGGTCTGCTGGTTGTACATCGTAGTGCCCGTAAACTAAAATTGTGGGTAGGTTAGGGTCTATTATTTTTTCGCCATACACAATGGGGAATCCCTGTGTAGGGCAGAGTTCTACAAAATCGCATCCTGCTTGTTCTAGGCGTTTTGCAATAAGGTTTGCAGTTTTAAAAACGTCGTCTTTATAGTTAGAATCTGCGCTTACTGAAGGAATTTTGAGGATATCGATTAACTCGTTTAAAAAAGTGTTTTTATGAGTTTGAATATATGATGTAATGTTTTGCATATGGTATTGTTTTAATTTGTTCAAAAATATAAAAAAGAAATATTTTTAATTGTTAACGTTTGCAATTTCAAAGTATTGTTTATATTTGCAATCCTTAATTGCGGGCGTGGTGGAATTGGTAGACACGCTAGACTTAGGATCTAGTGCCGCGAGGTGTGGGAGTTCGAGTCTCCCCGCCCGCACTATAAAAATCGAGATATAATCTCGATTTTTTTTGTTTACATCACGTATGTAATTTACTTTTTTAGATACTCGTATATTGTTTCTAATAGGATGTTTTTATCAAATGGAGTTTTAATATAGTCGGTATTAGGAACTCTTATAAGGCGCTTAATTTCTGTACTGGAAATTTCGGGAGTTAAAATTAACTTAGGAACATCTTTATAATCTCTAGATGTTTTTAAGACTTTTTTAATAAGTTCTTCGGCACTGTGATTTCCTAATTTATTGGACAGCAAAATTATATCAAACTCTTGTTTTAACAGAATTTCGGATAGAGCTGCAATATTTGACACGATTTCTAGATAAAAATTACCTTCTAAAGCTAATGTTTTTAAAACAGATAATTGCGTAAGTTCAGAGGCATCAATTAATAAAACATTTTGTTTTCTAGCAAAATTAAAGGTTTTGGGGCTAGCCGTTTTTTTGGGTTCTTTATATGTGCGAGGTATTGTTGATAGACTTAGGTTACACGTAATTTTAGTTCCAATATTTTTTTGACTTTCTATACTAATATTGCCCCCCATTTCGGAGATTAAATGTTTTACAATAGCTAGGCCTAACCCTATATTTTCGTCATTTTGAATAGGGGATTCTATTTTTGCGAAACGTTCAAAAACTAAATCATAATCGGAGGGATTAATCCCTATTCCCGTATCTGTAACTTCAATGTGCAAGCTTATTTTATTCGCCCTGATATAGTTTAAAGAGATATGAAAGCCAACACTTCCTTTTGTAGTGAAAGTTATAGCGTTGGACATTAGATTATCAATAATTTGTTTTAGTCTAAACTTATCCCCTTCAATAAATTCTGGTAGCTTAGTGTCTATTTCGGCACTAAAATCAAGATTTTTGTTGGCTGCTAGACTTTTATATTCGTAAACTATTTCATCTAAAAAGGTGGCTAGACTAAAAACATCTTTAGTTAAAATTAGTTGTCCAGAATTTATTTTGGCAATATCCAAAACATCGTCTATTCTGTTTTTAAGATCAGTATTGGCAGAGCTAATAATGTGTAAATAATTTTTTTGCTCTGCACTTAGGTTAGTATCGCTAATAATATTACAAAACGTAGCTATTGATGTAATAGGGTTTCTTAATTGGTGGCTAAAGTTGGTAATAAACGTATTTTTAAAATCTTCTTTTTCTAATAAGTACTTGTTTTTTAGCTCTAAAATTTGGGAGTTAATTACCGAGTCGTTTCGTGTTTGTGCTGTAAGTTGGTAGTTATTGTAGTGGTTGGTTAAGTCTTCAATAACCACTAAATTTTTATTTCCGTCTTGATTATGTATGCTAATATCTACAATTACATCCTTGCCTTTAACAATTAGGTTTACACAAGAAAAATGATAAGTTTCCCCCTTTGTTTTAAATAGACTTAGCAAGGATTCAAAAAACGGATGCACATCATCTAGTGCTGTTTTTTGCTCAAGAACAAAAAGGGTGTCATCCGATTCCAAAATAACCGCAAGGTGATTTGTTAAGAGGTATTGGAATTTATTTTTATGGTAATTTTTTTTATATGTGTCTAAGGTCATTCTATAAAGAATCAAAGGAGTTCTTTTGCTAATTTAGAAAAAAGCAATTCAACTCTACTTCCTAACTTAGCACTTGTAAAAAAATCGACAAAATCATCAAAAACATCGGCGTTTTGTTTTATATGTTCTTTTGTAACTAAATCCATCTTATTCCCGACAACTTTAATAGGAACGTTTTTGTAATGAGTTTTTAAGTGTTCTATTTCTGTTTTTAGGGCTTTGTAAGTTTCTGGACGTGATAAGTCAAATACGTAAATAAACCCGTGAGTGCCTAATAAGTAAGATGGTCTGGTGCGCTTAATATCTTCATGGCCTTCCAAATCCCATAATAGTAAAGAAACTTTTTTATTTTCAGAAATAAGAACTTCTTTTTTAGAAATATGCACCCCTATAGTTACTTTGTAATCTTTAGAAAAGATGTCTTGGACAAAACGTCTAATTAACGATGTTTTTCCAACGCCGAAATGGCCTAGTAAAACAATTTTTTTAGATGCAATCATTAGGTTGATGTAAAATAAAGGTATAAAGCTACACTTATTTATTAGTTTTACTATTATTTTTTTGAAAAAAAATAATAGTGTTTTTAACACAGCAACGTTTTAATACTGCAATGTAAATTAATTCTTAATTTAGCGACAAAATGAATGCTGCTAGATTTTAATTTTAAAATAACTAAATGTCAAAAACATATTACGATCCATCTGATTTAAAAAAATTTTCTAAAATAACTGAATGGAGTGAAAGTTTAGGAACTAAATTTTTTGAATATTATGGCAAAGTCTTTGAAGAGGGCGCTCTAAGTGCTAGAGAAAAAGCATTAATAGCCCTAGCAGTATCACATACTGAGCAATGTCCGTACTGCATAGACGCTTACACTAAAGATACTTTGCAACGCGGTATTACTAAAGCAGAGATGATGGAAGCTGTGCATGTAGGAGCCGCCATAAAAAGTGGAGCAACACTTGTGCATAGCGTACAAATGATGAATAAAGTGAATAAACTAGAAATGTAAATTAAAAACTTAAATTTGCATCTTAATAGCAGGTTACAACCCTAAATTATACTATGGCTACAAAGTCTCTAAAAAAACGCGAAAGCGATCTAGCGCAAAGTAACAAACAATTACAAATACTCTCTGGAGGCATTTTTAAAGATGGTGACTTACCAACGTTTAAAGAAAAGATTTCAGAAACGAACCAATTTCCTCTAAAAGCTAAAGCACTTGAGATATTACAAATTAATGTAGGTTATATGTGTAATCAAGTTTGTGAACATTGCCATGTTGATGCTGGTCCAGATCGCAAAGAGATAATGACAAAGGAAACTATGCAGCAGTGCCTAGAAGTTATTAAAAACACAGGGGCACATACTCTAGACCTAACGGGCGGAGCACCGGAAATGAACCCAAACTTTCGATGGTTTGTAGAGGAAGCTGCAAAAGCAGGAATTAAAGATTTTATTGTACGCTCCAACCTTACTATTATTAGAGCCAACAAAACGTATTACGATTTGCCAGAATTTTTTAAAAAGCATAACGTACACGTTATTTCCTCAATGCCACACTGGACTAGAGGGAAAACAGATAAACAACGTGGCGATGGCGTTTTTGATAAATCGATAAAAGCATTGCAAGAACTAAACGCTGTTGGCTATGGAATGCCAGGGAGTTCGTTAAGGTTAGACCTAGTGTACAACCCCTCTGGAGCTTATTTGCCAGGAGATCAAGCTGCCATGGAAAAAGAGTTTAAAAAAGCATTAAAAGAAGACTTTAACATTATGTTTCATAATCTTTTTGCGATTACAAATCTGCCAATTGCACGTTTTTTAGACTACCTAATTGCTTCAGAAAATTACGAAGATTATATGTATGCTTTAGTAGAAGCATATAACCCTATGGCGGTGGCTAACGTTATGTGCACTAACACACTCTCTGTAAGTTGGGATGGATACTTATTTGACTGTGATTTTAATCAAATGCTAGAATTACCAGTGAATAGTAAAATAAAGCACATCTCAGAATATAATGAAAACTTACTAAAAGACAGACCGATTGTTATCTCTCAACACTGTTATGGTTGTACTGCAGGTGCAGGAAGTAGTTGTCAAGGTGTTGTGGCTTAAGTCTACAAATAAGCTAAATGAAACACATATTAATTTATATTTACATTTTTATATCTAGCGGTTGCTTTGCACAACAATCGTTAGAAGCTGTTTTGAAAAAATATAATGATCAAAGCATTCCTTATATTTTTGTAAACCAACTACAAGACCAAACAAAAATTGTTTTGCTAGATGCTAGAGAACCTAAAGAGTATAACGTAAGTCATATTAACAATGCTATTTTTGTAGGTTATAAAAAATTTCAAATCAATAATGTGTTAAAAACAGTACAAAACAAACATCAAAAAATTGTGGTATACTGTTCCTTAGGCGTACGATCAGAATCTATTGCTAAAAAAATTAAAGCTGCTGGGTACACCAATGTTTATAACCTTTATGGCGGTATTTTTGAATGGAAAAATAACAATCTTGAACTTTATAACTCCAATAACCAAGTTACAGAAAATGTACATGCCTTTTCCAAACAATGGGGCAAATGGTTAACCAAAGGAAAAAAAATATATGACTAACAAAGCCCTAGTAATGGTTTTTACTAGAAATCCGGAATTAGGAAAAGTAAAAACCCGATTAGCAAAAACAATAGGAGACGAAAACGCTTTAAAAGTTTATAAACACTTATTGTCCCATGCCGAGAAAACCATACGCAAAGTAAAGGCAGATAAAGCTGCTTACTATTCAGAAAAAATTAGAGATAACGATATTTGGGATTCTAATATTTATCAAAAATACAAACAAGAAGGGCAAGATTTAGGTTTGCGCATGCAACATGCTTTTAGTAACGGCTTTAGTGCTAACTACAATAAAGTTATTATCATGGCAAGCGATCTTTATGCCATTACACCAAAGCATATCGAAGAAGCCTTTAGGCAATTAGATAATCATGAGGTTGTTATTGGTCCCTCACCAGACGGAGGCTACTACTTACTAGGCATGAAAACTTTGCACAAGCAAATATTTACAAAAAAAAGATGGAGTACCGCAACTGTTTTTAAAGAGACCATGGAAGACCTTAAAAATATTGATGTACATTTGCTTGAAGAATTAAATGATATAGACACCTATAATGATATTAAAGATATTCCCGAACTTATAAAGCTATTAGATGATAAAGCATATCAACCAAAGTGTTCAGTATCTTAAAGATGAAGGTTTTGAAACCCCTGAAGTAGGACTCGTTTTAGGTACAGGATTAGGACAAATTATTGACCATATACAAATTATAAAAGAAGTTAGCTACAGCAACATCCCTAACTTCCCTACAGCTACGGTAGAATTTCATAAAGGTAAACTTATTTATGGTGTTCTTGCAGATAAAAAAGTGGTTGTAATGCAAGGACGATTCCATTTGTATGAGGGGTACAGTCTACAAGAAATAACCTACCCTGTGCGTGTTATGGAAAAACTAGGAATAAAAACATTATTAGTTTCTAATGCTGCGGGAGCAATAAACTTAGACTTTAAAAAAGGAGAGCTAATGCTTGTCGACGATCATATTAACCTGCAAGGAGGGTCTCCTTTGGCATTTAAAGGGGTAGAGACTTTAGGCGAGCGCTTTACAGATATGAGTATGGCTTATCATAAAGGGCTAAACGATAGCCTTGAGGCTATTGCAAAACAACATGATATTAAACTCCACAAAGGCGTATACGCTAGTGTTGTTGGCCCACAATTAGAAACAAAGGCAGAATACAAAATGCTTAAAATAATAGGTGCCGATGCTGTGGGTATGAGTACCGTTCCAGAAATAATAGTTGCCAACCACCTAAACTTAAAGGCTGCAGCAGTGTCAGTTTTAACAGACGAGTGCGACCCAAGTAATCTAAAACCTATAAACATAGCTGAAATTATGCAAATGGCAGCCAAGGCAGAGCCTAATATGATAACCCTTTTTAAAAAATTGATTAAGATCCTATAAATATATGAGCTACTTAGAAGCAACAAACGACCTATATAAAGAAGCCGCATTAACCCCAGATGTTGGCTTATGCTGTACAACAAATCCTATATGGGAGCTACCTGGGTTAAAAATCCCAAAAATAATGCAAGAAATGAATTACGGCTGCGGAAGCACAGTTCATGCAAGAGACTTAACTAACAACCCCAAAATGCTATATGTTGGCGTTGGTGGAGGAATGGAGTTACTTCAATTTGCATACTTTAACCGCCAAAAGCACGGTGTAGTAGGGGTAGATGTTGTAGATGAAATGTTAGAAGCTTCGAGAAAAAACTTTATAGAAGCAGAACAACAAAACGACTGGTTTAAAAGTGAATTTGTAGACCTTAAAAAAGGAGATGCCTTAAACCTTCCTGTAGACGATAACAGTATTGATGTAGCAGCACAAAATTGCCTGTTTAATATCTTTAAAGCTGAAGATTTAAAAAAAGCTATCGCCGAGATGTATAGAGTATTAAAGCCTCATGGACGCTTAGTTATGAGCGATCCTACCTGTGAACAACCTATGAATGATGCGTTGCGTAATGACGACCGTTTACGAGCATTATGCCTAAGTGGAAGTTTACCCATAGCAGAATACGTAAAAGCATTAACAGACGCCGGCTTTGGTACCATCGAAATTAGAGCAAGAAAACCATACCGTATTCTAGACCCTAAAAACTACCCTACAGAAGAATTAATTTACATCGAATCAATAGAAGTTGCCGCTATCAAAGACCCTATGCCAAAAGATGGCCCATGCGTGTTTACAGGTAAGGCAGCGATATACTATGGTGAAGACGATTATTTTGATGATAAGCTGGGGCATGTATTGCTTAAAAATCAACCCCTAGCCGTTTGCGATAAAACAGCAAAAGCTCTAAAAAACCTTAACAGAAACGATATTTATTTTAGTGAATCGACCTACCATTACGATGGCGGTGGCTGTTGCTAAACAAAAATAATGTATCCTTAATTAAAGCTTAGTATAATGTATACTAAGCTTTTTTATTGATTTAACCTACGTAAGGAAAACCCTAGCGTGTGGACTATAATTAAGATAATAAATTAGTAATACCAAAATATAAACTAATAAAGCAATCATCTTAAATTATGAAACAGACAAATGTATGTATTACAGCAAGTTTAGTGGTTATACTTTTATCCTGCTCTGCCTCAAAGCAAGTTGCAAAAACGACAACGCAACCCAAAGTAAATAAAGAGATTACAGAAATAAAAATTACAGAAACTAAAAAACCTATTGAAAACCCAGTACAAAACGTTGAGATTTCAAAAGCTGCCGTGGATAGCATCAAAAAAGAGATTCCAAAAACAATTATAAAAGTAAAAGAGGTAGAAACAAAATTACCACAAGACACAGAAGATACAACTCCTGTTCCTGTAAAAAAGAGTAAAGTTCCAGAACAACCTATTAAAGCAATACCCGTGTTTAGCCATACCACTTGGAACGATTTGATTCGTAAAAATGTAGCTGCTAATGGCGATGTAAATTACAAAGGGTTTAAGGGTAATTGGAGTGTTTTAAGACGTTACATTAGCCAACTAGCACAACAATTACCAGAGGATAGCTGGAGTACAGAAGAAAAATTGGCTTACTGGATGAATGCTTATAATGCGCTAACTGTAGACTTAATTTTACGTAACTACCCAACCAAAAGTATTAAAGATATAAAAGACCCTTGGGATCAGCGTTTATGGAAACTTGGTAAAAAATGGTATAATCTAAACGAAATAGAACATCAAATTCTTAGAAAACTCAATGACCCGCGTATTCATTTTGGAATTAATTGTGCTTCCTTTTCTTGCCCTCCATTACTAAATGAAGCTTTTACTGCTGAAAAAGTAAATGCTCAGTTAGATTTTTTAGCAAAACGATTTATTAACGACGGCCAAAGAAATAATATTACAGCAAACACTATTAAAATATCAAAAATATTTTCTTGGTTTTCAAAAGATTTTAAAAAAGATGGTGATTTAATCTCCTTTTTAAATAAATATGCTGAGGTACAAATCTCTAATAAAGCCAAAAAAAGTTATGTAGATTACAATTGGGCTTTAAATGAGCAGTAAATTCACTTTGTTTTTACTATGTTCGCATAAATAAAAAACACAGAATTACTTAGTGTCATTCTTAGTATATGAGGAATACCATTTCCATAATTATTCCAATAGTAAATGAAGCAAAGCTAATAGGAACATTACTAGAGTACCTAACACAGCACTCGCATATACACAACATTGCAGAAATTATTGTTGTTGATGGTGGTAGCAATGACGCTTCTAAAACTATTGTTGCAAATAAAATTAAAACTAGTAATAAGTATTCTATCAAGCTGCTAGAGTCCCAAAAAGGACGTGCAAAACAAATGAACCTTGGTGCAAAAACAGCTACAGGCACAGTATTATATTTTTTACACGCCGACTCTTTCCCTCCAAGATTTTTTTGCGAGCATATTATTTCTGAAATAAAAAAAGGAAATGATGCAGGTTGTTTTAAAATGAAATTTAATAGCAACCACTGGTGGTTAAAATTAGCAAGTTGGTTAACTCATTTTTCTTGGCGAGCTTGTCGAGGAGGGGACCAAAGTCAATTTATCACAAAATTGTTATTTAATGAATTAGGAGGGTTTAATGAACGTTTTGTAATTTACGAAGACAACGATTTAATAAACAGACTTTACGCTATAAAAAAATTTGTGGTCATACAACATTGGCTAACAACCTCAGCAAGGCGTTATCATAAAAATGGTATTTGGAAATTACAGTATCATTTTTTTATAATCTACATAAAAAAATGGCTTGGTGCTTCCGCAGAAACATTGTATAAATATTACATAAAGAATATTTCTTAATTCAAAAGAGGGCATTGCGCTTTTGTTTTAAAAATATTGTCCAACCCCAAAAACAATACCATTGGTGGCGTCTCTTGTAATACCAACACCATAGTCTATTCTAAAGGTAGCATTAAATATCTTTTTATGAATAAAACGAATTCCAACCCCTGGATAAACACGTACATTTTGATTATCGCCAAAGTCACTAAAACCTCCTCCAGGGTTTCGCCAAGTACCAGCATCTACAAATCCATTGCTTTGTAGTATAATAGAATCGGTTTCATAAAAGGTGTGGCGGTACTCTGTATTTAGGAGTATAACTCCTGTTCCTCTATCAATCGTATTTCCTACACCACGAACATTAAGGTTATTATCTACAGAAAAAGGCGCAAAAGGCGAATTAGGATTTGATGCTAAGCCTACTCGCAAACGGCTTGCCCAATTACCACGTTCGCCAAAGCGATTGAAATATAAAAAATCATTCCAAAAAATAAAAAAATTAGGCAGTGTATCGCCTTGATCTTGATTAGGGCTAACAGTTACATACTGTACATTTAATGTGCTTTTAAAGCCCTTAACGTATTGAAAATAATAATCTAAATTATCATACTCGTAAACCCCTTTATATAATATTTTATCTAAATTGAAATCTTGAGGAATATTTGGGTCTGTAGCACCAAATAAAAACTGATAATCTTCATTAAAAAACGTAAAGCCTAATTCTATACGATGATTAAAATTGAACGAATACAAACCCAAAATTTCATAAGAGGTGTTATTGTACCTATACTCTGAGCTTCCGTTGTTTAAAAACACAGGTTCTTGTGTGGTTAAATCTTGAAAGTTTAAAGCTATCCCAATTTTATTATTAAACACAAAAGGAGCTTTAAAATTTATACCATAAGAGTTAAAGATGTCTCGCTGATAAAACCCTCCAAAAGTAATATTACGACCTAGGCTATTAAAATCGTATAATCCTGTTCTAAAAGCGAATTCATCATCATTAGTGGTGTACAAGCTTAGCTGTGGGTTAATAGTAAAACGTTCTTCTATATAAAAAAAAACATTGTATTTATTGTCGTGCGAATAAAATACTTGTGAGTAAGCGTGTGCCACTGCTGGAAGTCGCTTTAATCTAATAATGTCTTCTTTTATTTTTGTGGAATCTAACTTTACTCCTGATTTTGTGTGACTTATTAAGCGTATAAAAGAGGTTTTTAATCTTTTGTTCCCCCTAATGTGGAGCTGTGTTACTTCAGGAGGATCCTCTGCACTTTTTTGCGCATTAATGTAACAAGTACCTATAATAAAAATTAAAAATATAAATACTTGTTTTAGCATTATGACCTAATATTTGACTAATAAAACCTTATGGAAATTGGCTAAGCTAGTGTGTTCAAATTAAAAAAATTGTCCAATTCCAAAAACAAAACCACTATCGGAATTATTTGCAGTGCCAAAACCATAATCTAGTCTAATTACAGCATTAAAAATGCGTTTATGAATAAAACGAATTCCAACACCTGGATTAAAACGAATGGCGTTACCTTCAACAAGTTGATCAAAATCATTTCCTGGTGTTCGCCAAGTTCCGGCATCTATAAAAGTATTACTTTGTATAACGAACCAATCTTTTTCATATAGAGTATGTCTATATTCTGTGTTAATTACAACAGACGCTATGCCTCGATCTACGGTATTGCCAATTCCTCTTATATTAATTTGGTTATCTAAGGCAAAAGGCGCAAAAGGAGAATCTTCATTTGAGGTGTAAGATAAGCGAAGCCTGTTGGCTAAATTCCCTCGTTTCCCTATTTTTAAAAAATATTCTGTATCATTTGTTCCTACAAATGCGTCTTCAATAAAGTTTCCCCCTCCAGAGTTGAAAGCGTATTGAAAATTGGTTTGATTTCTAAACCCTGAGATGTATTGGTAGTCAATATCTAGGTCATTAAATTCGTACTCGGCAGTAATACTAAAGTTTGTTGCTTCTAGATCATTTGGCAACCCCGAGTTGGGCTGATTGTCTTGTATTTGATACTCTTGATCGCCAATTAAAAATCCAAACTCAGCTCTATTATGAAAATTAAATTCATAACTCAAAAATGCTTGAAACGTTTTATTTTGAAACCTGTAGTCTGTACCTTCCTCATCGTCATCGTTAACAAAAATGGGCTCAAAAGTAACATTGTCTTGATAGTTTACGCCAAAACCAAATTTGTTGGAAAACAAAAAAGGCGCCTCCCAAAATATGCCATACGAATCAAACACATCTCTGGAGTAGAATCCTCCTATAATTTGATTACGCCCTAAGAGGTTAAACTCAAAAGCTGATATCCTAAAAGCAATATCTTCATCATTATTAGCTTGAGAAATGCGAAGCCCTGGTATAATGGTAAAATTTTCTACAATGGTATATTTTAGGGTATAATTGGTTGTTGTATTTTTTGTAATAAGGGAAGTTGCTTTTGCAATACCCGCCAACCTGTTAAGCCGTTCTACATCTGTAGCAATTTTTAAAGAATCGTAAGGACTGCCTTCTTTTACTTTTATTAAACGCCTTAAAAAAGATTCTTTTGTGCGTTTTAATCCTTCTATTTCAATTTTTGTTATTGTTGCTGTCTCTTGTGCATAACTATGAGTGTGATACGCTATTATGAGCAACAATAAGATTGTTTTTTTTACTTTAAAATACATGTTTCCTACTGTGTTTAAATTGTTATACTACACTACCATAGTGCTTAGCGGTTAAGATTGTTTTTTTGTAATATGTAAGACGTATTGGGTCCTTAAAAATTACGATAAGGCTTGTATATTAGTTATTAAAAAATCACGAGGGTTATTGATTTTTTAGTCCATTCCATCCTTGTGCTTTAATAGGAATTTTAGTGTTTTCGCGAGTAATTAAATGTGCCCCTTCTTTAGCTTGTTTTATGTAGCCAATAACTGTAAAGTTAGGGTTTGCTTTAATTTTGGGATAATCTTCTTGTCTTATTGTCATTAGCAATTCGTAATCCTCACCACCGTTTAATGCAATTGTTGTACTATCGATTTTAAATTCTTCGCAGGTAGAAATGACTTGGGGGTCTAAAGGAATTTTATTTTCATATAGGTCACAGCCTACCTCACTGTGCTTGCATAAATGTAAAACCTCGGACGATAGTCCGTCGCTTATGTCAATCATTGCTGTTGGTTTTACCTTTAAATCTTTTAGTAAACTAACAATATCTCTTCTTGCTTCAGGTTTTAATTGTCGCTCTATAATGTAGGTATAGGCATCTAGGTCTGGTTGGTTATTTGGGTTTACGTTAAATACTTGTTTTTCGCGTTCTAACACCTGTAGCCCCATGTATGCTGCGCCTATATCTCCAGTAACTACCAGTAGGTCGTTTGGTTTTGCGCCGTTTCGGTATACGGTATCACTACGGTTTATGTTTCCTATTGCTGTAATAGAAATTAATAGACCAGAGGTTGACGATGTTGTGTCGCCTCCAACAACATCAATATTATAAATTTTGGAAGCGGTTTCTATCCCTGCATACAGCTCTTCTAAAGCTTCTAAAGGAAAACGATTAGACACGGCTATAGACACTGTAATTTGTGATGCATTTGCATTCATTGCATACACGTCCGATAAATTAACAACAACAGCTTTGTAACCTAAATGTTTTAAGGGCATATAGCTTAAATCGAAATGTATGCCTTCAACCAACAAATCTGTGCTAACAACAACTTGTTTGTCTTTAAAATCTAAAACAGCAGCATCATCACCAATAGACTTAATCGTGGTTTTGTTTTTAATACTAAAGTTTTTAGTTAGGTGGTCTATTAAGCCAAATTCTCCTAGGTCACTTAATTGTGTTCGCTGTTCGTTTTTATCTTGTATCATTTTTCAAAAATAAGTTCTTTTTTTAAGATACAACTTCATTTAATCGGTAGAACGTTATTTGTGCTTTTTGAAGTAGAGTGATTGTAATGCTAATGCAATGAATTAAATTCCATATGCCTAGCTTGGTTTATTAAATCGACAAGGGTAGTAACTTGTAGTTTTCGCATTAATCTTGTTTTGTAAGTGCTTACTGTTTTTTGATTAATGTTAAGTTTTAATGCGATATTTTTATTTCTATTGCCACTACATAATAATTTTAAAACTTCTACTTCTCTGGCAGAAAGATTTTTATCTACTTTTAAATGCTGGGGCGATTGTTGATCAAAAATTGTTTGTGGAGCACGTTGTTTATTCCTGTAGCCATCTCTTTTGTGAACACTAATAATAGTATTTCTAATAGTTTGTGTATTGGCTGTTTTACTTAAATATCCGGAAGCTCCTGCTTTGATGATGCTAGGGGCGTAAATTTGTTTGGGATGATGGCTAAAAATAATAATTTTTATAGTAGAAAGTTTTTCTTTAAGAACTCGCAGAGCAGTAATTCCATTTAGTTCCGGTAAATCTATTTCGCACAATACAATATCAACTTGGTTTCTAGAGGTAAAATTAACTAATTCTGTTCCTGTTCTAACGCTACCAATGACAGTGATATCGTCGTCAGAATCAAAAAACAAGTTTAAACCCGTACTAACAATGGGATGGTAATCTGCTACTAATACTTTAATCATATATATTTAACTTAACCTCATAAAGTTTATATGGCATTAAGTATTTATTTTATTAAGACCTGTGGTTGGCTAATTTAATTAAAAAAATAATAAGTAATTGTTATTTTAAGTCTTTTGGTATTTTGCAAACAGGTATTGGGATCATTTTATGACGATTATTAGTATTAAAACGTTTAAAAATTTGAAAAACATCTTTTTTTCTTCCTTCAAAATCGTTCACAGTGGCACCCTTATCGTTTGCCTTCATAGCCCACTCTAATTCGTCGTAATTAGCACCTATTTGGTCTTCATCACTACGCGCATCACCAAACAAACCATCGCTTGGGGCTGCCTCCAAAATAGAAGAAGGTACCCCTAAGTAGTTGCCAATAGCATACACTTCGGACTTCATTAAATCTGCAATAGGGCTTAAATCTACACCGCCGTCTCCATATTTGGTATAAAACCCCACACCAAAATCTTCAACCTTATTACCTGTGCCAGCAACAAGCAATCCTTTTATACCTGCATAATAGTATAATGTTGTCATTCTTAAACGTGCTCTTGTGTTGGCTAGTGCCATATCTGTGACACTTTGTTTTTGATGGCTAGTAACTTGATGCTTAAAACTTTCAAAAACAGGAGTTAAATCAACATGTATATCCTTAACATTAGGAAATTTATGCTTTAGTAATGTAATGTGCTCTTGTGCTCTTGTAACATGGCTTTTAGCTTGGTGAATTGGCATCTCAATACATAGCACATCAAAACCAGTATTTGCGCAAAGTAATGAGGTTACAGCAGAATCTATACCTCCAGAAACACCAATAACAAATCCATTTACATTTGCTTTTGTTGCATAATCCTTTAGCCAGTTTACAATGTAATTTATAACCTTTTCTGTTTTCATAAAGAAAATTCATTTGCTAAACAAAGATACAATGTAAATGAAAATTATACCACTATTACAGAAACAAAACGAGTAAAGTTCGTTTTTGATTTATGCTAGCCTAAATGATTTCCAAATTTATGTTTTACATTTTGAAGCACTTTTTTTATGTCTTGCTCTTTTGCTTTAGGGTAAATGAGTAAAACATCGTTTTTGTCTACAATAATATAATCTTTTAACCCATCTACAACAACAATTTTGTTGTGCTCTGTGCGTATCATATTGCCAGAACTCTCTTCGGAGAGTAATTTTGCATTCACTAAAGCATTTTGGTTAGCATCCTTTTCAAGTTTATTATAAAGACTTCCCCAAGTGCCTAGATCATTCCAGTCAAACTCTGCCACACGCACATATACATTTGAGGATGTTTCCATAATGGCATAATCTACAGAAATATTTTTTGCTTTTGAATAGTTGTTTTTTATAAACTCATCCTCAAGCGGGGTGTTATAGGTATCTATGCCTTTGTAAAAAAGCTCAAATAATACAGGTTGTTTTTTTTGAAAAGCATCGATTACAGTTGCTACACTCCACATAAATATGCCCGCATTCCACAAAAAATTACCTTGTTCTATAAACGCTTTTGCAGTTTTATAATCGGGTTTTTCTCTAAACTGGCTTACTGGCTTTATCGTTTCCTGTACTTTATGGCTATACTCAATATAACCATATCCTGTATTAGGAAATGTAGGGTTAACCCCTAGAGTCATTAACGCTTTGTTTTTAGAACAAAATGCAAAACTTTGCTCTACATTTTTTACAAACGCATCATCGTCTTCAATCCAATGGTCGCTAGGGGCAACAATCATTAACGCTTTTGGGTTTTCTTTTTGTATTTTTAAAGCTGCATACAAAATACAGGGAGCTGTATTACGCATTTCTGGTTCTAAAACGATTTGTCGTTGTGTTACACTTGGAAGTTGCTTTAATACTAAATCGTTATAACGCTTGTTGGTTAAAATAAAAATATTTTCTTTAGGAATTAATTTCTCTAAACGCCAAAATGTTTTTTGTATAAGCGTATCGCCCGTTCCTAGCATATCATGAAATTGTTTTGGGAAAGCCGTTGTGCTTACGGGCCAAAATCTTGAGCCAACTCCCCCAGCCATTAATACAGCGTAATAATTGTTGTTTTTCATTGTTGTTTCAGTTTGCAGTTAGTAACAAAGATGATTACTTTAAGTTTCACTCATGGGTTTTTAAATTTCTTTTGAAGAAATAATTTCCACTTCGGCATTGGGGTTAAATAAATAAACTTGTCCTGATTTTAACTCTAAACATTCGTAGCGTTTTATACGTTTCACTCCTTTTTTAAACACTCGTCCATTATACATTTTAAAGATACTTCCTAAAGGGACTTCAAAGATATAAGTTTTATCGTTAGGGGCGTCAAATTGCTTTAAAGCCAGTGCTAGTTTGGTGTCGGTATCGCTAGAGGCTTTTGGGTTTTTAAAATGATTTGCCAATAAAGGGAGTAGGTGCTTGGGAAAAATTGTGGGGTTTAAAAAAGGCAACATCAACCTCTGAAAGCTTTGTTTCCACTCCGTCCCATGAGGCTTTATAAAGCGTCCATAAGTTTTGTAGGCTTTAAAATGAGCAATTTCATGAATTAGCGTTATTAAAAACCGATATTGGTTTAGGTTGGCATTGATTGTAATTTGATGATTGCCATTAGCTAAACGTCTGTAATCACCATGGCGTGTTTTTCGTTCTTTTTTTATTTGTAGAATTATAGCTTCGTTTTGTAATAATCGCAAAACACCCTCAATAGCATTATCAGGAATATTAGTTTTAAGTAACTGTTGCATAGTAACAAAAATAAAATTGTGTATAAACTATAATAGGTGTCAAATGTTATTTAGAAAACATAGTATTAGGTGCGATGGGTTTTATTTATTTCAAACCATTCAATATGGTAAGCCATTTTATAAAAACTACAAAGTTATTTTAAACTAGCAAAGTTAAGAGTTAAAGAGACTCAAGTTTTTATTTAGAATTCATAAAAACTATATTTTTAATCGAATTCCTGTTTTCAAAAACAAACTAAGTTCATCGTTTACGGTAAACAAATTATCTCTATTGTTGGTTCTTAACCTTATATTGTTAGTAAGGGTATAAGCAGCTTGTGCAAAAAACTGTAAGTGTTTTATGATATGATATTCATATTGAATTCCGCTAATAATTCTAGAAATATTAAATATTCTTGCTCTACGACTTTGCGTATTAATTGAAATACCATTTTGTATATTGCCCGTAAATCCATCTAGTTCTATAGAAGACTTGAATCGGTGCTTTGTAGCTAAATGGTATTGTAAATTTGTTTTAGGAATTCCTACGTTATAAGACCATTTTTTATGAAACTTCTTATAGTAACTTATGAATGGCAAGGGAAAGAAAAAACCTCGATTTTGCGAATAAGTAACTCCCAAAATTAATCGGTCTTTTTTGTCGTTTTCAAGCTTTCTTTCTCGTATTACAACAACATCTGCAGAGATAACTAAATCTTCAAACGATAGGCTATTGGCTGTCAAGTTCGTACTAAACCCAGGTCTAACTCTAGCGCCAAGTCTCCATTTGCTATTTAAGGGTTTTGTATAGCCTATGGTGAGATCTAGAGATTGAAAATCATCAACTAAATCTTTGTCAAACAGGGTCGTTGCGTTGATGTTTAAATTAACATTACTGTAATCTAGACCAATTAAAAGATATTCTTGATGTTTTTTTAGCTTAATAGGGACATTAAATAGCGCTCTCGATTTTGTAAATTCAACACCAGAGTTGTTCTCTGGAAGAATAGTAAAATCCAACCTAGCTAAGTCACTTAATTGAGCAGTGCTTACAATAGTAAAAAGTGCAAAACTAAATAAGAAAAATTTATGCTTACTCAAAGGCAATATAGGTTTGATAATCTGTTTGTTTTTATGATTTTTCACGTGCATATAAAAAAACAAACTTATAAATATTATTCCTAAAGTAGGATTAAATATAATTAAAATTAGTAATAAAAAATAGTTACTAGCATTTTTGAAACAAAAAAAATATATTACATTTGCGCTCTCATTAATAATAGAGGTCGAGAACCTCATAAATTAATTATATGCCAGTAAAACTAAGATTACAAAGACACGGTAAAAAAGGAAAACCTTTTTACTGGATTGTTGCAGCAGATGCAAGATCAAAAAGAGATGGTAAATTTCTTGAAAAATTAGGGACTTACAATCCAAACGTTAACCCAGCAATTATTGACTTAAATGTTGATGGTGCTGTAAAATGGCTTCAAAACGGAGCACAACCTACAGACACCGCTAAAGCAATCTTATCTTATAAAGGTGCTTTACTAAAAAACCACTTAGCAGGAGGTGTTAGAAAAGGCGCTTTAACAGAAGAAGAAGCAGAGAAAAAGTTTCAAGCTTGGGTTCAAGAAAAAGAAGCAAAAATAGGCTCTAAACAAGATAGCTTAGCAAAAGCAAATGCCGATGCTAAAGCCAAAGCGTTAGACGCAGAAAAAGCTGTGAATAACGCAAGAATTACAGTAACTACAGATGAAGAAGAGTAGATTGCTGCACATTTTATAATTTTAAACTCCGATACTAGTATCGGAGTTTTTTATTTTTATAACACTATAATATTCCAAAAAAAACAATAACCAATTTAATGTATTATGACCATTGACGATTGTTTTTACTTAGGTAAAATTGTAAAAAAGTACAGTTACAAAGGCGAATTACTTATTAAGTTAGATACCGACGAACCAGATATTTACGCGCATTTGGATGCCGTTTTTATAAATGTTGGGAATTCCTTTTTGCCTTTTTTTATAGAAAATTCTAAGTTACATAAATCAAACTTATTGCGAGTGCAACTTGAAGATGTTAAAAATGAAGCCAGTGCCGAAGCGCTTTTAAAAAGCGATGTGTATTTGCCGCTAAGCTTACTTCCTAAACTAGAAGGGAATAAGTTTTATTTTCATGAAGTTATTGGGTTTACCATTAAAGATCGAAATTTTGGAACTGTAGGCGTTATAAAAAATATTAATGATAGCACGGCACAAGCTTTATTTGAGATTGATAGAGATGGTGTGGAGATTTTAATCCCTATGAACGATGAGTTTATACTAAACGTAAATCGCGAGTGTAAAACTATTGAGGTACAAACTCCAGACGGCCTTATTGATTTGTATTTATGAAAACACCCTCATTTCGGTTTAAGCAATTTGAGATAAAACAGGATCATAGTGCAATGAAAATTGGTACTGATGGCGTATTATTAGGTGCTTGGGCATCAATTAGCTTAAAACCATCTACAATACTAGATATTGGCACCGGTACAGGCCTTATTGCCTTAATGTTAGCTCAACGTAGCGATGCAGAAACTATAGATGCCTTAGAGATTGACGCAGATGCTTATGAGCAAGCTGTCGAAAATTTTGAGAACTCACCTTGGTCAGACCGTCTTTTTTGCTACCATGCGTCGTTAGGCCAATTTGCAAACGAGATTGATGATACCTACGATTTAATTGTTTCTAATCCCCCTTTTTATTCTGAAAATTATAAAACAAAAGACCCACAACGTAACCTCTCTCGTTTTAATGATGCCATGCCTTTTCATTACTTATTAGAAAATGTATCAAAACTACTCTCAGCAACAGGATTGTTTGTTGTTATCATACCGCACAAAGAAGAAATAAGTTTTATAAACTTAGCCCAAGCAGTTAAGTTATATCCAAGTCGTATTTTGAGAATAAAAGGCAACCCCAAAGTAGCCACAAAACGTAGCCTTATAGAATTTTCTTTCAGTGCTAGAAATGAAAATACAATCACTAATATTTTAGTTATAGAGACCACAAGACACCAATATACTCAAGATTACGTTAATCTTACCCAAGATTTCTATTTAAAAATGTAACAATTTAGTACATTTGCCAGCCGAACATAATACACTATATCATGAAACCCGATTTATTTGAAGCTCCGGATTATTATAACTTAGATGAGTTACTAACCGATGAACATAAATTAGTTCGCGATGCTGCCCGAGAGTGGGTAAAACGCGACGTATCACCTATTATTGAAGACTACGCACAGCGTGCAGAATTTCCAACACAAATTGTTAATGGATTAGCAAATATTGGTGCTTTTGGTCCTTACATTCCAGAACAATATGGTGGTGCAGGGTTAGACCAAATAGCATATGGGTTAATTATGCAAGAGATTGAACGTGGCGACTCTGGTGTTCGCTCTACAGCATCGGTACAATCCTCATTAGTGATGTATCCCATTTGGAAATATGGTAATGAGGCACAACGTAATAAATACTTACCAAAACTAGCTAGTGGCGAGTGGATGGGTTGTTTTGGTCTTACCGAGCCCGATTATGGATCTAATCCTGGCGGAATGACCACTAACTTTAAAGACATGGGGGATCATTATCTTTTAAATGGAGCTAAAATGTGGATCTCCAACGCCCCATTTGCGCAGGTTGCTGTAGTTTGGGCTAAAGACGAAACTGGACGCATACATGGCTTAATTGTAGAGCGAGGAATGGAAGGATTCTCCACCCCAGAAACACACAACAAATGGTCGCTTCGTGCAAGTGCTACTGGTGAGCTAATTTTTGATAACGTAAAAGTTCCTAAAGAAAACTTACTCCCTAATAAGTCTGGATTAGGGGCGCCACTAGGTTGTCTAGATTCAGCACGTTTTGGTATTGCTTGGGGAGCTATTGGTGCAGCTATGGATTGCTACGATACAGCACTACGATACAGTAAAGAACGTATGCAGTTTGGAAAACCTATTGGACAATTTCAATTACAACAAAAGAAACTTGCGGAAATGATTACCGAAATAACCAAAGCACAGTTATTGGCATGGAAACTTGGTGTAATGCGTAATAATGGTACAGCAACTTCAGCTCAAATTTCTATGGCAAAACGAAACAATGTTGATATGGCCATTACTATTGCTCGCGAGGCAAGACAAATGTTAGGTGGTATGGGTATTTCTGGAGATTACTCTATTATGCGTCACGCCATGAACTTAGAAAGTGTTATTACTTACGAAGGGACACACGATATTCATTTACTTATTACAGGCTTAGATGTTACAGGATTAAACGCCTTTAAATAAATATTAGAATAAATAATTATAAAATAAGACAGGGTTTCTATTAAAGAAACCCTGTTTTTTAATTTAAAACCAAAAAGAAGTGCAGCTTACAAAAAACCTTAACCTAATATTGCTAGGCTACACATTTCGTTTCATTAATGTTTCTCCAAACGTTTTTAATAACGCTTTTTTTTCTTTTGAAATGGACATCGTTTCTAGTACCATAAAAGCTTTATTAGTATAGTTTAAAATTTCGTTTTGAGTTGCTTTTGCCGCTCCGCTATCTTCAAAAATACGTTTTACGATTTGTATTTTTTCATCACTATTTTTCGGACTTGTATTAAATAAGTGTTGCAAGCGATTTTTATCTTCTCCCGAAGAAAATTCTAAAGCTTTAATATATAAGTATGTTTTTTTATTTCCTATAATATCTCCACCTACTTGCTTTCCAAAGGTTTCTATATTTCCAAAGGCATCCAGATAATCGTCTTGTAACTGAAACGCTAAGCCTAAATAACAACCAAAATTATAGCTTGCTATTTGGTTTTCTTCAGAAGTTTCAGCAACTATAGCTCCCATTTGCATCGCTGCACCGAGTAAAACTGCTGTTTTGTAATTAATCATATTTAGATACTCTGGTATAGATACCGTATCTATAGTTTCGTAATCTACATCGTGTTGTTGTCCTTCGCAAACTTGTAACGCTGTTTTGCTAAATAACTTAGATAATTGTTGTGCCATTGTGCCATCATAATGTTCAAATAGTTGATAAGCTAAAATAAGCATCGTATCTCCAGATAAAATTCCAGTATTTACATCCCATTTTTCATGCACCGTTTTTTTACCTCTTCGCAAGGGAGCATTATCCATAATGTCGTCGTGCACTAATGAAAAATTGTGAAATACCTCTATCGCCAAAGCGGCATGCAATGCTTTTTTATAAGACACATCAAAAACTTCACAAGTCATTAATGTTAGCACCGGGCGTAAACGCTTACCCTTTAATGTTAGAATGTATTTTATAGGATCGTATAAATTTTTTGGCTCACCAAAAACAACAAATTGTTCTAAAAAAGCCAAAAAATCTTCTTGATATGTTTTAATTGATTGCATTATACAAAAATAATGTAATTAAACACATTAAAATAACACCATAAAAATATTAATAAAAAATTAATGTTAAAACTTTAAAAACTATTTTAGTTTTAAAAGTTTCCTGTGTATATTTGAAATTCATTTTATGAAAAATACTATTATACAAAGTGCTTTGGAGTTGTTTTTAACCTACGGTTTTAAGAGCGTCACTATGGATGACATTTCAAAAACCATGGGGGTTTCTAAAAAAACAATATATCTACATTTTAAAAACAAAACAGAACTAGTAAGTGATACCATTGTAAGTTTGTTCAATACTATAATTAATGGCATTACTGCTATTCGTGAGTTAAAACATTGTCCTATAGAAGAAATATACGAAATTAATCGGTTTGTTATGGAGCACTTAAAAAATGAGAAATCCTCACCACAGTATCAGCTTCAAAAGTACTACCCCGAAATTTTTAAAAACTTAAAAACAAAACAGTTTAGTGCAATGCATGATTGTGTTATGGACAATTTACAAAGAGGAATGGCTTTAAGTTTGTACAGAAGTGATATTGACTCTGAGTTTGTTGCTAGAATTTACTTTAGTGGTATGACTACGATTAAGGATAAATCATTGTTTCCCAGCGATGTTTTTTTTGCAAACAAACTAATAAGCACATACCTGGAGTACCACCTGAGAGGGATTTGTACCACAAAAGGGATTGCAAAACTAAATATAATGACAAAAAAAAAGGAATTTAAATGAAATTGAAAGGCGCACTAATAGTTGGTTTTTTTACCCTCACATTAGGGTTTTCGCAACAGTCAGAACACCAATTTAGCTTACAAGAAGCCATAGAGTATGCGCTAGAGCATAACATAGCTAGTACAAATGCGCAGCTAGATATTGAAGCTGCAAAACAACAAAAACGAGAAACCACAACAATTGGGTTACCACAAATTAATGCTAGTATTGATTATCAAAACTTTATACAACAAGGTTCTGCATTTTTGCCAGCAATATTATTATCAGACCAATTACGAAACGATTTAGGCTTAGGAATAGAAGATCAATTTCCAGCCGTTTTTGGCACAAGTCAAAACGTCAACGCAACAGCCACTTTAAGCCAGCTAATTTTTGATGGTTCTTATATTGTAGCATTACAATCTGCAAAAGTATTTTTAGAAATTTCTAAAAATGCGAAAGAAAAAACAAAATTAGATATAAGAAAGGCCGTTATTAATGCCTATGGCAATGTGTTGTTAGCGGAAGAAAGTATCGCAATATTAAAACAAAACATTGTGATACTTGAAAGAAACCTACTCGAAACTACCGCAATTTACGAAAACGGCTTAGGAGAAGAAGAAAGCGTGGAGCAGCTTAAAATTACCTTGTCTAGTGTACAAAGTAATTTACAAAATGCCAAACGATTAAAACACCTAGCCTACCAAATGCTAAATATTACATTAGGACGGGATATAAACTCAAAAATAACCATTACCGAAACCCTAGAAACCCTAACCTCTAAAAGCGTTGTATTAAGTTTAATTTCGGTAGAACAAGAGGTTAGTAATACCATAGATTATAAAATTGCTGAAAACGACAAAACTTCTAAAGCGTTATTATTAAAACTAGAAAAAAGTAAAGCTTTACCAACCCTCAGTGGTTTCATTAACGGCGGATATACTGGCAATAGTGAGTCGTTTACCTTTTTGGACCGTTCCCAGCAGTGGTTTGGGTCGTCGCTTGTTGGACTTAGTCTAAACGTTCCTATTTTTAGCTCAGGAAAGCGAAGTGCTGCGACAAAACGAGCGCAAATTAATTTAGAAAAATCTAAAGCAAATCTAAACGACATAGCACAAAAACTAAAACTACAAATTGCTGCTGCCAAGGGGAACTACCAATTTGCAATAGAAGACTATCACAATAAAAAGCAAAACTTAGACTTGGCAAAGCGTATAGAAACAAAAAACCAAACAAAATATTTTGAAGGAATTGCCTCTAGCTTTGAACTAAGACAAGCTCAAATACAATTATACACATCACAACAAGAACTCTTGCAAGCTATGCTGAATGTAATTACTAAAAAAGCAGAACTAGAAACCTTAGTTAACCAACCTCAAAAAAACTAACTCGACAAAAGCCCAAACCTAATGAAAAACACACTAGTGATATTACTGCTAAGTTTTGTATTGTTTTCTTGCAAAAAACAACCTACAGAAACCATAGATGCTATAATTGCCTCTAATAAGCTTTCAAAAATAAAAGAAAAAAAACAGCAAGTTATCGCTCAATTACAAAAGCTAGATGCGGCAATTAAGGCTTTAGATACTGCCAAAAACAATTTGTTGGTAAACACGCTTATAGTTAAGGATAGCATTTTTAAGCACTACCTACAATTACAAGGCGTTGTGCAAACCAAACAAAACGTTATTATCTATCCAGAAATTGCTGGTATCCTAAAACGAGTTTATATAAACGAAGGACAAAACATAGCAAAAGGACAGCTTATTGCAACAATAGACGATGGTGGTTTATCACAACAATTAGAGCAGTTACACATTGAAGTAGAGTTGTCTAAAACAACCTTTGAAAGACAGGAACGCCTTTGGAATCAAAAAATAGGGAGTGAGATACAATATTTACAAGCAAAATCGTCTTACCAAGCACAACAAAAAGCCATAGAACAACTAAAAGCACAATTACAAAAAACCAATATAAGAGCTCCGTTTTCTGGAATTATAGACAAAGTTATTACTCAGCAAGGCGAAGTTGTACTTCCTGGACAATCTCAATTAGTCCGACTAATTAGCCTAAATAATATGTATATTGAAGCAGATGTACCAGAAACCTACATTGCTAACATTACAAAACATAAAACAGTACAGGTGGAATTTCCTGTATTAGGAACTATGGTAGCTACAAAAATTCGTCAAGTTAGTCACTTTATAAACCCAGACAACAGAACCTTTAAAATAGAGGTCGCCGTACCTAATAACGACAAAAGCGTTAAGCCTAATCTTAGCGCAAAACTTAATATTAACGACTACACTAACCCCAAAGCGATATTAATCCCCCAAAGTATTATTTCTGAAGACGCTGATGGAAAACAATACGTATATAGCATTACTAACAAGACACTAAAAAGTGCTACAGCTCAAAAACAATACATAACAACAGGAAAAACGCAAGGCGACTATGTTGAAGTTTTTGGTATTGCAAATAAAACTGAGCTTATAAATGAGGGCGCTCGAAATGTGCGAGATGGACAATCTGTAGAAATAAAAAACAACTAATCATGGCTAAAATAGAAAAAGCGTTTGGCTTATCCTCTTGGGCTATAAACAATAAGACAATAATTTATGTTCTTATGTTTTTAATTCTTGGTCTTGGTATTTCTGCATATTTTGTAATGCCAAGAGAAAACTTTCCGGAAATTAGAGAAACAAAAATATATATCAGTTCTGTTTTTCCGGGTAATACTGCCGAAGATATTGAAAAATTAATTACTAACCCCTTAGAAGATAAACTAAAAACACTAAGCAACCTTGTAGAAATTAGCTCTACCTCTCAGGAAGACTATGCTATAATCGTTGTTGAGTTTGACGAAAATATTACTGTCGATGCTGCTAAGCAAAAAGTAAAGGACAAAGTCGACTCAGAAACCTCAAGCGAGGATTGGCCAATTTTTAATGGTGCAAAGGTAGAGCCTAGCGTATTTGAGCTTAGCCTGTCGGAAGAGTTACCAATACTTAATATTAACATTTCTGGAAACTACCCAGTGCAAAAACTAAAACAATTTGCAGAGTACCTTCAAGATAAAATTGAAGATTTACAAGAAATAAAAGAAGTTGCCATTAGAGGAGCTCAAGATAAAGAAGTTGAGGTTGCCGTAGATATTTATAAAATGATGGCCGCCAAGGTAAGTTTTAACGATGTTATTGCTGCTATTAATAATGGAAACCTAACCACGTCTGCAGGAAACTTAATTCGCAACGGGCAGCGACGTATTATTCGTATTTTGGGAGAGATTGAACAGCCTGAGGCACTCAATAGCTTTGTCGTAAAATCTGAAAACAATGCCTCCGTTTATTTAAAAGATATTGCTTCTGTAAAATTTAAAGAAAAACAACGCACCACTTACGCTAGAGCCTTGCAAGACACTACTATAAATAGAGTTGTTATGCTTGATATAAAAAAGCGTTCTGGTAAAAATATGGTTGCAGCAACCCAAAAAATTAAAAGCATTATCAAGCAAACTAAAGCAGACAATGTGTTTCCTAGCGACGTAAAACTTAGCATAACAAACGATCAATCCTCAAGAACAATTGGTCAGGTTGACGATTTGGTAAATAATATCATCTTTGGGATTATCTTAGTGGTTACCGTTTTAATGTTTTTTTTAGGCTTCAAAAACGCCTTGTTTGTAGGCTTCGCCATTCCAATGTCTATGTTTATGTCTTTAATGATTTTAAACCTATTGGGATACACTATGAACACCATGATTCTTTTTGGATTAATCATGGGCTTAGGAATGCTCGTAGATAACGGTATTGTAGTGGTAGAAAACGTATATCGATTAATGGATGATGAAGGCTACAGCCGTATAGAAGCAGCAAAAAAAGGGATTAGTGAAATTGCATACCCTATTATTATCTCTACCGCAACAACCATAGCAGCATTTATCCCATTAGGACTTTGGCCTGGTGTTATGGGACAGTTCATGAAGTATTTTCCTATTACACTATCTGTGGTTTTAGGCTCTTCGTTATTTGTTGCTATATTTTTTAATTCTGTTATGATTTCTCAGTTTATGAAAATTGAAGACAATCATATCCCTCTAAAACGTATTGTTATACTATCGGGTATTATTGGTGGTAGTGGAGTGCTCATCTTACTGTTTGGGGGTGTTTATCAAAGTATTGGCGGGATTATGATATTTACAGCAGTAATGCTTTGGGTGTATCGATTATTTTTAAGACCATGGGCTAATGGATTTCAAAATAAAATATTACCACGTTGCGAGCGTTTTTACGAACGTGTTTTGCGAACGTTCTTAATGTCTTGGAGACCTTATGTACTTAGTATAAGTACGTTTTTGTTACTAGCTGCAGCTTTTGGAGGGTTTAGAGCTTCTATGTTGAGCAAACGCACAAAAGTGGAATTTTTTCCAGACAATACCCCTAATCAAATTATTGTTTATATCGAATATCCAGAAGGCACCGATATAGAAAAAACAAATGTAATTACTCAAGCTGTAGAAAAGCGTATTTACTCCATTGTTAATGCGGAAATTTACTTGACTAACGACACTAAAAATTACTTAGTAGAAAGCTCAATATCTCAGGTTGGCGAAGGGGCAGGAAATCCACAAACCGATGGAGGCTCTGCTGCAGAAACCCCTAATCGTGGAAAAATTACAATCTCTATGCGAGAGTATAAATACAGAAAAGGAGCTGACAGTAAAGTACTTCAAAAAAAAATACAAGAAGCCCTAAAAGGGGTTTATCCTGGTGTTGCCATTTCTGTTGAAAAAGATGCCTCAGGGCCGCCCACAGGGTACCCTATTAATATTGAGTTAGAAGGCGATAATTATGAGCAACTAATTGCTACAGCAGAGCGAATGCGTACGTTTATTAACTCCAAAAACATTAAAGGTATCGATGAGCTTAAAGTAGATGTTAATAGGGCTAAGCCTACAATGCAAGTAAAAGTTGATCGAAAAAAGTCTGGAACCTTAGGCGTAAGTACAGGGCAAGTCGCACAACAATTGCGCAATTCTATTTTTGGAGCTAAAGCAGGAGTTTATAAGGAAAATGGAGAAGATTATGACATTTATGTCCGTTTTAAAAATGCAGATAAAACGAATACTAATGTCATTTTTAATCAAAATATTATTTTTAGGGATAACTCTGGTAAAATAAAAGAAATCCCTATTGCTACAGTAGCAAAGCAAGTTAATAGCTCTGGCTTTAGTGCTATAAAGCATAAAGACGTGAAACGTGTTGTAACCGTTTATTCTGCATTAACCCCGGACGAAACTGACGCTGGAGTTGTTGTAGGTAAAATTCAGAATGAAATGCGAAATTTTAAAGAAATCCCAAAAGGCATAAGCATAGATTATACAGGGCAAATAGAAGAACAAAACAAACAAATGATATTTTTAATAAGTGCTTTTTTTATTGGATTGGGGCTAATTTTCTTTATTCTAATTTTTCAATTTAACTCAATTTCAAAACCCAGTATTATAATGTTAGCGATATTTTTAAGCCTAATTGGTGTTTTTGGAGGACTAATCTTTACAGCACAACCTTTTGTCATTATTATGACGATGATGGGTATTATTTCTCTTGCCGGAATTGTGGTTAATAATGGTGTTGTACTGCTGGATTATGCACAGCTTTTAATTAACAGAAAAAAACAAGAACAGGGCTTAGATGCTAAGACATATTTAAGTAAGCCTTGGTTGCTACACTGTATTGTGGCAGCAGGAAAGGCACGTTTGCGCCCAGTACTACTAACTGCAATTACGACGATACTTGGATTAATTCCGTTGGCAACGGGCCTAAATATTAATTTCTTTACCTTGTTTACCGAGTTTAACCCTAATATTTATGTGGGTGGTGATAATGTTATTTTTTGGGGACCTTTGGCATGGACTGTTATTTATGGCTTATTTATTGCCACGTTTTTAACATTGGTTATTGTTCCTATATTATTTTATTTAGTTACCCGATTAAAAATGTGGTTAAGACCAGAAAGGGTATCGCCAAATATAAAAACGTTATAGAACTAACGAATATTCTTTTTATTTTAAAGGAAATAAATGCTACTAATTATTATACCCAAAACGTTTAAGTTGCTTGCTGTTTGAACGCCAATTTTTATTAACCTTTACGTACAATTCTAAATGTATTTGTTTGCCAAAAAATTTTTCTAAGTCTTTACGAGCTTCTATGCCAACACGTTTTAAGGCCGTTCCTTTATGGCCAATAATAATTCCTTTTTGTGTGTCTCGCTCTACAATAATTACAGAACGCATACGGATAATTGTATCTTCTTCAAAAAACTCTTCTGTATCGATTTCAACAGCATAGGGAATTTCTTTTTTGTAGTGCATTAATATTTTTTCTCTAACCGTTTCATTTACAAAAAAGCGTTCTGGCTTGTCCGTTAGTTGGTCTTTAGGGTAAAACGGAGGCGACTCTGGGAGTAGTGTTACAATACGATTAAAAACGTCCTTTACTTGAAAACCTTCTAAAGCCGAAATAGGAATTATCTCAGCATTAGGAACTTTATTTTGCCATAGTTGTACTTGTGCCTCTAATTGTTCTTGGTTGGAGCGATCTATTTTATTTAATACTAACAGCACGGGTACTTTTGCACTTTTAATTTTATTAAAAAAAGCCTCGTCTTTTAGCATTGTTTCCCCAATCTCTACCATATACACCAGTAAATCGGCATCTTCAAAAGCAGATTTTACAAAATTCATCATAGAGGCTTGTAACTCATAAGCGGGTTTAATAATCCCTGGGGTGTCTGATAGAATAACTTGAAAATTATCGCCATTTACAATTCCTAAAATGCGATGTCTTGTGGTTTGCGCCTTAGAGGTAATGATAGATAGCTTTTCGCCTACAAAAGCATTCATAAGTGTGGATTTACCCACGTTAGGATTTCCTATAATGTTTACAAAACCTGCTTTGTGCATTTTAGCGTATTTAAAGCCCAAAGATACGCTTTTGCACTAATGTAGCGTATTGGCTTGGGATATCTTATCCAAAAATTATATTAACTATTTTAATGTGCACTGTGGGTTTGTTTTTTATAAATCCTAATAGCTGTAAACTCTAGCTTGAAATTTACATTAATTTTTCAATAGTAAATGAAAATTCACTGCCAACATCTACTTCACTTTCTACATAAATACGCTCCTTATGGGCTTCAATAATATGCTTTACAATAGCTAGACCTAGACCAGAACCACCTTCTTTTCTGGAGCCACTTTTATCTACACGATAAAAACGCTCAAATAATCTTAAAAGATGCTCTTCGGCAATACCTTCTCCATTGTCGGTAACTCTTACTATAATTTTATTGTCGGTAAGGTTTTCAATACTTATTTCAGTAGTTCCGTTTATAGAGCCATATTTTATTGAGTTAACAATAAGGTTGGTAAGTACTTGTAGGATGCGCTCTTTGTCTCCATTTACCATTATAGGTGTTGTGTACTTACGATCAAGGATTAAGCTAATATTTTTTTTTGTGGCTTTAATTTCTAGTAGATCGAATGCGTTTTTAATTAAAGACACGATATCAAAAGGTTCCATTTGTAAGCTTAAATTGCCTACTTCGAGTTTGGTAATCATGTCCAAATCTTTAATAATATAGGTTAAGCGTTCTACACCTTTATCTGCACGTTGTAGGTATTGTTTTCGTAATTTTTTGTCTTTTACCGCTCCGTCTAATAATGTAGAAATGTAGCCTTGAACAGTAAATAGCGGTGTTTTTAGTTCGTGAGATACATTGCCTATAAATTCTCTTCTATATTGCTCTCTAACCTTTAGGGTGTTGATTTCTAGTTTTTTACCTTTTGCATATCGGTCAATCTCTTTTGTAAGAGTTTCCATATCTGTAGTGATTTGAGTTTCACTAAAGGCACTAGATTCTAAAATTGTTAAGTCGTTATATATTTTTTTTACGCGACGGTATATAAAGCGTTCTACTCTAAATTGAATTACAGCATATGATATAAAAAATACGAGGATATTAAAAATTAATAAATACCACCATAGCCATACTAATAAGTTTAATATTAATAAAAAAACACTCATTGCGAGTGTTATTAAAAGTGTAATGTATAAAGAAGACTTTAAAGCAAATTTATATGATTGTTTTACTTTTTTATCCATCAAATAATAAATTTATAGCCTACTCCTTTAATTGTTTTAAAAAGATTTTCACCCAATTTTTCTCTTAATTTTCTGATATGGACGTCTATTGTGCGCCCTCCTACCACAACTTCATTACCCCATATTTTGTCTAAAATATCTTCTCTTTTGAATACTTTTCCAGGTTTAGAGGTTAGTAACAATAATAGTTCAAACTCTTTCCGAGGCAAAAGAATTTCCTTTCCTTTTAATAATACTTTATATTCATCTTTATTAATTTCCAGATGGCCTATATTAATGACACTGTTTTCTTGCTCATCGTTTTTAAACCGGCGCAAAAGCCCTTTTACTTTGCTTACTAGCAGTTTTGGTTTTATTGGTTTTGTAATGTAGTCGTCTGCTCCTGCATCGAACCCAGCGACTTGGGAGTAGTCTTCGCCTCTGGCAGTTAAAAAGGTAATTAAGCTATCTTTCAATTCTGGAATTTGTCTAATTTGAGCGCAGGTTTCAATGCCATCCATTTCTGGCATCATAATGTCTAATATAATTAAATGCGGTTTTTCTTTTTGCGCTTTTTCTATTCCTTGTAAGCCATTTGCGGCGGTTATAACTTTGTAGCCTTCAGATGATAAATTATAACCTACAATTTCAAGAATATCTGGTTCGTCATCTACTAATAATATTTTTATGTCTTTTTTGCTCATTATTATAATGCCAAATAAGTTACAAAAGTAAATATAATATCAATAGTGTCCTAAAGGTTTAAAAAATAGGCGTCGAGATTTGTGGTTCAAAGTTATTTTTGTGTTGGAACAAAATTCCTCTAAAGAGTAATACAGGAGTTAGAAAAGTAAGACTTGATAAATTAAAAAAACATTTAATCGTCGAGTTTTATTAAGGTAAACTTATCGTGTAAGCGCCCTGTTTGCTAGTGTCGTAAAAGGCGCAATTGTACTTCATACAAGTGGATTTCCATCTATTACTATAGCTTTTAAAATTACTACCATCACTAATAATTAACTCAGGGTTTAAGTCTTGTATTAGACGGTCTAAATTTATTTTGGGCGATTGTGTTAACACTATTATAGAAGGCTTGAATGTCTTGTCGTAAACAGCTAAACTATCGATAAGCAATACCGTTTTATTATTAAACGCATAAACGTTTTTAAGATTACTATATGCAACGTTATCAATATGTTCTCCAACCATAAAATTAGTAAGCATTGTGTTGTCTTGCGCTAGACTATCACTTAAGTTATGGTGAAGGTTTAATGTTTTATCTGTTTTAATACCAATGATACTGTGTTTAGATTTATGAAATACAACTAATTTATCAGTATCCACATAATGTTTTTTGAAGGTAAAATACCCTTGTGTAAGCAAGATGATAGCTAGAGCTGCAACGACACTACTATAGCGTTTCTTTCTTATAATGTTAACCAACAATAACATTAACACGTAACTTAAAATAACGTTAACTAAACTGAATGAGATATTTTTAAATAAAAAAGCATCTTGCATAGCCACCCAATTAATAACATTGTTCATGCTGCTAATGAAGTATCCATACAGTGTTACTAACACTGCTGGTAACTTGCTGACCAAAGCGAGTAAAATAACAATAATGCCGAAAATAAGGATTACTTTTAAGAACGGAATAATCATTAAATTTGAAATTAAAAACAACCCTGGAAACTGATGGAAATAATACAAACTAATAGGAAGAATACCTATTTGAGCAGCTAACGTTACTGTAGTTAATTTCCAAAAATAGACTAAAACACGATACTTGGGTGCCCATAATGTATAAAGCATAGGCTGAAATGTAACAATAGAAAAAACAGCTAAATAGCTTAACTGAAACCCTACATCGAAAAGAAAATTGGGTTTAAGAAGTAGTAATATAACTATTGAAAATGCTAAAGTATTATAAATATTGGTAGGTCGTTTATAATTAATAGCAACTGTTACTATAGAGAACATGGTTACTGCTCTAACCACAGATGCAGATAAGCCTGCAACTATAGCAAAAGCCCAAAGCAAACAGATTAGTACAATAGCTTTTAGTAGCTTACCTTGCCTAATAGACTCCAAAGGTTTAAACAATGTGCTTAGAACTAACAATATGATCCCTATGTGTAGTCCAGAAATTGCCAAAATATGTATAACCCCTGCTTGTTTGTAACTAGCGTAAACCTTGGCTGAGATGTCTTGACGCTGCCCTAATAATAGAGCGTTAATTATGGCAAATTCATCTGTTTTAAAATTAAACTTTTTGAGCTGAGTTTTTATTTTTGTCTGTAATTTTGAGGTAATTCCATAAATGGTAGGTTTATTTTGGTGTGTGTACAGTAATTGTTCATACCCTAAAACTAATTGATGATATATGTGCTGCTTTTGTAAATAAGTACGATAGTTAAATTGATGTGCGTTTAGAGGCTCTGCAATTGTTTTAAATTGAGTATTTGCTAATAAAATAGCATCAACCTGTAGTGGTGTTTTTAAACTATCTTTTGCTATATTTACTAGTAATTTTCCAGAAACAAGAGTTGTATCTACCTCAATAACATCAACAACATATTTATCGTAATATGTATTAGACTTTAAGATATCTCTTACCTTGAACCTAATAGTATGTGCCGAATTACTTGCCTTCAAATATTTTGTGTAATGTGAATAAAAGTTAGCTTGATTGTGTAATGTAATACTGAGTAACCCAACAGCAACGATGGTTAAACAAGTTAAAACCCCCGACCAAGCTTTTGGGGACATTGTCCGTTTTGTGAGTTTTAAATCTAAGCCAAAGAGAATCATAAAACTCAGGCAAATGCCTATCGCAACATAATAATGTACTGAGAAAAAATGCCCAAGTATAATACCAATACTAAGATATAAGCTAAGTTTAATCAAGCTTGTGTTTAACATTTTCATAAGGGTAAGATACTAAATCTTACAACATACGTCGTGCTTCTACAAAAGCTTTTTTCCAATAAGGCTGAGAGAGGGTGCTTACAATAACGCCTCTACTAGATGTTGCATGTATAAAGCTTATAAGCCCTTGTTGAACCTGTGTTACTAGCGCCACATGGTTAATGCGCTTAGCGCTCTTAGTCGTTTTAAAAAATAGTAAATCTCCTTTAATTACATTTTTTAATGCAATTGCTTTGCCTTGTGTAGCCATTGCATAAGACACTCTTGGGATTTTAATATTTTGGCTTTGGTAGGCCAAATAAACTAATCCGGAGCAATCTAAACCCTTCCTATCGGTACCACCATACTTGTATTTGGTGCCTTCAAAAGTTTTAGAATATTCAATAATTTTGTTTGCTGTGTATCTAGGGGCTTGTTTGTTATGACTTAAAGGGGCAGTATTATTACTATGTACAACGTGCTTTGAGGAAGTACAAGCACTAAAATAATACAGCAGTAATATTAATAATGTACATTTGTATCTCATAACCTAACGTATAGCTTTGTAGATAAGCTGTGCAGTGTTTTTACTAGCGCCTTTACCACCTAATTTTTTTTCTAATGCAAGATAATCTGTAAGTTGTTGCTCACGTGTTTTGCCTTGTAAAATTAATTGTAGCTCAGTTGTTAGTTGTTTTTTATTAAAATTATTTTGAATTAACTCAGTAACGACCTCACGATCCATAATTAAATTTACCAAAGAAATAAATTTTAGAGTAATAATGCGTTTTGCTATTTGGTAGGATATAGCATTGGCTTTATAGCAGACAACTTGTGGGACTTTAAATAAAGCAGTTTCTAAGGTAGCCGTTCCGGAGGTAACAAGAGCAGCCCAAGCAACATTAAGTAAATCGTAGGTTTGATTAGGCACAAAAGCGACATCTACATCTTGTATTATAGACTTATAAAAATCGTGTTCTTGGCTAGGTGCTCCAGCAATAACAAACTGATAATCCTTAAAGTCGTCAACAATACTAAGCATTAACGATAGCATTTTTTTTATTTCTTGTTTTCTGCTGCCAGGTAATAATGCAATAATAGGTTTTTTGCTAAGTTTGTGTGTGTGTCTAAACGCTGCTTCATCACTAATTTTTCTATTGCTAATGGCATCGATTAAGGGGTGGCCAACAAAATTTACAGGATAATTATACGTGTTGTAAAATGCTTTTTCAAAAGGTAAAATAACATACATAGCATCGATATCTCGTTTTATCTTTTTTATACGCCCTGCTCTAGAGGCCCAAATTTGAGGCGAAATATAATAATGCGTGTTATAATGATTTGCTTTTGCCCAACTAGCAATACGCAAATTAAACCCTGAGTTATCAATAAAAATAATAGCATCGGGTTGGTAATGTGTAATATCGTCTTTACAATGTGTTATAAACCCAAGTATTTTTTTTAGATTAGCTATTACCTCTGTAAAACCCATAAACGAACGTGCTTTGTAGTGCGTTACAAGATTTTTATTGACAGCATACATAAGATCGCCCCCCCAGAATCGAAATTCTGCTTTAGCATCGACCTCTAATAAAGCTTTCATTAGGTTAGCACCATGTAAATCTCCCGAAGCTTCTCCTGCTATGATATAGTATTTCATTGTTGTAGCGTCCTAGAATTTAACGAGCAAAGTGAAAATAGCAATAAGCATTGTGGCAAGCAGTACGCCTCTAGCATGGTAGTCTTGTTTCTTTTTTATAAATATAAAAAAAACAATTACATTCAGTATAGCACCTAGGCTAACTAATTTTCCTATAAATCCTTCAGAAATAGCCGCATTAACCACGTCTAAAAAATTATCCTGTTTGTGGTTGCCACCAAATAGTAGTATAACACTAATGAATCCAGCAGCATTTGCTATTAGTCCCACTAGAAACCCAATAAGCAGTTGTTTTTTATGCATTTAAGTTCCACGAATTTAATTGTTCGATATAATAATGAGCTGTTAGATCAAATTGAGTAGGAACTATAGAAATATAGCCATTGGCTAAGGCCCATTCATCGGTATCTTTGCCTGTATCTAGGTTTGTAAACTCCCCCGCTAACCAGTAGTACTCACGCCCATAAGGGCTTTTACGCTTATCAAATTTTTCAATCCAATTTCCTTTTGCCTGCCTACAAACTTTTATGCCTTTAAAATGAGTTTCTGTTTTAGGAAAATTTACATTAAAAACCACGCCTTTTGGCATTGTGTGTTTTAAGGCTTGTCTTGTAATTGTTTCAATATGAGTTTCTAATTTTTCAAAATCAATATCCCAGGCAAAATCACAAAAGGAAAACCCTATAGCAGGAATGCCTTCAATACCAGCTTCAATAGCAGCACTCATTGTGCCAGAATAAATAACATTTATTGATGCGTTGGAGCCATGATTAATGCCAGAAACACATAAATCTGGTTTTCTATCTAGTAGCTCATGTATGGCGAGCTTCACACAGTCTGCTGGAGTCCCAGAAGTACTGTATTCTTTTTGTGGTCCCTTATCAATATGCTCTTGCTTACAATATAAGGTGTCACTAACGGTAATGGCATGTCCCATACCGCTTTGTGGACTATCTGGCGCAACTACTACGACATCGCCAATTTTAAGCATAACCTTAATGAGTGTACGAATGCCTGGAGCGGTTATACCATCGTCATTTGTAACTAATATTAAAGGTTTGTCTTGCATAATTAACGTCTGTTTATTTTAACAAAAGTAAGTAAATTACAAGTCAATTTTTTACTTTAATGCATTTAACAAAAAATTAATAGCACAAAATAAAGCTTGGCGTAGTTTTTTCATTATTTTAGAGGATTGAATTTAAAGTAATATCTTTAAATTTATAAAACAATTGCATTGATTTAAAATATATGACACTAATGAAAAGGAATTACAATTTTTTACTACTCGTTTTACTTTTGGCATTTGCATCTTGTAGTTTTACAGCAAAAAAAATTGACGGCGACAATGACAGAGACAAGCTTTTAATACAGCTACTAACTTATGTTGTTGAAGAAGGTCATTTTAGTCCTAAAGCGATAGATGATAGTTTTTCTAAAAATGTTTATGATGATTTTTTAAAACAAATCGACCCTTTTAAAAGATATTTTTTAAAATCGGATATTAAAGAATTTGATAAATACAAAACACAAATTGATGACCAACTAAAAAGTTACGATGTTACATTTTTTAATTTAGTTCATAAACGATTATTAAAGCGACAAAGTGAATCTAAATCATTTTACGAAGAAATATTAAGTAGCCCCTTTAACTTTAAGAAAAAGGAAACATACAATTCTGACCTTGAAAGCTTGCAATACGTAAGCTCAAAAAAGAACTTAAAGGAACGTTGGAGGCAGCAATTAAAATTTTCTACAATTTCTAACTACCACGATATACTAAAAGACCAAGAAGAAACATTCAATACAGCATTAAGTGGCGAAGGCACAGCTAAAAGTGCAGAAAAAAAATCGTTACAGGATATAGAGCAAAAAGCTAGAAAACAAACCTTAACTTCAATGAATGAGCTGTTTTCTTTTATTAATGAAAGACGCCGTGAAGACTGGTTTTCAGTATATATTAACACCGTTGTTGAAGAGTTTGATCCGCATACAGCATACTTAGCGCCCACAGACAGAGATCGTTTTGATTTCCAAATGTCGGGTCAGCTAGAAGGTATAGGTGCACAACTTCAAAAAAGGATTGATAAAATATCTATAGTTTCTTTAGTTTCCGGAGGTCCTGCGTGGCGACAAAATAAACTTCAAGTTGGCGATATTATTTTAAAAGTAAGGCAAGAAGACGAAGATGAGGCAGTTAGTGTTGTAGGGATGCGACTTGATGACGCTATAAAGCTCATAAAAGGTCCTAAAGGAACTAAAGTAACTTTGACACTAAAGAAAACAGACGGTTCTATTAAAGACTTGACCATTACAAGAGACATTGTAGAACAAGAAGAAACCTATGCAAAAACGTCTATAGTAGAAAAAAATAATAACAAATTTGGTGTCATTAACCTTCCTGGGTTTTATGCCGATTTTAAAGATTATGATAAGCGTAATGCCGCAGCAGATGTTAAAAAAGAAATTACTCGTTTAAAAGAACAAGGTATGGAGGGACTTGTCTTGGATCTTAGAAATAACGGAGGAGGGTCTTTAAAAACAGTTGTAGATATGGCTGGCTTATTTATAGAAGATGGCCCTGTAGTTCAAGTTCGTGCTACAGACGAACCAAAACAAGTTATTAGTGACAAGGACAAATCCATAATATGGGATGGACCACTCGTTATTTTGGTCAATGAATTATCGGCATCAGCTTCCGAAATTTTAGCAGCTGCTATGCAAGATTACAAACGAGCTATTATTATAGGAAGTAAACAAACCTATGGTAAAGGCACCGTACAACAGTATATTGACTTAAACCGATTGGTTAAAAAAAATAAAAATGGAGATATGGGAGGGTTCAAATACACGACCCAAAAGTATTACAGAATTAATGGAGGGTCTACACAGTTAGAAGGCGTTAAGAGTGATGTTGTTGTTCCAGATCGTTTTACTTATATAGATATAGGCGAAAAAGATCAAGATAATCCTTTGCCGTGGGATGAAATTACACCAGCTTCATACAAAAAATGGGATAATTATTTTGATTACGATGCCACGATAAAAGCAAGCACTCAAAGGATGCAAAAAAGTGAGCAATTGCAACTAATAGACGAAAATGCAAAATGGATAAAGAAAATTAGAGATAAAAACACGTTTTCTCTTAACTACGAGCAGTATAAAAACAACTTAACTAAAAATGAAAAGGAATCTGAGAAGTTCAATAAAATTATAAACTACCAAACAAACTTGAGTTTTAAGTCGTTGCCCTACGAAACTGCACTAACTAAAACAGACACGATTTTAAAAGAAAAAAGAAAACGTTGGCACCAAAGCTTAAGTAAAGATGTTTATGTAGAAGAAGCTTTAAATGTACTATACGATTTAAAAACATCGTATAATATTAAAAAAGTGGCAAGATTAAAAGATTAATGCATTGTAATGGGTAACCAAAACAACTCATTATATCAATTAGCGCTCCAAAAATTTAAAAAAAGTTTTTGGGGCGTTTTAAGTTTTTGGTTTATTATTGCTGTAGGCCTCATTTCTATATTTACCTACGCCATTGCTCCAGACAATTCTAAAAATGCAAATCAAATGCACTTGTCGATACATTCTAAACCTCCAGGCTTTAAGGTTACAATTTTAAACCTCCCGTCTCAGCAAAATTTGCCTCAGCATATTTTGGAAAAGCTATTTTTTGGAAAAAACAATAACGACACCGAAATCCCCATATCTAGTTATGCCGTAGAAAAAGATAACTTAACGTACACCACCTATAGTTCGGACGGATTAATTGGACTAAAAAAAACAATTCCTCTCTCGTCCTTTCCTAAAGGGGTTAATCACTATATTACAGAAAAACAATTTGTTTTTGGTACAGACAAATATGGGCGGGATTTACTTAGCCGTGTGCTCGTAGGAGCAAGAATATCCTTTTTTATTGGCTTTGTAGCCGTTTTTATATCATTAATTATAGGGATTTTTTTGGGTTGCCTTGCAGGATATTATGGAGACAAAATAGATGCTGTAATTATGTGGTTTATTAATATAACATGGGCAATCCCCACACTACTATTAGTAATAGCCATTACATTAGCATTAGGCAAAGGTTTTTGGCAAGTGTTTATTGCTGTAGGATTAACGATGTGGGTTGAGGTGGCAAGAGTGGTTAGAGGGCAAATTATCAGCACCAAAGAACTACAGTATGTAACAGCTGCAAAAGCTTTAGGTTTTACAGATTTTAGGATTATCACAAAACATATACTCCCAAATATAATGGCACCAATAATTGTAATTTCAGCAGCTAACTTTGCGGCAGCTATTTTAATTGAGAGTGGATTGAGTTTTTTGGGCATTGGAGCACAACCCCCCATGACAAGCTGGGGAGCAATGATAAAAGATCATTACAACTATATTGTTTTAGGAAAGCCCTACTTAGCATTAATCCCAGGCTTGTGCATAATGAGTTTGGTTATGGCGTTTATGCTAATAGGGAATACCTTACGAGATGCCCTAGATGTTAAACATTAGGATATGAAAAACAAGAATTACACATATACCATTATAGCCCTAACACTACTTATTGGTGTTTATGCTTACAATTTTTATTTAGATCAAATTCCTAAAAACCAATCTGTACAAGAAGGCAGTAGTGCCAAGACGAATACCAATACTTATTTTTTGCCTTCTAGTACAACAAAGCAAGTTGTACATCACGAATCTTACTCGTTGTCTTACAATGAAACTTTTGAACAAGCAGAATGGGTTGCCTACGAACTAAAAAAAACACACTTAGTTAACAAAAGCTTTAAGCGGCCTTATTTTGAAATTGATAATGCCATTAGAACAAAAGCAGCACATTGGAAAAATTATAAAAACTCTGGTTACGACAGGGGACATCTATGTCCTGCAGCAGACAGACGCTATACTAAAGACGCTTACGACGAAACTTTTTTAACCAGTAATATAAGTCCACAAAAGCATAGCTTTAATTCAGGAATTTGGAATAGCTTAGAACAAAAAACAAGATACTGGGCTAAAAAATACGATGGTGTATTTGTAGTTACAGGAGGTGTACTTACTGAAAACTTAAAAACAATAGGCACAGAAAATGTGGCGGTACCTAACTATTTTTATAAAATACTTTTAGACTATAACAGTGGAAACCCAAAAATGATAGCTTTTTTATTGAAACATGAAAATTCAAAAAAACCCTTATCAAGCTTTGTTGTTTCTGCCGATAGTATAGAACAACTTACAGGGATCGATTTCTTTCCTAAATTAGATGATGTTATAGAGGATAGACTAGAAAAATCATCTAGCTATAGCCATTGGGATTTTTAGGTATTAATACCAATTATTATTCAAAATAAGTTATATCATTCATTTCTATTACATCTATACATCACTATAAAATCGAAACGTAACTAAGGCTATGTTTAGGTTTTCTATGTCATCTCAACACACTATATTCCAAATTAGTTATAGCTCGTTTTAAATAACAACGGGTTTAATTTATAAAAATGAATACCCAACCGATAGGGTAATTATGGTATTTCTGCCAGAGTCTGTAGCGTTTCCAATATCGCTATCTACAATATCTGTTAGTCCAAAATTGTAACGCCCTTCTAACCGAAAACCAAAAGGAAGATCATAGCCAACACCTACAACACCAGAAAAATCAAACTCATTATTAGAAAAAGCATTTCCTAAGGATGATGAAATATTATCATCGACAAGAATCCCAAACTGAGGACCAAGCTGGAGATGTAAACCCGAAAAAAGATAGTATTTTATAATTACGGGCAAATTAATATAATCAATTTCGATGTCGGAAAATTCAAAATCCGCACCCTGTTGTGAGTATAGTGCATCTATTTGGATAGCCCATTTATCGTTAAACTTTACGCCTACAAATCCACCCAAAACAATAGCTGTTCGGTTGGAAGCATTATCTATATCAGAGATGTCCGCAAAATTTGCTCCTGCTTTAATCCCTAGATCCACACCTTGTGCCTTAATGCAATTCGTTGTTGCTAATACTAAAGTCCATAATAAAATATGCCGTTTCATATTTGTGTTTTTTTAAATATGCCACAAATATAAACGATAATTTACTAAGCTAATTCATAATGAACTTTATTACTCTGTAACTAAATTACTAGGGGGATAACTGTCAATAATTTTAGAAACAAATTCTTTAATACGAGCTTCTTTTTTGTCTACACTTTTAGCCAAGTAACCCGTGCCAAAGCCCTGCCATACTAGTTCCTTTTTGTTTGCATCAATGAGGTCAATATACAGTTCCCCTTCTGTAGATGTAGACACTGAGTTGCCAAAACCACCACCATAATAAGGGTAGCCAAAACCACCACCAAAGCCAAAGCCTCCAAAACCAAAACCACCAAAACCACCAAAAGTATTATTATACACATTAACACGCTCTCTGGATTTAGTAAAAATGCTCACCAACACATCTGGATTACTAGACTTAGTAAAGCCTTTAGCGATTAATTCGGACTCAATGGCGCGAAGTATTCTACGCTTGTCTAAGTCACTAATCTTAGCATTGTCGATACCTGTTTTAAAAAAAGCAAAGGTTTTATAGTTTTCAAAATTTGCATTTTTATCATAATCTGCAGCGACTCTTACAGAAGAGCAAGATATAATTGTAGATAATAGTAAGACTAAGGACAGTGATTTTAAATATTTTTTCATAGCATATTGTATTTATAATTTAACAAATAGGAGTGAGCACATTTTTATCATACTCTAAGATATTGCTTTAATTAAGTGTAATACATATAGCAATAATTATACCAATAACTATTTGCTTCAAAAGCGAAACATTCAGTAAAACAACGATTTATGTTTTTTTTACCGTATTTGTGTTTTTATCATAACCATAGGGGCAGTGTCTGCAACCACTTTGGCAACAGTATCCTCTTTTTAAGTGGTATTGTTCTGTAAAACAACGGTAACCCTCTGGGGTTAAATAAAAATCGCCAGCTTCTACTTTAGGAATTGATGTCATCCTTGCAAAGGTAAGATAAAACCAAATTATTTTGAATTATATTTGTTGGCAAAAAACTAAAAAAACTTCTCAAACTCACAACATGAAACAAAATTTAAAAAGATTATTTGTATTAATAATCGTTTGCTGCACAAACAAAATAGATATTTCTCTAGTTGCGGATCATTAGTAAGAAAAATAAATAATCGAGAATACAAATCCAGTGAACTATTTGAGATTATTAAAGAATACAATAACTGTAAATAAAAGTCTAAATGCCAGCGTTATATATAATGTATTGCTAGTTTTAGTTTGTTTGCAAAAATCGTATTGAATTTTATTAACTGGCTCATTAAGCTTTAATATTAGTCAAACTCAAGGTCAGAGCCTAAAGGCTTTGGATTCTATAAGTGGTGGAGAAAAAATTATTTACAAATGTAATTACGATTCTAATTGCTTAATGTTAATTAAGACACCTAAATAACATTTATTTAAGTGTCTTTTAAAATAAAATTATTACTAATCAATTTTAATAACTAAGATAATCTAAATGAAGTACTTAATTAAAATCACTTCTATATTCTTAATCACTGTTTTTTCATGTTCAAAGAAGAAGAATACTGATTACACATTTAAAAATTTGACATCTAAAAATATAAAGCTTAATTCAATAAAATTAGACACTTTGAATTATCTTGAATTAGAATCCTCTCTTTCTGGTTACTTAGAAGTTAAAAATGATTCATTGCATTTTATAGACAATCAATATGGATGGGTTTTTTCATTTAATAGTAAAGGACAATTAAAATCAAGAAGAATGGGTCAAGGTAAAGGTCCAAAAGAAATAAACACATCATCTATAGATGGTTTTGTTAGTTTAAACACAGGTGAAAGGTTATTTCTAGGGTCTTCTTTTGATGTTCACATACACAAACCTAATTTGGAGAGAAAAGCTAGTTTTATAATGGGCTGGAAAGGTAATCAAGATGCTGAAAAAGTAAGAAGGCAACCTGTTCCTGATGCTAGTGAATTTGCCTTATATACCCTAGATTACGAACATCTAAAATTAAGAAATGACAGTAATGATAACATTTACATTCCTATCTACGGAGAAAATGAAAGATTTAATGGTTTTATAAACTCTAGATATTATGATGAAGGTAGAATCCTCGCCAAGTTAAGTTTAAAAAGCGGAAAAGTAGAAAAAATCTTCGGTAGGAGATCAAAAGAATATCTAAAACATAAGTACGTAGGTCAACACGCATATTTTTCATATGATATTGACAAGAATGATAAATTTTATATTTCTCATGAAATTGATTCATTAATTTATGTTTATGATAAAGATTTTAAACCATTATTTTCATTTGGAAACAATGGTTTAAAAATGGATACCGATTATTACAAAGTTTTAAATTTTGACCTTAATGAGGTTAGAAAAGCATTATTTGAAAGTAAACCAAATAAAGGTTGGTTTAGTTATTTAGAATATATAGATGAATATGATTTACTTTTTAGAAGTTATAAAAAAAGTGGTTCAGAAAAATTCGAAGGATTACAAATTTATAAGGGGGTAGAATTGATTGCAGATATAGAAGTGCCTAAAGGATTTAAGGTTATTGGTAATATCGGGAATACTTTTTATTCTGATATAATAATAGAAGATGATATAAAAATGAAAAGTTATTCTTTTAAATTAAATCTCTAAAAAACTATGCTTATCATGAAAAATATAATTATAACATTTTTAATAACTGTGATATCATTTGCTTATCAAAAAGTTACAAAGTTAAACGTTTCATCTAATGAAAAAAAAGAAACGATAAACAATACGACAGAAGGTACAGGTAAAATAAAATTTGATAGTAGGGTTACTGACATAGAAACAGTAATTGAAGGAGAGTCTGTCGAGGCTATCTTCAATTTTGAAAAATGTTGGGGAAGCCCCATTACAAATAGAGTATGTCAACCCTGATTGTATTTGTACTAATATTTAAAGTCAGTTATAAACCGAAAAGTTAGTGCCCTAAAATCCGCTACTTTTCATATACAAGCACGTTATAATGAATATTGAGCATAGTACAGTTCAACGATTAGAAGTTTTTAACACCTTAAATGTTGAAGTGTTTATTAAAAGAGAAG
>CALLUG010000002.1 GCA_938011315.1 uncultured Flavobacteriaceae bacterium
TACCCAGCAGAGCTTTGTCTACAATTTGGTCATATTCTTTACAAAATTCATCGATAACACAAAATAAGTTCGTAATTTTAGAGTAACAATACATAGGCAGTTTTTTAGATTAATAAATTGAATTTCAATGCCTTAATTTACTAAAAATCTGCCTTTTTTCCAATAAAAATCTGCCTAATTATTAATCGAACTCAGGTTATTACAAAGACATCAATAACTTTTTGGATCAATTTGAAGGAACTTGGGTGTACAATAATGCAGGTGTGTATTTTAAAATTGTATTAGAAAAGATAGTGAAAAAAAATTCTGGTTATTTTTTTTACGATACTCTAGAGGGTGAGTATCAATATACTGTAAATGGCAATGATCTTGTTAACACCTTTAGCAATCCTGCACTAATTAGTGCGATCCGTACTCCTATATTATTAAAAAGTAATTGGAAGCCTCTTTGTCCAGATTGCTCTCCACAAAACAGACGTGTCGATTTAATTTTAGCAGAGCGCTCTAGAAATCTTAGTGGAGGGATCATCTTAAGACGTATTACTGTTAACGGCAAACCTGCCTTACAAGGCAGCGTGTCCAAAGGTGGCGTAGCAACATACGACCCCGAAAACCCACCTGCTTATTTTACAACAAGTATTCCGGAACAAGATTTTTTGTTTATAAAACAATGACATAGCTAAGCACAAAAAAGACAAGTCTTTTTTGTGCTTTTTTTTAAGAAAACTATGAAATACCTCATTATAATAACAATCACCTTACTAAGCTTTGCTTATTATGTTGATATATAAACGCGATAGAAATGAATTACATAGCTTATTTTGAGTGATATTGGTATTTATTAAAAAGTATAATGGCTTTGAAATTAGAAACATTTCAAAGCCATTATACGAACTAAAAAAACCACTAAATATTAGCTTAATCAATATTAGCAATTACTGTTTTACTTTTTTTTCTAAATAACTCAACATTATCGTACTTAGGCGATACAACCTCTTTTCCTTCTGTATTTATAAAGCCATATTTATTATTTTCTAAGCTAACCTTAGCCCAGCCTTTTCTATATTCGTTAAAATTATTGATACTAGAGTATATTGGTTTTACAACAACCCTTCCTTCTCTTGATATAAATCCAAATTTGCCATTATGTTCTACTAAAGCCCAACCTTTTTTAATTTTATCAAATTTATCTATAGACTCGTACACAGGCTGCATTACTATTTTTCCAGAAGTATCTATAAATCCTAGGAGATTGTTAAGCTTAATTAATGCCCAATCTTTATGATAATTTCCGTACAAATCAATATTATCATACACTGGTTGCACAATTACTCTTCCTGTTTTGTCTATAAAACCAACTTTATCTTTAAGCTCTATTTTTAGTAAATTATCTTGATATTCACCAAAATACCCCAATTTATCATATTTAATTTCTACAACTTGATCGCCTTGTTTGTTTATAAAACCAAATTTACCGTCTAGTTCAACTCTAGCCCAATCAGGTTTTACTTCTCCAAAATCGGATATTGAATGATATTTAGGCTGTACCACTTCAACACCATCACTGTTTAATATGCCATAAAGTTCTCCAGACTGAACAATAAATAAATCCTGTGCGCTAACCAAAGATGCAACTAATAATGCACCACATAATACTAATTTTTTCATGTTTCTTATTTTTTAAGATTATCAATAACAAGACAAATATACAAAAAAATCTATAAAAAACAAAAATAATCGATGAAATACATTTTTTTGCAAAAAATAAGGTTGAATTCAATTATAATCGTTTTACTATCATATAATATTGATATTTTTATGAAATGTAATTACTTATTACTTAAATTTGCAGTAATATTACCACATTAAACAAAATGATTATGAAATTTTCAAGACAAGTACTGCTATATACTTCAATATTGTTTTTAGCTTCTTGCGCAACAACTCGTTTCCCCAAAGGGACAACAGCAATAAGCCAAGATACCTCTGTTGGTTACATTCCTAATAAGATTATAGCTGGCGGAAGTAAACAACTTTCATCATATGGAACTTTATTTTTTGATGCAACCAAAAGAAGTGCCGTAAATACTATTTACAAAGACTCTTCGAGAGTAAAATTTTTGGCAGAAGAGCAGCCAGATCCTGCAATTACTTATGTAGAAAAAATTGTATCTAGTGTTTTATCTAACTTTAAAAGAGGAGAGATCGACTCTTCAACAATTAAGGCTACAGCAATTCTTACTAAAAACTTAACAACAAGTTTAAGTAATATTGCGAAAAAATCTAATTCGTTAAATTTCCTAAAAACGTCTTTGTATAGGTTAAACGAAACGCATTATAACGATAAGGTAGACTCTGCTTATTCTAGACAGTTTGATAAAATTATACTGTATGCTAAAGAAATTCAATTAGCAGAATTGAAATTGGATAGCTTAAGAATGAGATATCAAATATTGAACGAAAAAAAGAAAAAATAAACTAATAGTAATATAGTACAGTTTTTTACAGACTTTACATTATTAAAGCAGGGAAGTAAAACAGATGTGTTTTGTTTCCTTGCTTTTTTTATTGCAGTGATTTTAATATCTTGCAACGATTTAACCAACCAAAACTTTAATTTAATGAAAACTTTAGTATCTGTAATTATACTATTAAATTTTGCAAACTTACTACAAGCTCAAAACCATAGAGGTCCATCAAATCCAAAAGCCGGAAAGTGTTACCAAAGATGCTTTGATTTTTATGAAAAATATGATTGGAAAGAAGTTAGTTGCGACACAATAAACAAAAATAAAAATAGAAAAAAAACAGCCAAAGATTTACTGGAAATAGCACAAACCAAAATAAAAATGCTGAAATATCAAGAAAAACTAAAACAGCTTGGCTATAATGTCGATCTTACTGGAATTGCCGATACTAAAACAACGACTGCACACAATAGATATTTAAGAAAAAAAGAAAGAGAAAAAAGACGAAAAGAAAGGATGCTAAGTAAAAATTAAAAAAGACAATAAAATTTACTGCGACTAAATATCCCATAAATTTTCTTTAATTTTCTTTTTTTAAGTTCAACTTTTAGACTAAGGCATTTAAATCAAAATAAAAATAGCAATACCTACAAACACAATAATTTGTAGATACTTTAAAACTAAGCCAGCGGTAGTATTACCTTTTAAATGCTTAAAAATACGTCCAGACACAATTGCTATAGTAGCAAAAACACTAAAAGACGTTAGCATAAATAAGCTCCCTAAAATATAAAATTGGCTTAATGTACTTAACGTATCACTAAAAAGAAAACTTGGGAAAAAAGCTAAAAAAAACAAAGTTACTTTTGGGTTTAGTACATTCATAACAAACCCTTGCTTAATCAACTTAAACATTGTTTTTTTAGGTACCGTTTTCATAAAGTTGATTTCAGTTTTGTTTTTAGCAACTTTGTACGCCAAATACATAAGGTACAATGCACCAAAAAACTTAATGGTAAAAAAAAGAGTGTAATTCTGTTTTATAACTGCAGAAATTCCAAAGGCAACTAAAGTCGTATGTACCAAGCACCCAAAAATGAGTCCTATTACTGCAGCAATTCCAAATTTTTTACCGTTAGTAACACTTTGTACAAGAACATAAATATTGTCTGGCCCAGGCGAGATTGCTAACAATAATGTTGCGATAACAAAAGAAATTAAATTGTCGTAATTCAATAAAAATTAAGTTTTGAGAAGTGCTTTATTAATAGATTTAATAAGTTTTGGCCCTTCATAAATAAATCCCGTATAAAGCTGTATCAAGTCTGCTCCAGCATCTAACTTATCTAGGGCATCTTGAGCAGTATGGATACCTCCTACCCCTATAATAGGGAATGCTTTATTACTTTTATGAGATAAAAACCGAATGACTTCCGTAGAGCGTTGTGTTAAAGGTTTACCACTTAGTCCTCCTAATTCTTGTTTGTTTTTAGAAATTAAGTTTTGTCTAGAGACGGTTGTGTTTGTTGCTATAACACCATCGATTTTTGTTGTGGTTACAATGTCTATAATATCTAGTAACTGATCGTCTGTTAAGTCTGGTGCTATTTTTAGTAAAATAGGTTTTTTGGGCATTTCGGTAGATAAATCATACTTTGCCTCGTTCATTTTTTTTAATGTTTGCAGCAATAAAGTTAAAGGTTTTTTGTCTTGCAATGCCCTTAAGTTGGGGGTGTTAGGAGAACTAACATTAACCACAAAGTAATCGACATAATGAAACAAAGCTTCAAAGCAAATTTTATAATCCTCTACAGCATCTTGGTTAGAGGTTATTTTATTTTTACCAATATTACCACCTATTAAAACGCTTTTATTTTTCTTTAGCCTCTTAATAGCATCCATAACCCCCGCATTGTTAAATCCCATTCTATTAATAATACCTTGGTCTGCTGTTAACCTAAAAAGACGTTTTTTAGGGTTTCCTTCTTGGGGTTTAGGAGTTAAGGTTCCAATTTCTATAAAGCCAAAGCCAAAATGACTAAGTTCATTATACAATTTTGCGTCCTTATCAAAACCCGCAGCAAGACCTACTGGGTTTTTAAATTTTAGTCCAAAAACAGTACGTTCTAAGCGCTTATCGTTTACCTCATACAATACTTTATATAGCCTTGTTACAAAAGGAATTTTTGAAGTTAAGCGTATTAATGCAAATGTAAAGTAATGTACTTTTTCGGGGTCGAAACAAAAAAGTAACGGACGAATTAATAATTTGTACATAATAGCGCTTCTATTTTAAAAAATTGAATGACAAAAGTAGCGCAAATACACACATAAAAAAAGAAAGTTAAACAGGACTTGTACTATCTTATTATGTTCGTTATTTTTGAGATAAATACAACTAAAAATGATAGATAAAACTCATATTATAAACCGCTTTATTAGTTATGTTAAGATTAATACAGAAAGTGATCCAAATAGCAGCACTACGCCAAGTAGTAAACGCCAATGGGATTTAGCAAATAAGCTAGTTGTTGAGCTAAAAGCTATTGGAATGCACGAGGTTAAGGTAGACCAAAATGCTTATATTACAGCAACTTTACCTAGCAATGTTGCTCACAAGGTTCCCACTATTGGGTTTATAGCGCATATGGACACCTCACCAGACTTTACGGGAGCTAATGTTAATCCACAAATAATAGAACATTACAACGGAAAATCTATTGTTCTAAACAAAGCTAACAATATAGTATTATCGCCAGATTATTTTGAAGATTTACGCCTCTATAAAGGTCAAACCTTAATTACTACAGATGGAACAACCTTGTTAGGCGCAGACGATAAAGCAGGAATTTGCGAAATAGTAAGCGCTATGGAGTATTTAATAGCACACCCAAAAATTAAACATGGTACAATTAAAATTGCTTTTACCCCAGATGAAGAAATAGGACGTGGTGCACATAAATTTGACGTTAAGTCATTTGGAGCAGAATGGGCTTATACTATGGATGGAAGTCAAATAGGAGAACTAGAGTACGAAAACTTTAATGCTGCTAAGGCAGAAGTAAACATAAAAGGAAAAATAGTACATCCTGGCTATGCCAAAGGAAAAATGATAAATGCTATGCATTATGCCGCTACATTTATTAAAAAACTTCCAAAACAAGAAGTTCCAGAGCGCACCGAAGGCTACGAAGGTTTTTTTCATTTGCACGATATCAAGGGGAATGTTGCGCTGACTACCTTACAGTATATTATACGCGATCACGATAAAGATAAATTTGAAGCCAGAAAAAAACAAATACAAAACATAGCCAACCAAATAAACACAAAACACAAGGCTCCCATTATTGAAATAAACATTACAGATCAATACTACAATATGAAAGAGAAAGTGCAAACACAAATGCACATTATAGAAATTGCTGAGCAGGCTATGCAAGCACTAAATATAAAACCCATAATAAAAGCAATTAGAGGTGGAACCGATGGGTCGCAATTAAGTTTTATGGGACTCCCCTGCCCCAATATATTTGCTGGAGGTCATAATTTTCATGGGCCATACGAATATGTTCCTGTGGAGAGTATGCAAAAAGCAACAGCAACTATTTGTAAAATTGCCGAACTTACTGCAGAACGCTATGAAAATAAGAATGTATAAAGTTTATGCTTTTTAAGTTTATTTAGAGTATTTTAAAGATTCATTTTTTCTAAAAAATGCAAAGTACTAACTAAGTGCCAAGAGGTCAACTTTATTTTAGGCTAAACTCTGTCGAAGATACTAGCTTATCTTTATCAAATAAAGTGACTTTATAGCTTCCTTTTTTAAACTTTTCGTTGTTTTCCAAATCTAGAAACTCACAAATATTAAGATTGTTATTTTCATAATTAAATTTACTAACTAAGCTATAACTTATAGTCTGATCGGCAAACTTAACTTGTTTTTTTAATCCCAAAACAGTATTATCTGGAGCCAATACTTGCAGATAAAATTCTTTATCGCCTGCTTCGACTAAGCTATTTTTAATAACAGTGTAGCAAACTCTAATTTTATCTACACGCCTAGCCTTTTCTGTTGGGGTTAATTTGCCTGAACTTCGAACAATAACACCAAATCCTTTTAAAGCATTTGTGGATAGCACTGAAGCGTTATTAACAAGCTCTGCCAATTCTACATTTTGCGTTAGTAACGAGTCGGTAAACACTAAGCGCTCATTAAGTTCTGTACGAGTAGTATTGAGAGATGTTGATAGTGACGAATTTTCTGCCTTTAAAGTTTTATTTTCTGTAAGTAATACCTGCATTTCTTTTTCTAATACCGAAAACTTACTTCGATAAACTCTTAGGTTTTTTATAGTTCCTTCCGATGTTTCTAAGGATTCTACTAAACTTTCTATACGCTGCTTGGCTTCTAGTAATTTTGAATTAGCAAGTTCGTTGTCTCCAATAGCAGTATCATATTGTACCGCCATTTCATTCAAGTCGTTAAGTACAAGTTGTTTTTCTTGTATCAGTTCTTTTTTAGTTTCTTTAGCATTATTGTATAATCTGTAAGTATAAGCGCTTACACCTATAAGTAATATCGCAACAGCAATTAAACTTATTTTTAAAGCTTTATGTTTCGTTGTATTATTCATTATAATTGTTTTTGTGTCTCTGTATCACATTTTAAATTAGAGTTTATAAAAGTAAATAGAATTACTCTTATTTTTTAATTTAAACAAAAATAGTTTCCCCATGGAAAACAAACTAAATACTGAACTATTACATAATATAAGCACAGATAATAGCTAAACAGATAATAAGGACTTTAGCTAAATTAAATTTATGACCTTCACTGCTTTCAAATAAAATTGTGGTAGAGATGTGCAAAAAGATGCCAATTACAATAGCGTTTGTATAATTCAAATAATGATTTAACAATGAGCTATTGTGCGACAATATAGCACCTAGAGGAGTCATGATAGCAAATAAGCTTAAAAAAACAATAACTTGCAGTTTTTTAAAACCAGACTGTAATAAATAAGTCGTTATCAAAATAGCAATAGGAATTTTATGAATAACAATACCAAAAACCATATCGTTGCTGTGATGTATAGGAAAGCCTTCTAGAAAGGAATGAATACACAAACTAATAAATAGTAACCAAGGAAAATTACTATTCTGTTTTTGAATGTGTAAGTGACCGTGTTCTGCACCTTTAGACAAAAACTCTAGGCATATTTGTATTAAAATTCCAAACATAATTAAGAGTCCTGTAGTTTTATGCTCTACATGATGGTACACTTCTGGCAATAACTCAAAAACCGTAATAGACAACAAAAAAGCTCCGCTAAAAGCCAGTAAAAACTTAATGTATTTAATGGTTTTCTTTTTGGCAATCCATACAATGATATAGCCTAATAAAACGGCATATATAGGAAGCAAATACCTGTTCATGCTACATAAAAATTAAAACCAATCGCTTTGAAGTTTGTTTATTAAATGTGCTGAGTTGGTAATCCCCAAAGACATCAATAAGTGTTACGCCTGCTTTTTTGAAAAGTGTTTTAAAGTCGTCGATAGTAATTGCCTTAACACGTTCTTGGTAATTGTGATTTTTACCTTCTGCAGTAAATGAAATATCTTTTACAAGATATCCTTTATCGATATACCGTTTTAGGTTAAAAGTAATGCCATCTACCGTTTTAGAATTTTCTGGAACTAAGTTGGTAATAACATTATCGATATTCATAAAATCAATAACTCCTACACCATTTTGGCTTAAATTAGCTTTTATAGCTTTTATAGTATTTAGGTTGTCTATATCATTCTCGAAATACCCAAAACTAGTAAACAAATTAAAAACCGCATTAAACGTCTTGTTAAAAGGCAAACTCATATCATGCACCTCAAAAGTTAAACGTTCGTTTTCAAACTGTTTTGCATAAGCGATACTTTGTGGCGATAAATCGACCCCAGTTACACGATACCCAATACTATTTAGGTAAATAGAGTGGCGCCCCTTACCACAAGCTAAATCCATAATTTCGCAGGTATCAGAAAGATTAAGATAATTCGTTAACGCATCCATAAAACCCTGCGCCTCAACATCATTACGATTTTTATATAATGTATGATAATAAGGGGTATCAAACCACGAAGCAAACCAATTTTTACTGTTATCTGTCATTTTTTTTATGAATTACTGTATTCAAAACATATTAAGACGAAATATATAGGACTTTCAAAAAAAACATTGTTTTTTTAATCCAAACTAAATTAGTTAGGAAAACTAAGTTTAATTATTAAAAACCGTGTTTGCCACAAAAATAAATTATTTTTGTGTTTTATTGGACGTTGATAATGGATAATAATTTCAGAATGTTGGCCAAAACCTTATTTGGCTTTGAGGATCTTTTAAAAGATGAACTATACAAGCTTGGAGCTAAAGATATTAAGCTAGGAGTTAGGAGTGTTAGTTTTGCGGGAGACAAAGGGTTTATGTATAAAGCCAATATGGCTTTGCGTACCGCAATAAAAATACTAAAACCCATTGCATCGTTTAAAATTAATAATGAGCAAGATTTGTATCATAAAATCTATAATATTGCTTGGGAAGATTACTTAAACAAAAACGGAACTCTAGCCGTAGATGCCACAGTGCATTCCGATAAATTTACCCACTCTAAGTATATAGCCTTAAAAACAAAAGATGCGATTGTAGATCGCTTTAGAGATACCCAAGGCGAACGCCCAAATGTAGATTTGCGTTTTCCTGACTTAAAAATTAATATCCATATTGACAGGCTGGTATGTACCGTTTCTTTAGACAGTTCTGGAGAATCTTTACATAAAAGAGGTTACAAAACAGCCACTAATATAGCACCTATTAATGAGGTACTTGCAGCAGGGTTATTACTGCTTTCTAATTGGGATGGACAAAGCGATTTTATGGACCCTATGTGTGGTAGCGGCACACTACTTATTGAAGCTGCAATGATTGCTTGTAATATTCCTCCCAATTTAATGCGAAAGGAATTTGCTTTTGAGCGTTGGAAGGATTGGGATGTCGAACTCTTCGAAACTATAGAAGCCTCACTGCTCAAAAAAACACGAGATTTTCAGTATAAAATAATAGGGTACGACAAATCGCCATCGGCCGTAACTAAAGCTAAAGAGAATGTAAAAAATGCGCACCTAGAGGAATTCATAACAATAAAACACGAAGATTTTTTTAAAACTCAAAAAGCAGGTAACAATCAGTTACACATGGTTTTTAACCCTCCGTATGGTGAACGTCTAGAAAGCTTAGATGTAAAAGATTTTTACAGCAACATTGGCTCTACACTAAAACATAATTATCCAGGAACCTACGCTTGGTTTGTAACTTCAAACTTAGAAGCACTAAAACACGTTGGATTGCGACCCTCTAGAAAAATAAAAGTATTTAATGCCAAACTCGAAGCACGCTTAGTTAAATATGAAATGTACGCAGGAAGTAAAAAAGCTAAAAAGCAATAAATGATTTGAAAATTAAAAATTGATACGTACATTTGTATTAATATAAAAATATGGTTACAATCTTAAATACAATATGGTGGTGCAGTACTCGTAAAGCAAAATTCGTGGACTAACTCTTATTGTATGTTAAAACAAAATACTAAGGCTTGTCATTCACGACAAGCTTTTTTTTTATCAAAAATCGAAAATGAAAATATTTAACTTAAAGACAAATTACAAAAAGATACTGTCGGATACCATAACTCCTGTTAGTATTTACCTAAAAATAAGAGATAAATATCCTAATAGTATTCTGCTAGAAAGTAGCGACTATCATGCTAGCGATAATACGTTTTCTTATATTTGTTGTAACCCTATTGCTTCTATAACGGTAGAAAACGAAACCATTAAACAAACTTTCCCAGACAAAAGCAGCACACTTAGCACAATACAAAACCCCCAAGATGTAGTACAGCAATTGCACTTGTTCACAAAACGGTTTGAGGTAGACGCAAACCCATTTAAGTTTATTAACAACGGTATTTTTGGCTACACGGCTTATGATGCTGTACGTTATTTTGAAGACGTTACTGTTACTAAAAAACAAGACGATATTAAAATACCTGATGTGTATTATGCGGTTTACAAAAATATTATAGCTATAAATCATTTTAAAAATGAAGCTTATATTTTTTCACACTCCTACGAGTGTCAATCTAATATAGATGCTATTTATGAACTTATAAAAGTAAAACAGTTTGCATCTTACGAGTTTGTAACCAATGGAGAAATAACATCAAACCTAACAGATAATGAATATAAAAAGCAGGTAGAACTTGCAAAAAAACACTGTGCTAGAGGCGATGTGTTTCAATTGGTTTTATCCAAAAAGTTTATGCAAGCGTTTAAAGGTGACGAATTTAATGTGTACCGTGCCTTACGCAGTATCAATCCATCACCGTATTTATTTTATTTCGATTATGGCCATTTTAAGATATTTGGTAGCTCTCCAGAAGCACAGCTTATAGTAAATGATGGTCAAGCAGAAATTCATCCTATAGCAGGAACATTTAAGCGCACAGGTAATGATCTGCAAGATGCCGAATTAGCAAAACAACTCGCCACAGACGAAAAAGAAAATGCAGAACACGTTATGTTAGTAGACTTAGCTAGAAACGACTTAAGTCGCAATGCAAACGAGGTTACTGTAAATACTTATCGGGAAGTTCAGTTCTTTTCGCATGTCATCCATTTAGTAAGTAAAGTTACGGGCAGGAAACATAGTAAAGTCCCTACGCTACAAGTCGTTGCAGACACGTTTCCTGCAGGGACTCTAAGTGGAGCACCAAAGCATAGAGCTATGCAACTCATAGAACAGTACGAAAAAACAAATCGTGGGTTTTATGGCGGAGCTATTGGTTTTATGGATTTTAAAGGCAACTTTAACCACGCCATCATGATTAGAACATTTTTAAGCAAAAACCATAAACTACACTGGCAAGCAGGTGCAGGGATAGTTTCCAAATCTAATCCAAAAAGTGAATTGCAAGAAGTGTACAACAAATTAGGAGCACTAACAAAAGCTATAGACTTAGCTAAAGCTATTTAAAAATTATGAAAATATTAGTTATCGATAATTATGACAGTTTTACCTATAACCTCGTACATTACCTAGAAGATTTGAATTGTGAAGTTACCGTAAAACGAAACGATAAGTTAACTCTAAACGAAGTTAATGCGTTTAACAAAATATTACTATCGCCAGGACCAGGGATTCCTAACGAGGCAGGTTTATTAAAAGATATTATAAAGCATTATGCACCTAACAAAAGTATTTTAGGCGTGTGCCTAGGACAACAAGCCATTGCCGAAGTTTTTGGAGCGACACTTATTAACCTAGATGAGGTTTATCACGGCGTAGCAACCCCTATAACTATTGCGGTCAATAACGAATCGTTGTACAATGGCTTAGACAAAACATTGCAAGTAGGACGCTACCACTCTTGGGTTGTTAACAGCAATTTGCCTGATGTACTCGAGGCAACATCGTTTGATGATCATGGGCAAGTTATGTCGCTAAGGCATAAAAAGTACGATGTAAGAGCAGTGCAATACCATCCAGAATCTGTGCTAACACCACAAGGAAAACAAATATTAAGTAATTGGATTAAAGATTAATACGCAAACCTCTTTTTGTTTTTAAAGACAATTAATTATGAAACAGCTACTAAATAGACTTATAAACCACGAAAGCATTTCTAGTAACGAAGCCGAGCAAGTACTAATAAGCATCTCTAAAGGAGATTATAATGAGAGTCAAATTGCCTCGTTTTTAACCGTTTTTATGATGCGTAGTATCACCATAGAAGAGCTTAAAGGCTTTAGAGATGCACTGTTACAACTTTGTATTTCTGTAAACTTACAAGAATTTAACGCTATCGATTTGTGTGGTACAGGAGGTGACGGTAAAGATACGTTTAATATATCTACACTAGCCTCGTTTGTAACTGCTGGCGCAGGCGTTAATGTTTGTAAGCATGGTAATTATGGAGTATCCTCTGCTTGTGGATCTTCTAATGTTATGGAGTACTTAGGCATTGCATTTTCAAACAATGAGGATAAGCTAAAACAAGCCATTACAGAAGCAGGGATTTGTGTTTTGCACGCTCCGTTATTTCACCCTGCAATGAAACACGTGGCGCCAATACGACGAGCTTTAGGCATAAAAACATTTTTTAATATGCTAGGGCCTATGGTAAATCCTTCATTTCCAAAACATCAAATTGTAGGTGTCTTTAATTTAGAGTTACTGCGCTTATACGGTTATTTATATCAAAACACAGATAAAAATTATACTATTATACACGCTTTGGATGGCTATGACGAAATTTCACTTACAGGGCGTACCAAAATAATTACCAACCAATCAGAAACAGTTTTAGACCCTACAGATCTAAAGGTAAATCAAGTTAGCCCAAAATCTATTTTTGGAGGACATACTGTCAAGGAGGCTGCAAGTATATTCCTAAATATCATTAGCGGTAAGGGGACAGAAGCACAAAACAATGTTGTTTGCGCAAATGCAGGACTTGCCATTGCAACTTCAAAACAAATTAGCCACCTAGAAGGGTTTGAACTAGCAAAACAATCGTTACATTCTGGAATGGCAAAACGCAGTTTAAATCGCTTAATCGCATTGAGTAAATAATGTATAACAGTTCCTATTATTGACACCTATACCTATGACTATTTTAGATAAAATTGTAGCTGATAAATATCAAGAAATTGCACTAAAGAAAGCGTTAATTCCCACATCGCAACTAGAGCAATCTGTGCTGTTTGGTCGTTCTACAGTAGCATTGTCCAAAGCCTTAAAAAATAGTACCACTGGTATTATTGCCGAGCATAAACGCAGATCTCCATCAAAATCAATAATAAACCAAAATCTTAACGTTCAAGACGTTGCAAAAGCTTACTACAATGCAGGAGGATCTGGAATGTCTATACTAACCGATAGTAAATATTTTGGAGGGTCTCTAGACGATTTGTTAATTGCTAGAGCTAGCAGCCCACTACCTTTATTACGCAAAGAGTTTATTATAGACGAATATCAAATTTTAGAAGCTAAAGCCTACGGGGCAGATGTTGTATTACTTATTGCAGCCATTTTAAAACAAAGCGAAATCAAACAATTGTCGGAATTTGCTAAACGCTTAGGCTTAGAGGTGCTCCTAGAAGTTCATAACGAAGAAGAACTGCATAAATCCATAATGCCATCGTTGGATATGATAGGCGTTAATAATAGAAATTTAAAAACCTTTAATGTGGATATAAGTAATAGTAAAAATTTGAGTCAACTTATCCCTAACGATTTTGTAAAGGTTTCTGAAAGCGGAATTTCTGAAACCAAAACAATCAAGACATTACAAACTTATGGCTATCAAGGATTTTTAATAGGAGAAACTTTTATGAAAACCGACACTATAGAAGAAACTACAACGCAATTCATAGCCGAGATCAATAAAACTCAACGTAATAAACTATAACTATGAAGTTGAAAATTTGCGGAATGAAATACCAAGATAATATTGATGAGATTGTAGCGCTACAACCCGATTATTTGGGATTAATTTTTTATGATAAATCCCCACGATATTTAGATACAACTCTAACAGCGTTACCTACAAACATAAAAAAAACAGGTGTCTTTGTCAACGCTTCTATTAGCGAAATTATAGAGAAAATAATTCAATATCAATTACAAGCTGTACAGCTACATGGTAAAGAATCGGTAGAGTTTTGTTTAAAATTACGAGAAGCTTATGAGCAAGAAAAAATGATAATTTCAAAAGAAAAAACGAATGCTTTAGAACTTATTAAAGCCTTTTCAATACACAAGGATTTTAACTTTTCACTTTTAGAACCTTATCAAGAAAATTGTGATTATTTTTTGTTCGATACTAAAGGTAGCTATGCAGGCGGCAACGGATACACATTTAATTGGAATCTTCTCAAAAAATATTCATTTACAACACCTTACTTTTTGAGTGGAGGCATAGGTCTCGACGAAATTCAGCAACTACAACATTTTATGAATAGTCCAGAAGCAAAATACTGTTATGCTATAGATGTTAATAGTAAATTTGAAACCAAAGCAGGCTGGAAAAGTATAACAGCATTAACAACATTTAAAAAGCGTTTGGCTTTAAAGTAGTAACTAAATCGTAGTAACACCAAATAAAATATAGAATACAACACATTATGAGTTATAATATTAATGATAAAGGATATTACGGAGAGTTTGGAGGTGCATATATTCCAGAAATGCTATATCCCAATGTTGAGGAGTTGAAAGATAACTACCTGAAAATTATGTCAGAACCTTCTTTTCAAAAAGAATTTAAATCACTCCTAAAAGATTATGTAGGTCGCCCCTCCCCATTATATTTTGCAAAGCGTTTATCTAAACAATACAACACAAAAATTTACCTAAAACGTGAAGACTTAAATCATACAGGCGCTCATAAAGTAAACAATACAATTGGTCAAATACTTATGGCTAAACGCCTAAACAAAACGCGTATTATAGCAGAAACAGGCGCAGGACAACACGGTGTTGCAACAGCTACGGTTTGTGCATTAATGGGATTACAATGTGTAATATATATGGGCGAGGTAGATATTGCTAGACAAGCTCCAAATGTAGCACGCATGGCACTATTAGGAGCGACTGTAATTCCGGCAACATCAGGGAGTAAAACTCTTAAAGATGCTACCAATGAGGCTATAAGAGATTGGATTAACAACCCTGAAGATACCCATTATATTATTGGTAGTGTGGTAGGGCCACATCCTTATCCAGATATGGTAGCACGTTTTCAAGCAATAGTTTCAGAAGAAATTGCGTGGCAACTTCAAGAAAAAGAACATAAAAACACTCCAGACTATGTTATTGCTTGTGTTGGAGGAGGAAGCAATGCCGCAGGAGCCTTTTATCATTTTTTAGATCATACAGAAGTAAATTTAATTGCTGTTGAAGCTGCAGGTAAAGGTGTCCAATCTGGAAAAAGTGCTGCCACCTCTATTTTAGGAAAACAAGGTATTATTCATGGAAGTAAAACCTTGTTAATGCAAACTAACGACGGACAAATTACCGAACCTTACTCCATTTCGGCAGGGTTAGATTATCCTGGAGTTGGACCAATGCACGCTAATTTATACGCCACAAAACGTGCCGAATTTATAGCTATAACAGACCAAGAAGCTATGGATGCAGGTTTAGAATTATCAAAAACAGAAGGAATTATTCCTGCCATTGAAACCTCACACGCCTTAGCCGTTTTTAAACGCAAATCGTTTAGCCCAAACGACATTGTAGTTATCAACTTATCTGGTCGTGGCGATAAAGATTTAGCAACTTATATCGACCATTTTAATCTATAAGCTTTATCAAATTAAATATACAATAGTGCTTTATATACCATTATGAATAGAATTAATAGCAAGTTACAAGAGAACAAAAAACTCTTATCTATATATTTTACAGCAGGATATCCTAAGCTTAACGATACAACGTCTGTACTAAAAGCACTAGAAAGTAGTGGTGTTGATATGGTTGAAATAGGTTTACCTTTTAGCGATCCTCTAGCAGATGGTCCCACAATACAAGCGAGTTCTACACAAGCATTACGTAACGGAATGAACTCTACATTACTTTTTGAGCAACTTAAAGATATTCGATACACTGTAAATATCCCCTTAGTTATTATGGGATATTTTAACCCAATATTACAGTTTGGCGTAGAAGCATTTTGTAAGCAATGTAAGGCTGTAGGTATCGACGGATTAATTATCCCCGATCTTCCTGTTGATGTTTACAACGAAAAATACAAATCAACTTTTGAACAATATGACTTAATTAATATTTTTTTAATTACCCCTCAAACCCCTGTAAGTCGTATAAAATTTATCGACTCTATCTCTAAAGGGTTTATATATATGGTAAGTTCGGCAAGTGTTACTGGAGGTAAAAACGAATTTACTACTACACAAACAGATTATTTTAAACGTGTTGCAAATATGAACCTTAATAGCCCTCTAATAGTAGGTTTTGGAATTTCGAATAATCATACTTTTTCACAAGCCACTCAGCATACTAAAGGTGCTATTATAGGCAGTGCTTTTATAAAACAGATTACAAAAAAAGGAATTAATACCGTTAATGACTTTGTAAAACAAATACGATCTTAATTATGAAATATATTTTAGTATTAATCACAATTATTAGCTATGCTTGTTCTGCTCAAGTTGAAATAGATAATATCACTAAAGCACCAAAGGTTAGCAATATAGATCGACCTTTAGCTAATGTTTACAAACCACTTGACGGCACCTGGAAAGGAACATTTTTAGTAAAAGAAGACGCAAATCCTAAACCTATTAATACTGTTGGTAACTTAAAAAGTCCAAAAACGATGCGTTTGTTTATTGAAGCTTCTAAAACGGTCAATACTATTAATGTTACACAAGTTTACGAGTCTGAGAGCCCTTATTTTCAGCGTGTATCTATTACTGATAATTATCCCGATACAGGAAAAACAGAGCAAAGTGTAGGAGTAAACAAAGTACAGAATGGCAAAATGTGGTGTGTGGTACACAAGCCTAATGATACGGTAATTCATGAAGGTAGTATTCCGAATAAAACGACTATTATTTGGCAAAGCAGCCAAAAATCGCCTCTTAAAGTAGAATACTTTTATGAAATAGTTACTGATGCTTATTACGAAATTATAGGCTATGGGTATTACAATAACGACGACATTAATTTAAGCCCAAAATTATGGTTTTATGGTAAATACAAACGGCAGTGAGGTTTAAAATATTTTTTGTTATTATTATTTAAAGTGAGTCATAACTAATTTTGAATATATTGATTGTGTTTAGATGAAATATAAACACAATAGAAACAAAATTATATGCTTATTTTGAATTGATATTATGTAAACATAATTGTTATTTACAAGCATATGATTAAACAAAGAGGTTGCCTAAAAAGGCAACCTCTTATATTTAAAAAAGATTTAAATAATTATGTTTACTTTTTAATTATTCTTTTTTGAATTTTATTTCCATTCTCATCAGTAAGATTAAGGAAGTAAATTCCAGCTGGAAGCCCAGTTAAATTAGCTAAAGGGTCTTTACTATTCGCAATGTGTTGTAAATTACTAAAAATTACACGTCCGTACACATCGGTCATATTTCCACTCATATTTAATGGTTCAGTACCATCTTCAAAATTTTCTATAAGCATTATAACATCGTTGGTTGGATTTGGATAAACAGATAATGCTTCATCTAATGTACTTAAAACTCTGTTACTTTCAAAACCAAATGATATGCTACGAGTAGCCAATACGTTACCTCTAGACCTAACGGAAGCTGTTAGCGTATTAGTTCCTTGTATAAAATTGCTCACAGGACTAAAATTATTATTATCGTTATCTCCGCCTAAAGTGTAAGGAGCGCCTCTATCTACTCTAAAGTTGTTATTTCCATTGAAATTAAAAGCTACAGCTCCAATTCTAGGAATACCATCTATTTCGGCAATTATTGTAGGTCTTACGCCAGCCCTAGTTCTTATAACATCACCATCTACAAGCTCTCTAATAATAGTATTATTACGTGCATTCGCTAAGAAATAAGTAATTGGACTTCTTGGAACAAAATTAAATGTAACATTACGTTCCCCTAATTGTCTTCCTGCTGAATCGTCTCTAGCAAAAGCAGTAGCTGTAACAGTGTTTGATCCTTCCTGTAAGGGAGCAGCAAAAAAATCAGATTCAAAATCTCCAGCCACAGTAAATGGTGCTGCATTTTCTGTTCTAAAGTCTTCGTTTCCATTTAGCCCAAATCTTACACTTCCAATTCTACCTTGAAACTCTACAGAAACATTAAATTCTGTGCCTCTAGGAAAGTCTGACGCATCGACAGTCGTTCCATTTTCTAAAGCTCCTATTACTTCATTTGTTGTTGCGTTTATTAAAAAGAAATTAACAGGTCGCGGAATAAAATTAAATGCAATATCTCTTCTTCCTAGTTGTCTCCCTCTTGCGTCGTCTCTAGCAAAAGCTGTAGCAACGATATTGTTTAGTCCTTCTTGTAAGGGAGCAGCAAAAAAATCAGATTCAAAATCTCCAGCTACAGTAAATGGTGCTGCATTTTCTGTTCTAAAGTCTTCATTTCCATTTAATTCAAAATTTACACTTCCAATTCTACCTTGAAATTCTACAGAGACACTAAATTCTGTCCCTCTAGGAAAATCTGATGCATCAACAGTTTCACCATTTTCTAGAGCTCCTATTACCTCATTTGTTGTTGCATTTATTAAAAAGAAATTAACAGGGCGTGGAATAAAATTAAAATTCACACTAGTTTGGTCTAATTGTCTTCCTCTGGCATCATCTCTACGAAAAGCTGTTGCAACAACAGTATTTAAACCTTCTTGTAAAGGGGCTTCAAAAAAATTAGATTCAAAATCTCCAGCCAAAGTATAAGGTGTTGAGTTTTCTATTCTAAAATCCTCATTATCATTTAACTGAAATCTAACACTCTCTACACTTCCACCAAACTCTGCTATGATATTAAACTCGGTGCCTCTAGGAAATTCACGGGCATCAATAGTTGCTCCTTCTTCTAAGGTACCAATTACTTCATTGGTTGTAGCATTTACAAGTAGAAAATTAGAGTTTGGTTGCTCTTCTAAAACGGTTATAGTAGACACTAACTCTATTTGATTACCAGTAAGCGTATTAAAAAGAATAGGTACTTCGTAAACTCCTGGTATTGCAATATCAAAATCAAAAACAAAAGGAATGTCCATAGATCCATCTGCTGGGGCTTCATAAAAATCAGAAATAACATCGGTTCTTACTCTTGGTACTCCACTAAATTCGATATCGCTTATAGCTCTAATTACGTAAGCATCGTTTACAAACTCAAATGGAAGTCGATTAAAAAGGTTTCCCGGCAAACTTGCTGCAGCGGCATAAGTATTAGGCCGTATATTAGTTTCATCAATAGATGAGTCTCCACCTTGTGGGAAATCCAAAGCTTCAGGAAACCTATAGGTTACCCAAAAATGTTCTCCTTTTGTAAATTTAATAAATTCAGGCAATCTTGTTGTTACGGTATCTCCAAAAAAGTCTTCAACTATTTGTGAATCGCGAATAGTCATCAATAGCTCAGCGTCGTCTGGGGTGTTTCCACCTCTAAGAATTTGTATTGTAGTTACTGGCAGTACTACACCAGCGGTAAAGTAGAAATTACTTACTGCAGTAAGTAAAAATTCATCATCTTCTACGTCAAATCGTACAGCGCTAGTTATAACAGCAGCTGCACCTATGTTTAAGAGTCGAATATCATCTCTGTTTCCACTATCATAGGCTATAGAATCTCTAGGTGGTACTGGCACAGCAGGATCTCCTACACGCTCTACTAGGCCGATTTCTACACGCCCGACTACATTCAAATCACTGATATTTTCTACAGTCACAGTTCTCGTTACACTAGTTTCGTTAGGGTCTTGTATGTACGTAAGCTCTTCTATAAGTTCTGAATTCCGCACTGCTACAAATGGTATTGAATTTACTGTAAACGATATAGGTAACTCAAGTGATGGGTTTCTTTCATCATTAGAGTTTATTACAACAGCGCCTTCATAAGTTCCAGGAAGTACTCCCATAGTACTAAAACTTATCTCAAAATTTTCTGAAGAAACTGGGGCAATTTGGCCCGAATTGATAGAAAAACTTAAACCTTCTGAAAGCACATCAACATCTCTTCCTATTACATCAATTTGGTAGTTTAGAGTCTCTAGACCAGTATTTTCTAAGTCAAAACGCCCTGATACAATTTGTTCTTGATTAAAAGTACCAGAAAAAGAAGATTGGCTAGAAACAACTCTAGGACCGGAAACATTACTTACTCTAATGTTTAAAGTTAGTTCTACAACATCATCAGGAAATTCTTCTGATGATACGAATACTCTTTCTGTAAAATTACCTACGGAAACTCCTACACTAGACAATTCAACTTCTATTTCTTGTCTCTCTCCCACTCCTAACATAAAGTTATTAGTGCTAAAACCAGTGACTAAGGTATTGCTGTCTGCACTTGTTAAGGTTACATTAATTGGATCTCCTGAAAAATCTGTTCTAATTATAGTTGCAGAAACTGTATTTTCTGTGTTTCTTGGTAGAGGATTTATATTTATTTCTGTTTCTAGCAAATCAACAAAAGCTCTATTTTGAGAAAGCTGCCAGCCCATATCTGCAAAAATTGCTCTAGCAAGAGGGCCAATATCCAAAAGAGATTCTCCTGGAGCACCATTAGGAGTCATTAAAGCATTTGGGTCACCTTCAGGGTATTCTTGCTCATCAAGGTGACTAAGACTAGATCCAGGAGAGAAAGTAGTAGGGGCAAATATTCTAGGTAATCCATCATCACTTATTTGAGAAGCAATTTCAGCAAATGGTCCTGTAGCAAAAAGATTATTACTTATAAAAGTTCTGCCCAGCTCAGCAGATTCGTTTGGAAGTTCAACTATTCTATCCCCATCACCTGTAATCAGGGCAACATCAAATATACTAGGGTTACCATCTAGGTTAAGGTCTCCGATACCAGACGTTCCTACAAATCCAGTACTAAAAAAACCAAGACCATGTGCTATCTCATGAATAACTGTACCGACAAAGTCAAATGAATTTGGATCAATATTACCACTTGTACTAAAATCCCAATTAACATTTGAACCCATCAAAACAAAAACATCTAGTCTATCTGGCACAGGGTCTAAATTTACTCTTGCAAGCTGATTTGCCAAAGCTATAGGATAACCCACATCTTGTAGTGGTGCGTTTGGAAAATTTTCAATAAGAAAACCTGGTCCTGCTGCTGCTAATGCACCAGGGCCCAAGTCTGTAAAATCTGCATTTATTATAATTGGTACTGTAGTAATAAACTCTCTAGACCAAACATCGACGGCGAATTGAAAGGCTTCACGTGCTGCATCGTTTGACAGAAAATCACCAGTAAAATTTACGCTAATATCTGCTGTAGGCGGGGTTGTTCTAAACTTACTTCTCATCTGTTCCATTTTTAAACTACGGGTAGTCGATGCCACAGATTTGGTGCCTGCATAACAAACAGTTGGTTTTACAGGTGTTTTTTTCATCTGTTTTTGTGCGCTAACTGTAAATAGTCCAAATAGCAAAAAAAATAGATAAAGCTTAATACTTAATAATTTGTTTTTTGTGTTAAAATAATTTTTTATCATAATTATATTTTTAAATTCGGCACAATTACGTTTTTTTTTCTTTGTTTCACAAAGTTTTGTTATAAAATGTTAATTCCTATAACACAAACACATTAAAAGGTTAAATTTATTGAAATAAAATTAAAGAAATTAACGATTTAAAATAATTAATGTTAATATAAATTAAATACTAATTAAAAAATTATGTTTATTTCTAAAGATTATGTTTATAATTTATGCCTAGGTGAAATAAAAAAGGTAGTGATGAGTAATCACTACCTTTTTTTATTTCACAGTATTATTTTAATATAATTTGATACTCTGCTTTACTGAACACTAATTGAATAATCTACTTCTATATCGGTATCTCCACCTGCATTGGTAATATCGCCATCAGAAACCCCTGCTGCAAATTTGTCTAATAAATGACGTAAGGTTACTCTTAAAGTACCATCACCTGCATCACCAGTTGTTAGGGAAAAATTAATTCCTAATGGATTTCCATCATCATCAAAATCTGAATAAGTAGTGCTTATATTTAAATTTGGCCCTACGGCTTGAAAGAAAAATTGATGTTCATCATCTTCTTCAGCTACTTCTTCGGTAATATCTTCTGCAGGATTTTCAAGCTCATTTAAGGCTTGTATCACACCAGTATAGTTTGTGTTTGCCGCTAATGTTCCACCTACAATTGTAGGAGGGTTAGGACCATCTCCATCTAGATCGGTACTAGTAAGTACTATCGCTGTACCTCCACCATCGGGGGTTAGTGTTACACTTAGTGTTGTAATAACCTCTTCTTCGTTAATAATTCCTGGAAGGTCATCGTCGTCGGAGCATGCTGCTACTGTTACTAATAAAAATGTAAAGATTAAAGGTTTTAAAAATTTCATAGTTTTAAGATTTTGTGTTAAAATAATTGCTTCTTTTTTCATAATGTTAAAAATAATTAAAGGTTGTTAAAATAGTTAATAATTTAATTTTGCTCTTAGTGTAATATTTCGTCCTAACTCATCGGCAAACAAACGAAATCTATTAAGGTACTGTCTGTAAGTAGTGTTTAAGATATTATTTACAGAAACTCCTAATTGTAATGTTGTTATTGTGTTTAAGTTAAATTGAATGGATGAGTCGAAATGTAATAAATGATATCCTGGAGGAGGAGTGCTTACATCGACAAGCACATCTACAAATTGGTTGTCTTCTACAGTTCTGCCAATAAAATTATTGTTAGGGAATCTAGTTTGCCTAAAAACAGTTTCACTTTTCAGTTGTAAATTAAGGTTTTTAAATGCGCTATTATTATAACTAATACTGTTATGCCAGTTTGCAGGAGGAATATTGATAAGAGGGCGATTTCTTTCTGTGTCGTCACCTCTTAGGTAAGATAAGCTAGTTTTATAGTGCAGTTGTTTATTAATGTCATAAGTTGCATCAAAATCAACACCAAAAAAACGCGCATCATTTTGAAGGTATTCAAACTCTTGGAAAGCCCCTCTGCCTGTTTGCGTTACGCCATCTTCTGTGGGTTCTAATACAATATAGTCTGTAATAAAATTGGCATAAGGTGTAAGGTTAAAATTAAGACGTTGATTAAATAAACTCCCTTTAAGGGTTAGCGCTATTTTGTTTGCTATTTCCTCTTTGATGCGTAAATCTCCTAGCTCGAAAGCCACTGACGCTTGGTTTAAGCCTTCACTAAATAATTCTGAAGGGTTAGGAGGTCTACTAGCAAGACCATAGTTAATTTGTAAATCAATATCTTTATTAATAGTATAACCAAGACCAATGGTAGAAGAAAAATTGGTAAAATTAAACACAGGGTTGGTTAATATTTGAGTTCCAAAGTCTTCAACAATAATATCTGCAAAATCGATAGCATATCCTCGCTCTTCAAAAAAAGATGAAATATAAAACTTTTGAGCATCAATATGTGTAAAATCAAAACGAGCGCCTAAATCCAAAGTGAGGTCTTCTGTAATAGTATAAGCAATTCCTGCGAATGTTCCTATACCAAATTTTTCGTAATCAGGAATAACACGTCTAACTTCGGTAACTGGATCTGCAAAGTTATCTTGAAATAAAATACTAATACCAGCAGTGATTTTTGAGTTTTCAACAGTATCAATGTCTAATAAAGCATCGAAGTTATGAGTGGTTAACTCAAGATCTACTACAGGAATGTCGTCGTCTAAAAAACTTCTGTTATCAAACTCTTGTCGATCATTAAATTGAAATGAATACTGAAAGGATAATTTCCCTAAACGCTTTAGTCTAAAATATGAATTTAATTTCACTAAATGATGTGCTACTTCTTGTCTTGGCAAGCCAATATTATGGGAAAAGTCTTCTATAATTTCTGGCACGGGTAAGTTAATAGCTCTAATTAAATCGGTGAGATTTCCAAAATCAGCAGCTTGAAGGATGCCCAATTCAGTATCAAAATAACTGTAATAAGCTTCTAATCCGTATAAAAACGTATTAACACCAAAATTAATAGAAATTGCTTTTTGTTGTGTTCCTGTATTAGTCAAAAAATAATCTGGAGCTCTAAAATCACCAAATCTTTTAAAAGATCCTTGTAGTCTCAATCCAAATCCGCTATTAAAACCTTTATTTATGGTCGAAGATACGCTACCGCCCCGTCCGTTTGAACTTCCTGATAATAAGGTTTTTCCAAATAAAGTATCTTTTGTTGCTAAAGCTGCAGGTTTTGCTAAAACAACTCCCCCAATGGCATCGCCTCCATATTGCAGTGCTCCAGAACCTCTAATAACAGTTATTCGATCTGCTGTGTTTAAGTCTACATTGGGTGCATGTTCAATACCCCATTCTTGATCTTGTAGTCTAACATTATTGGTTATAATAAGTATCCGACTACTATTTAGTCCTTGAATAACGGGTTTTACAATAGTACTACCTGTATTTAGCGACGATACACCACTTAGCTCGCGCAAAGCATCGCCTAATGAAGCATCAGAAAATTGTTCAATAACATCTGTCTTTAAGGTTTGTACACTTGTTGCTTTTGTGATTCCTTTTTCTTGTCTTTCTCCAATAATTAAGACTTCATCTAGGTTTTCTAAATGATGTTCTAGATTGACGTTTTTTATGGTGTGCCCTTCAATGTTTATAAGAATACGTTTTGGCTTACAGTTAGGATGTGAGACTGTTAGTTCAAAACGACCTAAACATACATTTGATATAATGTATTTTCCATCAAGGTCAGATATAATTGATTGTACTACAGTGTCATCTTTAATAAGACTTAGTGTTGTGCCTACCAAGGGCTTGCCATCGTGAAAGTCTTTAATTTCACCTTTTAGAGTATAATTGCATTGCTGTGGAAAAGCATAAAGAAGCCTAAAGCTTATAAAGACATAAGTAAATAATAGTTTCATTTTTAAGTAAATAATCTAAAATAATCATAAACTAAAGTATAGTATATGTGCTAAAAATTTTAAAATCGGTTTACGAAAAAATGGGAGGAGGTAAACTATAAAAATGACCAGGGTCTAAACTATTACAGTGTAATACTGGGCTATAAAATATTTGGTATACAAAGTCTTGTTGATGCGTTACAACTTCTAAAGATAGTGTATTGACAGGGGTAAATTTTATGTCCTGTTGTTCTAAAGTATTATAAAGTTCACAATATTCACATGTTTCACTAGAAGCAGTTTCTTCTGCTAAATGGAAAATACTATGCACATCAACTACTTTTATAAAAATAAAAGCAATTAAAAGAGTTGAAGATAATAGTCTAAAAATTGTATTTTTCATTCTAAACAAAGAAATAAAAAAAAATAATGAGTTGTGTTAATAAAAACAAAAAATATTTATTTTATTAACCTAAAGCGTTTGAGCATCTTTTTTTCAAACTCCCAAAAAAATTGATGCTGCCCCAGTAACCATCCAATGCTTACTAAAAGGACTTGATAAAAAACAAGACCGATAAGAATAAATAAGATCCAGTAAACAAAAATATTCAAATTTTCTTTAGTAATACCTATAAGCTTCATAATAGGTCTTCCCACAAAGACCGACGAAGATCCTGTAATGGCGAACACAATAAATATTCTAATCATTTCCCATCTATAAGTAACTTTCCATTTGTTTTCTAATTTTTTGAATAGAAAAAGAATGAACTTTAATAATAGTAAAAAAAACAAAGCAGCGACACCGATTATAGCTATTATAGAGAAGTTTCCAAGAAATAGATTTGCCAGTTTATAGGCAGTGTAACCTAATGCTATAATTCCAAATAAAGGAAATATGAGTTGCCAGTTGGTTTGTATTTGCCAGCGTGTTTTAAACTTTTGCATGAACAATTATTTTGTTGGGTGCAAATATAATATTAAGTTTATGTGCGTGGCGTAAAAGGCCCTAATTTTTGATTAAATTCTAACTGAAAAAACACAAAATAGTTGTACAATAAATAATTAACCTCGTAGCCATAGTTAGTAAAATTATTATAATCTATAGTGTTTATATATAAATCGGGGTCATACTTTAGAGGGTGGTTAACTCTTATATTATAGTTTGTTACTAATAGTTTGTTTCTAGTTTCTAAAAATTTTTGTGAGTAATAACCGCGTTGTCTTGCAATACTGTTTAACCAAGCGTTAAAACCTGGTTGGATAATTATTATTTCGTACTCTAAGGCCTCATTAGCAATCCTAACGGTGTCATTTACTGTTGCTATTGGTTGATTTGTACTACTGTTAGTAACTGGCAAATTACTAATGGGTTTGCTTGAAGTTTTACAGCTGTAGCAAAAAGCTGCTATAACACTTACTAAAATTATAATATGCTTCATAGATTATTTTTTTCTTAAAGATATAAAAAAAGGCTTTACAATTTTATAATTTGTGTTGCAACACAAATTTAAAACGACTAGCCTTTTTTTATATTATTAAAAAACCTTAAAAGGGTCTGCTATTTTTTTCCAAATAAGCCACCTATAATGCCGCCAAGACCTCCTTTTTTCTTTCCCATTACCATTCCGGCAACATCATCTATAACACTTCCATCACCATCGGCATCGAGTATTGACGATAAAAATCCTTGACTTTGTGATGCTGAACTACCACTACCAATAAGACCGCCCAATAATCCAGATAAACCATTGGTGTCACTTACATTTTGCTCGGTAGATTGTTTTCCTAAAACGCCCATTAAGAGTGGAGCTGCCATTTTTAGGATACTTCCTACAGAGCTGGCATCGATACCAGATTTTTGACTTAGTGCATTTTGTACACTTTCTTGCTTGTCTCCTAAAATATTGCTTAGGATTCCTGCACCTTCATTGGTTACACTTTCGTCCACACCACCATCAAAAAAACCACTTAAATTGTCTAGAATACCACCATCATTTCCTCCTAAGGAACTTAGTAATCCTGCAGCACCTTGTGGAGTTTCTGCCTTACGTTGTATCGCTTGAGTTAACACAGGTAAAGCCATACTCAACAAGTTTTGTGTTTTTTCTGTAGTTTGTCCTGTTTGGGAAGAGACACCGCTAATAATGGTTTTTCCCATATCACTATTTAATAAATCTAATAATCCTGCCATAAAATATTGTATTTGTTTTTAAAAATTCTGTATTCGAAGTTACAAAAAAAGGTTTAAATCTAATTTTAAAGTCTTCCTTTTGTGCATTCACACTTTTAACGGTTAAAAATATCGATAATTTGTGTTGCTAGTTCTAGTCCTATACGGTTTTGTGCTTCGTTTGTTGCAGCTCCTATATGTGGTGATAGGGATAGACTAGGGTTCATTAACAATTGCATTTCTGGTTTTGGTTCGTTTTCAAAAACATCTAAGGCAGCTCTTGCAACTTTTCCGTTGTTTATTGCATTATGTAAAGCAAGTTCATCCAATACACCACCTCGTGCAGCGTTGATAATAATAACTCCATCTTTCATTAGTTCTATTTCTGGCGCTCCAATACTATAGTCTTTTTGAGCAGGAACGTGTAAGCTTATAAAATCGGCTTTCTTTAAAACACTTTCTTTAGACTGGGTTTCAATGTTGAATTCTACAGATTGCCCATCAAAAAAATTGAGCACTAAATTTACACTACGTTTAGAGCGATTGTAAGCAATAACGTTCATTCCTGCACCTAATGCAATTTTTGCAGTAGCTTGGCCAATGCGCCCAAAGCCTATGATTCCTAGAGTTTTTCCTTTAAGCTCTATGCCTTTTGCATAGGCTTTTTTTAAGCCTTTAAAGTTTGTATCTCCTTCGAGAGGCATGTCTCTATTGGCGTTATGCAAAAATCGTGATAATCCATATAGATGAGCAAAAACCAGTTCGGCAACAGAGTGCGAAGACGCTGCAGGGGTATTAATAACTTCAATACCCTTTTCTTTAGCATAATCTACATCAATATTATCCATACCAACACCACCTCTACCTATAATTTTTAGAGATGGGCAAGCGTCTATAACATCTTTATATACCTTAGTAGCACTACGCACTAACACTACTGTAATTGCGTTTGTATTGATATAATGAGCTAACTGCGCCTGTGCTACAGTTGTTGTTTCTACCTTAAACCCAGCGTTTGTTAGTGCATTAATTCCGCTTTGTGATATGCCATCGTTTGCTAATATATTCATTACACCTTTCTTTATACAATAGTATTAATTAATTTTTACTTTCCAACTCACTCATTACCTCTACGAGGGCTTTTACGCTGTCTATAGATAGGGCATTATACATAGAAGCTCTATATCCTCCTACGCTTCTATGTCCATTAAGCCCGTAAATTCCAGCGTCTTTTAGCATTGTATCAAAGGTTTCTTTTAAGTGGTCATCTACAAGAGAAAAGGTTACGTTCATTGCTGATCGATCTGCCTTAGCAGAAAATCCTTTGAATAGTGGATTTAGATCAATTTCGGAATACATTAAAATCTCTTTTTTCTTATTTAACTCTTCCATGGCTTTAATTCCTCCAAGGTTTTTTATCCACTCTAGGGTTAACATTGCTGTATATACGGCAAAAACAGGTGGTGTATTAAACATACTACTTTTGCTACTATGAAGTTTGTAATCCATCATAGATGGTATTTTTCTAGAAACCTTACCTAAAATAGATTCTTTCACAACAACAAGAGTAGTGCCTGCTGGCCCCATGTTTTTTTGGGCACCAGCATATATCAAATCGAATTTTGAAAAGTCTAATTGTCTCGAAAAAATATCGCTACTCATATCGCAAATCATTGGCACTGGACTATTGGGGAATTTTTTTATTTGTGTTCCATAGATGGTATTGTTTGATGTACAATGAAAATAATCATAATCTGATGCAATTTTATAGCCTTTAGGAATGTGATTGTAGTTGCTGGTTTTCGATGAGGCTACTTCGTGTATATCACCAAAAAGTTGGGCTTCTTTTATAGCCTTATCACTCCAAGTTCCTGTATTTAAATATCCTGCTTTTTTTTCTAATAAGTTTAGGGCAACCATTAAAAATTGTGAACTTGCACCGCCTTGTAAAAATAAAACTTTATAGCCCTTACCGTCCAAGTTTAGTAATTCTAAAACTAAAGAGCGTGCTTTTTCCATAACATCGACAAAATCTTTGCTACGATGAGAAATTTCAATTAGTGATAGTCCACTATTATTAAAATCTAATATGGCTTCTGAAGATTTGAGTAATACTTCTCTTGGAAGAATTGACGGTCCAGCACTAAAGTTATGCTTTTTCATTAAATTTTTGTTTTAAATTATTTAAAAATATTTTTATTAAAATAAAATTTGTTTGAGTTATTACAAAGGTGGTTAAATATACGTTTAGTTTAATGGCGCAGATGCAATAATTATGAACTATATTTTTAACAAAAACGACAATGTGTCAACACCGTCTGCATAATCGTGCAATTGTGGGTTCTGACTTGTACCAAATGCAATGTTATGTCCTAAAACACCGTTTGCTATGACGCACTGTATTTGCTCTGTGTCAGCTTCTAGCCTTGCTTTAAGCACATCTATATTGTCGTAATATTCATAAAATAATGTTGCAATTGGTGAGGCGTAACTTTTATCTTCTTTTATCATTAAAAAACCATTTTCTAAAATATCAAATTCGCTCATTAAGTATATGGCTTTATTGTAATCATAATTGTTAGCGTATTTAATACGATTAATGATTGGATGCCATTTGTAAACGGCTTCAAAAAAAGCATCAAAATTATAGCCTTTAGGAACAAATAGCTTAGAAACATTCCTACAGCCTAAACCGTAATATCTAAATATGTCTTCCGACAAATGCTCTAAGTCTGTCTTGGCTTCGTTTCCTGTTAGTACAGCAACAGCGTTTCTATTTTTTCTAACAATGGCAGGCTTGTCTTTAAAATAGTATTCAAAATAACGTGCTGTATTATCGCTTCCAGTCGCTATTACAGCATCAAAATGCTGAAGCTTACCCTCAGTAAATGTAATAGCGCTCCCTAATTTTGGTTCTATATAGGCTAAGTAGCTTACTAAGTAAGGTAATATGTGCGTATCGTTAGACGACTGTTTTATTAGTACTGAGTGTCCTGAAATTAATACCGACAAAAAATCATGAAACCCAACTAAAGGAATATTACCCGCCATAATAATTGCTACCGTTTTAGGCTTAGAAGTAGTATTAAAAGTATATTGACTAGCCCAATTAGTAATATTATCGTGAGTTAATAACTTAGACCAACTACTTATTGCAAAACAAAGATTGTCTTTTGTAAACCAGCCATTATGCTGTTCTGCTAATTGTAATTGCTGTTTAAAACCATCAAAGAATAAGTCATTAGCTGTAATATCATCTCTTTTTACAGCTTGTGTATTTGTAAACTGACTTAAAAAATTACCTAATGCTACAAAAGCAGTAATTGTTTGTTGTAATTTCATAGTTGCTCTTGCTTATGAATTGTTTTGGCTTTATTTTTGCAGCTCCAAATTTACACAAACTAAAGATAAAAATTGTTATGGCTATTATAATAACTGATGAGTGTATAAATTGTGGTGCTTGTGAGCCAGAATGTCCCAATACTGCAATTTATGAAGGTGCTGACGATTGGAGGTATAAAGACGGTACAAGCTTAACTGGTGGCATTGTTTTGCCTAATGGTAAAAGTGTAGATGCAAACGAAGCTCAAGAGCCTATAAGTGATGAACTTTATTATATTGTACCAGATAAATGCACGGAATGTAAGGGATTTCACGATGAACCACAATGTGCTGCAGTATGCCCTGTAGATTGTTGTGTACCAGACGATAAATATGTTGAAAGTGAAGACACTTTATTGGCAAAGCAACGTTTTATGCATCCTGACGATTAGTCTATTATTTAAAAACATACAGATAGTCAAATAGCTTAATTTAACATATATACTATAAGTTTATTACAATAGGGTCTTTATTAATTATTGTTTGCAGCCCTAAAACGTTTCATTTCTTCTAAGGGTTCTAAAGTTATTTCATTTTTCCATATACTTCCATCGTAACGGTCTAGTACTTGATAAGGTGTTTTTTTTGCTTGTAAAAATCCTGAATAAGTAACATTATTAATTTCTTTTGTACTTAAACACAAAAGCTCTTCTTTGTTTCTAGTATTCATTTCTATTTTAAAGCTAAATTTCACCTTGCTTTTATTTCCGCCTTGCTCAATGAGTTTTAAAGGTCTGCTTACATAGGCGTAAACGCCAACATCTTCTTTTATATATTGCGGTAGGTATTTTTGTGTATCTTCATCTTTTTGATAAATAACAGTACCTGTTCGTATATTTTCAGAAAACTTTAATCCTAATAAAAATTTCAAATTCATACTACTCCCCTTTTTCCCTTTAGAGTATTGATAATCGGTTTTGATTACGGCATGGGTTTCTTCAGAAATGTACAGTTTGCCAGTAAATTTGGATTTTGCTTTTTTAGGGAAATAATTAATAACATAAACAAAATCTCCATTATGGTAAGTCACATCCTCAAGTGTATGCTTATATAGTTTAGGGTTTAGAATGTTAGTTAAAAAAGAATTATCATAAATTTTGGCATATTTTAATAAGCCGTTTGCTCTTCGGGTATAGTAGTTAGTTATAAATTCATTTTTTCTATTTTCTTCTTCTTCAATAATTTTTTTAAAATTTAGAGAGTCTTCTAATTTTAAAAGTCCAGATTTAATTTTATAATATTTGTTTTGGTCTAGGTACTTGAGCATGATTTTTTGTGCTTTACTTTGCAGGGTTTCAGCAGAAAAACCATTTCCTTTATCAAACAATTCTGTTGCTTTTATGACTTTTATTTTAGCTTTATTGGAGTCGTTTAACACAATATTTCCTAAGAAATCGGTAAACTGAGCGGCATTACTATTTTTTACAGAATAACTCAGCGAATCTAATGTTTTGTTAACGCTAGCAAGGTCTCGTTTTTTAAAAGAAGACGCTTTATCTATATCTACATCTAGTTTTTTAAAGGCTGAGTAGTTACTAGATCGATAAAATACTTTATGACTTGAAAACCCTGAAATATAATTGTGCTTCAGCCGTGAGTGTACCCGAGCAATTATGGAGTCTACGCTAGGCTTTGTGTCACTTATATAAACTTCATCTAAAGCGTTTACTGACTCGGATAGAGCAATAATATAATTGTTTTTTTTAATGTCATCAATACTAATATCAATAGATTGGTAACCTAGACAAGAAATTGATAAGCTTGTTACAGTTTTGTTTTTGAAGTCTAAAGTAAAAAAGCCTTCTTCGTTCGAGATAGTCCCAGAAATAGTATCTATTTGTATTGCAGCATAGGGAATAGGATCTTGAGTTAAAGAGTCAATAATTTGTGCCTTAAATTCTTGCGAAAATAGAACAGAAGTGTTAAGCAGAAGTGCAAAAGTTACTAATAGATATTTGTTCATTATTTTGATTGTTCATTGATTTAATTGACGAATGTGCTGGCTATTTATTACACAATATTTACAAACTTAATGCCTCTGCGCTACAAAAAAGAGATTTTAACTAATATTTTAGAAGTTTTAATTGGCAGACTGATTTAAGTTTTTTTTAATTTCCTAAAAAAGGTATCTTAAATATTATTGCAAGTTTATATAAGCCGTATTGTAGTCAATCGTTTAGGCAACTCCCTATTTTTATAACTGTTATGTTATTGCCTCTTTTGGGATGTTTTTATCTATTATGGTAAAAAAAAACAGAAACAGAGTCTTAATAAATTCAAACTATTATTCTGGATTATGACCTGTAGTTGCTATGGTATTAATATCTCTATCAAACAAGTAGTGTCCAGACTTGTCGTTTCCTATAATGGTTAGCTTATCCAGTAATGTTCTAGCAACAGCTTCTTCCTCTAATTGCTCTGTGACGTACCATTGCATAAAATTGTGTACATTATAAGCTTTAAGTTCTAGGCATTTATGGATAATATGATTAATTTGTTTGGTTACAAACATTTCGCTTTTTAAAAACAAATCAAACAACTCATTTAAAGACCTGTACTCTGAGCTTGGTTGTTTTATTTTAGGAATAACAACTTTGCCACTGCGCTGATTTATAAATTTTATAAGCTTGGTCATGTGCAAACGTTCTTCTTCCGATTGTAAATAAAAAAATTCTGCAACGCCATTATATCCATTAGCATCTGCCCAAGATGCCATAGCCAAATATTGGATGGACGCATCTGCTTCATATTTTACTTGGTCGTTTAGTAAGGCTTGGATGTCTTGTTGCATAATAATAGCTTTAAAACAAATATATTAAACTTTTGTGAATTTTGCTATAATTTAAATTGTAAAGTGGTGTAAAACGTTCTCGTTTCTGAAGGGATAATTCCGGGGCCTGGATAACCTGTAGCACGTCTTACAAAATAAGTTTCATCTAGTAGATTATTAATTCCTGCTTCTAGTTTCCATTTTTTGTAAGTATAAGAAAACGATAAGTCCAAAATGTTATAGGCAGGAATTGCGCCTTCTATTCCTCTATCGTCGTTTAGTAAATCTGCCTCTGCATTTGTAGCATCCGTAAATTGCTCTGACAAAAAAGTATATTGTAGGCTCCCTGTAATGTTTTTGTATCCAAAATTAAGTCCTGTTTTTAGGTTAACTTCTGGTATAAACTCTACGTCATTACCTTCAACATTATTTTCTTGAGAACTTATATATTCTGATTGGGTAAGGGCTAAATTAAAAAAGGCATTTAGTCGTATGTCTGTTGCACTAGAAAAAAATGTGTTGCTTATACTCCAATCTGTGAAACTTTCTAAGCCATAAATAAAAGCGGTTCCAATATTACCTCTAAAACGAACTGTATTGCCAGTAGGAACTAACTCTCCGTCTGTATTAGGGCGTTCTTCTTCTCTTAAAATTTCACCTAACCTATCGTCGTATAAAAGTCCGAAGACACTAGCATCGTAAGATAAAATGTTTTTAAACCTACCTCTTGCACCTATATCTGCAGAAAAACCACTTTCATCACTAATATTGGGATCAACTTGAAATGATGGGTTAACAGCCTGAATATCATTAAAGGTTACTGAACGAAAATTTTCTGAAAAATTAGCATAGAATTCCACACTATTATTTAGTTTATAGGTTGAGCCTAGACCAAAGAGTACAAAGTTTCTGTTGAATACGCGGTCGTCTCTAAACGACTCATTTCTTATGGTATTTCCTGCAAGATCTTCATCAATTACTCTAAAGCTTCCTTCACTTTCGGTACGAATATGCTCAAACCGAAATCCTGGAACTAAAGTTAATTTGTCTGTTAGTTTTAATATATTTTCTCCAAAAACGGCAATATTTAAATTAGGAAAATCGAAATCTACTTGACGACGAAAATTAGGAAATTCATCGTTAACAAACCTAAAGTCGGGCGCATTCCCTGCTGGTCCTGCACCTTGGCGTTGCTCATTTGCCGATTGATAAAATTTAGTCCCAATTAAAAAAGTAGCTTCTTTGTCTTTAATTTTATATCGTGTAAGTAATCTAGCCTCGGCACCCCAATTTAAAAAATTATCGACCAGTAATTCTCTTGGCAAGTCGGGGTCATCCTCTATAGTAACTCTGTTTTCTCTAAATCCCAAAGCACTACGTGCTGCGTCTAGTGTGAATAAGCTTAAACTAAAATCTGTTTTTGTTGAAATTTTATGATCTAATCGCAACGAGAATAATTGCCAATCTACATCAAAAAAATTACGCTCTCGGTTACTAAATGTTGGATTTTCTAAAAATTGTGCGTCTGTAAGTCCACCCGCTTGTTGTGCCAAGTAATTTTGAAGAGTCGCTTCAAAAGTTAACTTTGTTTTTTCGTTAAACTGGTATGCAAAACTCCCAAAATAATTACGAGAACTAAAATCGGAATTAGGTCTAAAACTACTCCCTTCTTTATAATTAAAATAAGTGTAGTAGCTAAACTTACCTATGGTACCACTTAAGCTATTAAAAGTCGTTACTAACCCAAAAGAACCAACCGTTTGTCGAGACACCCATTCTATAGGTTTGTTTGGGTTTGGAGCCTTAAACACAAAGTTAAGTAGCCCCCCAAATTGCGTTCCGTATTGTAATGATGCTGCGCCTCTTACAACTTGTATTTCGGCTAGTGCTTCTGCTGGTGGGGTATAGTAACTCTCTGGGTATCCTAATACATCGGCACTAATATCGTATCCATTTTGTCTAGTGTTAAAATTTGTTGTTCTATTGGGATCTAACCCTCTACCTCCAATATTGAGTTGCAATCCTGCATCTGCATTGTCGTAAATATTAAGCCCTACGACTTGGCTATAAATTTGCCGTGCATTGTTTGCTCCTAAATTACCTGTAATTTGATCTAAAAGTACTACTTCACTTTTTTTTCCTGCATAAATTGCCGTTCCTTCGACTTCTCGCAATTGCTTTAAGGCAAATAGTCGCTCTCGCTGTTGTATTAATACAACCTCTGTCAGTTCTTCTCCTAAAGGCTCTAGAGTAATATTCAATATTTTGTTGGCGTCAATTTGCACACTCAATTCTTTAATTTTATACTCATAAGAAAAAATAATAATTTTGTATGTTCCTGCCTTTAGGTTATCAAAACTATAAACACCGTTTTGCCCTGTAGTATTACTTATTTTGTTGTTTTCTAAATATACTTCTGCATTAAATAAAGGCAGACCTTCTGGGTTCAATATTTTTCCTGATAAATTATATTGTGCCCACGCAGTAGTGGTGATAAAAAATAATATACTAAATAAGTTAAATGCCTTTAATTTCATCTGTAAATGGAGTGATCCAATTTTTATGTTTAAATGATTCGTGTTGTTTTGTAAGGTCTGTATTGGGATTTACAAATGTACTACTTAAGCGCCCATTAAGAGTTACATAATTGTCCACATATATTGCAATATTTTTATGCCCATTTTGATAAAAATGTTGTTCTAAAAATTTTGCGTATTGCAAAATAAAATCTGCTTGTGTTGCCATTTGCTTTTCTTGAAATGTTGTTAAAAAATCACTATTGTTAACATAGAACCATTTCCCTGTTTTAGTATCTACAATTTTAAACTGGGCATAACCTGCTTTTTCGGTAAGCATTACTCTCCATGAAAATCGGTACCCTTCTTCTGTCCAAAATAACTCGCCCGGATATAATAAGTAACGAAATGGTATTATTATCTGAAACACAAAAAACAAAATGATAATGCTGTATCGTACAGTTATAAAACTGGGGTTTACATACTGTTTTCTAGTTGTAAATCTGTTACTATTAATATTGAAAATTTTTGAAACATAAGTCAGTATTTTTTCATGAAATGAACTTTCAAAAAATATTAAAGTACATACAATCATAATATAAGGAAACATTCCTATAGGGAATAATACTTTTGTAAACACATGAAAGCCCACAACGGCAACAAACGCAAGCCCTCTTGTTTTTTTGTATAAAAGTAAAAAAGGAATACTCAAGTCATATAAAGCACCTCCCCAACTAAAGGCATAATGCACCCAAGCTTCGTTAAAATAGTGACCTAAAAAAGGAATATCAAACTTAGAGGGCAACCATATCTTTAAAGGCATCGCTTTAATTAACCAATCGGAATTTAGCTTTGCCAATCCTGCATAGAAATATACAATACCTAATATTAATTTTAGACTATCGATAGTCCATTTGGGGATGTATTGATATCTTACACGAGCATTTTTATAGGCATCTATAGAGAAGTAAGCATTTGCAGGCAAAAAAATCATTAAAAAACTTAAAATACTTATAAAATAATAATGGTTAAGATAGGTCGTTTTATCCATTAATTCTATGTAAGTAAAACTAATAAAAAACACAATAATAGCTAACCGATACTTATAACCAAGCATAATACCTATTGTTGCTAAGGCACAGATTATAAAAACGATATAAGTGTAATTCCCTAGAGGTTTTACCCACTCAAAGCCGTAATAAGAAAAAAATAGTTTAGGCTGTACATACAATTTGTTAATCCAACCATAACCCCAAAACCTAATAAGACTAGCAAGCATTAGGAGTCCAAATAATATCCGAAAGACCGCTAGTGGAGCGGCCTTATCTTTTTTATTTATGTACGATTGGAGTGTGTGCATTTAGCTAATCGCCATCGGCATCCTGAAAATCGACATTAATATTTAGTGCCGATAGCATATCTACTTTTATCAAGGGGATTACGCGTTGAATTTCGTCATACGCTTCTAACAGGCTTGTAGGGACTGTATTTTCTAATTCTACTTGAAAGGAATTTAAGCCCAAAAACGCATTTCTAGCTGTATTGTACTGACTGTTTATAAGTGTTGTTAACTCATTGTTATTTGTGCTATTAAGATAGTCGTCTAGACCAATGCCATTGCTAGAAGTATTAAAGGCTACACCATTAAAAAAATCTTGAATGGCATCTAAAGCTTCAAAAAACAAATCGTTAGATAGAGTTCCAATATGTAAGGCTTCTAAATTTTGTGGACGTGTCGAACCAGAAAAAACCCCTGCAGGGATACCTACTTTTCCTGCTCTAAAAAAACGTTCGTAATAAAATATATAGTCATTGATATAACGATCTACAGAGGCAGTAGATGAAGAACCATCGTTAGCCACAAACTGATCTCTAAATACTCCTGTCCATTGTGTTAACACTTGGTTTGTTAAGCTTTGCATATCTAAAATTAAACGCTCTGTGTAATTAAGCAAATTCCCACCATCTGTTGCCGATGTAAACCTTGCTACAATACTAGCATCTGTATCTGCCAAACCATTAAGTAGGTAGTCTAATGCAGGAAATCCCTTAGCATCTCTATTAGAGGGTAATGATAAATCTGCGTTACCTATATTTACGTTGGCATTGATTTGTGCAGTATCGGCAGGAAAAATATTCATATTTAGTCTGTAATCTATGTTTTCTGCTGGACCTATTTCAAACATCGACACACGTTGCCAAACAAAGTAGGCTTCTATCCAAGCAGTGCGCAGGGCAACTAAATTGCTTTCTGACGTGTCGTTACTAAACAGTACAAATGAGGTATTCAAATTGTCTAAAGCTTCGGTTAAGCTTTGATAGGCTGGGATAATAATATTGTCGGACCAGTTAGCCAGTAATTCTGATCTTTGAAACGTAGTTCCCGATGATATATTATCGGAGCCATTGTTGGTAGAAACATCATCGTCGCTGTTTGAACCACTAGACGAGCATCCTAATATTATAAAACTACAGATTAAAATGTTAAAAAATGTTTTCATATTTTATTTTTTTAGTGTAAAACAATTAATAAATTAAGATCACAGAAAATTAATAAGTAAATACTATTAGTTTGAATCTCCTGCTTGGCTTACTGTAAAGTTAAACGGTGAAGCAATAGCCTCAGAAACAGTATTTAATGTTTGCGGAGTTACATCCCATAAGCCATTATTACCATCGCCTAACACCATATCTATAAAGGTATCAACCTCTGACCTTGTAAAGTAAGGTTGCGTTGAGTTGGGTTGCCTTGTAAATTGTAAACTTACTATAAAGCCTAATCCTTCGGATATATCATGAAATGCTGCACCGAAGTCTGGTGTAGGTAACTCTAAGGCACTTCTACCTTGTTGTAAATAAAACACAGCTCTAATGGCAATTACTGTAGAGAGGCGTTCTCTAATAATCTCAGCTTGCGCATCTCGTATTTCATATTGGCTTTGTGATATAGCAGCTCTACCTGTTAAAAATGCTTGGAAAATATCGTTAGCAATACCATTGAAATCTGGATCTCTATCTACCAGCCCTGTATATCTGTTCAAAAAATTATCATCATCCCCAATTGTAGTATTAGGTGTTGCCTGATTTGGTGATACACCGTAAAGATATCCATAAGCTTCATCCCAATTATGTTCCATTTGGGTGTCAGTGCCGTTAGCATTTCTAGGTACCTGATTATCGTTAGTCTCACGATTATCTCCAGCATCTAGCAGTGAAGCACTTACATAGTTGTTTACAATTTGATCTAACATTAAACCTCCCACTAAACCCTTGGTAAATAACTGGTTAAACTCTAAGCCCTGACCACTAACATAACGTGTGTTTGTTCCGTCTGCAATTTGACCTGCTTGTCCTGGTGAGGCAGCAGTATTAATGTTAGGCTGTACAATAGTTGCTTGATTACTAATATAAGAATCAAACTGAGCTCTTAAAATAGCAGCTTCCGCATTATTATTTAAAAAAAAGTCTTCAGAGTCTGCCAATGTATTTCGTATTTGTCTGCTAGAAGCGTTTAATTCTTGGTTTTGAAAAGGAGCATTTTCGTTAGCAAACATATTGGCTAAAGTTTCTTCTAATGCAGTATCATTAAAATCTAAAAACGCATTTATAAGTTCCTCACCCATTAATATACGTTGTGTCTGACCAGGAAAATTAACTGTGCTCTGACCCGATCTTTCAAACGTGTAACTTGTAGGCACTTCAAAATTTGGTGCATCGGGTAAACTTATGGAGCTATCGTCATCATCGGTAGAGCATGAGTTTAGCATTAATATGGTAAAAGTTAAAGCAAAAAATTGTGTTATCGGCTTCATTGTATTTTTAATTAATTTCATTATTTTTATTTAGACTTAATATAAATAATATTTATTTTGAGTGCAAATATATAACTGAAATTAACTTTAGTCAAGTTTATTTAGAATTATTTTAAATAGTATATCAAAAATTTTTCAATCTAAGTAAAATTATCGTTAATTTGGTTTAAAAAACTAAACCATTAATGATATGCTGTAAATATTTTAGAAGCCTCGTTATAAGCGCTTTCAAAACTCAAAGCATTCAAGTTTGTGATTATTTTTTTTGACGTAAAGTAGGATAGCATTTTTTCTGTTGGCATATTGCCTGTAAGTGCATCTGCTGCCATAGGGCAACCTCCAAAACCTTGAATTGCACCATCAAAGCGTCTGCATCCTGCTTTGTACGCGGCATCTATTTTTTCTAACCATAATTGTGGTGTAGTATGTAAATGTGCTCCAAACTCTATAGTTGGGTATTGAGAAATTAAGTTTGAAAATAAATAACTAATAGATTTTGGATTAGAGCTGCCAATAGTATCGCTTAAAGAAATGATTTTAACTCCCATTTTACTTAAGCGCTCTGTCCACTGACCAACAATATCAACATTCCAAGGGTCGCCATAAGGATTTCCAAAGCCCATAGATAAATAAGCTACAACCGTTTTATTATGTTTGCTCGCAAGGTCTAAAATTTCTTGAAGCGTAATTACCGATTGTGCTATAGTTTTATGTGTATTACGCATCTGAAAATTTTCGGAAATAGAAAATGGATAGCCTAAATATGTAATCTCTGGGTGTATTACCGCACTAGAGGCACCTCGTGTATTGGCAACAATTGCTAGCAAGTCACTCTCTGTTTTAGACAAATCTAAACGTGATAAAACCTCCGCAGTATCTGTCATTTGTGGAATAGCTTTAGGAGATACAAAGCTACCAACGTCTATAGTATTAAAGCCTACACGTAATAAGGCTTGGATGTACTGTATTTTTTTGTGTGTGGGAATAAAATGCTTAATACCTTGCATAGCATCTCTTGGACATTCTATAATTTTTACAGTAGCTTCCATATATTTAAGTCAGATATAAAACACATTAGTTGATAGAACCTGTTATTTATTACAAATTAAAACTGTATTACATAAAGTCCTATGGTGTAAAGAAACAAAAAAGTCGTCTAAAGTATTGCTTTAGACGACTTTTTTTGAGCGAGAGACCAGGTTCGAACTGGCGACATTCAGCTTGGAAGGCTGACGCTCTACCAACTGAGCTACTCTCGCATTTCCTGTGGACAAATATATGATAAAACCTGTCTTAAAAAAACAAAATATTAGTTCTTTTTTAAGGTAGATTTTATTGCTACACTTATCTGTAACTGTATTCGGGTTGAGCTCTACTGTTCTAGATAGACTATACTACCTATTTTCTAAAAATGAATTCGTTTATAAACTGAATTATAGATTAATATAGCGTGTAACTATTTGATATAGTATTCGTTGCTGAAATAAATTAATTCACAAAAATGAAAACGCGTAATCAAAATTATTAATACTTAAAAGTATCCTAAATGCGCATTCTTAATTTTTATATCTTAGCTTTTTTAAATTTAATTCATTTATGTCACAACAATCAACAATAATTTATACAAAAACAGATGAAGCTCCAGCATTAGCAACACACTCACTGTTACCTATTATAAAATCATTTACTGCAACTTCAAATATTACTATAGAAACGAAAGACATTTCGCTTGCCGGACGTATTCTTTCTAACTTTCCTGATGTGTTAACAAAAGCGCAGCAAATTCCTGATGCCCTTACAGAGTTGGGAGAATTAGCAAAACAGCCAGAAGCCAATATTATTAAATTACCAAATATTAGTGCTTCTGTACCACAACTTAAAGCAGCAATAAAAGAACTACAATCGCAAGGCTATAAGTTACCTGATTATCCAGACAATCCAGAAAATGATTCAGAATCAAACTTAAAATCACGCTACGACAAAATTAAAGGCTCTGCAGTAAATCCTGTACTTCGAGAAGGAAATTCAGACAGACGTGCACCAAAAGCAGTTAAAAATTTTGCTAAAAATAACCCTCACAAAATGGGTACTTGGTCATCAAAGTCAAAAACTCATGTAGCCACAATGAGCGAAGGAGACTTCTGTCATAATGAAAAATCGGTAACCCTGCCCGAAGCGACTCAAGTAAAAATTGTGCACGAAAATTTACACGGAGAGACTAAAGTGCTAAAATCTAGCATAGCATTACTATCAGGAGAAATTATTGATGCCTCGGTAATGTGTAAAAAAGCATTACTAACATTCTTAGAAGAGCAAGTTGCAGATGCTAAGGCTAAAGGTGTTTTGTTTTCTTTGCATATGAAAGCAACTATGATGAAAGTGTCCGATCCCATTATTTTTGGACATGCGGTAACTGTATTTTTTAAAGACTTGTTTAATAAACACAGCAAAGCATTACAATCTGTAGACGTTGATGTTAACAACGGATTTGGTAATCTGCTAAGTAAATTATCCGAACTTCCCGAAGCAACACAAAAAGAAATTGAAACCGATATACAAGCTATCTATAATAATGGTCCAAACCTTGCAATGGTAGACTCCGATAGAGGGATTACAAATCTACATGTGCCAAGCGACGTTATTATTGATGCCTCTATGCCTGCTATGATACGTACATCTGGACAAATGTGGAATGCGGAAGGTAACCTGCAAGATACTAAAGCTGTAATCCCAGATAGCAGCTATGCAGGAATTTATAGCGCAACTATAGATTTTTGTAAAACACATGGCGCTTTTGACCCTACAACGATGGGCACAGTACCAAACGTTGGGCTAATGGCTCAAAAAGCTGAAGAATATGGATCACACGATAAAACTTTTGAAATAACTGAAAACGGAAAAGTTAGCGTTATCGATACTTCTGGCAAAGTATTAATACAACACAATGTAGCGGCAGGAGATATTTGGAGAATGTGCCAAGTTAAAGATGCACCAGTACAAGACTGGGTTAAACTAGCTGTAACAAGGGCAAAAGCAACGCAATGGCCTACCGTATTTTGGTTAGACAGTAATAGAGCTCACGATGCCGAATTAATCAAAAAAGTAAACACCTACCTACCAAAGCACGACACAACAGGCTTAGATATTAGAATTTTATCGCCTATTGAAGCAACACATTTCACCCTAGATAGAATAAAAACAGGAAAAAATACAATCTCTGTAACAGGAAATGTGTTAAGAGATTACCTAACAGATTTATTTCCAATTTTAGAATTAGGAACTAGTGCAAAAATGCTATCCATTGTTCCATTAATGAATGGAGGGGGCTTATTTGAAACAGGAGCAGGTGGATCCGCACCAAAACATGTGCAACAATTTGTAGAAGAGAATCATTTGCGCTGGGACTCTTTAGGCGAATTTCTTGCCCTAGCCGTTTCCCTAGAGCATTTAGGCACTACAACAAATAATGCTAAAGCTCTTGTACTCTCAGAAACTCTAGATAATGCTACAGATAAACTGCTAGCAAACAAAAAATCGCCGTCTAGAAAAGTAGGCGAACTAGACAATAGAGGGAGTCACTTTTACTTAGCATTATATTGGGCAGAAGAACTAGCAATACAAGATAAAGATAATGAACTAAAAATGCAGTTTGCACCAATCTTTAAAGCACTTAGTAATAATGAAGATATTATTGTAACCGAGCTTAACTCAATACAAGGCAATGCCGTAACTATTGGTGGCTATTACGAATCTAACGAAAAATTAACCAGTGAAGCTATGCGACCAAGCAATACCTTAAATACCATCATAAATAGCATATAACTCTATTTGTAATGAAATAGTTATAATTAGTTTCTAATTTCATGAAATAATGACAGAAATTACTAGGCTTTTTGATTTTCCTTACTATCAGCGAGATGCGTTTAATTTGCAAAAAGCATTTACGACAAAATACGACGGGCAATGGCAGTCTATATCCTCTCAAGACTATATTGATCAAGCAAATACAATTAGTCGAGCTTTACTAAGGCTTGGAGTCAAACAAGGCGATAAAATTGCTGTAATTTCTACAACAAATAGAACCGAATGGAATATTATAGATATTGGCATTTTACAATTAGGAGCACAAAACGTTCCAATCTACCCAACCATTAGTGCTGAAGATTACGAGTACGTTATAAATCATAGTGAGGCTATATATTGTTTTATATCTGATGTAGAGGTTTTAGCAAAGATAAAAACCATAAAAGCCAATACAAAACTAAAAGAAATATACACTTTTGATTCCATTGAAGGCTGTAAGCATTATTCCGAACTATTACAACTTGGCAAAGACAAAAACAATCAAAAAGAGGTAGAACAATGTAAGAAAGCCGTACAACCAAACGATTTAGCCACATTAATATATACTTCTGGAACTACAGGAACCCCTAAAGGTGTTATGCTCTCTCATAACAATCTAGTGTCAAACGTACTGGCTAGCCAACAGTGCGTTCCATTAGTTTATGGAAAATCAAAGGCATTAAGTTTTTTACCTGTATGCCATGTTTTTGAACGCATGATTCTGTATCTATATCAATACTGTGGTGTAGAAATTTATTTTGCAGAATCTATCGAAAAAATGCCAGACAATCTTAAAGAAATTAAACCCGACATAATAACTGCCGTACCTAGATTATACGAAAAGGTATATGACAAAATTATAGCTAAAGGACAAGAGCTATCTGGGATAAAAAAAAGACTCTTTTTTTGGGCTGTTGCCGTAGGATTAAAATTTGAACCTTATAAAAAAAATGGTTGGGTTTATGAGCAACAATTAAAAATAGCACGAAAATTAATTTTTAATAAGTGGAAAGAAGCTCTAGGAGGAAATTTAAAAATTATGGTATCTGGTAGTGCGGCATTACAAACACGTTTAACAAGAATTTTTGCCGCAGCAGAAATGCCTATTATGGAAGGGTATGGACTAACAGAAACATCTCCAGTTATTGCGGTAAATACCATTAAAAACAAAGGATTTAAAATAGGAACCGTTGGGAGGTTAATTGACAACGTAACTGTTAAAATAGCCCATGATGGCGAAATTCTTATAAAAGGTCCCAATTTAATGCTTGGATATTATAAAGATGCTAGTAAAACTGCAGAAGTAATGTCTGGCAATTACTTTCATACAGGTGATAAGGGCGAGATTGATGCCGATGGCTTTTTAAAAATAACAGGGCGAAAAAAAGAAATGTTTAAAACCTCTGGAGGGAAATACATCATTCCGACATTGCTAGAGAATAAACTAAAACAATCTCGATTTATAGAGCAAGCCATGGTTATTGGGGAAGGAGAAAAAATGCCTGCAGCACTAATACAACCCAATTTTGAATTTATAAAAAAATGGATAGATTATAAAAAAGAAAATATTGGCAAAACACAGGTAGAAATCGTGCAGTCTAAAACTATAAATACCATTATCAAAAAAGAAATTAAAGATTGTAATTGCAATTTTGGAAACTGGGAGCAAATAAAACGCTTTGAACTAACGCCAGAAGTTTGGTCTATTAATAATGGACACCTCACGCCTACTATGAAAATGAAGCGTGATGTTATAAAACATAAATATAATACACTTATCGATAAAATTTATAAATGCTAAACTCAAGATATTAATATTGAACTTGTCAATAATTAAAACATTAGGACGATTCTGGATTTTCAAAGTCAATACTAACAGAGTTTACACAATAACGCTCCCCTGTGTGCGTAGGTCCATCGTTAAATACGTGACCTAAATGACTGTCGCACCTAGAGCAAACAATTTCTGTACGAATCATGCCTAAAGACTTATCTAAAATACGATTTACCGCCCCAGGTATAGATTCATCAAAGCTAGGCCAACCGCAATGTGCATCAAACTTACTAGCACTTTCAAATAATTTTTGGTTACACGCGTTGCAATGGTAAGATCCATCTTCAAAATGTAGATTATATTTCCCTGTATGTGGGCGCTCAGTTCCTTTTTCTCGTAAAACTCTAAATTCTTCTTCGCTTAATTGAGCTTTCCACTCTGCTTCTGTTTTATTAACTTTTTTTGCTTTCATTGGTTTTTTTTGGTATAAATTTTAATGCTACTCCATTGATACAATGTCGCTTGCCTGTTGTTGCTCTTGGGCCATCATCAAACACATGACCTAAATGCCCTCCACAGGTATTGCAATGTTCTTCAATACGTGCGTGTCCTATTTTATAATCAACATCGTAGCCAACATTTCCTTTTATTGCTGTGTCAAAACTAGGCCAACCTGTTCTAGAATCAAATTTATTTTCACTCCTAAATACTGGTGTGTCACAAGCCACACAAACATATAATCCCTCGGCATAATTTTTATTCAAAGGGCTTGTAAATGCACGTTCAGTACCTGCTTGTCGTAGTACAAAAAACTCCATTTCGGAGAGCTGTACTTTCCATTCAGCCTCTGTTTTTGTGACTGGATAAACCTTAGCCTCTTTATTTTTTTGTGCATTAGTGCAGCCAAAAAGGAGCAATGCAAATATAAGTATTCCTATTCTTTTTATCATTTTATATTGTATAATATACCATTGGTCGTATTAATGATACATTTCTTATAATGTATTTCAAAAAAAATGTTAGTATAAAAAAATAACATAGATTTTTGTATTTTTAAAGTCTAAAAATTATTTTTATACATCATAAAATGAATACAAAACAAATTGCATTTCTGCTTTTAGGATTTAGTCTATTTATATCTTGCAGAACAAATCCATTTACAGGAAAAAAAACCCTTGCGTTTGTAAGTGATAATTCACTTTTTCCTTCTGCCTTTCAGCAATATGACAAAACATTAACAAGTAGTAAGGTTGTAACAGGAACAGCACAAGCCGAAATGATTACACGAGTTGGTAAACGTATTACAGCGGCGGCAGAGCGTTGGTTGGATGCAAACGGGCATCAAGGCTATTTAAAAGGTTATAAATGGGAATATACATTAATAGATGAGGATATTGTAAACGCTTGGGCAATGCCTGGTGGTAAAGTCGCTTTCTATACTGGCATTTTACCAATAGCTAATACAGAAGCAAGAGTAGCTGCAATTATGGGACATGAGGTTGCTCATGCACTAGCTAATCATGGTCAACAACGCCTAAGTGCAGGATACATTCAACAAGGACTTTCTTTGGCTGGAAATATTGCACTTACCAACCCTACACAAAACGCCCTTTTTAATCAGTCGTTTGGTGTTGGTTCTCAGCTTTTAGGAATTTTGCCTTTTAGTCGATCTCACGAAACTCAGTCCGACGAAATAGGTATTATGCTAATGGCTATAGCAGGGTACAACCCTAATCAAGCTGCAGAGCTGTGGAAACGAATGAAAGCTAATTCTGAGAGAAGTGGTGCTCAAGCCCCACAAGAGTTTCTTAGTACACACCCTTCCAACAATTCGAGAATAGCCAATCTTACAGCTCTAGCGCCTAAAGCTAGAGAAGAGGCCAAAAAATTTGGAGTTACACGTTTTAAAGATTAGCTTAAAAATATATCTCATCTAAAAATATTTAATTACTTTAGAAGCTGCTCATAAATTGAGCAGCTTTTTTTTATGGAATCATTACAAAAAGGAAACAAAAAGTTACTGAACGCTTGGGCGTTTTATGATTGGGCAAATTCGGTATATAGTTTAGTTATTTCTTCTGCAATTTTTCCCATTTACTATGGAGCATTAACTTTAGTCAAAGATCAAGACACAGGCGAAATACTTAACGATACAATTATATTTTGGGGTTATCATTTTAATAATGACACCTTAATTTCTTATGTTACTGCTGCAGCATTTTTAGTTGTTGCTATACTTAGTCCTCTACTCAGTAGTATCGCAGACTTTGTAGGAAACAAAAAAGTATTTATGAAATTTTTTTGCTATTTAGGAGCTTTCTCTTGTATCGCTCTATTTTGGTTTTCAATAAATCATTTATGGTTTGGGTTACTCTGTTACTTTTTAGCATTAATAGGTTTTTGGGCGAGTTTAGTTTTTTACAATTCATATTTGCCAGACATCGCTTTTCCAGAGCAACAAGATCGTATTAGTGCAAAGGGATACGCCCTAGGCTATATTGGGAGTGTTATTTTATTGTTGATTTGCCTTACAATAATCTTAATGCATCGTAGTTTTGGATTTAAAGATGAAACGCTACCAACAAAATTATCTTTTGTGCTTACCGGTATTTGGTGGATTGTATTTAGTCAATACACATATCGTTACCTTCCTAAAGCGAATCATAGTAGAAAAAAAATAAGCAAAAAAGTTATTTTTAGTGGTTTTAAAGAGTTGATTAATGTTTGGAAAAACATTAGAGCCAATCGCCATTTAAAAAGATATTTGTTAGCTTTTTTTGTTTATAGTATGGCTGTACAAACTATAATGCTTGTGGCTACTTATTTTGGTATTGAAGAGCTAGACTGGGGGACAACAAACGCCACCACAGGATTAATCGTTAGTATTCTTTTAATTCAATTAATTGCAATTTTTGGAGCTTTACTAACGTCTAGACTATCTGCTAAAATCGGAAATATTAATACACTTATTATATTAAATTTAATATGGACAGGCATTTGTATTTTTGCATATACAATTACAACTCCCAATGAGTTTTATGTTACAGCAGCAGTGGTAGGATTAGTTATGGGAGGCATACAATCATTATCTAGGTCTACGTATTCTAAATTTATTCCTAAAAACGAAACTGATACAGCATCATACTTTAGTTTTTATGATGTTTCAGAAAAAATAGGCATTGTATTAGGAATGCTAAGCTATGGTTACGTTACTCAAAAAACAGGAAGTATCCGGTATACCATTCTATTTTTTATTGTGTTTTTTATTTGGGGCATTATACTGCTATTTAGAGTTCCTAAAACAATGCAGTAAGATATTTATGGGATTCATTTAAAATTAGCATAGCTTTTAAGTTAATTATGCTTTTTAGGTTCATATAATTTTCTATTCTCAAAAAGTGTTTATTGCATAAAAACAATAATAGGAGAAATAATGATGAAAAATACATTAAAATATATTAAAATAATCATAATATATTAATAGATGTTTGGTCATTAACTTTGTTTAACTATTTTTGTTTGATAAGAAACAGATATAATTAGCTATGGACTTAATAGAAGAAGCACTGGAATTTGAGAAAGCAAAAATGAGTCATATGTCTACAAGTGATAGAGTAAAAGCATCGCGAGAAGCCAAACGAATTATTTTAGCATTAAATGAGGTTTACAAAGAATCTAAGGATGCAAATATTATGGATATTATGAAAAGATTGACTGCAAAGAAAAAGAGAATAGAAATCCGATTAAAAGGAAGACCAGACCCTGGGTTTTAAAATTGGTCAACTTATCGTCTTAGTCTTCTTCAACATATCTAAAGTGTAAAACTACCTAAATCTAAAAATTAACTCGATCTCTTAAAAAAACAAAAACACTGGCTAAAAACGATGATTGTTAGAAGTATTATTTTTTTAATTATTAACTTTCTGGGTTTAGGGGTTGGTTCGTTTTTTACAAAAAAAGGAGTATCATCTACTTGGTACCAAAGCTTAAGTAAGGCACCTTGGACACCCCCAGGTTGGGTGTTTGGCGTGGCATGGACATGTATTATGATTTGTTTTGCTACATATATGGCTTTTGTTTGGAAATATACTGTAAATACTAAAACACTTATATTACTATTTGCAACACAATGGTTACTCAACGCTCTATGGAATCCTGTTTTTTTCTATTATCATAATACTACTTTAGCATTAATCATTATAATTGCGTTGCTTATCTTAATTACAATTTTTATAGGTTATTATTGGAAAAGCTTAACTATAAAATCTCTGTTTATAGCACCTTATTTTGTTTGGTTACTAATAGCTACCTCCTTAAATTTCTACATTGTACTAAAAAACTAAACAAAATTTACGCAGTTATAAATAATTGCAGGTGGCATATTAAAAAAGCAAAATTGTGTACTCAACTCTTTAAAATTCGTTTCAAGAATTTTCTTGTCATTTTTTGAATATTGGTATTGAATAAACTGCCCTTTATCCTTTAAAACAAATTTAACATTGCGTATTAGTTGTTCTTTAAACGTTTTATTAATATTTGCTAACGGTAATGATGAAATAATAATATCAACATCATTATAACCAAAATCTGACCTAAGTTTTTCTACCGACTGATTAAAAATCGTTAACCTGTCGTCTTTAAATGCGCTTAGATGTGGTATAAAATTGTTGTTAATTTCGTAAGTATATAATCTAGACTTTGGGCTAATTTTATCTAAAATCTCTTTAGTAATTACACCATCTCCGGCACCTAACTCTACAACGGTTAGAGGTTGGTCTGAGGATAAAGATTCAGTAAGTTTTTTAGCTAAAAATTTAGAACTTCTAAATAAACTACCTGTCTGTTTTATATTTTTAAAAGCGCTAAGCGTAAAAGATTTTGGCATACGAATTAATAAGTAATCGTCATAAATTATTGCTAAAGATAAGAATAAAAACGTTTTTTGTAGTATTACAGTAGTAATAAAAAAAGAAAAGTATAAAGGGTTTAAAAAAATCACTCCATAATTTTTCCATCAACCATAGTAAGCTTACGATCTGCCATATTTGCTAATTCCTCGTTATGAGTCACAATAACAAATGTTTGCTTAAAGGTGTCTCTTAATTTAAAAAACAAATTATGCAAATTAGTTGCGGACTCGCTATCTAAATTGCCAGAAGGCTCATCGGCAAAAATAAGCTTTGGATTGTTAATAAGTGCTCTAGCAACAGCAACGCGTTGTTGTTCTCCTCCAGATAGATTTTTGGGTTTATGATGTATCCTATGCGACACTCCTAAAAAAGATAATAACTCTTTTGCATAAGCCTCTACCTCTACTTTAGAGGTTCCTTTTATGTAGGCAGGGAGACAGACATTTTCTAAAGCAGAAAACTCAGGAAACAGCTGATGAAACTGAAATATAAAGCCAATATTTTCGTTTCTAAATTTAGCCATTTCTTTTCCTGATAATCCATTAATAACAGTATCGTTAATAATTAATTCAGAATTTTCAGTTTTAGTCGCCGTATCTAAAGTTCCTAAAATTTGAAGTAATGTTGTTTTTCCTGCTCCAGAGGGACCAACTATTGATATTATCTCACCACTCTTAATATGCAAATCAACCCCTTTTAGTACTTGAAGTTGATCGTAATTTTTGGATATGTTTTTAGCTAATATCATTGCACAAAAAAATGAGAAGTGAAAGTACTGCTTTTATAAACCTCAGACAATGTTTAAGTAGATTTCTTCTTAAATATATTTTTTACATTATTATAATCTATAAAATAAACAATACGTAACGATAGCGTGTGGCGTATAGGTTGATTGAAAAGTGTATCTAAACTATCGGTATAACTAATGTCTCCTTGTTGGTCTCTATTAAAAATTTGATTTCTATATAGTAATATTGCTTGACTTCCGGGAGCAAAACGCCAATTAAAACTCAAATCCAGATTCCAAATATTAAAATTAGTATTGGGATCGTTAGCTTCTGTAATTTCAAAATCGGTTAGGCTTCTAGAACCATTATCATTTAACACAAAAAACGTATTATCACTATAATCTGCAGTACTCCAAAAATTCCTAAAACTTAAATTGAGAGCTTTATATGAGTCAAAATTATAGCTCGCTGTTAGTGAATTCTCCAAGCTGGTAATATCTCGTTGACCTAAAAACACTTCGTCATTTTGTGCAGATACAAAACCAAAATTTTTATCTCTTAAGGTGTACTCAGTGCGCCAAACAACCAAAAAATTGTCTGAAAAACGATACCTTGGCGCAAATTGAATTTGATAATCTGTTTGTGGGTCAGCAAAAAAGTTACGGTAACGTACATTGAAATCTAATGCGAATTTTTTTCTAAAATCTGTAGAGATAAAAACTCTAGTGCCCACATTAGAGCTAAAGGTTACAAAACGCCCCGGTACTCTAGGTTCAAAAAAATTATCGTCATCACTATTATAATCAATATTAGCTCCAAATGAAAAGCGCTTTGGCGTAAAGAAAAAAGAATTTAAAGATAATGAATTTCTAGTTTGCACTGAAGGTTCAAACAAGCGTCTGTGATTAAATCTTAAATTAACGCGATAAAAATTAAACTGTTTTGTGGGCTTAAAAATTTCATAAGACACTTCGGCTGCAGAATTATTAAAGTTGTTACGTAGTAATAACCCTAAATCGTTACTATCGTAGGTGTCATCTGCAATTTCATTTTGTAAACGCCACCTAAAATTACCTTTTGTTTTTCGAAGTTGAAAATCTGTTCTATAACCCGTAGTGGTTACCCCCTCCTCTCTTACTCGACTGTGCCTTATACCTGTACTTAAATTATACGAATTTTTTTTGTTTGATAAATTTGCTAAAGCCCCTGTTACATTTGCGTCTCTAAAATTACCTGATCGTGTAACGTTAGTATTAATTAGACTTACAGATGAGTTTTTGTTAAATTGTTGGTCTAAAACAACAATATTGTAGTTAGCAAGTCCCTCTGTGGTAACTTCTCGGGTTTCGCCAGTAATTGTATCTCTAATAACACCGTTAGTTTCTGCCGTAATAGCGTTCAAGAAACCTATACCGAGTTTATGTTTAGTTCGTCCAGAAATTTTAATTGCATTCAAGACATCAACCTCACTTGGGTTGTCAATTACAACTTCATTCGCTTCAAGACTACTTGTAGTATTACCACTTTGAGTTGGACCATTACCAATACGCCTACTAAAAAACAATCCTCCTCTATTAAACAACTCTGTACCTTCTGTAAAGAAAGCTCTATTTTCTCCAAAAGCTTGTTCAAAAGGCCCTAAATTTAATCTAACATTATCAAAAGCGGCTTGACCAAAATCGGGTATTAAGGTTGCATCTAGAGTAAAATTGTCACTAAGTCCATATTTAATATCTAGCCCTGCACTAAAATTATTTTCGGAATCACCATCAAAAGTTGTAATATCGCTTTGTACAAACGGAAATAAAATAAGGCGTAATGGTGGGTTAATATTTTTAACGCCACTAACAATTCCGTTGTATAAAGACCTAGAACCTACCTGTCTATTAACATGATTCCAAGAGTACTGTTCATTAAGATGTACAATGCGTCTAAAAAAATTAATACTCCAATCCTGAATTTCAGTTTCGGGAAACCTTAGGGCATTATAAGGAATTCTATATTCTGCATACCATCCTTTATCATCGTAAGAAATATTACACTTAAATACGACATTAAAATTAAAATCTTCTCTTCCGTTCTCACTTCTAGCATCTGCTATTGTCCCTGCACTAGTAACGTAGAAGTTAGTGTCGTTTATGCCATCATTGAGAGTATTGATACTAATAAAAAAATTATCAGCCTGTACACGAATGTTATCTCGTTGGCTAAACTGTTTTAGGATTCTTTCAGGCTCATTATCAAAGAGAGACACCGCAAAATAAACAGCCTTATCATCGTAAGCCATTTTAACTTCTGTTTTATGGGTATCACGTTCGTTTCCAGTATTATTAGGTTCTAGCATAAAAAAATCACCATATACAGGTAAATCTTTCCATACAGAATCGTCTAGCTTTCCATCAATTTTAGGAGGGACATCTATTCGGGTAGCTACAATTGTTTTTTTAGTGTCTAAAACTTGTTGCTGCTGTGCTGTGTTAATATTACAAAAAGTAGCACTTATTATAATGACTAAATAAATAGATCTCAATTTATATTTTTTTGAATGTAAATTAACTTAATTAATTTTTGTGCAAATCTACATTTAGTCCTTTTTGCTAAGTCATAACTAAACGTTAAAAATGTATCATAATCTTTTATAAAGGTTATTAATATTACTAATTTTGACACTATTAAATTAATGATATTATATTATGGATGAAACTTTAAGTACAGCAATTTTAGCTGGAGGGTGTTTTTGGTGTACAGAGGCTGTATATACTAGAGTAAACGGTGTACAAGACGTAAGCTCTGGCTATACTGACGGCTTTGTAAAAAACCCAGCTTACAGAGAAGTTTGTACAGGTAAAACAGGACACACTGAAGCTATTAAAATTATATTTGACACTAGCAAAGTTTCATTTGCAGAACTTTTAGAAATTTTTTTCGCAACTCATGACCCTACAACATTAAACAAACAAGGTAATGATGTTGGAACACAATATCGATCTGGTATATATTATACAAATCAAGAGCAAAAAGAGATAGCAGAAACCGTTGTAAAAGAATTACAAGCATCAGCCATTTTTGAAAACCCTATTGTTACTGAAATAAAAGCTTTTAAAGAATTTTATGACGCAGGAGACGATCACAAAGCCTATTATGATAATAATAAGCAACAAGGCTATTGCCAATTTATAATACGCCCAAAAATTGAAAAATTGAAAACATTATTTGCCGATAAATTAAAATTAAGATAATTTAAACTTATGTCATACAAAAAATTTGAAGAATACAATATAAAAACCATCGAGGGTATAAAGAATAATTATGATGCAATTATAAAAAAATTAGGAGAGGATCCTACCCGAGAAGGGCTATCAAAAACACCAGAGCGCGCTGCAAAAGCAATGCAATTTTTAACACAGGGCTACGAGCAAGATCCTGCTAATATCTTAAAAGGCGCTATGTTTAAAGAAGATTACGGTGATATGGTTATTGTAAAAGATATCGAACTCTATTCGTTGTGCGAGCACCACATTCTCCCTTTTTTTGGGAAAGCGCATATTGCTTACATCCCAAACGGTCATATCGTTGGCTTGAGTAAAATACCTAGAATTGTAGATGTTTTTGCTCGTAGGCTACAAGTGCAAGAACGCTTAACGCACGATATTTTAGAGTGTATCAATGATACTTTAAAGCCTAAAGGCGTTGCAGTTGTTATTGAAGCTTCGCACATGTGTATGATGATGCGAGGAGTACAAAAACAAAACTCTACAACAACAACATCTGGTTTTAGAGGACAATTTCAGAAAATTGAAACTCGTAATGAATTTTTAAAACTTATAAGCTCTAATCTATCTTAAGTTCTAAGTGATTTTTTTATTCAAATTATAGCATAACAAATTCTTAAAGTAACACATCAAAGTATCACATATAACTAAATAATACTTTATTTAAATAGATTAATATCAACATAAAGGCTTAAAAATTAAATTTACTCAATTATATAAGTAAGCTTATAGTAAAAAGCTAGACTTAATTAATTATTTGATATGATTGTGTGTAAGCCTATTACAGTTTAATTATATACCTACACTTTGTAATTAAAACTTAAACATTGAAGTAATAAAATTAAAAATTACTTTCACATATTTAACATAATAATATCACTTTAATATTATGTTGTGCTATATTTTTTTGTTTTTTTTTAATAAAGTTTATATTAATTTTATTATATTTGCTTTATAATCTAAATTTAACGTCTATAGCATAACATTACTTTTAACATTTAATAACCCCAAAGCACGATCTTTAATGCAATATTTAAGATCTATGTTAAAAATTAATGATTATGAAAAACGTAGTTATCACAGATGCCCTATTAGTTAGTGACTATATAGGCGGCAAAGAGAAATCACTTTCCACACTAATTGAAAGACACAAACACAAAATTTATAATTTTATTTACTCGAAAGTATATGACAGAGATGTTACAGAAGACATCTTTCAAGATACATTTATTAAAGTAATTCGTACATTAAAAAGAGGTAAGTACAACGAAGAGGGTAAATTTTTACCTTGGGTAATGCGAATCGCAAATAACCTAGTAATAGATTATTTTAGAAAAAATAAGCGTATGCCAAAATTTGATAACTCAACAGATTTTGATATCTTTTCTGTAATAAGTGACACTGGTTTAAACGCAGAAAAAACAATGATTACAGATCAAATAAAAGAAGCTTTAAAGCAACTTGTTGAAAAATTACCTAACGACCAAAAAGAAGTACTCATATTACGAATGTATAACGATATGAGTTTTAAAGACATTTCAGAAAAAACCGGCGTTAGTATTAATACGGCTTTAGGCAGGATGCGCTACGCTATTATAAATTTGCGTAAGGTTATAGACAAGTATAACATTGTTTTAACAAATTGATATAATAAATTAATTTTTAAGCCGTTATAATTACAACAACAAACTAAAAACAGTAATTATGGCAGAACTTTACATTGAAAATTTTGATGACACAGAATTATTCGAACCTAAAGAAGAAACAGTAAATTTTATTTTAAATTACTCTAAAGCTTTGAAAATAATTAAACGTAATAGTTTAGAGTTTGAAATGCTCCAGAATTAGTTAGTTTGAACAAAAAAAGTCTTAATTTTTATTAGGACTTTTTTTTTGATGATATGCATTTATAACAGATTGTCTTCCAATAGTTTTTGTAATAACATCTTTATCTAAATCCCATCCTCTTGCAGGCGAATACTCCCGACCGTACCAAATAATTTGCAAATGCAAGTCGTTCCATAAATCTTTAGGGAATAGACGTTTTGCATCTTTTTCGGTCTGTACTACATTTTTGCCATTACTTAAATTCCATCGATACATTAGTCGATGTATGTGAGTATCTACAGGAAATGCAGGAATACCAAAAGCTTGAGAAACAACTACACTTGCCGTTTTATGACCTACAGCAGGAAACGTTTCTAAAGTTTTTAAATCATTAGGAACAATACCTTTGTATTTATCTACTAATATTTGTGACAACCCATAAATACCTTTTGCTTTCATAGGCGATAAACCAACAGGTTTTATAATTTCTCTAATCGTTTCCACGGATAGTTTTACCATATCATAAGGATTATCTGCTCTTTCAAATAATAAAGGTGTAATTTTATTTACCCTTACATCGGTGCTTTGCGCAGATAACAATACGGCAATTAATAGCGTATAAGGATCTTTATGGTCCAAAGGAATTGGTATCTCAGGGTATAACTTATATAGTGTATTTATTACAAAATTTACTTTTTCTTGTTTGTTCATTACTTATATTTGTTTAATATCAAAGATAGCACAATATGAATACATTAAAAGTAGGAGATAAAGCTCCAGAATTCACCTCGAAAGACCAAGATGGCAATACTATTTCGCTTAGCGATTATAAAGGGAAAAAATTAATTATCTTCTTTTACCCCAAAGCAAATACTCCAGGTTGTACTGCACAGGCTTGTAACTTAAATGATAATTACACGGCTTTAAAGGAAGAAGGTTACAGCATTTTGGGTGTTAGTGCCGACAATGAAAAGGCGCAATCCAAGTTTAGAAACAAATTTGATTTTACCTACCCATTATTAGCAGACGATGATAAGTCTGTCATTAATAGTTTTGGCGTTTGGGGACCTAAAAAATTTATGGGTAAAGTATATGATGGCATACATCGTACAACCTTTATTATTGATGAATCAGGAACTATAATTAAAATAATTGATAAGGTAAAAACTAAAGCACATACAGCTCAAATATTGCAGCAATAGACCTAGCTGTATTATTATTTAAGTTAATACCAATTATTATTCAAAATAAGCTATATCATATGATTTGTTTCTATTACGCCTATATCTCAATATAAAAAATTAAATAAATTAAAACATATCCGTTTTTAGCGCATAGTCTATGTTCTTTACAAAATTAACCAAACGTTTAATCAGTTTTTAAGATCTAAAATTTTATTAATGCGGCTTAGGCAATCTCGATAATGATATTTAGTAATTGTATCTATAGGACGGTTAAGGGCAGAGAAGATACTCTGTTTCAAGGCGGTTAATTCGCCACGTACCAAAGCGCGTATATCAGACTGAGCGACGTTAAAAAATTGACTATTAGAGCCTCCTGTAGGCATTTCTTGAGTCATTAAAAACGACATACGCTCTATATAAGCTCGCTGTAAGTTACGACGATAAACACTTGTGTTTATAGCACTGTTAAGCTCAATCCAAAGTCCTTTTCTAAGGGATTCTAGCATATCTATAGCGCTGTAATTATTTGGGTCTATGGCTTCATGATCCATTAACCGCCCTAAACGACTAAAGCTTAGCAGTCCATTTAAGTACCTATTTTGATAGCGGTTTAACCGGTTTATATACCCTGCGTAATCAATATTTAACAGCAATTGTTTATCTACTAACCAAGCCGGTGTTGTAAACGCATTGTCATGTAACCATTGTATTGAAGCTTTTTGTAATGCTTTTGGCACTGCTTGATAAGAAATGCCTCCTTGGCTTGGGGTAATTATATTTTCATAAACGCCTCCTACATTAGTTAATACATGCCCTATATACCTATTCCAACAGGCTAACAATTCGCCATAAAGTTCTTCCAAGTCATCATAATTATTAGTAGTATCACTTGTCCATTCTTGTAAGTGCTCTGTGACGTATTTTAGGTTTTTAAGAGCATAATCACCAGCTTTTATGGCATTATTACCAATATCTTCTGTTTGAGACTTTGGATCAAAACGACTTGCTTGACGGCCATATACATACTTTGGGTTGCCTGCTTTTTCAACAATCCAAGCGTTTAATGTTTTTAACTCTTTTTCTGGTGAGTTTGCTCCTTGTATTTTGCGGTATCCCCAGTTAATTGCATAATCGTCATAAGGTCCCATTTGGCGTACAAAACGAATATTAGTATCTCCAGGTTGAGCAATATAATTATAACGTGCATAATCCATAATAGTAGTAGCAATACCATTTTGTTGAGTAAATGCGCCATTGCGATAATTTTCTACATCATAGGCTTTACTGGCACTCATATTATGTGGCAAGCCTAAAGCATGGCCAACCTCATGAGCAATAACCATTTTCATCATCTCTCCAATATCTTCTGCTGGGGTATTTAATGTTCTTGCAGAAGGATTGGCTGCACCAGTTTCTAACAGGTAACGATTCCTGTATGATCGTAAATGATTATGATACCAGATAATATCACTTTCTATAATCTCCCCGCTTCTAGGGTCAGAAACACTAGGCCCTATAGCGTTTCTAGTTGTACTTGCTACGTATCGAATAACGGAATATCGTATGTCCTCTGGGCTAAAGTCTGGATCTTCTGCCTTAGTAGGTGGATATTTTGCTATAATTGCATTTTTAAATCCAGCAGCTTCAAATGGTTTTTGCCATAATTCAACGCCTTCTTTAATATATTTTCTTAAATTCTTGGGTGTTGCAGGATCTAAATAATAAATAATTGGTTTTACAGGTTCTACTAATTCTCCTCTAGCATAAGCTTCAGGGTCTTTTGGTTCCATACGCCACCTACGAATGTAGGTTTTAGTATCGGCTTTTAACTCATTACTTCCGTAATCGACTTGGTTAAAAGTAAACCACCCTACCCTATCGTCGGCAAAACGCTTTTGCATAGGTGTCTCTGGAAGTAATATCATAGACTGATTCATTTGAATGCTAATTGCACCTATACTTCCAAACGATGGTGGTGCAGATGCGGTATAAGTCATATCCTGAATAACCTCTATGTTTTTAGGGAAACTTTTTACTTCATTAATAAAACTTCTTGAGGCATCTAAGTTTCTAACTTTATAAGTGCTTCGTAAACGTCCTGGTATGCCACTTATTGCTTTTACATCCGTGTTGTAAAGGTTAGTAACATCTACAACAACTGCTGAGGAGTCTTTGCTAATTGTTGCAATATTAAACGCATAAATTGTAGGTTCGTAATTATTTTGTTTCACAGAAATACTAATAGGTAAATTGTCGTCTGCTACGGCATTATACGATTTTTCTTTAAGCAAAACCTTATCATAAACACGTTCCCAAGCAATAAGTCGTTCGCTGGTTTTTGTTCCTGCATTAAAAAAACCTCCACCTAGGTTAGAAGGTAATTTTGCTATACGGCTTACCAGTAACATATCTTTCCCTAAATATTTTATTGGAATTTCATAAAAATAGCGTTGCCCTATTTTATGCACTGTAAACAATCCATCATCTGAAATAGCATCTTTTGTAATAACACTATCATAGGGCCGTATGTTTCCTTTGTTTTTCGGTTTAGTGGGTTTTGTAGTTACGATAGTGGTTTTAGCTTGTTTTTTCTTTTTGCGTTTAGACTGTGCTTCAGCTACAATAGGACTAAAACAAAATAAAAATATTACAGTAACAAGCAAGGCATTTTTCATAAGGCATCGTTTTAATATCATACGGTATAAATGTAATTAAAAGCAAATGAATTTCTATCTTATTTTGTAAAAATATTAATCAAGTATGTGTTTTAAAAAACACAAGCATAGCTATTTAATATTAGTTCATCTGTATTACTTTTGTACTTTAATTTAAAACCATGATTTCATTATTTAAAATCTTTAAAATTGTCGCTTTTTTAGAAGGTTTATCCTATATTTTATTACTTGGCATTGCAACACCGGTTAAGTATCTCTTAAACGACCCATCGTATGTAAAATTATTAGGGATGCCGCATGGGTTATTATTTGTAAGTTACATTGTTTTAGCATTTTTACTCAAACCAAGACAACAATGGTCTTTTAAAGTTTTTGTAATTATTGTTATTGCTTCTGTTATTCCTTTTGGTACATTTTATATTGATAGGAGGTACTTAAAATATTAAACTATGGATAGATTAAGCCATTTAGTTTACGATTATTTAGTTGCACATAATGTGACGCATAGTATTGCAATATACCTCAATTTAATTGCATTAATTATTGTGGTAAGTATTGTTGTTTTTTGTATCGATTATGTGATAAGAAAACTATTACTCACAACATTTACGAAGTTTGCAAAACGCTCAAAATCTAAATTTGATGACATTTTAATTGCAAATAAGGTGTCTAGAAATATTGCACATATCATTCCTTTATATCTTAGCATAAAAGCTCTACCATACGTTCTAACCGATTTTCATAATACTATTGAAATTTTTATTGCCAAAAGTTTACAAGTTATCGGCGTCATATTGGTGTTGTGGGTGGTAAGAAGTGTTCTTAATGCACTGAAAGATTTTTTTAAAACACTTCCTAGATTTAAAGATAAGCCTATAGATAGTTACATACAGGTCTTTATGATTTTTGCTTGGATTGTTGGATTTATATTTACAATAGTTGTTGTAAACAATGTAGAGTGGAAAGTGTTTTTTGCTACTATTGGTGGGGCTACTGCCATTATTATTTTAATTTTCAGAGATACTATATTGGGTTTTGTGGCTAGCATACAGGTATCTATTAACGATATGGTACGCATTGGCGATTGGATAACCATGGAAAAATATGGTGCTGATGGCGACGTTACTGAAATTAATTTATCGACTGTTAAGGTTCAAAACTTTGACAAAACCATCACAACAATTCCAACATATGCTTTAATTTCTGATTCGTTTAGAAACTGGAGAGGTATGGTAAACTCCAACGGTAGAAGAATTAAAAGAGCGTTGCACATAAAGTTAGAAAGCATAAAATATCTTACTAAAGATGATTTAAGTAACCTAAAAGATATCGAAATTATCTCTAATTATCTAAGCCAACGAGAAACCGATATTAATAACTATAATACCGCAAATAATATTAATAAAAAAGTTTTGCTTAACGGACGAAACCTAACTAATATTGGTGTTTTTAGAAAGTATATTGAAACCTACTTAAAATCGCATTCTGCTATTAATAAAGAAATGATGATTATGGCGCGACAGTTAGCTCCAACTACCCAAGGTGTTCCTTTAGAAATATATGCCTTTAGTAAAGACAAGCGCTGGGAAAATTATGAATATATAATGTCCGATATTTTTGATCACTTAATTTCTGCTGTACCATATTTTAATTTAGAATTGTTTGAGCAACCTAATAGTAGTAGCTTTTTGAGCACATAACAAATTTTGTTTATAAACACCTAATTAGAGAAGTAAATATAATAACGACTTTACCGCCTTATTGTTTACTAAAATGTGTGCTTTTATTCATACCTTAATCCTCAATTAACCTAGGATATAAGTAGCCTGAATTATCTAAAAAATTTCCTTTTTTTAAGTTATTACACTGAACAGAAATAGCCTTAAATAAAAAAAATCCATAAGTGTTTTTATGGATTTTTTTATTTAAAGTCGGGGTGGCAGGATTCGAACCTGCGGCCTCCACGTCCCAAACGTGGCGCGATAACCGGGCTACGCTACACCCCGAATTAAATTTTGAAATTTAAATTAGGACTGCAAATATACTCTTATTTTACAATAAAAAAATGAAACTTATTAAAAGTTTTGTTTGCTATTACAAATCAACAATTTAAGGCTTAATCTGCTGTGCATTTACGCTAAGTTAATTTTATACCAATTTGTTATTTAAAAATGAACTATAAATAATTTGGAATATAGTGTATTTAGACGCAATAGAAACGAATGATGTAGCTTGTTTTGAGTCATAATTGGTATTAATTCTATTTTATACATTTTTTGTAGATTTTGAAATCTATATGAGCATAACACCACATACATAAAGCTCTAATCATTTATCTTTGTAGCTTAGTAATTAGTTATCGTAATGAACAAAAATGTAATTTTAATGATTCTTGATGGCTGGGGAACCTCATCAAACCCTAAAGTTTCTGCAATTGATAAGGCAAATACTCCTTTTATAGACTCGCTTTATAAAACATATCCAAATGCAAGTTTACGAACAGACGGATTACATGTAGGTTTACCAGAAGGACAAATGGGCAATAGCGAAGTAGGGCACTTAAACTTAGGTGCTGGGCGTATTGTATATCAAGATTTAACAAAGATTAACCTCGCTGTTAAGCATAAAACACTTCAAAACCAATCGGTACTAAAACAAGCATTAACAGAAGCAAAAGCAAGGAATAGAAATGTACATTTTTTAGGCTTAGTAAGTGATGGCGGTGTGCATTCGCACATTAATCATCTTTACGAATTACTCAATATTACAACACTTTATGATTTAGACCATGTATTTGTTCATGCATTTACAGATGGTCGTGATGTCGATCCAAAATCTGGACATCATTTTATTTCCAATTTAGAAAACCATATCAAAAACACTAGAGTAAAATTAGCTAGTATTACAGGCAGATACTATGCTATGGATAGAGATAACAGATGGGAACGTATTAAATTAGCCTACGATGCCCTAGTGAATGGCATTGGAGAGAAATCAAAAAACGCAGTACAATCTGTTAAAAACAACTATAATAACGGAATTACAGACGAGTTTATAAAGCCCATTATTATGCTTGATGATAACAACAAACCAATAACTACAATTAGGGAAGACGACCTTGTTATCTTTTTTAATTTCAGGACAGACCGAGGTCGAGAGTTAACTCAGGCACTTTCTCAAAAAGATTTTCATGACTATAAAATGCAAAAATTAAACTTGCATTATATTACAATGACTAACTATGACGACACGTTTATAAATGTAACACCAATATTTAACAAAGATAACCTAACACATACATTGGGAGAAGTGTTAGAGCAGCACCATAAAACACAAATACGCATTGCTGAAACCGAAAAGTATCCTCACGTTACCTTTTTCTTTTCAGGGGGGCGAGAAACTCCTTTTAATGGTGAAAAACGTATTTTAAAAAACTCTCCTAAAGTGGCTACCTACGATTTAAAACCAGAAATGAGCGCCTACGATTTAACTGAAGCACTCATTCCAGAACTACAAAATACAACAACCAATTTTGTGTGTCTTAATTTTGCTAATGGCGATATGGTTGGACATACAGGAGTTATGAATGCTGCCATTAAAGCCTGTGAAGCAGTGGATGAATGTGTAAAAAGAATAATAACAACAGCATTGCAAAATAATTATACGACACTCTTAATTGCAGATCATGGTAATTGCGAGATTATGGTTAACCCAGACGGCAGTCCTAACACGGCACACACAACCAATCCTGTGCCCATAGTGTTAGTTGACAAAGAATTAAAATCAATAAAACAAGGGATTTTAGGCGATGTTGCACCTACAATCCTCAAGCTTATGGGCATTCCAAAACCCATAGAAATGAGTCAAAAATCACTTATCTAGTGAATTTCAACAAACAAATTAAACTAAATAATTATCGTATTTTTGTATTCATTTTCACTAAAATCACAGTAAAGTCTATTCAGAAGTTAATACTTACAAACAAAAGAATAAGTAAAATTAAACACTAATAGGAATGTATTACAGATTATTAATTTTAGTAAAAAATTAAAGATTAAAACAACACTTTTTCTTTTTTAAACAACACAATGATTATAGCAAAAACCAAAGAACAAATTGAACTAATACGAGAAAGTGCATTAATTGTGTCTCAAACCTTGGGGCTTATTGCTAAAGAAATAAAACCAGGCGTCAGTACACTGCAACTAGATAAAATAGCTGAAGAATTTATTAGAGACCAAGGTGCCATCCCTGGGTTTTTAGGGTTATACGATTTTCCCAATACGCTATGCATGAGTCCAAACTCGCAAGTAGTACATGGCATCCCAAATAATACACCATTAGTTGATGGCGATATTATTTCTGTAGATTGCGGTGTACTTAAAAATAACTTTTACGGTGACCATGCTTACACATTTGCCGTTGGAGAAATTGCAGAAGACACCAAAAAATTGCTCGAAGTCACCAAAGAGTCACTCTACCAAGGAATAGATGCTCTAAAAACAGGAAACCGTGTTGGCGATGTAGGTTTTGCCATACAACAATATACAGAAGCTTATGGGTATGGTGTGGTTAGAGAACTTGTAGGACATGGTTTAGGAAAAAAAATGCACGAAGATCCAGAAATGCCTAATTATGGGCGGCGAGGACGTGGTAAAAAATTTATAGAAGGCATGGTTGTTGCCATAGAACCGATGATTAATCTAGGAACACAGCGCATAAAACAGCATCGCGATGGTTGGACAATTACAACACTAGACAATAAACCTAGTGCACATTTTGAACATAATATTGCTATCGTAGAAGGCAAACCCGAAATTTTATCTAGTTTCAAATATATTCACGAAGCTTTAGGCATTAATGATCATCGAGAAGACGATTTCAGAAAATCACCCTTAGTTATTTAACATTGTTTGCCAAATGATAAAACTTGTATTAAAATACATTCCTAGACCTATTTTAATAAGACTAAGCTACTATTTAAGACCTATCGTTGTTTTTCTTTTAAAAGGAAACACCTATACCGACCCCATAGATGGCAAACGTTTTTCTGCCTTTTTACCATACGGTTATAACAAAAAACGTCCCAACGCCTTGTCGCCATCCACATTATCGTTAGAACGCCACCGGCTGCTATGGCTATACCTAAAACATGAAACCAGTTTTTTTAAGCCAAAAGCAGAAAAAATTAAAGTGTTACACTTTGCCCCAGAACAATGCTTTTTAAACCGTTTTAAAAATTTAAATCATATAAACTATACAACCACCGATTTGAACTCCCCCATTGCAGATGTTAAAGCCGATATATGCAACCTTCCATTTAAGGATAACACTTACGACGTTATATTTTGTAACCACGTTTTGGAACACATTACAAATGATGAAAAAGCCATGCAGGAGCTATACCGTGTTATGAAACCAAAGGGATGGGGAGTCTTTCAAGTTCCTATAGATAATCATAGAGCTATAACTTTTGAAGACGATACAATAACAGACAAGGCCGAACGCACAAAACTATTTGGACAATATGACCACGTTAGAGTATATGGAAACGATTATTATACTAAACTAAGTAAAATTGGCTTTAAAGTTGAAAAAAAAGATTATACGGCGCAGCTAGATGAAAATAGCATAAAAACATATTGCCTAGCAAAAGGAGAAATCATTCCGCTAGTCTATAAAGAACTAAACGATTAATATAAATTACTTCTAGAGGTAACTATTAAAAAGAATAGCCAATCTTAATTTTAAACAAAACTATGAGCTTTGAGCTGCAATTGAAATCATATTAAGTGTTATGTATGTAGCTTAAATTTGTTCTACTAATTTTAAAATGTTAAAAAAACATAAAATACAAAATTTAATAGTACCTTTACAAAATTAAACTAATTTAAATTAAAATAATGAGTAAAGGTATCGTAAAATTCTACAACGATTCAAAAGGATTTGGATTTATTACAGAAGATGACACAAACAAAGAACATTTCGTACACGTTTCTGGGCTAGTCGATGAAATTCGTGAAGGTGATGCAGTTGAATTTGACTTAACAGAAGGAAGAAAAGGATTAAACGCAGTAAACGTAAAAGTTATTTAATATATATACTTTAAACATTACAAAAAAAACCGATTATTTTAAAAATAATCGGTTTTTTTATGTTTTTTAATTTAAAAAAAGAGCCTAAAACATCTCTCTATTTGAAAAATGAAAAGCACTCTCTATAGCTGCATTTTCATCACTATCACTACCATGTACTGCGTTTTCTCCAACGGATGCGGCATACAATTTACGAATTGTCCCTTCCGCTGCTTCAGCAGGATTTGTTGCGCCAATTAATGTTCTAAAATCTTCAACAGCATTATCCTTTTCAAGAATAGCAGCAACCACAGGCCCCCTAGTCATGTACTCAACTAATTCGCCATAAAAAGGACGTTCTTTATGCACTTCATAAAATGCCTTTGCATCCGTTGTAGTCATTTGCGTTAATTTTAATGCTACAATTCTAAACCCTGAAGCATTAATTTTTTCTAGTATTGCACCGATATTTCCTTTTTCTACAGAATCCGGCTTAAGCATTGTAAATGTTCTATTTGTTGCCATTTATTATTAATTTTGGACAAAAGTAAGATTTTTATATAAAATCACAACTCGCTATCGTTGTATTAATTGCAAAAAAATACTAAGTTAGTACACAACAAGCTCTTATATGAGCACGCCCTAAAAGTCTAATTGTACATAACCTAAATATGCTATTAAAATTGTATATTCGTCCCTATGATAAAAGAGGAGTTTTCTGAAATAAAACAATTATTAAGCAATCCAAAACGCATTGTTATTGTAGCGCATAAAAATCCAGATGGCGATGCTATAGGAGCCTCTTTAGGTTTATACCATTATTTAAAACAATATCAGCACGAAGTAACCGTAATTCTTCCCAATGATTATCCTGATTTTTTAAAATGGGTTCCAGGTGAAAATCATATCCTAAAATATGAAACGAATGTTAGTCCCTCTAACACACTTATTGAACAAGCTGAGCTCCTTTTCACTTTAGACTTTAATACACTGCACAGAGCAGGAAATATGGAAGCAGTGCTAGCTAAAACTAAAGCCATTAAAGTTTTGATTGACCATCATCAAAAGCCAGATAATTATGCTAATTACACGTATTCGGATGTAACGATGTCTTCCACCTGCGAGATGGTGTATCATTTTATAAAACAACTAGACGGTATTGATACGATAGACGCTAATATGGCTACTGCTTTGTACTTAGGGATTATGACAGATACAGGGTCTTTTCGATTTCAATCTACAACAAGTACTACGCATAGAGTTATTGCAGATTTAATTGACAAAGGCGCAAATAACACTAATATTCATAATAGTGTTTACGACAATAATAGCTACTCTAGGTTGCAGCTTTTAGGAAAAGCACTTAGCAATTTAAAACTATTTACAGAGTACAATACAGCTTATATTAGCCTATCTCAAGAAGAATTAAACACCTTTAATTTTAAAAAAGGGGATACTGAGGGTATTGTAAATTACGCACTATCTGTAAAAAATATAAGGTTTGCTGCAATTTTTATAGAACATAAACAAGAAGGAATTATAAAAATATCATTTCGATCCAAAGGCACTTTTGATGTTAATCAATTTGCCCGTAATAATTTTAACGGCGGTGGGCATATTAATGCAGCTGGAGGCAAGTCTGACTTAGACTTAAATAGCACGATAGAAAAATTTGTCAATACCTTACCACACTACGAACCCAAGCTCAATTCATGAAAAATATACTCTACATCCTTTTATTGTTATCCTGTTTTATGGGCTGTAAAACCCCAGAACCTAGACTTCCTATATCTAAAAAAACAGGATCTTTTATAGATCAATCTGTAGCGTTAAACAAACAACTTAATGCAAAACAACACAAGCAAATACAAACTATTATTACAAATAATCCTGACGTAAATTATATAAGTTCAGAAAATGGATTTTGGTATTTTTATCATTACAAATCAGAAGATAGTTTAGCTACAGTAAACTTTGGTGATGTTGTTAATTTTAATTATTCTGTTGCTTCTCTAAACAACACGCTTATTTATTCTGAAACAGAACTAGGAAATCAAAATTATACTATGGATAAGGAAAAATTGTTTTCTGGTTTGCGAGAAGGTTTAAAACTTATGCACCCCGGAGATACTATAAGTTTTCTGTTTCCATCACAAAAAGCCTATGGGTTTTATGGCGACGAAGATAAAATAGGACATAATATGCCTATAATTTGTAAAGTAAGTCTAAACACAATAACAAAAAAAGAAAGTTAACTATAATGAGAAAATTAAATTACACCATTAAAGCATTATTGCTTCTTCTATTTATAAGTTTATCATCTTGCAAAAAAGATGCTTATCCGGAGTTAGAAGATGGCTTATACGCAGAATTTGTTACCAATAAAGGAACTCTAGTTGCAAAGTTATTTTTTGAAAAAACACCTGTAACTGTAGCAAACTTTGTAGCCTTAGCAGAAGGAGTGCATCCTTTGGTAAGTGATAAATATAAAAGTAAACCTTATTACAATGGGCTTAGTTTTCATCGCGTAATTAATGATTTTATGGCACAGGGCGGCGACCCAACAGGTACAGGTACAGGCAATCCAGGGTATAAATTTGATGACGAATTTAGCCCTGATTTAAAACACTATAAAAAAGGAATTTTGGCAATGGCAAATTCGGGCTACGGTACAAACGGAAGTCAATTTTACATTACTCACAAACCTACAGGTTGGTTGGATGCTTTTGACGGCGACGGAAACTTAAAATTGTGTACAGACCCAGGGGTAAGTTGTCATACCGTGTTTGGTGAACTTGTTGTAAATGTTGATGCAATTACTGCAATACAAAAAGGAGATACCTTAATAAAGCTAAATATTATACGCAAAGGGTTTGAGGCAGGGAAATTTGATGCTGTAAAAACTTGGAATACAGAACTAGAACCCTTAGAGCAGCGTAATAAAGAAAATGAAGAAAAAGCTGCTAAGTTAGCAAAAGAAAAAATAGATAAAGCAAAAGCTGCTTTCTTAAAAGAAAACGAAACGCTAAAAGGGAACGTTAAACAGTTACCAACAGGGCTTGCAATGATTTTTACAAAACAAAGTAAAGCAGCCAAACCTAAATCTACACAATCGGTACTAGTTAACTACGCAGGCTATTTTGAAGATGGTCGCTTGTTTGATACCTCTATGCAGGAAGTAGCTAAAAAATACAATCAATACAACGAAAAAAAAGCTGAAAGCTACAAACCATTTACAATACAGTATAATGAAACTGCGGCATTAGTTCCAGGTTTTAGGGAAGCAATACTAAATATGGTTCCAGGAGATAAGGCTAGAGTTTTTATTCCTTCCTTTTTAGGTTATGGTCCTCAAGGTTCTAGAGGGGTTATCCCTCCAAATACAAATCTTGTTTTTGATATAGAAATTATGGGTATTGCAAACTAAAACCACGCTATTAAAACTCAAGAAATATTCAACAAAAATTTAGTAGCAAGGATCGTACATATAGGCTTTAATTATTTGTTTTAAATTGTCTGGTTTTTCGTTTTTGGTAATCTTAAGTTCGTAAGCTTTTTCTGCAACAGCAGTAGCTATTTCAAGCGATAGCATTCGTATTTGTGTTAGTTTTGGGTATAAAGCACCTTCAGTAAGATTGTTTTCATCAACTAAATTTGCTAATGTTTTTGCTGCCGTTAAAAACAAGTCGTCTGGAATTATTTTTGCTTCTGCAATAATACATCCTAAACCTATACCAGGAAATACGTAAGCATTGTTACCTTGTCCAGGATAAAATACTTTATTTTTATAAATTACTTTACCAAAAGGGCTTCCACTTGCAAAAATAGCCTTGCCATCGCTCCATTGATAAGCTTGCTCTGCGGTACACTCTGCTCTAGAGGTAGGATTAGAAAGTGCAAAAATTACAGGCTTTTCATTTATTGCGCACATATGTTTTACAACTGTTTCTGTAAATGTTCCTGGTGCACCAGTGGCTCCTATTAAAACGTGTGGTTGTATTGTATCTATCGCCTCAATAAAATTTAATTGGTTAGCATCGTGTGCGTAAGGCAAATTATGTGGCATCAAGTTGGTTCTTGAAGACACGACCAAACCATCAATATCGACAAACCACAAACGTTTGCGGGCTTCGTCCTCAGTTAAGCCTTCACTTTGAAATGCCGCAACCATTAAGTCTGCAATGCCCGTTGCAGCAGATCCTGCTCCTAAAAACATTATCCGCAAATCGGAAAATTTTAGTTTAGTTAACCGTGTAGAAGCATATACCCCAGATAAGGCTACTGCTGCTGTACCTTGAATGTCGTCATTAAAACAAAGAATTTTGTCTTTGTAATTGTGCAACAACTTATAAGCATTTGGGGTTAAAAAGTCTTCAAATTGAATTAATGCTTTTGGATATTTTTTTTGTATTGCTTGCACAAATTCTTCTACAAGGCTAAAATAATCTTCCCCTTGTAGCCGCTTATGTGGGTAGCCCAAATACATTTCATCATTTAAAATTTCTTCATTATTTGTTCCTACATCTAGCATTACAGGCAAGCATTGGTGTGGTAATATCCCTGCGCAAGCAGTATACAATGCAAGTTTACCAATAGGAATTCCCATGCCATTAGCTCCTAAATCTCCTAAGCCAAGGATACGTTGTCCATCTGTAATTACAATAATTCTTATATCATTTTCTGGCCAATTATTTAAAATAGTACTAATATCACCACGATCTTCTGGGGTAATATAAAACCCTTTGGAACGTCTAAAAATATGAGAAAATTCTTTACAAGCTTGTCCAACTGTAGGTGTGTAAATTAGCGGCATAATTTCTTCAATGTGATCGATAGTAACTTTATAAAATAATTTTTCGTTTCGATCTTGCAAAGACGATAATAGGATGTAGCGTTCAATATCATAAGCTTTACGTCGTATTCCAGACATAACGCGTTTTACTTGTATTTCAATAGAAGCTATAGAGTACGGTAGTAATCCTCTTAAACCTAATGCTTCGCGTTCTTTTTTTGTAAATCCTACAGATTTATTTATAGAACCATTATGTAATACTTCAAAGTTTTTCTTTTTAATCTCCATAATTATTTCAATAGTATTGGTACTAAATTAGTTAATTGTATTCCGCTTACAATTACTTCTTTGCATAAAGATAATGATATCGCTTATTTAGAAAAATATTTTTTATACTTTTTATGAGCAAAAAATGATAGAAGCAGTACGCTTACAACAAAAATTGTTGCATATAGAAAACTAATTTCTTGATCATCTTTTGCATAAGAGTGCAATCCTGCTAAATAAAAATTAACTCCAAAATACGTCATTAATATACTTAGATACGCAAATATAGACATTAGGTTAAATCCAAAACGCCCACGCAAACCAGGGATTAATCGCATATGTAACACAAAGGCATATATCATAATACTAATAAGTGCCCAAGTTTCTTTAGGGTCCCAACCCCAATAACGCCCCCAACTCTCATTAGCCCACATACCTCCCAAAAAGTTTCCTATGGTAAGCATTACTAAACCAACAGTCATAGCCATTTCGTTAATAATTGTTAACTCCTTTATATTAAGCCACATCTTATCCTTATTGTCTTTGTTTGTTAAGAGCATTAGTAATAAGGCTACTAAACCTAAAATCATGACTAAGGTAAAAGGGCCGTAGCTTCCTACAATAACAGCAACGTGTATCATTAACCAGTAGCTGTCCAGTACAGGTTGTAGGTTTGCTATAGAAGGATCCATCCAGTTCCAATGTGCAATCATTAAAATCATGGCTGCTACAAAGGCGGTAGCTGCAATGGTAATATCGCTTTTCTTTCCAAATAGCAATCCAAATAGCATTGTTGCCCATGCAACATAAATCATAGACTCGTAAGCATCGCTCCATGGGGCGTGCCCCGAAATGTACCAGCGAGCAATAAGCCCTAGAGTGTGCAGAATAAATAATGTTATAACACTGTATTTAAAAATAGTTACACTTAGATTTAAAATCTTGCTTTTAGATTTAAAAATTTGAACAATCAATAACACAAACATTAAAGTTCCTGCATACATATACCAGCTAAAAAGCTTCTTAAATATATCATATTTATTATACAAAATCTCTGTATCTATCTTTTTCTCGCTTGGCATAACTTCTGCCCCATACTTACGTTGCGTTCGTTTTATAGCATCGACTAAATTATTACTCTCCGAAAAATCACCAGTTTTTTTAGCCTTATTAAGCATATAGAAATATGCTTTTAGTCCCTTATTAATAAAGTTATTATATAACGAATCTTTAATGTGGACATTATTTTTCTGATTTTCTACCGATGACGTCCATGTGTTATTTTCATCATCAGGAATAGGAAATAATTTAAGGTACTCCCCCACTGTAGTGTTGTATAGTAAGTTAACACGCTCGTCGGCTTCTATAAATTCTTTTTGATAGGCATTTCTTAAATTTTGATTTGTTTTATAGGCTTCTTGTCGATAAGGTTGTAATTTGTAAACACCTTCATTTGTAAAAAAATCTGCAAGGGTTACATATTTTTGAGAATAATCCACACCTATAATATCTCTTACGGTATCTGCCTTTTTTCCTTTCAAATAAATAATTGGAACATTATACCAAAATAAAGGGTTTTCCTGAATGGAAAGAAATATTTGAGTGGCATCAAGTCCCTCGTAAGTATCTTTTTTACTTAACTTACGTAATAGCTCTGAAGCATAGGTATTTACTGGCATCATTCGGCCATCGAGATCTTGTATAACTAATCGTCCAAATTTATCTGCCGACGCTTTGGGTGGGCTATTCTCTTTTAGTACAGAATCTATTATTTTTTTATCCTTTGCCCTATCATTTTTTACTGAAGCGTTTGTGCTGCTATGAGTGGTAGTTGTGCTATGTGTTTGCGCTTTAGATACGGTTATTGCAGTGAGCAGTAATGCTATGGAAAATAGTGTTTTTTTCTTCGTTTTTATTTTATTTAGTTGGGTTCTTAAAAAGTCAAAACGAGTATGTTTTGCAAACATAATTGCCATTAAACCAAAATACAAAAGGATGTATCCTAAGTATGTAATACGTGTTCCCCAAGCGTCATGATTTACAGAAAGTATCGTGCCAAGCTCATCGGTATCAAAACTTGCCTGAAAAAAACGATAACCGCTATGATCTAGAATATTATTCATAAAAATACGATAATCATAATCCCCATCTTTTCTGTCGAGTATTGTTACTTCACTAGCAAAGGCAGAATAAACATCGTCTGTTCCTGGTTGCTTATCTGCAATGAAATCATTTAATTTTACATCAAAAGGTAGCGGTTTTAGGCGTGACCCATATTTAAAAGCAAAATCTAATCCTCCTACAGAAACTTCTTTGTAAGCATTATTACGCCCTTCTCCACCTAAAACGCCAACCATTTTTGTTTCGCCATTTGCAGTAACTTTTAATACAATACCGTCTTCATCATTTTTTAAAATCTTTGATTTTTTAACAACCTTAAACTCCCCTTGAGTTACTGGATTTGGAAACACTACAGCTTGATTGCCTATGGTGTAAAGTGATCGCAACTTTAGGGGCTGCACACTATCTTTTACAAGGAATCCTTGTTGTTGAGTTGCCATAACCATATATTGTGCTTCAAAAGGCGATTGTATGGTTAGTGTACTATCGGTATAAGTAATATTAATAGCGCCAACTGTAGGTCTATTTAGAGCATATAGAATATTATGAATACTTGCAATATCTCCTAATTTTAAAAAATGATTGTGAGAAGTACCTCCAGACGATTCTACAATTTTTAAATAATAGTTACCCGAATTACTTTCAACAATATCTTCTTCTGCATTGGCTATAAAGTCTTGTAGTTCTACAGTAAAATCTTCTGTATGGTATTTTGTTTTTATTTTAAATCTATTGTCTAACCGTGGCGAAAAATCTACTTTATAATGTCGTGTGAGCTGTTGCTGTCGTTCATTAACATAGTAATCTCCTTTTACTCGTGTTTCAATATAGGTCTCTCTAGACAAAAAAGAACTCACCTTTTCCCCTTCACGTATTCTCATAATACCTTCAAAACCAACATAGCGTGTAATAAAAGCACCTAAAAGGATAAATATAAAAGATAAATGAAGAATCAAGGTTGCCCATTTTTCTTTCTTATACAAACGATAACGAAAAATATTGCCTGCAAAGTTTATCATAAAAACAGCCATAATAGCTTCAAACCACCAAGCATTATAAATTAGATTTCTAGAGTATGGTGTCGGTGATGTTTCTTGATTTGCGTCTAAAAAAGTTCCTATTGCCATTGCTGCTGCAAAAACAATGAATAATATACCTGTAAGACGTGTAGAAAATAGTAGATTAGAAAGTTTTTTCAGCATAGTGAAAAGGGCTATTTTAAGTTGTGCAAATATAATTAATATATTTGTACTATAGTGCTTTGGAATGCTTTTGATTATCTCTAAAATTATTGGATTATTTTCTTAGCTAAACACTGCAAATTTCGGCTTCAATACTATAATGTCTTTTTTTGTAAATGATGTTTAGCATGGTGTAAATGGTATAATTTTTGAAGTCTTTTTAAGCTTATTAAATTTGTTATAAATGAAAAAAATAATCTCTATAGGTATAATCACTTTATTAGGATTTAGTTTACTAAATGCTCAATCTAAGCTTGAAAGAAAAGCTTTGAAAAAGAAAAAAACAGAAACTCATTACAATACTATAAAAAAATTGGTAACCTCTGGGACGTTTCAGTTTAAAGCCTCCTATGCTTTTGCTTTAGGAAATGATATTGCAAAAGTGAGCAATTTACTTGTAGGAGCAAACAACACCTTTGAAGGAAATCGTGTTAATTTAACTAACAACACAAATTTTCTTAAATTAAACAAAGAAAACGCAACTATAAGCCTTCCGTATTTTGGAAGAGTGCATCGTGTGGTAAGTTATAATGGCATAGACGATAATGGTATTGCTTTTGAAGGTAATATTGAAAAACATAAAATTGAATTTTATGATAGTAAACATAAAATAGAAATTAAATTTGAAGCTAATAAACCTCAAGAAAAATTAAAGTTACATCTAGTTATTAACTCGAATGGAACTAGCTTCCTGAATGTTAGTAGTAGTAACAGGCAAAATATTCGTTATGAAGGAAAAATAAGCTCAATAGAGGTGGACGAAAATTAAATTTGTATTTCCCCTACACTACTTTACCTAATATTGGTTTTATTCTGTTTTGCGCATAAGTTTAATGATTTTTAAAACCACTTTTTTTGCGCTTTAATCAAATCTTCTGGAGTATCAATACCAATACTATCAACATTGGTTTCTATCATTTTAATTTTTTTTCCGTACTCTAAATAACGAATACACTCAATTTTTTCTGATGCTTCTAAGCTTTGCATCGGCAAGTTTTGAAAATCTAATAAAGCTTGCTTTCTAAAAGCATAAATTCCTTTATGTTTATAATAGTTTACACCAACATTTGTGTCTCTATGAAACGGAATTGCATGTCTAGAAAAATATAAGGCAAAGTTGTCTTGATTAACAATAACCTTGACCACATTAGGGTTATTAATTTCGTTAATATCGGTTATACAGACCATTAGCGAGGCTAAGTCTATTTCGTTAGTTTTATCGTTTTTAAAAGCATTTAAGATTTTTTTAAGGCTTTCTTTTTCAATAAAAGGTTCATCTCCCTGCACATTAACAATAATATCAGCGTCCAACTGCTCTACTGCTTCAGCAATTCTATCGCTTCCTGATTCGTGTTTTTTATGACTTCTAATTACTAAGCCACCGCTAGATGTGATGTTTTGCGCTATAACATCGCTGTCTGTAACGACATAAACAGCATCAAATAAATTGGTTGATAAGGTAGCCTCATAGGTTCTCATAATTACAGATTTTCCTGCTAAATCTTGCATTAACTTTCCTGGAAAACGAGAAGCGTCGTATCTAGCAGGAATCATTGCTATTATTTTCATTTACTTATAAGTTTATTGTATTCAAAAATACAGATTATACACTCAATCCTCTTCAAAAGCATCGTTTTTAAAGCCTATTAAATACAAACGTTCTTTAGCTCTAGTAGCTGCCGTGTATAACCAACGTAGGTAATCTTTATCTATCCCATTAGGCAAGTATGGTTGCTCAACAAACACCGTGTTCCATTGACCTCCTTGTGATTTGTGACAGGTTATGGCGTATGAAAACTTTATTTGAAGTGCATTAAAAAACACATTATTCTTTACTTTTAAAAACTTTTTATACTTGCTTGTTTCATCTTCATAATCTTTCATGACTTCTTGGTATAAGCGGTTTGAGTCCTCATAGGATAGTGATGCTGCGTTTACTTCAATGGTATCTAGCATAACAATGGTTTCAAAAGGTTTCATATTGGGATAATCTACCATACGTACTTTTATTTCGGCAAAACGAAAACCATACAATTCTTTAATCGAAAAAATTTCTAACACCTCAATAGTGTCACCATTAGCAATAAATCCTGCTTCTGTATTGGGCTTTACCCAAAAATAATTGTTTTTAACCACCATTAGGTAATCTCCTGCATTAAGTTCATTTTCATGAAACAAAATGCGTGCTCGTATTTGCTCATTATAAGCATTGGCTCGTTTATTAGACCTAACTATAATTGTAGTTTCTTCATTTCCTAAACTACTATAAGCATCCGTGATTGCATCAATGATATCGTGACCATCTATTAAGCGAATAATGTCCTTAAAAGGGTTTGTATTAAATTTGAAACTTTCATAAAATGATGTTTGTAAAGCTTCCCTGAGCAAGGTGGCATTATACAAAATGCCGGAGTCCTTTGCTTGGCGCATTACGGTATCCAGCTCTACAACATTAACTGATTTGTTATAATTTAGGCTTAAAGTATTTTCATCTAAGGCTGGGCTTAATTGTAGTTTTACAGGAGGTAGTTGTGCCGTGTCACCAATTAGTAATAACTTACAATCATGGCCAGAATATACATACTGAATTAAATCATCTAGTAGTGCTCTACTTTCAAACTGCTTAGATTCTCCTAGGGTATCTGGAATCATTGAAGCTTCATCTACTATAAATAGTGTTTTTTTGTGCTTATTAGGTTGTAATACAAAGTTTATGGCACCATTAGTATTTTTTTTAGGGTAATATATTTTTTTATGAATTGTAAACGCTTCTTTTTTGGCGTAGTTAGAAATAACTTTGGCAGCTCTCCCTGTAGGTGCCATTAAAACAGCACTGTACTTTGCTCTCCATAAGTTTGTTACTACAGTGGCTATAATAGAGGTTTTTCCTGTGCCTGCATACCCTTTTAGTAAATACAATGTATTGGGCGTATTACTAAAAATAAATTTAGAAATTTGATCCAAAACAATGTCTTGCTTTAACGTAGGTTGAAACGGAAACTGTTGCTTAATTAAAGTATAAAACGTATTGGGAGTCATTAAGAAAAAATGGATATATTCAAATATTTAACAAAGATATAAATGATTTTTGTTGACAATCATTTTCACGAACAAAAAAAAATTGTAGATTTGCTAAAATTGTATTATTAAAAAATAATTTAGACTAAACTATGTTAATACTACTTGTTGTTCTTGTAATTGCTCTTACTGTTGGTATCGTATGGGTTATTGATAGGTATGTTCCTAAGAAAGGAAAGAAATTTGTTTTACCAGTATTATGGGGTATTATTATATGGCTTGGATATCTTACTTTTAACTCTATATATGAAGAAATTGAGTTTAACAAAATAAGAGATGACCGTTATGCAAAAGTTATTCCTAATCTTATAGATATTAGAGATGTGCAATTAGCCCACAAAACAATAGTAGGTACATTTGCTTCAGACTTTGATGGTTTAGTAAAATTTATAGACACAGCAAGATATACCATAACAGAACGTAGAGATAGCTCTGTAGTAGATAGAGTGTTAACTAGAAGATCTGGAATAGAACAATTTAAAAATATTACTATTATCGACACCTTAGGTACGGTAGCTGTAAAGGATTCTTTGTTTGGTACAGATACGCGCTACAGAACAATGATGAATGTTCCTGCTGGAAAGCCTGGAACTAAATTTATATTACAAACAGGGTTTGTACAACAAAATGATATTAAAATCCCTGCCTTTGAGGTTAAAGTTTTGAAGACAGACATATTATTTGATCAGCCACGAGATTTAATAGCTAAAGAGTTACAAGTAGTCTCTGTAGATCAAGTAAATGGCGATGCAATAAAAGTAGGATCTTTAGAAGAAGTAAATACAAATGGAAATTGGCCAAAAAATTACACAAAAAAGTAATAGCATAAATGAACTTGCTAGTCATAAATTGTCCATTCAACTCAGCTTGAATGGACTTTCTTTTTGTGCTTTAAATCATATCACTAAAACATTTGAATATTACAAAACTATAACTTTTGAAAAAAAATTAACTCCCGCAGAAGTCCTAAAGGAGATTGTTTTTATTTTCAATTCAGAAGTTTTTTTAAAACAACCGTTTGAAAGTATTACGGTTATTCATGAAAATGAATTATCTACACTAGTCCCCAAACCCTTGTTTGACGAAAATTATATTGCAGATTACCTAAAATTCAACTCCAAAATACTGAAAACAGATTATATTGCCTACGACAATTTGTTTGTTAACGATAGTGTTAACGTTTACGTACCCTATGTAAATATTAATAACTACTTTTATGACCTGTTTGGCGCTTTTGAATTTAAGCACGTATCATCCATCGTAGTAGAAACCATATTATCTCTAGAAAAGCACGCTACAACAAAAAAAGTATATCTCAATGTTTTTAAAACACATTTTCAAATTATAGCTTTAGATAAAAATGAACTTCTTCTTTACAACGCCTTTGAGTACAACACAGAAGAGGATTTTATATACTACCTCTTATTTACTTTAGAACAATTAACACTTAATCCCGAACAAATAAAAGTTGTTTTAATGGGAGACATAAGTGAAACTGACAAAATTTATGACGTCACTTATACCTATATTAAAGAGCTAAGTATTTTTCAACAACAACATAAGTTTAAATTAAATGACACTATAGCGCCATCTATATTTAACAATATTGCGCTTACTAATAGTTTTTAAATGCGAATTATTTCTGGAACTTTTAAAAGCAGGCGTATTACTGCCCCAAAAAAACTACCTGTACGCCCTACTACAGATATGGCCAAAGAAGGATTGTTTAATATCCTAAATCACCGATACGACTTTAACGCTATTTCAGTTTTAGACTTATTTTCTGGAACAGGAAATATAAGTTACGAATTTGCCTCTAGAGGCACAACACAAATTACTGCCGTAGACCAAAACTATGGATGTGTTAAGTTTATTAGCGAAACTTCGCAAACCCTTAATATGCCTATTGTGGTAATAAAGCAAAATGTGTATAAATTTTTAGCAAGCACCCAGCAAAAATCAACAATCATCTTTGCCGATCCACCTTACGAGTTTTCTACAGAAGAGTTTTCTAAACTTCCCGAACTCGTTTTTAATAACCAATTATTAGCAAACGAAGGGCTTTTAATTATCGAACATTCCAAAAATACAGATTTATCTCACAATACTCAGTACAGCCACTCTAAAGGGTATGGAGGCAATATGTTTAGCTTTTTTGAATATTAGCCTTTAAAAAAAAACTCTTTTTAAAATAAATTAAAAAGAGTTTTATAATTAAGTAAATCTATAAGCCGAATTCTGTATTTCGATATTTCGAAACCCTTATCATTTATCTACATTTACTGTTACCAGCAAACTTTAGCTGCCTACCCTCCAACAATCGAGCGTGCAGCCCTCAAACATTGGTATACATGGCATTGCACCACATAGAGTTTACCTGATTTCACTACAGCATTATCTGTACATTCTTTCTGTTGCACTTTTCCTAGTTTTACAACTGGTGGCCGTTAACCACTATGTTTGCACTACGGTGTTCGGACTTTCCTAACCAAAGACATGCTTTAGCTCGATAAGGCAATTTACTTATAACAAATGTACTACTCTAAAGTCTTATTATGTTAATAACTATCTATAAAATGAAAAATAATACTAAAAATAATAAAACTGATTTTTTAACTTTGTTACTTATGCTTTGTGCCGCTACATTGCTATAAACTTAAAATTTAATTTTGGAACATTTTGTTGTCTCTGCGCGAAAATACAGACCACAAACATTTAAAGATGTTGTGGGGCAACAAGCTATTACCGATACATTACAAAATGCCATAAAAAATAATCACTTAGCACAAGCCCTACTCTTTACAGGTCCTCGTGGCGTTGGCAAAACCACCTGCGCACGTATTTTGGCAAAAATGATTAATAGTAAAGCGCTAGGAAATAATGATGATGAAGATTTTGCATTTAATATTTTTGAGTTAGACGCCGCTTCTAACAATTCTGTAGACGATATTAGAAGTTTAACCGACCAAGTTCGAATCCCCCCACAAGTAGGCAAGTACAAAGTTTATATTATAGATGAGGTACACATGCTGTCACAATCTGCCTTTAATGCGTTTTTAAAAACCTTAGAGGAACCTCCTGCACATTGCATTTTTATATTAGCAACCACAGAAAAACACAAAATAATACCCACAATCCTGTCGCGTTGCCAAATATTTGATTTCAAACGCATTACCATTAAAGATGCTACAGCATACTTAAAGTACATTGCCACACAACAAGGCATAACGGCAGACGATGACGCACTGCATATCATTGCACAAAAAGCAGATGGCGCTATGCGAGATGCCTTGTCAATATTTGATAGAGTTATTAGTTTTTCTGGAAACAAACTAACAAGACAAGCTGTTACAGAAAACCTAAACGTACTAGACTATGAAACCTATATTACAAGTACAAATTTAATTTTAGATAATAATATTCCCGAATTATTATTACAACTAAATACTACTTTAGCTAAGGGTTTTGACGCTCATCATTATATTATTGGTCTTGCGTCTCATTTTAGAGACTTGTTAGTGAGTAAAACCCCCGAAACAATAACACTGTTAGACGTTGGTGAGCAAACTAAAAAAAAATATATACAACAAGCCCAACAAACAAGTCAACCCTTTTTGCTAGAAGCCATACAAATTGCTAACGATTGCGATTTGAAATATAAAACGAGTAAAAATCAACGCTTACTCATCGAATTAGCATTAATGCAACTTGCCTCTATCAACTTTGATGGAGAAAAAAAAAAGTCTAAACACTTTATAATTCCAGCATCATATTTTAAAAAACAAGACATCACTCCTACTAGTCTTGCCTCTAATACTAAAAAAGAAATTACCAATACAAAAACTAATGTTTCAGAACTCAAGCCTAAAGAAATTGAAACGCCAAAGATAACTTTAGATAAGAAACTCAAAGTAACTTCTGGCTTATCTTTAAGTAGTATTAAAAAGAAAAAAGAACATCTTAGTAAACAAATAAATGCGACCGTTAATAATGTCGATTTACCTACAGAGACATTTACAGAAGCAGATATGCTAAAGTATTGGAGTACATTTGTTACAAAAACAGAGCAAAAGGGACTGCATAACTTAGCCTCTATTTTAGGTATTGACCGTCCAAAACTAGAAGGCAATACCATTTGTTTAGAATTCCCTAATGAAACAAATAAAATTGAACTCGAAAGACAACAATACGATTTGCTTAAATTTTTAAGACATAAACTCAATAATCATAGTATTAATCTATCCATTACTGTAAACGAAGTTATGGAAAAAAAATACGCGTACACTCCTTCGGAAAAATTTGAAAAACTAAAAAGCAAAAATGCAGATATAGAATTATTGCGCCGTACGTTTGACTTAGATTTTTAATATTTGCAAAATAATAATTACACCTTACAAATGCCGTTATGCTAGGATTAAAATTACCAACAGACCCACGCTGGGTAAATATTGTAGAGAAAAATATAAAAGACATTTTAACAGATCATGCCTTTTGCGAACAAAAAGCAGCTAGCACTGCAATATCTCTAATTGTTAGCTTTCCTGAATATACCGATTTAGTTAACGAGATGACTTTATTGGTAAAGGAAGAGATAAGTCATTTTAAAATGGTACACGATCGTATTATTGCCAGAGGATGGGTTTTGGGTCGTGATCGTAAAGATGACTATGTTTTGCAATTAGTAACGTTTTTTCCTAAGGGAGGAAGCAGAACTACACAACTGATACATCGATTATTGTATGCCGCCTTAATCGAAGCTAGAAGTTGCGAGCGTTTTAGACTACTGTCCGAAGCATTGGAGGATCCTGAACTAGCTAATTTCTACAAAAATCTAATGGTAAGCGAAGCTAATCATTATACCATGTTTTTGGGCTTTGCAAGACAATACGGCGATAGAGATGTGGTCGATAAAAAGTGGAAGCAACTTTTAGAATATGAAGCAAAACTTATGAAAAACTTAAGTGTTTCGAGCAGCATACACGGCTAATTTAATGTTTTGCCTGTAATCGTTTTAAAATACATACTTTTAATAATCCCATCGGACAATCCTATTTTAGGAACATAAATGTATTTGGATTGACTCCACTTCATAACAGATAAGTAAATGCGTGAGGCGTGTATAATAACATCTGCTCGGTCTTGGTTTAGGTCTAATTTTGTAATACGCTCTTCGTAACTATAAGCGTTAAGCAATTTGTAGTAGGAGCTCAAATAAAAATAAGTTAACGGTTCTCCAATAGTTTTTCCAGAAAGTTTAAAAAGCTTATTAATATTGCCTCCAAAACCAATAGCATTAACAGAGTCATAGGGTTTTGTATTGGTTTTTATCCAATCTTCTAGCATTAACCAATCGGTGTTTGTTACAATATTATTTAAGAGTCTAACGGTTCCTATCTTAAAGGATTTCGACCTTACTGTTTTCCCTTTATTAACGAGTGTGAGTTCTGTACTACCACCACCAACATCTATGTATAAATAGGTTTTTGTTTCGTCTATAAATTCGTTTAAATCTGTTTGTGCAATAATTGCTGCTTCTTCTTTTCCATTAATAATATCGATAGCAATGTCTGTTTTATTCAAAATTTTTTGCACAACATCTTTTTTGTTAATCGCTTCTCGCATAGCAGAGGTCGCACAAGCCTTATAGTATTCTACTTTATTAATTTTCATTAACAACCTAAAAGCCTGCATAGTATCAATCATGCGATCTGTATTTGTTTTCGATATTTTTTTAGTTAAAAACACATCGGCACCTAGGCGCACAGGGACTCTAATTAAAGAACTTTTTTTAAAACGTATGGGTTCATTTGCTTCTTCAATAATATTAGCAATTAAAAGTCTAATTGCATTGGAGCCAATATCTATTGCAGCATATTTTTTTATAGATATTGTACTCATTTAAGGTCTCATTTTTTTTAGGTAATACTCATAGGTTTCGAACTGAGATCTATGTTTGGTTAGAGCATTAGTTTTGTATTGGTTTGCAGATTCAGTGTTTATTATACGAGCTTTAACATTATCGTTCCAACAAATTGTAAAGATATCTATAAGTTCTTGCTTAATATCATCATCCAAAATAGGACAGCTTACTTCTACTCTGTTATCTATATTTCGTGTCATCCAGTCGGCAGATGAGATAAATACTTTGGGTTTATCATCGCCAAAAATATATAACCTTGTGTGCTCAAGAAATTTGTCGACAATACTTATAACTTCTATATTTTCGCTCATATTAGGAACTCCTGGAACTAAGCAACAAATACCGCGAACAATCATTTGTATTTTTACTCCTGCATTACTAGCCTCATATAGTTTATCAATCATTTTATAGCTAGAAATGCTATTCATCTTGAGCTTTATGGTGGCTTTATTTCCTAATTGAGCTTTTGTTATTTCTTCGTCTATAAGTTCAAACAACTTAGCTTCTGTATAATGCGGGGAGGTTATAATATATCTATACTTATAAATACGGTAATGCGTATCTAAAAAGTCAAAAACTTTATCGATATCTTTTAATATTTTTTGATTGGAAGTTAGTAGAGTAAAATCAGTATATATTTTTGCTGTAGATTCGTTAAAGTTTCCAGTACTAATAAAACCATATCGTTTCATTTTATCATCTTCTTGTCTTTCAACAACACACATTTTACTATGTACTTTAAGACCTTTAACTCCAAAAATTAATTCAATGCCTTCGGCTTGCATTTGCTCGGCGTAATCAATATTAGCTTGTTCATCAAAACGAGCTTGTAACTCAATAGAAACTGTTACTTTTTTTCCATTTTTAGCAGCGTTTATTAAGGCACTTGCCACGTGCGATATTTTTGCTAGTCTATAAATCGTGATTTTTATTGTTCTCACTTTCGGGTCTAGAGCTGCTTCGTTTAAAAATTTTATGATATAAGAGAAGGTATGATATGGGGTATATAGTAAAAAATCTTTTTTGGCAACTGCGGTAAAAATATTTTTTTGTAAACTTAGATTGCAAATAGGTAGAGGCTTTATTTTTTGATATAGCAAATCCTTTCGCCCCAAACTTGGAAAACCAATATAGTCTCTCCTATTGTGATATTTGCCTCCAGGAATAAGACTATCTGTTGATGCAATTCCCATTTTATTCAATAAATAATTTAGGGTATCTTGTTCTATATTTTTATCATAAACGAAGCGTACAGGGTCGCCTATTTTTCTGTCTTTAACACTATCCTCTATTTTTTGTAAATAACTCTTACTCATATCACTATCAAAATCAAGCTCACCGTCTCTAGTAATTTTAATCATACTTGCTGATATACTTTGATAGCTAAATATACTAAATATTTCTCCTAGAAAAAGACGAATTAAATCATCTACTATAATAATGTAATCTTTATTATCCTCTTTAGGTAATACTACAAAACGATTAATACGCTTAGGAATTTCAATTAATGCAAATTGATTTTCAGTATCGGCAATAGTCATTTTTACAGCTAAGTATGCCGCCGTGTCTACTAACACAGGTAACTTTACCTCATCGTTTAAGATAATAGTTGTTAGGGCTGGGCTTATATTTTTGTAAAAGTATGATTTTAGGTAATCGTATTGTTGTGTCGTGATTTCTTTTTCTTTTAATAAAAAAATATGTTCTTTTTTAAGAGTATTCCATATTCCATCTAATGTTTTTAGGCTTTCTTCTTGTTGTTTTATAACGACTTGCGTAATTAGTTTTAGTAAGGCTGTAGCTTTTATTCCACCTAGTGCGTTTTTACCACTTTTACCAGCTTGTTCAATTCTTTTCACGGTAGCATATCTAACCTTAAAAAACTCATCTAAATTATTTGAAAAAATTCCTATAAAACGCAATCGCTCTATTAGTGGAACATGAGCATCTGCTGCTTCCTGCAAAACTCTTGCATTAAAATCCAACCAACTGATTTCGCGATTTATATATTTGTGTTTTTGTAACTTAACCGTATTTATCATATTCGCTTAGTTTAAAAATAACATTATTTATAATGCCGATTTAGTAAGATTAAGGTTTGGCTTACTCATTGTTTGTATAATACAAGCCACTATTATAACAATAAGACAACCTACAAAATTTAACCACAAATAAGGAAGGTTTATAACATCGTACTTATCTAAAAAGTATAGGGTAATAATAAAAATTTGAGTAATAATAGCAGCTACAAATACAGCATTGGCTTTTATAAATTTAAAAAAGAACGCTAATAAAAATACTCCTAAAACATTGCCATAAAAAATAGATCCTATAATGTTAACTAACTGAATTAGATTTTCGGCAAGATTGGCAAAGCAGGCAATTATAATTGCGACAACTCCCCAACCTAGGGTAAACCATTTTGTCATTTTTACCATATGTTTGTCATCCTTTTTTTCTTTTACATTCCTTCCATATAAGTCTATTGCGGTAATAGTTGCCAGCGCATTTACTTCTGATGCTGTAGATGACATTGCTGCAGATAATATTACTGCAAGCAATAATCCAATTAACCCTTTTGGTAGGTATTTTAAAATAAAAGAGATAAACATATAATCTTTATCATTAGTACGTGTGTCTTTTGAAGCGTCTTTATATAGCGCTTTCAGTTCTTGTTGTTTTTCTTGATAATTAGCATCTTCTTGATTTAACGCTAAAAGCTCTTGGTCCAATTTGTAATATTTATTAGCATAGGCAGTATCTAACGCTTTTTTTATTAAAAATTTTGATGTTGCTCTGTGGTTTTTTTCAATGCTATCTAAAATAAATAATTCTTTTTTTAGGTTACTATTATCGTTTTGCTTAGAAATTTTAAGGCTTAATGCTTTTTTCTTATTAAAAACTGTGGTTTGATTTGCTTCTAATTGTTTGTACTCTTGTGCATACTTAGAGTTTAATACTTGCTGGGTAGAGGCATCAATAAAGTTAAGGGGCGCGGGGTTAAATTGATAAAATACAAAAACCATTATACCAACAAATAAAATAAAAAATTGCATCGGAACTTTTAAAAGACCATTGAAAATAAGTCCCATTTGCATTTCTTTCATAGACTTCCCTGAAAGATAGCGCTGTACTTGACTTTGATCTGTACCAAAATAAGCCAGCATTAAAAAAGTACCTCCAATTATTCCTGTCCATACAGTGTATCTATTTTCTAAATCCCAAGAAAAATCTAATATATTCATGCGCTCAGTAGCTCCTGCAATATCGAGCGCGTTGGTTAACGAAACGTCTTTGGGTATTAGGCTAAAAATAATAAATAAAGCGGCCAACATTCCTGCAAAAATGACGATCATTTGGTGCTTTTGGGTCACAGTAACGGCTTTTGTTCCGCCAGAAACTGTATACACAATAACCAAAATACCTATAATAATATTAAGATATACAATATTCCATCCTAACACTACAGATAAGATTATGGCAGGGGCAAAAATAGTAATCCCAGCGGCTAAGCCACGTTGTATTAGAAATAATACTGCTGTAAGGGTTCGTGTTTTTAAATCAAATCTGTTTTCGAGAAACTCATAAGCAGTATATACTTTTAGTTTGTGATAAAGGGGTATAAACACCAAACAAATAATAATCATGGCTATGGGTAATCCAAAATAAAATTGAACAAATCCCATACCATCGGAGTATGCTTGCCCTGTAGTAGACAAAAATGTAATTGCACTGGCTTGGGTTGCCATTACAGACAGCCCAATGGTCCACCACTTTGTAGAGTTACCTCCACGAACATAATCTTGCACGCTTTGTCGTCCTTTTGTTTTCCAGGTACCATAGCCTACAATAAGTAATAAGGTTGCTACTAACACTACCCAGTCAATCCATGCTAATGTTTGCATACTAAAATGTTTTCATAATTATATAAAAAATGGCGATATAAGCAAGGTTTGCAAGCAAGACTAAGGTGTATAGTTTTAGCCAAGGTTGTTTTTGCGGGGTATTAGAACTCATGTTTAATTTGATTATTATTTTTTTGATTTCGTGTGTTCTTTTCCAAGTGCTAACATATTTGCAAATAAACGGTATGCTCCGGGAACTCCTGCAGGAAACTCTCTAAAGAAACTTAATCCTGTGTATATATAATGCCCTTTACCATACTTTGCCACCAAAAGGCTTCCATTTTTAGCCGTTTCGCCAGCATCGTTAATAGATAAAATTGGTCTAAATTCATCAGCCCAGCTATTGGGGAAGTACAAGCCTCGTTCTTGAACCCAACCAGTAAAATCGGCTTTAGTAATTTTGTTTGGATAGTTTAGCACAGGATGATTTTTATCTAAAAATCTAACTTCAGAAAATTCATCTGTAACTCGATCTCTAGACAATTTTAGAGGATAAGGAGCTAACTCCGATGTCTCTACTTTTAGTCTGCGATTGGTATTATACTGTACAATCATGTTGCCGCCTTGCTTGACAAAATCGAGAAGATATTTTTGTTTAAATCTTAGCTCATCTATGGTATTATAAGCTCTTACCCCAAGCACTACCGCATTAAATTGTGATAAATATTTTGGGCTAATTGCTTCGGGTTTAATAACTGTTACCTTATACCCTACTTGTTCTAAACTTTCTGGTACGGCATCGCCTGCACCTACAATATAAGCAATATTACTTTCTGTTTTCTTTATATCCAATCGCACAACTTTACTTTCACTTGGTAATAATACGGTTTGAAAAGGGATATGGCTATAATTTATCTCAACTAATGCCTTAGAATATACTTTGCCACTAACCGTTACTCTAGGAGAAATAATCCCTTCACTTTGATTTTTGGGAGGCGTTACCATAAAGTTAACTGTTTGTGTTTCACCTTTATTAGCAATAGTTATTGCTTGCTTAGGGGTTGTTGTCCAATTTATAGGAAGGTTTAAGTCTATAATACCTTCTAAATTATCTCGTCCAGCAGTTACAGTAATTTTAATTTGTTTGGGTTCATTATTTTCAAAAATAAATACTTTATCACTAATAGCTACAGAAGCTTCCGGGATAATTTCAAAAGGACGATATAACTCTCCTTTGTCTGGCTTTGAGTAGCGATACACTACATTTTTAGTAAAGCTTATTGGTGTTTTGTTAATGTTTATATTAAATTGAATTGTAAGTGCTCTTGGTGTTTCTGGCAAACCAATGAGTGTTTGATCTTCTACAGTGTACATTCCTAAACTTCCTTTGGTATTTAGCCAATATGGCCCTGTATTTTGTAGTGTATTAGGGAGTGTTATTTGTTCTGTAAACTTTTGACGTGTATTTTTTTGCAATGATGTCTTCTTTAAAATCGCTTGGTTATTTGCAGATAAGGTGTATGATATCAACTCAATAGGAGCATCGCTTCTGTTTAGCGCTTCTATGTTTATACTCAAATCATTCCCCGCACTTAGTGTTGGTGTGTTTGCAGAGGCTTCTATATACAGACCAGCACAAGCTTCAATAATGGCTTTTAACTCTTCACTTTTAATCGCTTTCCAGTGTGCATCAGTTATTTTTTGAAGCAAGGTGTAAGCCTTTACTAAATCTGTTAAATGAGCTGCTGGATTTTTAAAATTAAAATTGGTTTCAATATTGTGCAAAATGCGACCTATTTGGGTTCCCTTTTCTCCAATTCTAGACCAAGAGGTGTCTATTCCAGAAAATACATCGGTTTCATTTTTCGGCTTGTCACCTTTTAAAAGCTCTACATATTCTGTTTGAGAACCGCGTTGTGTTAATCGTCCAAACCCTTGGCACAAGTGTTGACTACTCGCTAGAGAGGCCACTTCGTTATTGGACAATCCTTTTAATGGATAATACACCCCTACATCAAAATGAATTAGGTCTTTACTTATTTTATCGAACTCTTCTTGGGTTCTATAAAAAAAACGACCCGTATTAAAAAATAATCGTTTAGGTTGCCAAGTATCTACATACTTTAACTGCGATGTGTAAGCTTTTTTGTCGTTTACCAAATCGAAAGCTTCTACACTTAACATTGCAGAACTTGTATGATGACCGTGTGTGGTTCCTGGAGTTCTATGGTTAAATCGGTTAATAATTACGTCGGGTTTAAATTTTCGAATCGCCCACACAACATCACTCAAAACTTGATCTTTATTCCATATACTAAGCGTTTCGTCTGGGTGCTTGGAATATCCAAAATCATTTGCTCTAGAAAACAATTGTTCTCCACCATCAATGCGTCTTGCGGCAAGTAACTCCTGTGTACGAATAACGCCTAGTAGTTCTCTAATTTCTGGACCGATTAAATTTTGCCCTCCATCACCACGAGTTAAGGCTAAGTAAGCCGTTCTTGCTTTTACTTGGTTAGACATATAGGAAATTAAGCGCGTATTCTCGTCGTCTGGATGTGCTGCAACGTAAAGAACAGAGCCTAGAACATTAAGCTTTTGTACCGATTCATATATTTGCGATGCCGACAGTTTTGGAGGCTGCTGTGCTTTAGCCCAAAAAAAAGAGCATAAGAGGATAATAAGTCTTGATATGAGTTTTTGCATGTTATTTTTGAATTTTCTTAACTATCAAATATATAAAACATCTGCGTTGAAAGTGCTCGATTTTAGTTATTATTTAACGGTTATTAATTAATTTGAAGGGTTTCTCTTAGCACTTCATCTTTAGTTGTATTTTTAGTCCAATATGGCGATTTTATACTGGCTTTTTTGGTTCCTGTAGTGCTAAGTACTTGCCCCCCACGTTGTGATGTTTCTTTCCAGCTAGTAATATTATATGGAAATTTATTATCAAAATTAATAGTAAGGCTGCGTTGTAACTCTGGGTATTCAATTTTGTAAGTTCCATTTGTTAGTAATGCCTTGGCTTGATATGCTTTAGTAGGTCTGTGCGCTAAACGCAAATACTCTAGTGAAGGGATGATTTGTAAGCGTCCTACGGGTAAGCTTTTTGGATTAATGCGAAGTTTAACCCATAATTCATTTTCTAAAATGGCTTTGTTTAATGTTGTTTTTTTGTCGGCGTCTCCTTCAAAATAGGAGTGCGATTCAATTTCAAATTTCTCTCTATTGTTTAGTTGTGAGTATTGATGTCCACACCACTCTTGTATGGAGCTAGATACTTTTAGGGCATGTTTAGTATTCGACACTGGAAAAAAAGTACTTTGCATTATAGAGTAAGGGTAAATCCCTGTAACAAATTTCTTTGTTCTGTTTAGTTTCATTACAGGAATATTCGTTTTGTTTTGACCATTAGCTTTAACTTGTGTTTTTGGCAAAAAATCTTCGGTTACAAAAATCATTACAGCATTGCCTTTTCGAGGGGTACCATATTGTACTTGCACCAAATCGTAAGATGTAATTTCTGCATTGCCTGCGTACCAGTAGTCCTTAAATTCTTGTGTTAATTGTTCTGATTTTTCGTTAGTAATCAATTCTTTTGAAGTGGTATTTAAAGCTAAAATTTTGGTGGGTTTTGTTTTCTGACAAGCGCTAAACCCTGTTAGCAAGCATCCCAAAAACGCAAGTTTTAGACTAAGTATTTTATTCATAATTGTATTGTTTTTTTAAATACTAAAAGTACAAGCTATTTATGATGTTGCAATCTCATTTAACGTTTTGTAAACAAGATGTACAGGCAATCCCATAACATTAAAATAAGAACCTTCAATTTTTGTAACTCCTATCTGTCCAATCCATTCTTGTATGCCGTATGCTCCTGCTTTATCAAACGGTTTATAGGTATTTATGTAATACCAAATCTCAGTATCGCTCAAAGGCTTAAAACTAACTTTTGTAGTTGCATATACGGTTTTTTGTGTGTGTTTTGTGCTAAAGCAAACTGAACTAATAACGTCATGAGTTTTGTTGCTTAGGGATGTTAGCATTTTAAAAGCATCTTCTTTATCTTTTGGTTTTCCTAAGGCTTCATTTTCGTGCCAAACTATAGTGTCGCTAGTAATTAATATCGTATGCTTGTGCAATTCATTTTTAAACGCTGAGGCTTTTAATTCTGCGAGGTAGTTACTTATTTCAAAATGTTTTAAATTACTAGGGTAGGTTTCTTTTACTTGTTGCAAATTTATTTTAAAATTAATCCCTAATTCTTTAAAAAATTGCTGTCGTCTAGGAGAACCAGAAGCAAGGATAATTGTATAATTTTTTAGTATTTTGTTTAGCATTATATTAGTCTAATATAGGGTATAGCAATATAGATAAAATTCCTATCAATAGTATTGCTTTTAATAACTTAGAGAGTAATTGAAATTCTTTTTTTGTTTCTGCATATAGTATTTTAATTGTAAAATAAAGGAATGATCCAATAATTAAAAACACAAAATAACCTAGCGCTATAGGATGTTTAATTGTAAATACCGCGCTGTAATATATTAATATGAGTAAAAATACAATCGATAGCACAAAGACGATTTTGGTCGTACGATTTCTGCCAATAACAATAGGCAAGGTTTTCATCCCTAAGTTATAATTGCCATTAATGTTGTGAATATCTTTTACAACCTCTCGTAAAAAATTAATAATAAAAACAAAATAAGTATAGTGCAAAACCAATTTAAAACGTTCTAATTGTAATTGTTGGTTATTAAGTGTTATTGCTGGTAATAGTTCAAACAAACCGACAATAAGAATACTCATACACACTAAAGTTGAAATAAGAATAGTGCCAACTAAAAAGGTTTGTTTTAGGTAACTTGCATACACATAAAGGCTTATCGATATCATTACAAATAATCCTGAGAATGCACTTTTATCTATTTTGTGAGATAGCAAAAATCCTAAACCAACACCTACAACAGAAAAAACAATAAAATATGTATATGCAGTTTGTTCGGGTATTATTTTGCTAATAATAACTCTTTGTGGGTTGTTAGTAGCATCAGTTTCTGTGTCGTAAATAGCGTTAATAATATGTCCTGCTGCTGCAAGACAAATTGTACTCAAAACAAGTATTATAAACTCAAGGTTACTAAGCGTAGTTTTCGCATTAATGCTTATTAAAAGACCATATTTAATTAGGTATTGTGCGCCTGTAATAAATAGTAAATTTTTCCAGCGAATAAGGTTTAACAATGCCATAATGCAGGGGGTTAAAACTAATCGTATTTGGCGTCAAAATTGTTATCCCATTTTTGTTGTACTTTAAGAACTTGCTCAATAACGTCGCGCACGGCACCTTTACCTCCTTTGTTGTGAGAGATATACTTAGAATTATTTTTAACTTCGTTTGCAGCATCTTGAGGGCAACAAGGTAAAGCAACTTGTTTCATAACAGGAATATCTGGAATATCATCGCCCATATACAATATATGTTCTGCCATCAAGTTATTTGCTTTTAAGTAATTTTGGTAAGGTTCGTTTTTTTTATGTGCGCCTAAATAAATATCTTTTACTCCTAAGCCTATTAAGCGATTACGCACCCCTTCGTTTGACCCTCCCGAAATAATACAAACACGATAGCCTTTATCGATTGCCGTTTTTATGGCGTAACCATCTTTAATATTCATTTTGCGAAGCATCTCGCCAGATGTTGTAATGGTTACTGTGCCATCTGTTAGCACACCATCTACATCAAAAATAAAAGTGGTTATTTGGCGTAGGTATTCTTTATAGCTTTTTTCCATGTGTGTTTTGTATCGATTGTGTTATAAGTTGATAAATAGCTTTGTGCTCTTTGTTTATTAAAGCATCTAGATGTTTTTTTATTGTTTTTGTGTCTTTGCGCTTTGCAGGGCCTGTTTGCGCCATAAATGGCGATGATGTTTCTATTTTTTTTGCAGTTTCTTTTATTAGGGGTTTTAAAATATCAAAATCTACAGCATTAGCCTCTGCAATTTCATGCGCTATGCGATAAAGTTGATTCGTAAAGTTATTAACAAACACTGCCGCCAAGTGCAATGTGCTACGTTGTTGTGAGTTTATTTTATAAACTGGACTGCCAAGGGCTTTTGCTAAACGTTTTAGTATTGAAAAATCTGCTTTACGCTCAATTTCTATACATAATGGGATTTCTGCAAAATTAACAGCTGTAGTTTTAGTAAAGGTTTGCAGTGGATAAAATACTGCGCGATGATTTTTTTTATTCATATCTGGTAGCCCTACACTTCCTGAGGTGTGTACAACAAGCCTATTTGTAAATGGTAGCTGAGAAGAAATGGAGGCAATAGCGCTGTCTTTTACTGCAATAATATAAACATCTACTTGCATTAAAGCGTCTATATTATCTGTTTTATAAACCTTAGTATTGTGGCAAGAAATTGTATTTAGTTTACGACTATACCATTGTACTACTTTAACATCTGTAGCAGTACTAAAGGCATTATACAGATGTGTTGCAACATTTCCAGAACCAATAAGTGCTACGGTTATCATAAAGCTAAAATAAGCAAGTCTAATGGCATTTAAAAATCATTTTTTATCATAATTAAGAATAACGTTTTACACTAAACGCAACATTTTTTATATTGAATACCTACTCAATATAAGACAGAATTACATCTTTATACCAAACTATGACACTTTTTTGTAACAAAAAAAGACTGTCTTTTTAGACAGCCTTTTTTTTAAAAAAATTATTCTTCTTGAATGACTATAGACTATTATGCCTTACCATCCATTTTGTCTTTAAGCGCTTGTAAAGCATCATTAGCATCTCCTAAAGTAGGTTTTGCTTCAGCTGCTGCTGCTTCAGCTTTTTTAACTGCTTGCTTAACAATTTTTGCTTCTTCTTCTCTAAAAATTGCAGTATGAGAAGCGACTACTCGCTTGAATTCTTTATTAAATTCAATGATTTTAAACTCAGACTCTTCTCCTTTTTTAAGCTTAGTTCCGTCTTCTTTTTCGAGATGACGTGAAGGAATAAATGCAACTATATCTTCGTTAAAAACTACTGTAGCACCTTTATCTACAATTTCTTCAATTTTACCTTTATGACTAGTATCTAAGGCAAAATCTTTTTCGTAAACATTCCATGGGTTTTCTGTTGTTTGTTTATGACCTAAACTTAGTTTACGTCCTTCAACATCTAACTCAAGAACTATAACCTCTAGTTTATCGCCAACAGCACAGAACTCGCTTGGGTGTTTTATCTTTTTTGTCCAGGATAAATCTGAAATATAAATTAAACCATCAATACCTTCTTCCAACTCAACAAAAACACCAAAGTTTGTAAAGTTACGTACAACCCCTGTGTGCTTAGAACTTAAAGGATATTTTGCAGTAATGTCTGTCCAAGGGTCTTGGCTTAGTTGTTTAATTCCTAAAGACATTTTACGTTCTTCTCTATCTAGAGTTAAAATTTGTGCTTCAATTTCGTCTCCTACAGTAACAAAATCTTGAGCAGATCGTAAATGGGTAGACCAAGACATTTCGGAAACATGGATTAAACCTTCAACACCTTCTGCTACTTCAATAAACGCACCGTAATCTGCAATTACAACTACTTTTCCTTTTACATTATCACCTACTTTTAAGTCTTCTTTTAACGCTTCCCAAGGGTGCTTACTTAATTGTTTCAGACCTAATTGAATTCTAGATTTATTTTCATCAAAGTCAAGAATCACGACATTTAGTTTTTCGTCTAACTCTACGGTTTCACTTGGGTGATTAATACGTGACCATGATAAATCTGTAATATGGATTAATCCGTCAACACCTCCAAGATCCATAAACACCCCGTAAGATGTTATATTTTTAACCGTTCCTTCAAGAACTTGTCCTTTTTCTAGCTGACCAATAATTTCTTTTTTCTGGATTTCAATATCTGCTTCAATCAAAGCTTTGTGAGATACAACCACGTTTTTAAATTCGTGATTAATCTTTACTACCTTAAATTCCATGGTTTTATTAACATACTGATCGTAATCTCTAATTGGTTTTACGTCAATTTGAGATCCTGGAAGGAAAGCCTCTATACCAAAAACATCTACAATCATTCCTCCTTTGGTGCGGCACTTAACAAAGCCATTAACAATCTCGCCGGTATCGTGAGCATTATTTACTCTATCCCAAGCTTTTATGATTCTAGCTTTTCTGTGTGATAGGACTAATTGTCCTGTAGCGTCTTCACGAATATCTATTAATACTTCTACTTTATCGCCTACTTTTAGTCCTGGGTTGTAGCGAAACTCGTTTAAGGAAATAACCCCCTCAGATTTTGCATTGATATCAATAATTGCATCACGATCCGAAATATGAATAACTTCCCCTTGTACAACCTCATCATTAAGGGTATCTACAAAGTTTTCTGCGACTAATTTTTCAAACTCTTCTAGCTTAGTATCTTCAACAGGATCAATACCCTCTTCGTAATTGTGCCAGTTAAAGTCTGCTAAAAATTGTTCTGGGTTTACTTGCTCTTGTGGTTCTGTGTGAGCGTCAACTTTAGTTTCTACCTCAGTTGCTGTTTCTTTTTTTTCAGCCATTGCTGATTAATGTTTGTATTCCATAAGCCTTCAGACGTATTAAGCAATTCACTTATAGAAGTATTATTATTTTTTATTATCCTTTTATCGTCATGAATTATTGCTAAAAGGAGTGCAAAAATACATATAATTAATAGATTAGACTATTTTTTGAAAAATAAAAATACTAAGCATGTCAATAAGTTATTTGCAAGTCTGAAAAAAATCTAAATACAAATGAAAATTCATTAACTTTGTATTCAACCTAATATAATCCGAAGTTGGATAATAACATAAATATTCCTGTAATAATTGAAATCCCTATTAATGAGCAGAAGGAATTAGATACATTAATTAAAACTTACAGAAAGAAGTATATTAGAACTTCACAAGAAATAATTGAAAAAGTCTTTCTAGAAAATCAATCTTTTCTAACAAAAGTAAGACAAAGAAAAGTTAGTAAGTCTATTTCAGAGTTAAGAGAAATCGTTTGGAATGAATACCTAAAATACGAGGTTGAATTCAACATTATTTTGGTACAAGATTTGTATAAAATCTTAAAAACACCAAAACAGGTTTTAAACGCTTTGTTAAATCAAAATATAGCACATTTAAAAGGTAAAGAATTACAAGAAGAAGTTGTTAAAATTTGTGGAGAATACGCCGGTCGAGTGTATCCATATATTTATAAAATTGCGTTAAGCAACACTAATTCAAGACGTTCAAGAGCAGGAAAAACATTTGAATCAATTATCTACAAAGTTTATAAATGCTTAAATTATGATTTCGATTCACAAGGAAAAGTTGGAAGAAAAACCTTTACAGAGCTTGGTTTGGGCAAAAAAGTTGATTCAATTTTACCGAGTGTATTGGCTTACGAGAAGCGCAGAAACAAAACTATTGTTGGAACAATGAAAACTTCATTGCGAGAACGTTGGCAAGAAGTTGCAGAGGAAATAGAACGCACAAAAATACCTGAAATCCATTTATTAACAGTAGATGAAGATATTTCTTTAAGCAAAGCCCAAGAAATGAGTAATCACAATATAATAGTTGTAGCTTACGACTGGATAGCTAATTCTGAAAAACTAAAAAAAATGAAAAACATTATAAGTTTTGAAGATTACCTATTTGAAGAAATCCCTTCAATTTTTAAATTTTGGGAGAATGCATAGAAATATTAAAATAATAGATCTTTTTGCTGGAATTGGCGGAATTAGATTAGGGTTTGAAAATGCTTCAAAACGTAAAATTGATTGTGTTTTCACAAGCGAATGGGATAAATATTCAAAAGAAACTTATCAAGCAAACTACAACAACGAAGATGTATTTGGAGATATTACACAAATAGATGAAAATGAAGTTCCAGAACACGATGTTTTATTGGCGGGATTTCCCTGTCAACCATTTTCGCAAGCTGGTTTAAAAAAAGGATTTTCAGATACAAGAGGTACTTTGTTTTTTGATATTGAAAGAATATTAATTCATAGAAAACCACAAGCATTTTTACTAGAAAATGTAAAGCAATTAAGAGGTCACGATAAAGGTAGGACACTAAAAACTATTATATCACATTTAAAAAAAATTGGTTATAACAATGTTCAACACGAAGTTTTGCGAGCAAGAGATTTTGGACTTCCACAAAACCGAGAAAGAATATATATCGTTGGCTTTTTAGATGATACTATTAAGTTTGAGTTTCCAAAACCTACATTTGAACCAACAAAAGTTGGAGATATTCTAGAACAGAATGTAGACGATAAATATACAATTTCAGATAAACTCTGGGCAGGGCATCAACGCAGAAAACGTGAAAACAAATTGAAAGGAAAAGGTTTTGGTTATGGAATGGTTAGTGAAAATTCTGAATACACAAATACACTTTCAGCAAGATACTATAAAGATGGTAGTGAGGTTTTAATTCAACAAAAAGACAAAAATCCACGAAAACTAACACCAAGAGAGTGCGCGAGATTACAAGGATTTCCAGATACTTTTAAAATTCCAGTTTCTAATACACAAGCATATCGTCAATTTGGAAATAGTGTCCCTGTGAAAGTTATAGAGAAAGTTGCAAAACAGATGATAAAACATTTGAACTTAGGAGTTGAAAAGAAAAAAGCTAGCAGGATAACAACGCATATAAAAAATAGCAACTCACACTCTGACACAAAGGTTATTGCATATAATGGAGTTAATTAACTGAAAATTAGTAGTTAAAACTCACTACTTTTTATAAAAAATACGATATAACAAAAGTTCTATAGATTTTATATTATTATGATTTATGGCGTTTAATAATACGAAAGCTACATAATACCAATTATTATTTAGTTCATATCTTTTTTTATTCATTCATCAGTTTTTTTAATTTTATGAGACTTAGTTATGATGTATTGATTGCCCTCATAAAAAAAACTGTAATGTTATTCTCTGTGGTGTATTAAAAATCAATATTTGTTTTTAATTGTTTTATATTCAAAAAATTACGTTATTATTATATCTTAAAAAGTGTTTTAATAAAACAATAATACCCCTTAATCAATACATTTACAAACATAGGGTGTAACTTTGTTTTTTTATTTTTTTAAACCACCCTGTTTTAGAAATAATCAATATGATTAATATACACGAAAAAACATTACAAGATTTAGAGCTTTATACTGTTTTAAAACAGGTAAGTTTACATTGTGTCACAACACTTGGTAAAAACAGAGCTCTTGCCATTACCCCCTTTAGTTCTAAAGACGAAACATACAATGCCCTATTACTAACAAACGAATACCTGTCGTCTTTTTATAACGACAACCGCATTCCTAATCATGGTTTCGATACTATCGACAAAGAATTACAATTATTAGAGATTGAAAATAGTTTTCTAGACCCTTTAAGCTTTAAAAAACTAAGTAGTATTACAGTAAGCGTTAATGAGATTTTAAAATTTCTTAAAAAGTTTAACACCTATTACCCTAAATTATATCAAGCATCATTAGAAATAACATATACAGAAGTTGTACTTACTAAAATAGATAGCATCATAGACCGCTTTAATGAAGTAAAAGACAACGCATCAGAACTATTATACAAAACACGCCAGGCCAAAAATGGCTTAAAAAACAAAATCAATACAAGTTTTATTTCCTCATTAAACACCTATCATAATTTAGATTACCTCGACGATATTCGTGAGTCCGTTATAGACAATCATCGTGTACTTGCTGTAAAGGCAATGTATAGACGCAAAGTAAAAGGAGCTATAATGGGAGGCAGTAAAACAGGAAGCATTGTGTATATAGAGCCAGAAACAACCTTACAATTTACTAGAGAGCTTCACAACTTAGAGTATGAGGAGCAAGAAGAAGTAACCCGTATCCTAAAGCAACTTACAGATTTTTGTCGTCCTTACACAATTTTATTTCAAAACTATCAAACATTTTTAGCCCATATCGACGTTATTTATGCTAAGGCAAAATACGCCCAAAGTATTAATGGGATATTACCAACATTTACTGAAAAACGTAGGTTTTATATTAAAGACGCTTACCACCCTCTACTCTACTTAACAAACTTAGAAAAAAACGAAAAAACATTTCCACAATCTATAACACTACATCAAGGCAGTCGTATTATTGTTATTTCGGGACCCAATGCAGGCGGAAAAAGTATTACCCTAAAAACCGTAGGCTTATTACAGGTAATGCTACAAAGTGGATTACTAATTCCAGTTCACGAACGTAGTGAGGTCTTTTTATTTGAGCGAGTTTTGAGTGATATTGGAGATAATCAATCTATAGAAAATCATTTGAGCACCTACAGTTATCGATTAAAACAAATGAATTATTTTTTAAAGAAGTGTAATAAAAACACTCTCTTTTTGATTGATGAATTTGGCACAGGTAGCGACCCAGAACTAGGAGGTGCACTAGCCGAAACCTTTCTAGAAGTGTTTTATGAACGTGAGGCGTTTGGTATTATTACAACACACTATGCTAACCTTAAAATATTAGCCAACGAACTCCCTTATATGCAAAATGCAAGTATGATGTTCAATGAGCGTAGTTTAGAACCACTGTACAAACTATCACTAGGGCAAGCAGGAAGTTCATTTACTTTTGAAGTAGCGCAAAAAAACGGAATCCCCTACAGTTTAATTAACAAGTCTAAAAAGAAAATAGAACGCAGTAAAGTTCGTTTTGATGCTACTATTGCTAAGTTACAAAAGGAGCGAACAAAATTAGAAAAAACAGAACAATCACTTAAAGTTAATGAGCAGAAAAAAAAATCTGAAACCGATAAGCTAGAAGCCACAAACCAAAAAATACAGCGCAAATTAGAAAGCTACCAAGAACTCTACGATAGCAACCAACGCTTAATATACCTTGGACAAAAAGTTAATGACCTTGCAGAAAAATTTAGGAACAATAACAAAAAACGAGACTTAATGTCTGAGTTATTTAAAATTGTACAAATTGAAAACTCTAAACGTAAAAAAATTACGCCCAAACAAAGAAAGGTAGAAATCATTAAAGCAAAAGAAATAAAAACCGAAGTCGATAAAAAAATAAATCTTATTAGGAAAAAGAAAAAAATTGAGAAACAACGCATTAGTATCACCCCAAAGCCAAAAGTAATTTTAAAAGTTGGAGACCGCGTGCGCATGGAAGATGGTCGTGCTATTGGAAGCATTGATACTTTAGAAAAAAACAAAGCCGTAGTTAACTATGGTACTTTTACGACTAATGTAAGTGTAGATAAACTAGAATTAGTAGAACAAAAAAAGTAAATGAAACTTAGCAATATAGAAAAACAATTAAAACACAAAAAATTAATTCTATTTGATGGCGTTTGTAACCTTTGCAATACTTCCATACAGTACGTAATACAACGAGACAAGAACAATCAATTTTTATTTGCTCCTTTACAATCTAACATTGGTAAGCAACTTATAGATGCTTATAATATTGATATTGTAAAAACTGATTCTATCTTATTATTTACACCTCAAAAAGGGATTAGCTATAAATCTACAGCAGCTCTAAAAATTGCAACTCACTTAGGATTTCCTGCCAAATTACTAGGTATATTTATTGTTTTGCCCATACCCTTAAGAGATTATGTTTATAGCTATATTGCAAAAAATAGATATCGGTGGTTTGGCAAAAAAAATGAATGTATGATTCCTACTCCAGAGTTACGAAATAAGTTTTTAGATTGAACGCTTAGGACTATTCCTTTTGGTAAAACATTAAAAAACTTTACCCAATAACGTTTAGCTTAGCAAAACGTAGTAACAGTTTTTTCAAGCCTCCATTTTCAAAATGTATTTCAGCCTTTACGTCCGCTCCTTTACCCTCTATTTTTAACACTTTTCCTTTACCAAAACGTAAATGTTCCACCATGTTTCCTACAGTTAACTTATTGTCAAACAAGTTAGCAGAGCCATTGGCTTTTGCTACAGGTTTAAGTCGTTTTCCTAAATCTACTTTTGGAGTTTCAGATTGTGTTGTAGCACTAGCTTTCTTTTTAAAATTTGGCTGTTTTGCTGGTTTAAAACGAATTTTATTAGGCGGCGTATCTCCAAAAATATCTGCAGATAACATTGGATTAATACGGTGTTCTTGTATTGGAGTAAGAATATCCAAACAATCTTCTTTAATTTCTTGAATAAATCGGCTAGGTTCAGAATCTATTAATTTACCCCAACGGTAGCGAGATAAAGCGTAGGTTAAATAAGCTTGCTGTTCTGCTCTAGTTAAAGCAACATAAAAAAGACGTCGCTCTTCCTCTAGTTCACTTCGTGTATTAATACTCATAGCACTAGGAAATAAATCTTCCTCTAAGCCTACAATAAAAACATGGTTAAACTCCAGCCCTTTAGCTAAGTGAATTGTCATTAACGCTACATGATTTGCATCGCCTTTATTCGCATCTAAGTCGGTTACCAAGGCAATATTTTCTAAAAATTCAGCTAAGGAATCGCCTTCATCTGCCAGCTCTAATTGCCCCTCCACAAAATCTTTAACTCCATTTAGGAGTTCTTCAACATTTTCTAGTCGCACAACCCCTTCTGGAGTACTATCTTTACTAAACTCCTTTATTAACCCACTTGTTTTGGTAACATGCTCTGTTAAGTCGAAAGCATTTGCGGTTTGATTCATAACTTGGTAACTCTCAATAAGGGTCACAAAATCTCTCAATTTATTTTTTGTTCCGCTATTAATGTTAATGTCAAGGGTATCTATCTGTTTTAAAACTTCAAAAATCGTTTTGCCATAACTATTGGCCGCTACAACCAATCTATCTATAGTGGTCTGCCCTATTCCTCTAGCGGGATAATTAATAATACGTTTTAGAGCTTCCTCATCGGCTGGGTTTAAAACCAAACGTAAATATGCTGTAATATCTTTAATTTCTTTACGCTGATAAAAAGATAGTCCTCCATAAATACGATATGGGATATCTCGTTTTCGCAGTGCATCTTCTATAGCTCTAGATTGCGCATTGGTACGATATAATACTGCAAAATCGCTATTAGTTAACTGCTTATTCATTTTAGTCTCCCAAATGGTACTCGCTACATAACGCCCTTCATCACCATCGGTTAAGGCGCGATGTACTTTAACCTTTTCGCCCTCATCATTAGCCGTCCAAACAACTTTATCTAGTTTAGTTTTGTTATGCTCTATAACAGAGTTTGCAGCTTCAACAATATGTTTTGTAGACCTGTAATTTTGCTCTAAGCGATACATTTTTACATCATCGTAATCTTTTTGAAAATTTAAAATATTATTAATGTTTGCTCCTCGAAAGGCATAAATACTTTGGGCATCGTCCCCGACTACACAAATATTTTGGAAGCGATCCGCCAAAGCACGTACAATTAAATACTGAGAGTGGTTTGTGTCCTGATACTCATCGACCAAAATATATCTAAACTTATTTTGATACTGTGCTAGTACATTAGGAAAACGCGTTAGCAACTCATTAGTTCTTAATAGTAAATCATCAAAGTCCATCGCCCCTGCCTTAAAACAACGGTCAACATAAGCACTATAGAGATCTCCCATCTTAGGTCGGCGTGCCATAGCATCGGCTTCCATTAAATCTGGGTTTTTAAAATATGCTTTTACTGTTATTAAATTATTTTTGTAAGAAGAAATTCTACTATAAACCTGCTTTACTTTGTAAATATCTTTCTCTAAGCCCATCTCTTTTATAATGCTCCCCAAAAGTTTTTGAGCATCTTGAGTGTCATAAATTGTGAAATTGCTAGGAAAACCTAAATGATGCCCTTCAAACCTAAGAATTTTTGCAAAAACCGAATGAAAAGTTCCCATCCATAAATTTTTTGCTTCACTACTGCCTACAATATCTGCAATTCGACCCTTCATTTCGCGAGCTGCCTTGTTGGTAAAGGTCAGGGCCAAAATATTAAAAGCATCTACCCCCTTACTCATTAGGTAGGCAATGCGGTAAGTCAATACGCGTGTTTTGCCAGAACCTGCTCCTGCAATAACAATCATAGGGCCTTCTTTTTGTAATGTAGGGGCTAATTGTGCCTCGTTTAACTCGCTTAAATACCTTTCCAAAATTTGTTGTTTATTAAAGTTTAAAAATAAGTATTGCACTGTTTTAAAACTGTTGTTGTTATTAATAATTATGAACAATCTTTTTTTTATGCAAAAACAAATAAAAATTAAATATCTTTAGCTCTCAAACTTTAATTTTCTATACACACAATGAAACATCTTTTTTTAACAGCAATACTATTAGTTACAAGCACTTTAGGATACGCACAGCATGGACTTGATAAAGCAATAAACAATATAGAATCTAAAGTTATTGAGTGGCGACGCGATTTTCATGAAAATCCAGAGCTATCAAATAGAGAATTTAAAACAGCAAAAAAAATTGCAACACACTTAAATGCCTTAGGTATGGAAGTACAAACAGGTGTTGCACATACCGGTGTAGTAGGTATTTTAAAAGGAAAGCAGCCCGGTAAAGTACTAGCACTAAGAGCAGATATTGATGCCTTACCTGTTACAGAACGAACAAATGTCCCTTTTAGGTCTGAAGTTACCACCAATTTTAATGGTATAGATACAGGAGTAATGCACGCGTGTGGGCATGATACACATATTGCTATTTTAATGGGAGTCGCTGAAATTATGTCAAAAAACACAGATAAAATTAAAGGCACAATTAAGTTTATTTTTCAACCAGCCGAAGAAGGTGCTCCATCTGGAGAAGAGGGTGGTGCTAAGCTTATGGTAAAAGAAGGCGTTTTAAAAAACCCTGATGTAGATGCTATTTTTGGATTACATATTAGTGCAGGAAATGATGTTGGTACAATTTCATACAAACCCGCAGGAATTATGGCAGCTGTTAATAGTTTTGAAATTAATATTACAGGAAAACAAAGTCACGGTTCTACTCCTTGGACCAGTATTGATCCCATTATGGCTTCCGTAAAAATTATTGATGGTTTACAAACACTTATTAGCAGAGAAGCGCCACTAACCACCGAAGCCGCCGTGTTATCTATAGGAAAAATAACAAGTGGTGTAAGAAGTAATATTATTCCAGAGTCTGCCCAAATTATAGGCACTTTAAGAACTTTAGACTATACCATGCAGGCGCAAATCCATAAACGAATGAAAGAAATGATTCCTGCAATAGCAAAAGCCTATCGTGCTGAAGCTGTTGTAAATATAGATGAAGGTTACCCTATTACTTACAACGACCCTGAGCTGACTAATCAAATGCTAGCATCGTTTGAAAAAACAGCAGGAAAAGACAATGTGCGCTTAATGAAAGCCATAACTGGAGCAGAAGATTTTTCTTTTTTTCAAAAAGAAGTTCCAGGCGTGTACTTCTTCTTAGGAGGCAAGCCTACAAGCACAGCAAAACAAAATGCCGCACCGCACCACACACCAGATTTTTTTATTGATGAAAGTGGTATGTTACTGGGCGTAAAAACTTTTATTCAAATGTCTTTAGATTACTTAAACCAATAATAATAAACTTTACATCGATGGATATTATCATTACTTTTTTATCAAATATACCTTGGTGGGTATGGATCCTTAGCATTTTAGTGCTAGTGGCTTTAAGAGATATATTTCAAAAAAAACATACCATTACTCACAACTTCCCTGTACTTGGTCATTTTAGATATTTTTTAGAAAAAATTGGGCCAGAACTCCGACAATATTTAGTTGCAAACAATAGAGAAGAACTCCCTTTTAATCGTATAGAACGGGGTTGGGTTTACGCCTCTGCCAAAAAGCAAAATAACTATGAAGGTTTTGGTACCGACCGTGATATTTTTGCTAACCAACATATATTTGTTAATAATGCCATGATGCCATATAAGGTTGAGAATCATCATCCTAATACAACAGAATACGATTTCCTACCTTGTGCAAAAGTAATGGGGGCTTATCATAAACGTAAAAAACCATACCGTCCAGCATCTGTAATTAATGTATCTGCCATGAGTTTTGGATCCTTATCAGCACGTGCTGTAGAGGCTTTAAACAAAGGTGTGAAAATAGCTGGAGCTTACCATAACACAGGAGAAGGAGGTTTATCTCCCTACCATAGTAATGGTGCAGATGTAATGTTTCATTTCGGAACAGGCTATTTTGGTGTACGTGCCGATGACGGTGGTTTTTCTATGGAAAAAATGGTAAAATTGATTACTGAAAATCCATTTATAAGAGCCATTGAAATAAAGCTTTCGCAAGGTGCAAAACCAGGCAAAGGTGGTGTTTTACCAGGAAGTAAAATTACTCAAGAAATTGCAAATATTAGAGGCCTAGAAGTTGGCAAAGATGTGCTTTCGCCACCTAACCACAAAGCTTTTTCTAACGTTCCAGAACTTATAGATTTTATAGAAGCTATTGCCCAAGCCACTGGACTGCCCGTAGGCATAAAAGCCGCCATTGGAAAATTAGATCAATGGGAAACATTAGCAAACTTAATGGCAACTACAGGCAAGGGTCCCGATTTTATAACCATAGATGGTGGCGAAGGCGGTACAGGAGCTGCCCCTCCTAGTTTTGCTGATCATGTATCACTACCTTGGGTCTATGGCTTTAGTGATGTGTACAAATTATTTCAATCTAAAAACTTAACTGAGCATATTGTATTTGTGGGGAGTGGTAAGTTAGGATTCCCTGCAAAGGCAGCAATGGCTTTCTCTATGGGGGTAGATTGTATTAATGTTGCAAGAGAAGCTATGATGAGTATTGGTTGCATTCAGGCGCAAATATGCCACACTAACCATTGTCCTAGTGGTATTGCCACCCAAAACAAGTGGTTACAAAAAGGTGTCGATCCAACCTTAAAATCGGTACGACTAGCACAATACTTTAAAACCTTTAGAAAAGAACTTATAGAAATTACTCATGCCGCAGGTTACGAGCATCCTTGCCAATTTACAATGAAAGATATTACTGTAAATGTAGATGATCACAACTTAGCAAAATCACTGCAAAACACATATTGTTACGAAAAAACACCAGTACCCTTTAACGGTATGAAGTCTTTAAAAGATTGTAACTATTTAGGAGGAAAACATAAAGACTAATAACCTATTTTTGTGATTGCTTAAAAACATACAACACACTAGAATTTAACGATGAAAGAACAAATTTTTGAACTATTACTCTACACAACTCCAACGCTAGTTGTAGGAGTAGTTGCCTTTTATTTTTTTAGAGAACACATTAGAAATGAAGACGGACGACGCCGATTTTTACTACACAAAGATATGCAGGTTAACTCCTTGCCAATTCGTTTGCAAGCCTATGAGCGCATGTCTCTGTTTTTGGAACGTATTTCTCCCAACAAGTTACTAATACGTGTTACCCCTGTAGGGACTTCTAAAGAAGACTACGAAGCTTTACTCATAAAAAGTATTGACCAAGAATACGAACATAACCTATCGCAGCAAATTTATGTAAGTGATGATTGCTGGGGAGTGATTTCCACCTCAAAAAACGCAACCATACAACTCATTAGGAAAGCCTGTTTACTAGAAAAAACAGATTCTGCAAATAAACTTCGAGAAGTTGTACTTGCCGAAATGCTAGAAAAACAAGCGCCTAGTAATACTGCGTTATCGTTTATAAAAAATGAAGTATCCGAAATGTGGTCTTCTTAATTTTTAGGATATAGTTGCTTTGCAAAACTTGAAAAACGCCAATTATGATGCTGCTTTGCGTTTTCTAAATTTTCATAACATAACGTATTACATGCCTTTATTAGTTTTAAAAACCGAAAAGCATTTTGTCGTATATTAAATTCGTAATCCGGAGCAGTATAACTCACCAGTTCTTTATAATAAGAACCTTTGTTGTCTTGGTGATACTCAGGAGTTACTAGGGCTAAAGCTAACCATAATATGCGGATATTTTTGTCGCTAAAACCTTCTATCTGCGCTGTTTTATTTAGGTAATGTTGCCTATCGTTTTCAAAATTATTCCATAAATTAAACAAGGCAGCTTCAATTGTTTGGTAAGAATTATCATTTAATAAGCTTTCATAATTTGTTTTTAAATGACTCGGAATTTTAGTCATATAAGTTGCTATTGCTTGACGCACTTTAAGGCTACTTGTGAACATTGCGTTTGTAACGCGTTCTGACCGCTGACTGATGAGTTTTATTTTTGCTCTATCCGTTAAGGGATATTTAAGATAATCATCGCATTTGGAGTTCCACACTTCGCAGTCTACCATTTCATATTCCCACAAAAAAGGCGCTTTTTCTTTTAATTTATATACCGCTTCTTCGTACGGAAAAGTTTTATTTTCAATCCACAGTGTTGTAAACTTGGTTAGGCTTATTTTTGCAGCAACTTCGGCTTCAACTATAAAATGCTTTGTACTTACATTTTTAAATTTGTACTTTTCTAAATAGCGTTTAATTGCGGTTCTAAAAGCAGTGTCACCTATCGTTTCTCTTAGCATAAATAGCACCAATGCACCTCGCTTATAAAAGGTTAAACTACTAGATTTCGGGTTAAGTAATGAGGTACTCTGCCCTTGTAGTTCTTGCTGTTGTAATTCTTGTGCATAATCGTACAGTGTCCAGTATAGGTGATCGTTACCAAGGCTGTTTGCTTCGGCTAATAAGGCATAGTATGTTGCAAAGCCTTCTTGCAACCAGTGGTGTGTGCCTGAGGTTTCTGTTACTAAATTACCAAACCACTGGTGGGCAAGTTCATGAGCGTTAACGTTTACATAATTACGATCATTAAACCCAATAGAGTCGGTTACAAAACTATCGGCAAAAATAGTGACACTTGTGTTTTCCATACCTGCATACAAAAAATCTTTAACAGGAATTTGTTTATAATTTTGCCAAGGATAATCTACACCAATTTCGTTTTCTAAAAAATCAAATAATGCTGTGCTATACCTGTAAGTGGGTTCGACCTTAAGGCTATCTTTGGGGTAATAGTATAACTCTAAAGGTGTTCCGCTTCTCGATTGTGTAATGCGTTTATTGTAATTCCCTATTGCAAAAGCTAGTAGGTAGCTAGACATAGGATGTTTCATTTGGTACACCCAGCGCGTAGTACTATCTGTATGTTTTTTGGTTGTTATTAATTTTCCGTTACTAACAACTTGATAATGTTTATTGAATATGATGGTCGTGTTAAACTTTATTTTTTGATTCATATTATTAGGACTTGGCAACCAATTGCTAGTGTATTTTCCTTGCCCTTGAGTCCATATTTGGTTTTGAGTATTGGTATCCCAACCAATGAAATATAATGCTTTTTTAGGGGTCGCCTCGTATTGAAATGACAGTTCGTACTGTTGTCCTTTTTTAAAAGAGTGTATAAGCCATAATTTTTTATTATCATTTTTATAATTAACATCTAGATGGTTTAATGTTACCGCTTTAAACTTTGTTTGTACAGCATCTAAATGAATGGAATCTATATTTTTAAGAATTTCAAACTTATAGGTTACGCTACCACTTATAGATTTATTTACAGGGTTTGGACTTAACTCAATATCGGCAGTTTTAAAGTTCACAAAAGCTACTTGCGGCGATTGTGCAACGGCAATAAAACTTAATAAGCAAATAAGGTATTTCATACAAAACAAATAACAACGATTAGACCAAAATAGTATTTTTTTAAGTTTTGAAAGTATTAATAAATTATTATTTTAGTTGGCTATGAGTGTTAACCTTCAAACCCCAATAGATTATCTTAAAGGCGTTGGCCCGAGTCGTGCCAATTTGCTACGTAGTGAGTTGGGTATTTACACTTATCAAGATCTTATTAATTTGTTTCCTAATCGTTATATTGATCGTACACAGTACTATACAATTAATAAGTTACAACCTAACAACGCCGAGGTGCAAATTATAGGCGAAATAACTGCTTTAAAAGAAGTAGGACAGCAGCGTAACAAACGTTTGGTTGCTACTTTTAAAGACGATACAGGAATTATAGAACTTGTGTGGTTTAAGGGGCATAAATGGATTAGAGAGCAACTAAAACTAAACACCTCATATGTTGTTTTTGGAAAATGTAATTGGTTTTCTGGAAAATACAATATGCCACATCCCGATATCGAATTGCAAAAAACACACGAAAAAAACTTACACAGCGCTATGCTGCCTATTTACCCTTCTACCGAAAAGTTATCTAGTCGAGGTGTTTCCAATCGTGTTCTTGTGAAAACAATTCAACAATTACTCTTGGAAACTAAAGGGCAATTTACGGAAACCTTGTCGGAGGATTTAATTTCTGAATTAAAGTTAGTGTCTAAGAGTGAGGCGTTACTTAATGTCCATTTTCCTAAAAATCAACATTTATTGTCACGATCGCAATACCGATTAAAGTTTGAAGAATTATTTTATATCCAACTACAACTTAGTATTAAAAACTTAAAGCATAAACAAAAAATTAAAGGACTTCCATTCTCTAATGTAGGTCAATATTTTAATACTTTTTTCACTAAGCACTTAGCATTTGAGCTAACTGAAGCACAAAAACGTGTTCTTAAAGAAATTAGAAACGACCTAGGGAGCAATGCACAAATGAATAGGCTTTTGCAAGGCGATGTAGGATCTGGAAAAACAATAGTAGCACTTATGACAATGCTTATTGCATTGGACAACGGTTTTCAAGCATGTTTAATGGCACCAACTGAAATTTTGTCGATACAACACTACGAAGGGCTGTTATTAGAGTGCAACAAACTAAATATCAGCATAAAACTACTTACAGGCTCAACTAAAACTCGAGAAAGACGAGATATACATAACGCTTTAGAATGTGGCGAATTACAATTGCTCATAGGAACACATGCTTTACTCGAAGATAAGGTAAAATTTAAAAATCTAGGCCTTGCTATAATAGATGAACAGCACCGTTTTGGCGTAGCGCAACGCAGTAAGTTATGGAAAAAAAACAGTACACCACCACATATTTTGGTTATGACTGCCACGCCTATTCCTAGAACTTTAGCAATGTCTGTGTATGGCGACTTAGATATTTCTATTATAGATGAACTACCCCCTGGTAGAAAATCTATAAAAACAGTACATCGTTATGACACTAACCGTTTAAACGTTTTTAAATTCCTTAGAGATGAGATTGCAAAAGGACGCCAGGTTTATATTGTATATCCGCTAATTCAAGAAAGTGAAAAACTAGATTACAAAGACTTAATGGACGGTTATGAGAGCATTGCTAGAGATTTTCCTATGCCTAATTACCAAATTTCAATAGTTCATGGCAAAATGAAACCCGCAGATAAAGCTTTTGAGATGCAGCGCTTTATAAAAGGAGAAACTCAAATTATGGTTGCTACTACAGTCATTGAGGTTGGCGTTAATGTCCCTAATGCCTCGGTAATGATTATAGAAAGTGCAGAGCGTTTTGGTTTATCTCAACTGCACCAACTAAGAGGGCGTGTTGGCCGTGGTGCAGAACAAAGCTATTGCGTTTTAATGACCAGTCATAAACTTAGTGCGCATAGCAAAACTCGTATGGAAACCATGACACGAAGCAACGATGGGTTTGAAATTGCAGAAGTTGACTTACGATTACGAGGACCTGGCGATATTATGGGAACACAACAAAGTGGTATTTTAAATCTTAAAATTGCAGATATTGTAAAGGACAACGTTATTTTAAAACAAGCTCGGTATTACGCCAAACAGATGATAACAAAAGACCCTTCTCTTAGTTTATCCAAAAACAAGAATATTTTAGAAACCTACAAGGCCTTATCTAAATATAAAAATATTTGGAATTATATTAGTTAGTTGCATTATAAAGTACAATACACATAGTTAATGTAAATACACCACAACTATAATGTTAATTTTTAACAAAAAAATCATTTTTAAAAAAAATTTATATTTTAATTAACAAATATATATTTTGTTGTACATTGCGCCGCATTTAAAATACAAATAGTTGTTAGCAACCATACAAAGTATTAACAGCTGTTTTTAACAAAACTTAATACTAATAAAAAACAAAAAAATGATTAAAAAGACAATTCTATTATGTGCCTTTGCACTCACATTTAGCGGATTATTAGCGCAAGAAAACACCCTAAAAGCTGGAGCGATTATTGGAAATTTAGGAGTTCAATATGAACGTTCTCTATCTGACCATTTCTCTGTAGTTGGACAAATAGGCTATTCAAGGATTACAACATCAATAGGTAGCTTAGATTTAACATCAGACGGAATAGGATATTATGTTGAAGGAAGATATTATTTTTCTTCTAAAAAGGATTTAATGGAAGGATGGCACATTGGCCCTTTTTACAACAGGATAGACACTGAAGGTGATAATGGTTTAGAAACAAATATTTCATCTTTTGGGCTTGCTACAGGTTACCAATGGGTTTTTAGGTCTAAACTAACACTAGAAATTATATTTGGAGGAGGATCTTTAGATATTGATAGCAATATTCAGGAAATTGAATTTTTAGGAGATATTGGATTTCTACCTCATTTAGGATTAACTTTAGGATATAATTTCTAAAAAAGGATTTACTACTATTTACTACTAACAAAGACTGTAAGCAACTGTTCTTGGTATGCTTTATAAGCTAAATATTAAGTCATACAATTGCTTGTTAGTCGAAATCACTTAAACAATTTAATAAAATTTTACAAAATGAACAAACTGAACTTACTACTAGGAATTTTAATCGGAATTACAATTTTATCTTGCTCGTCTGATGACAATAGTTCTGAAGAAATAAATGACCCAATAATTGGAATATGGAATCAAGTTAGAGTTGTTGAAATATTTAATGGACAGACTTTTACTTCTAATTCAGATAATTGTGAATCAATGAATACTGAAACCTTTAATTCAAATGGTACATATGAATTTACCTTTCACGATGACGAGTTTGGAAACTGTGGGTTATCATTAGAAAGTATTAGTGGAAATTGGAATAGAACAGGAGATTTTTATGATAGTAATTCGATTTTTAGAGATGTCAATACTAACGAGGAGTTTAATAGTAATGAAAACGTTGAATATGAAGAAAGAGAAATTTTCATCCAAAATGACACTTTGAAAATTAGACTCGTTTTTACCAACGAAACAACAATTATTGAATATGTAAAGTAAAGAATGGGTCGTCTAAAAAGTAATTTTTAGACGACCCATTTTAAATTGAAATAAAAAATTACACTTTCAGAAAGTGGCTTTGAATTGTCCCTAAAAAGGATTTATAATGCGTAATCTATAGTTAGATATTCTTGGGGTAATCAAATTTATAAACAACATGACTAAACTTCTTATATTTACCTTATAACACAAATACAAACAGAACTTTTAAAAGATGATTATTTGTTTTTAGCTGGTTTTATAAGAGAAAAATATTTTCAAAATAAAACAAATAAAAAGTATTCTTTTTAGATAAGGTACTAAACTTATTTGATTCTCCGTAAACACTCATAATTGGTAAAATAGTTGTAAATTGTTTAAAAATACTATTATGAATATTTTCAGTTTTACGACACATTTTGATAGTGAAGGGCCTGTCGCAAGCGTTTTAAATCAGAGCGTGATAAAATAGAGGTTATAATGTCACAATTGTTCTCACACAGAACATTATTGGATAAAGAGTCGCTGGAGTTATGAGTGTAAAAAATGTAGGTCTTGCACTTCTTTACGAAGTGGCACCATCATGCAGAGTTCCAATCTTTCTTTTCTTATTTGGTACAAAGCCATGTTTTTGATGAGT
>CALLUG010000003.1 GCA_938011315.1 uncultured Flavobacteriaceae bacterium
GGGGGACTCTCCTTTAATAGTGGAGTGTCTTGTAACTTAATTAACGGCAACCGAGGGATGTTTACTGCAGCGCAAGCTAAAGTTGCAATTAATCCACCAGATTTTTATCATAGCCCACTAACGAGCGTTATAGAAATTGAAAACACCACCAATAAGGGTGGCGGTGCTTGTTGGGATTTTGCTGAGATAAAAAAACTACAAAGCTTAGCAAAAAATAATAATTTAGGATTCCATTTAGACGGTGCACGCTTATGGAATGCCTTAGTTGCTAAGGAAGAGACTGCAGCAGATTACGGTGCTGCTTTTGATACTATTTCGGTATGCTTAAGCAAGGGCTTAGGTTGTCCTATTGGTTCGGTACTTATAGGCGATGAAACTATTATGAGCAACGCCCTTAGGGTTCGTAAAATTTTGGGTGGCGGAATGCGACAAGCAGGTTACTTAGCAGCGGCAGGACTTTACGCTTTAGATAATCATATAACTCGATTGCAAGACGATCATGACAAAGCAAAGGATATAGAGAAAGTGCTTAACCAATTATCGTTTGTTAAAACCGTTGCACCTGTTGAAACCAATATTGTAATTTTTGAATTACAAGCAGATGTGAATCAAGATAAGTTTATCACATTATTAAAAGCCAAAAACATCCATATTATTGGAATGGGAGATGCTAAACTGCGTATGGTAACACATTTAGACTATACAACCGATATGCATAATGTTGTTTTGGAAACCTTGAGTACGATTGTATTGTGATTTTTTAATGTAATTTATTACATTCGTTTAGGGACATTAATTCCAAGTAAGCTAAAGGCATTTTTAATAGTATAGGCTACACTTTTGGACAGTTGTACTCTAAACACTTTTTCGCTGTCTTTATCGGCTCCTAAAATAGATACATTTTGATAAAAAGAATTAAAACTTTTTACCAAATCGTATGCGTAGTTAGCAATTATTGCAGGGCTATGCTGCTTAGCTGCGTTTTGAATACTCTCTGGAAATAACTGCAACTGTTTTAGAAGTTCTTTTTCTTTAGGATGCAAACTTAGTTCTTTTGTGTACGCTGTAGAGTTCATTTCGGCATCAAACTTTCTTAGTATCGCTTGTATTCTTGCATAAGTATATTGAATAAACGGCCCTGTGTTGCCTTGAAAATCTACAGACTCTTTAGGGTCAAATAAAATACGCTTTTTAGGGTCAACTTTTAATATAAAATATTTTAAAGCTCCCAAGCCAATGGTTGTGTATATTGTTTGTTTTTCGGTATCTGTATAGCCTTCTAACTTTCCTAAGCTTTGAGAAATATTTTTTGCAGTGGCTTCCATTTCTAAAATTAGGTCGTCTGCATCTACAACCGTGCCTTCTCTACTTTTCATTTTTCCGCTAGGCAAATCCACCATTCCGTAGCTTAAATGGTATAAATTTTTAGACCACGAAAAACCTAATTTTTTTAAAATTAAAAACAGCACTTTAAAATGGTAATCTTGCTCGTTACCAACGGTATAGACCATACCATCAATATCTGGATAATCTTTGATGCGTTGTATTGCTGTACCGATGTCTTGAGTCATGTATACTGCAGTACCATCAGAGCGGAGTACTATTTTTTCATCTAGCCCATCGGCAGTTAAGTCGCACCATACAGAGCCATCAGCTTTTTTAAAAAAGACCTTAGTTTTTAAACCTTCCGATATAAATGCTTTGCCTAGTAAGTAGGTATTACTTTCATAATACAGAGCATCAAAGTCAACACCTAAGTTTTGATAAGTAATATTAAAACCCCGATACACCCAAGCATTCATTTTTTTCCATAGTGATACGACCTCTGTATCTCCTGCTTCCCATTTACGAAGCATGCTTTGTGCTTCTAGTAAAATAGGGGCTTCTTTTTCGGCTTCAGCTTTAGGTTTTCCGTTGGCAATTAAAGTTTCAATTTCTTGCTTGTAAACTTTGTCAAACTTCACATAATAATTTCCAACGAGCTTGTCGCCTTTTATTCCTGTGTTTTCGGGGGTTTCGCCATTACCAAATCGTTGCCAAGCAACCATACTTTTACAAATATGAATACCACGATCGTTTATAATTTGTGTTTTGTACACCTTACGCCCAGAGGCTTTAATAATTTCGGCAACACTATAGCCTAGTAAGTTGTTTCTAATATGACCCAAATGCAAGGGTTTGTTGGTGTTAGGCGAAGAGTATTCGACCATAATAGCCTTATCATTGTTTGTATGATTTACAAATCCGTAGGTCGAATTGTTTTTAATCGTATTAAAGAAATCGAGATAAAATTGATCTGCAATAACAAGATTTAAAAATCCCTTTACAACGTTAAACTTTTTTACAAGCACACTGTGTTTTAGCAAATACTGCCCTATATCATTCCCTAATTGAACGGGATTGGTTTTAATAACCCTAAGCATCGGAAATATCACTAGAGTGATATCACCTTCAAACTCTTTACGAGTAGCTTGAAACTCCAAATCGTTTTCAAACGTTAAGTTATGCAGGCTTACTAGGGCTTTTTTTATCGCTATGGATAGCTCGTCTTGAATGGTCATTTTATGAAAAAAAATTAGCTTACAAAGATATAATTTTATTAAAGGCTATTCTTGTTATCTGTAGTTGTATTTTAAACTCTTAAATAATCTTAATATAACTTAGAGAATAGGTATTACTTATTTAATTCTTTTTTTTTACTTAATAATTGGTATTACCTCTCTTTTTTAAATAAAATCTAAGATAAAATTTGCAAATTTGTGCCACTAAATTTATTTCAATGCCTAAAATATCAAACAAAGGGAATGCAATGCCGCAATCGCCAATTCGTAAATTAGTGCCTTTTGCAGAAGCAGCAAAAAAAAGAGGAACTAAAGTTTTTCATCTCAATATTGGTCAACCAGATATAAAAACACCTCAGGTTGCTCTAGATGCTGTAAAGCATAATACTTTAGATATTGTAGCTTATAGTCGCTCAGAAGGCTCTGATCAATACCGAGAAAAACTTGCAGCGTACTATGCAAAAAACGATATTAATGTTAGCTCAAATAATATTATTGTCACCACAGGAGGTAGTGAAGCACTATTATTTACATTTGGTAGTGTTATGGATATTGGAGACGAGGTTATTATCCCCGAACCATTTTATGCAAATTATAATGGTTTTTCTACAGCTTCTGGTGTAAATGTAGTTCCAGTGGTATCTAAAATAGAGGACAATTTTGCATTACCCCCTATAAAAGCGTTTGAAAAATTAATTACGCCCAAAACAAAAGCCATTGTTATTTGTAATCCGGGGAATCCAACAGGGTATTTATATAGTAGAGAAGAAATAAAACAACTTGCAAATATTGTTAAAAAACACGACTTGTTTTTAATAGCAGATGAGGTGTACCGAGAGTTTGCCTATGATGGTACTGAGCATTACTCAATACTACAGGAAAAAGATTTACAGGATCATGCTATTGTAATTGACTCGGTGTCTAAACGTTACAGTATGTGTGGCGCGCGTATAGGCTGTATTGTTTCCAAAAATAACGAAGTAATACAAACAGCATTAAAATTTGCTCAAGCACGATTATCGCCTCCAACTTATGCGCAAATTGCTAGCGAAGCAGCTTTAGATACCCCGCAAAGCTATTTTGATGAGGTTATAGAGGAGTACGTGGCTAGGCGAAATACCCTAATAGAAGAATTGCAAAAAATAGAAGGCGTTAAAGTAGCAAAACCTAAAGGCGCTTTTTATTGCATAGCAGAGTTGCCTGTTGATAATGCTGATGATTTTGCACAATGGATATTAGAAAAATTTGATTATAATGGCGAAACAATAATGGTTGCTCCTGCAGCAGGGTTTTATTCTTCAAAAGGAATGGGTTTAAATCAAATTAGGATTGCATATGTGCTTAAACAAGAAGACTTAGTGCGCTCTATTGCTATCTTAAAACATGCTTTAGCCGCTTACAACGCCTAATGACTATTTTAGAAAATATATCTTTAAAGCCTTACAATACTTTTGGTATAGATGTTAATGCAAAATATTTTGTATCTGTAAATAGTGTAGAAGCGCTCAAATCTGTTCTTGCTTTACCAGAACACACAAACTATTTTATAATTAGCGGTGGGAGCAATATATTACTTACTAAGGATGTAAACCACTTAGTCATACACTTAAACATAAAGGGTATACATACAGTTACTAAAACAGAAACGACTACACTTGTAACTGCTTTTGCTGGCGAAAACTGGCATGAATTTGTGCTATGGACTTTAAACCAAAACCTAGCAGGGATTGAAAATTTGGCTTTAATACCCGGCAATGTAGGTACTTCACCTATTCAAAATATTGGTGCTTATGGCGTAGAGCTAAAAGATACTTTTGTAGAGTGCCGTGCATTACATATTGAAACCCAGCAAATAGAAACGTTTACAAATGCAGACTGTAATTTTGGCTATAGAACTTCCATTTTTAAAGAAAAACTAAAAGGACAGTATATTATTTTGGAGGTTACTTTTAAGCTGTATAATAAAGATTATAACTTGAAAACAGATTACGGAGCTATTAAAGAACAGCTACAAAGTATGCAAATAGTAAACCCTACAATTCAAGATGTGTCAAATGCGGTAATTACTATTCGTGAGTCTAAATTGCCAAACCCTAAGCAAATTGGTAATAGCGGTAGTTTTTTTAAAAATCCTATTGTATCTAAGCATAAATTTAACAACTTAAAACTAAACTTTCCTGAAATGCCTAGTTACAAACTGTCTGCTGATACCGTAAAAATACCTGCAGGTTGGTTAATTGAACATGCTGGGTTTAAAGGAAAACGGTTTGATAATTATGGCGTACACCAAGACCAAGCATTAGTTTTAGTTAATTATGGCGGCGCAAAAGGCACCGATATTTATAAACTCTCCAACCTTATACAGCTTACGATTAAGCGTCTTTACGATATTGATTTAGAAGCTGAAGTTAATATTATTTAAACTTGCCTAGTATTATCCAAGAAGAAATTGAGCGAAAATAGGCCAGTGCTTTGATAGTGTTAAACTTCTTAGAAATAAAATAATGCGTATTATTAAAATAAGTACCTTTGTATAAAGCATTATTTATGAAACTTTTTTTAATTACATTAGTTCTTTTAGGGTTAGCCATGGCAGGAATAGCAATAAAAATTTGGGCTAAAAAGGATGGCAAGTTTGCAGGGACTTGTGCTAGTCAAAACCCAATGTTAAACAAAAATGGCGAGGCTTGTGGATTTTGTGGAAAAACCCCAGATAAGTTTGATTCTTGCGAGCAACCTGAGCACGTTTAAGTTTTACTTATGCTAGTTTTAAACACCTTACTGTACCTCTTTTTTGGTGTTGTTTTTATTCAACTATTATTTTACGGTATTTTATTTTCAAAATTTGCGTATTCAAAAGTTAAAAATAAACCTGAAAACAACCTTCCTATATCGGTAATTATATGTGCAAAAAATGAAGCTAAAAACTTACAAAAATTTCTTCCTTTACTTATAAACCAAAAACATCAAACTTACGAAGTTGTGCTTATAAACGATGCCTCTAGCGATCATACACTGGAGATTATGACTAAGTTTCAAAAACAGCATAGCCACATAAAAATAGTTGATGTAAAAAATAATGAAGCCTTTTGGGGAAATAAAAAGTATGCCTTAACCCTAGGCATTAAAGCATCTAGTTACGAGCATGTATTACTAACAGATGCTAATTGCAAACCAATATCTGAAAATTGGATTACAGAAATGGCAAACTGTTTTACAGACAAAAAAACAATTGTTTTAGGTTATGGTGCTTACAAAAAACTGAATTCGTTTTTAAACAAACTTATTCGCTTTGAAACCTTAATGACGGCAATTCAGTATTTTTCGTATGCTAAAATAGGACTCCCTTATATGGGTATTGGTCGTAATTTGGCATATAAAAAAGAAGAATTCTACGAAGCCAATGGCTTTGTAAACCATATGCAAGTTCGATCTGGAGATGATGACTTATTTATTAACGAAGTTGCTAATTCTAAAAACGTGGCATTATGTATTAATACATCAAGTTTTACAGAATCAAGCCCTAAAACATCATTTAGATTTTGGTTTAATAAACAAAGGCGTCAAGCTTCAACAACTAAATATTATAAGTTAAAACATAAATTAGTATTAGGTCTGTTTTTTAGCTCCCAATTACTGTTTTGGTCTTTAGCAATTATACTGTTAAGTTTTTCTTTTCAATGGGAAATTGTGTTAATTGTATTTAGTTTAAGAATTGCAATACAGTTATTTAGTATGATACCATCTGCAAAAAAATTGAACGAACTAGATACTATTTTACTACTGCCCATACTAGAGTTGTTTTTAATGTTAATACAATTAATAATTTTTAGTTTTAATACTGTTTCAAAGCCAAACTATTGGAAATAAAGCACGCTATAGAGAAAGCAAAAGAAAACAATCAAATTGCGTTTAGCTTTTTGTTAGACACTTTTTGGAATGATATTTATGGCTTCTTACTTAAACGGACAAGAAATGAAAATGATGCAGAAGACATTACAATACAGACCTTTTCTAAGGCATTTGATAAAATACACACCTATAATGATACTTATAAGTTTAAAACATGGCTAACCACAATTTCTAAAAACATTCATATTGATTTTACTAGAAAGAAACGAACGTCTATTTTAAATACGAATTTGCATAATGATAAACAAGCACACCAAGTTATAGACGATTCTCTTTCTCCTGAAGATAAAATTATTACAGAGCAAAATTTAGCAAAACTACTTAGAGATATAAAAAAATTAAAACCTCATTATCAAAAAGTAATTAATTTAAGGTTTTTTTTCGAATTGAGTTATCAAGATATTTCTAAAGAACTTAATGAGCCTATAAATAACGTAAAAGTAAAACTATTACGCGCAAAGAAACTGTTGGCAGAAATAATTCAGAAAAAATAAATTTTTATAGCTCAGTGTACTGTATTCAATACAAATTATAGCTATAACTTCCCTAAGAGATTTAACTCTACAAATGAAGGTTAACAAAGCAATAGCTCTTTACTGTTTTATTGTTAATAATACTGCTATTTTAATTAACTTCTTTTTCTAAAGTTTTACTTGAGTACCCAAATAAGCGGTGTTTTTTTATAATATTAGAAATTCCTTTTGGTAATAAATTTTCCCACTTAGAATCTCCTTTTATAATTTGTTTTAATACCGTTCTTGAAAAAATACCTAATACTTTAGGGTCAAAATCTTTGATATCTATAAGCTTACCGTTGTATTTAAAAAACTTATAAAGTTCCTTCATACGGGGGTGTACTTTTAGGTTTTCGCTAGTAATTAACGTTTCTGTTTTTAGGTCTTTCATTGGGTATAAATACACTTTTAAATCTTTAAAAAATAGTTTTCCAAAAGCTTCTAAAATGCCTCCGCTTAAATGACGATAATACTTTTCGTCAAAAACGTCGATCAAGTTATTAATACCTAAGGCAAGTCCCATTCTGTTTTTTGAGTATTGAGAAAAATACTCAACCAATTTGTAGTATTCTTGAAAGTTTGATATTAGCACTGTTTGCCCCAAAGAGCAGAGTAAATCGGCTCGATCCATAAAATCTTGCTCATCTATTTCACCTTGAGCTCTCAAATTGGACAAGGTAATTTCAAAAACAACCTGTGCGTTTTCTTTAGTAACTTTGTTTTCTTTTAAAAATAAGTTTAAAGATTTTTGATACATATCCATATTGACTTTAGTTACAGGCCTAAAGCTCCCTCTTAGGGCTAAGATATTTTTTTTATATAAGGCTTTGGCAGGCAGTATATTATTCCCTTGGGGGTCGAACATAATAGCATCTGTCATGCCATTTTTTACTAGCTGTAAGCTCATTAATCGGTTATCTACTTTTTCAAAAACAGGCCCCGAAAAATTAATAGTATCAATTTCTAACTGATCTTTGTCGATATGGTCGTATAAATAGCGTAACAGTTTTTTGGGTTCATTGTATTTATAAAAAGCGCTATAAATAAGGTTTGTACCTAACTTTCCCAAAGTTTCTTGTTGTAAACGTGCATCGGTTTCTTTAAAACGAATGTGCAATATAATATCGTTGTAATCTTGATCGGGTTCTATTTGGTATTTTAACCCAACCCAACCGTGACCTTTATATTTTTTAGCAAAATCGATAGTTGCTACTGTATTTGCGTAGGAAAAAAATAGTTTGTTAGGGTGTTTATCTCTAGTAATTCTATTTTCAATTAAGTCAATTTCATGCGATAGCATTTTGCGTAAGCGAGACTCTGTAACGTAGCGTTTATCTTCTTCAATACCATAAATTGCATCACTAAAATCTTTATCGTAGGCAGACATAGATTTTGCTATGGTTCTAGAGGATCCTCCTGCTCTAAAAAACTGTCTTACGGTTTCCTGACCAGCTCCAATTTCTGCAAAACTGCCGTAAATATTTTCGTTTAAGTTAATGCGAAGTGCCTTCTGTTTTAAGGAAGGGACATTTTCCATAACAGTATCGCCTTTTAGAGTAACTTCCATTATTTAGTTTTAATTCATTCTCTTATAACAAAGGTATTAAAATACAAAGGCAAAGAGAAAAAATAACTTATTTTTGTTTGCAAATATTATGTCGTTAAAACTAACATTTTTAGGTACAGGAACTTCACAAGGTATTCCAGTAATAAACAGTTTTCACCCTGTTTGTTTAAGTACAGACCAAAGGGATAAACGTCTTCGTGCGTCTGTACTTGTAGAGTTAGAACACCATACATTTATTATTGATTGTGGTCCAGATTTTAGACAGCAAATGCTAACTAACAGATGCCCTAAATTAGATGCCCTATTGTTTACTCACGAACATTCCGATCACACTGCTGGTTTAGACGATATTAGACCTTTTTTTTTTAATCAAGGGCCTATTCCTATTTATGCACATAAACGTGTTTTTGAGAGCTTAAAACAACGCTTTGATTATATTTTTACGAAAGAAAATAGATACCCAGGAGCTCCAGAAATTATTGAGTATAATATTACTAACACTGCATTTTGTATTGATGGTGTTGAAATTTTACCCATAAACGGATATCACTACAAGCTACAAGTTTTTGGTTTTAAAATAGCAAATTTTGCGTATTTAACAGATATGAAAACTGTTGCTGATGAGGAGATTGATAAAATTAAGCATATAGATATTCTAGTTGTAAATGCACTAAGAGAAGCACCTCATATATCGCATTTTAATCTAGACGAAGCCTTAGCATTTATAGAAAAAGTAAACCCAAAGCGTGCGTATCTAACACATATTAGTCATTTATTAGGCTTTCATGAAGTCGTAGAAAAAAAATTGCCTAAGCACGTTTTTTTGGCTTACGATAATTTACAAATAACCTTATAAGATATGAAAAGTAAACTCTTTATGTATTTGTTTATATTCTCGCTACTAACAGCGATTTTTATTTACGTTAATTCAAAAAATATTTTAAACAAATATGAAGTAGATATTACTCGCTTAAAAGAACAGCAAATACGTTATAAAGATTCTATAAATACGCTTTATGATAAAAATTTGAATTTACGATATTTCAATTTAGAAGGAAATGAAGATGCTCTATCCTATTTTGAAACTAATGATATTGATACAGATGGTATCGAAAATTTTATTAAGGAACAATTATATACTTTGAATGAATCAGAGGATAAGGGACAATTTATCCCTTACGAGTCTATCGATGGAAAAATGATTATTAACAAAGTGCGACTGCTTAATCATAAATGGATTATTGCAGATTTTTCTGATGGTGAGTACTGGGGTGAGCTTTTTATTAATTACGCTATTAACCCTGTGTCGAAAGCGGTAAGTTTTAAGGTTACCGACTCGTTTATATATCCTCCAACAAGATTGTAATTAATATTTTTTTTAAAATGCTAGTGTTTTAAAAATGCCAACACATTAGCTTCAATGCGTTTTTGTAGGTTGGAGACGTCTGCTTTTATAAAAGATTCGCCAGTAATTTTCTCGTAAAGTTCAATATACCTATCGCTTACACTAGTAATATAAGCATCGCTCATTTCTGGAATTTCTTGTCCTTCTAAGCCTTGAAAGTTATGACTAATAAGCCACTGTCTAACAAACTCTTTGGAAAGTTGTTTTTGTTCTTCTCCTTTTTTTTGCCGTTCAAGATACCCATCGGCATAGAAATAGCGAGATGAATCTGGGGTATGAATTTCATCAATTAATACAATAGTACCGTCTTTAGTTTTTCCAAATTCGTACTTTGTATCAACTAAAATTAATCCTCTGGAATTTGCTATTTCGGTACCTCGTTTAAATAGTTTACGTGTGTAATCTTCAAGAATGGCATAATCTGTTTTAGATACAATATTGCGTTCTAAAATAGCTTCGCGAGAAATATCCTCATCATGGGCTCCAAGTTCTGCTTTTGTGGCTGGCGTTATAATGGGCTCAGGAAACTTATCATTTTCTATCATTCCGTCGGGCATTGCCACGCCACATAGTGTGCGTTTTCCTGCTTTGTACTCTCGTGCAGCATGACCAGATAGGTAGGCACGAATTACCATTTCAACTTTAAAAGGCTCACATAAATGTCCCACAGCAACATTAGGGTCTGGGGTTGCTATTAGCCAATTAGGAACAATATCTTCTGTAGCTTTCATCATTTTTGTTGCAATCTGATTCAAAATTTGCCCCTTGTATGGAATTCCTTTTGGCATCACAGCATCAAAAGCCGATAGACGATCTGTAGCAATCATGATAAGCAAATCGTTGTGCATAGTATATACCTCACGTACTTTGCCTTTGTATAAATCTTGCTGTCCTGGAAAACTAAAGTTAGTATCTGTTATTGTCATTATAGTGTTAAAATAAAAGAATGCGTTGTAGATTACAAAAGTAAGAATATTAGCTTTTAGATTTATAGATTAAGGTTTAAGACTTCTTTAAAAAAAAATAAGTTTTTTGGGCAGAAGTGGTTTATTCTTGATTTTCAATATTTTTATAAGCAGAAATAATTTTTTTAACCAGTTTGTGCCTAATAACGTCCTTGTCGTCTAGAAAAACGATACCTACGCCTTCTACGTTTTTTAAAATTAATAAAGCTTCTTTCAATCCAGAAATTGTACGTCGCGGTAAGTCTATTTGTCCTGGATCTCCTGTCAATAAAAATTTAGCGTTTTTTCCCATACGTGTTAAAAACATTTTCATTTGATTATGCGTTGTATTTTGACCTTCATCCAAAATAACAAAAGCGTTATCTAAGGTACGTCCTCGCATAAAGGCGAGAGGCGCAATTTGTATAGTACCATTTTCAATGTACTGTTCTAATTTTTCGGCAGGAATCATATCTCTTAAGGCATCGTATAAAGGCTGCATATAGGGGTCCAATTTTTCTTTTAAATCTCCGGGTAAAAACCCTAGATTTTCTCCTGCTTCTACGGCAGGGCGCGTTAGTATAATGCGTCGTACCTCCTTGTTTTTTAAGGCTTTTACTGCCAAAGCCACGCCGGTGTAGGTTTTTCCTGTTCCTGCTGGTCCTATAGCAAAAACCATATCGTTTTTATGCATACTATCCACCAGTTTGCGTTGGTTTACGGTTTGTGGTTTAATGAGCTTTCCACCTACGCCATGTACTAATATTTGTCCACTAGAGTCGGGCGTTTCGTAGTCCAAACTACTGTTGCTCGTAAGCACTCGTTCTATAGCGTTTTCATCGAGCTTATTATACTTTGCCATATGTGCCAAAAGCATGTTTATTTTTAGATTAAACTTGGCTAATACTTCGTCGTCACCGTAAGCCTTAATTTTAGTTCCTCTAGCCACTAATTTTAGCTTTGGAAAATGTGTTTTTAGTAAGCTAATGTTTGTGTTTTGTGCGCCAAAAAAATCTTTTGGACTAATGTGTTCTAGTTCAATAATAAGTTCGTTCAAATGCAAATAAGTTTAAATAAATTCATTTCAAAATAATACATTATATTCAATAAAAATAAAGTGCAACTAAATAAAAGGATTTATTAGATTTGTAATTACTCAAATTTAGTGATTTTTAAGGACAATTACATTATATAAATATTAACAATTTGCCGATGGCAATTATTACATTAACAACAGATTTTGGGGAGAAAGACCACTTTGCTGGTACTTTGAAAGGTGCTATTTATAGTGAGCTTCCCAATGTTAAGATTGTCGATATTTCTCATTCTGTATCGCCTTTTAGTATTCCGGAGGCAGCATATATTATTCAAAATGCTTATCGTAGTTTTCCTAAAGGAACAATCCATATTATAGATATTGATTCTGAAATTAATCAAGAAAACAAGCATATTGCCATAACACTCGATGAGCATTATTTTATTTGTGCCAATAACGGAATTATGAGTATGCTTTGTGCAGAAATTACACCAGAGAAAATTGTAGAAATTAATATCCACGATAAGATAAAGCCTAATATTCCTGTTTTTGATGTGTTTGTCAAAGTAGCCTGTCATATTGCAAGAGGCGGTACGCTAGAGGTTATCGGAAAACTTATAACAAATATTAAACCGATTACTAATATAGCTCCTTTTGTTAACCACGAAAAAACTCAAATTATAGGACACGTTATTTATATTGATAATTACGGTAATGTTATTACAAATATTAGACGAAATCTTTTTGAGCTGATACAAAAAGGAAGACCTTTTGAAGTATTTGCAAGAAACTATAAATTTAAAACCATTTACTCAAAATATAGTGATATTATAAATTTTAGTATTCCCAAAAATAAGCGTAATGACGAGGGCAGAGGCTTAGTGGTTTTTAATTCGTCTAACTATCTAGAAATTGCCATATATAAAAGTAACACAACCACCGTAGGCAGTGCCTCCTCACTTATGGGATTAAATATGCGAGATAGTATTACTGTTAATTTTTTAAAACAACAATAGTATATGTTTATTAGAATTGTAAAATTAAGTATTGCAGACAATTACACTCAAGCTTTTTTAGAAATGTTTGAGAATAAAAAAAAGGATATTAGAAACTTTCCTGGTTGCAAATATTTAGACTTATATAGAGACAAACACAATACAAATGTGTTTTTTACGTATAGTTATTGGGATGCCGAAAGTGATTTAGAAGCGTATAGACATTCTGCCCTATTTAAAGTTGTGTGGGCAAAAACAAAAGCAATGTTTAGTGCAAAGCCACAAGCGTGGAGCGTAGATAGGCTACAGCATTTGCCATAGCTTACAATTTTTTAATTTATAAAATCGACTCAATGTTTGCCTTACTTAAAAAAGAAATAAATACGTTTTTTGCCTCACCAATTGGCTACTTAGTTATGGCTGTTTTTTTATTAATTAACAGCTTGTTTTTATGGTTTTTTAAAGGAGAACACAACATTCTAGATTATGGTTTTTCCGATCTATCACCTTTTTTTTTATTAGCACCTTGGATTTTTTTATTTTTAATTCCTGCCATAACTATGCGCAGCTTTTCAGACGAAAAACGACAAGGAACTTTAGAATTGCTTTTAACGAAACCTCTGTCTGAACTACAGCTTGTTTTGGGTAAATTTTTAGCTGCGTTATGTCTTACAAGTCTTGCGCTAATCCCAACGTTGCTATATGTGTACACTATATACCAGCTAGGCAACCCCATAGGCAATATAGATATGGGTAGCACGCTAGGATCTTATTTTGGTTTATTTCTTTTAACGATTGTATATACTGCAATAGGGTTGTTTGCTTCTACCTTATCTAAAAATCAAATTGTAGCTTTTATTATTGCTATGCTAATTTGTTTTTTATTTTTTATAGGGATACAAGGAATTGCAGACTATATGCACAGTACAACTATAGAAAAATTAGGGATTAGTTATCATTTTAAGAGTATAAGTAGAGGAGTACTAGACACAAGAGATATTGTTTATTTTTTGAGTATTAGTGTTTTTTTTATTGTACTGACCATATTAAATATATCTACCAAAAAAAAACCGAAAAGCATCTTATTGCAACCTTTGCAGCTTAGTATAGCTTTGTTATTAGTATATGGTTTTGCTCAAGCATTTTATGCCCGTTTTGATTTGACAAAAGATAAGCGCTATACTCTTAGCGACGCTTCACACACTATCATAAAAAATATACAAAAGCCTATCGTAATCGATGTGTTTTTAGAAGGCGAAGGATTTCCGTCCAATATTAGGCGACTACAGGCAGAAACCCAACAACTGTTAGAAGAGTTTGCTAATAAAAATAAGGCTATAAAGTACCGTTTTATTAACCCAATAGAAAACCCTGCTCATGCAAACAGGGCTTTAGAGGAGTTTAGCCGCTTAGGAATGACACCAATGATGCTAACAGTACAAGATAATGGCAAGTCAAGTCAAGAAGCTATTATCCCATGGGCAATGGCAACTTACGGTAAGCAACGAGTAATCATTTCTTTGATTAAGAACCAACTAGGCGCTAGACAAGAAGCTCTCATACAAAACTCTGTACAGCACTTGGAGTACGCTTTTACAGATGGTTTTAGTAAACTTGTAAATACTAAACAAAAAAAGATTGCTGTTTTAAAGGGTAACGGACAAATGCAGGATAAGTACATGGCTAGTTTTTTAAACACCCTAAGTGATTACTACATTATAGATGCCTTTTCATTAGACAGCGTGAGTAGCACTCCAAAACGTGTTTTAAAGCAACTTCAAGAGTTTAGCCTCATACTCGCTGCAAAACCAACAGAAGCTTTTTCTGAATCTGAAAAGTTAGTGCTTGACCAGTATATAATGAATGGTGGCAAAAGCCTATGGCTAATTGATAAGGTCGCTATAGAAAAAGATAGTTTGTACAATGACACTGGTAGCAATGTTAGTATTTCTAGACATTTAAATCTTACAGATTTCTTTTTTAAGTACGGAGCCCGTATTAACCCTGTGTTAGTAAAGGATTTGTATTCAAAAAAAATAACATTAGCAACAGGGCAGGGTAGTAATACACAATTTGTAGACCTTAACTGGCCTTACTCCCCGTTAGCCTCTGGAAACCCCAACCATCCTATTAGTAATAACTTAAATTTAGTAAACTTAGACTTTGCAAACCAAATTGATACGCTCAAAACCTCTACAAGCCGTATTACAAAAACAGTTTTGCTAAAGAGTTCTCCCTTATCAAAAATAGAAGGCAGTTCAAAAATTATAACCCTAGAAGAAGCAACTCAAAAACAAGATCCAAAAACGTATACTAAAGGAAATCAAACATTGGGCATTTTGCTAGAAGGCGAGTTTACTTCAGTCTATCACAATAGAGTAAAACCTTTCAAATTACAAAACGAAAAGATTAAGAGTAAGCCTACAAAAATGATTGTTATTGCAGACGGCGATATTATTAAAAATGAAATAAACGCTAAAAATCAAGCACTACAACTCGGCTTTGATCGTAGAAACGGCAAACTGTATGGTAATAGCGAGTTTTTATTAAATGCTATAAATTATTTGTTAGATGATAACGGACTTATAAACATTAGAAGTAAAGAAGTTGCCATTGCCTACCTAAACTTAGAACGCGTTGCTAAAGAGAAAATAAAATGGCAAAGTATAAATATTCTGTTACCCCTAGTGTTATTAGCAGGTTTTGGAGTATTGTTCAATTATTATAGAAGAAAAAAATATGCAAAATAACAGCACACAGTTCCTTACTATTTTAATGGTGCATTAATCTCTTTGTTAATAAGTTTCTTTCTAATTTCAACCCTTATAGGATATATTTGTAATAAGTATAATTAGCAATTTTCAAACGCATTTTTTAATGAAATTTATAGTATCAAGTACCTATTTATTAAAGCAACTTCAAGTATTGGGTGGCGTTATTAACAGCTCTAACACTTTACCTATTTTAGATAATTTTTTGTTTGAATTAAACCATACAAAACTTACCGTTTCTGCTAGTGATTTAGAAACCACCATGTCCTCTGTTATAGAAGTAGAAAGTAATACAGAAGGGCGTATTGCTATTCCTGCAAAATTGGTGTTAGACACCCTAAAAACATTTCCGGAGCAACCTTTGACCTTTATTGTAGAAGAAAATAATATTGTAGAGATTAGCTCTAATCACGGTAAATACGCTTTGGCATATACAAATGCCGACGAGTTTCCTAAAGCTGTAGCTTTGGAAAACCCCAAAGCAACCATAATTCCTGGAGATGTTTTGGCTACTGCCATTAACAAAACTATTTTTGCTTCCGGAAACGATGATTTGCGCCCCGTTATGAGTGGTGTGTTTTTTCAGTTTTCTACAGAAGGTCTAACCTTTGTAGCTACAGACGCGCATAAATTGGTGAAATATACTCGCGAAGATATCACAGCAACAGAAACTGCGGAGTTTATTATGCCTAAAAAACCATTAAATTTATTAAAAGGAATTTTAGCAACAAACAGCTCTGATGTTGTCATTGAGTATAACGACTCTAATGCAAAATACATTTTTGACAATACAACTCTAACTTGCCGCTTGATAGATGGAAAGTATCCAAACTACGAAGCTGTAATTCCTAAGGAAAACCCTAATAAGCTTAATATTGATCGTGTGCAGTTTTTAAATTCTGTACGTCGTGTTTCTATTTTTTCTAACAAAACAACGCACCAAATACGCCTTAAAATTGCTGGCGCCGAACTTAATATCTCTGCAGAAGATATGGATTATAGCAATAAAGCAGAAGAACGCTTAACTTGTGGTTATCAAGGCGATGATATGGAAATTGGATTTAACTCACGTTTTTTGACAGAAATGCTTAATAACCTCAATTCTGAAGAGGTACAGCTAGTTATGAGTTTACCAAATAGAGCCGGAATCCTAACGCCCGTAGATGGTCTAGATAAAGGTGAGCATATTACTATGCTTGTAATGCCTGTAATGATAAATAGTTAACCTACTGATAGCGTAAAACAACCATAATACACCTCAAAAAATATAATGCTTAAAATACTTTTGTTTTTTAAGCATTATATTTTTTGAAGTAGCTTGTTTCCATCGTTACTAAACGATAAAACCTTTGAGGCAAACACTCAACTACATTAAATTTAAAAATAAAAAAAACGTCTAAAAATTACTTTTTAGACGTTTTTTATAAACAATATATGCTTATTACATCTTTAACCAAGATTTGCGTAATGCTTTCTGGGCTTGAGAAGCATCTGTTTTTTCTTTTAATCCTTTTCCATTAACATAGGGTTGGGTAGTTTTTGTTTTAATCACAATTTCTTGCCCACCTCTATCCAATTTTACCTCAACATCTTGTCCCACTTGCCAGCCAAAAACAGCTTGAAAAATAGAATTTGCATTTTGTAACGTTACCGCTGTTCCGTCAATCTCTTTTATAACATCATTGGGTTGTGCACCTTGTTCTGCCCAAAAGCTATTGTCTTTAACGAGTTCTGTAAAATACATTCCTTTATCAACACTTCCACTCACTACTGGTGATTGTCCTACCAACAAAAAATTTCCTTTTACTTTTCCATTTTCAATACCTAATCCTACTTTGTTAAAAAAGGTATTATAATCTATAGGCGTTGTACCTTCTACATGTGTTTTTAAAAATTCGCCTACAGAAGGGTAAGTTAGTTTTGTGATTTCGCTAATAATAGTATCGTCATCAAAAGGCTTATTTTTTCCATACTTACTAGACAATTCTTTCATTAACGAGAGCATACTTCTTTCTCCATTGCTTTCTTCTCTCATTAAAATATCAATACACATTCCTATTAGAGCCCCTTTTTGATATACATTAACATAATTATCTGCATAAGGTTTTTCTAATACATTTTCGCTCATTTTTGTGAAGCTCATAGTATCATCCATTCGTAAAGAAAAATCTATTTTGCTCAATAAAGTTTGATAAAAGTCGCTAGGCTGAACTAAGCCTTCTGTAACTTGAAAATGCTGCGCAAAATACTCGGTAACCCCTTCATACATCCATAAATGTTTTGAAAATGTTGGAGCGTTATAATCAAAATAATGCACATCTCCAGAATGTACGCTTAATGGGGTTACGATATGAAAAAACTCATGAGCAACTACATCTATCATTTGTCCTGCCAATGCTTCGGCACTACTTTGTTCTGGTAAAACTACTACGGTAGAGGTATGGTGTTCTAGAGCACCAAAACCTTTAGGCGATTCGGGTTTAGTAACATCTGCTAAGTATAGATAAATATCGTAACGCGGAGTACTATTTACATCTCCTAAATATGCTTTTTGGGCCTTCATCATTTTAAACATGGTCTCTTTTAAGCTTGCCGCAGTATGTGTTTTGTTTGGAGAATACACACTTAATACAATATCGATATCACCGACTTTAAATTCTTCTACTTCTAAATTACCATACATCATTGGATTATCTGTAATATCGAAATATCGTGGTGCAAAATAACTTGTTGTTGTTGTGCCATCTTTATTAACTTTAGAACCTACATTTTGTATTGCAGAACTCCGCTTAAAACCTGTTGGAGAAATAACATCTAGACTATATTGGTTGGTTTTTAAGTTATCAAAATATCCAATAAACCCGTGTAAGTTTAGGACATAATTATTTTCTGCTATATTAGTTCCTGCTGGAGAAAATGGTTGCTCTCCTCCGATACCTCCGTTAGTTTCTATATCAAAGGTATCATTTACATAATACTCAATTTTATCTAACGTAGTTGCCTTGTTAATTGTCCAGGTATTATCATCTACCTTTTGCACGTCTAGAGTGCTACCGTCGTAAGCTATAGCCTTAAAATCGTCTACATATTTTCCAAAATCACTAATAGAATAAGTTCCTTGTACAACTCTTGGTAACCTATAGGTAACAGATTCTACTACAAATCGACCTGGATTGATACTCACAGGAACTTTATCATCTTTAACCTTTGTTAAATCTAAATTTGTAACTATAGGGGTATTTGTTGCCAAATCATTTTTGATGTTCTTGGCAGACCCACAGGATAATAATACGATTCCTAATCCTAATAGGGTTAATTCTTTTTTCATGTTTAATATGTTATTTGTTATACTTTTTTGTAATCTATTTTAGATTGTGTTATATTAATTCGCAAAATAAACAATATTTTATTAAGCAGGTTTATCTACATTATTAATTAATGTTAACATTCGTTAATTCAACAAGAAATTCAACAAGAAATTCAACAAGACTTAATAAAAGAATGAGCCCTGTATTTTAAATCATTAGTGTTTAGATAGAATTATTAAAGTAGCTTACCTTATCCAAAATAATATTTGAGATTTGTACTGACGGTAAATAAGGTGCCCTCCCTTTATATAAATCAAAACTTATTATGCCGAAAAGTAATGTAAATAGAAAAACTAAAAAGCGTTAAAATACTACTGTTTTTAGTACTTTTTTATAAATTGCTTCGTACTGTGTTACTACGGTATAAATGTCGTAGGTTTTTGAGGCCTCTTTAGCATTATGCTTATAGGTATTTAATGTCGCTTCATCTTTAAGTATATTAAGGGTGTCTTTAGCCATTTTATCTACATCGCCTACATTACTTAACAGCCCTGTAACACCATTTTTGTTTACCTCTGGGATTCCCCCAGTATTGCTAGAAACTACGGGAACACCAGATGCCATAGCTTCTAAGGCTGCAAGGCCAAAACTTTCTGTCTCTGATGGGAGTAAAAATAAATCTGAGAAACATAAAATTTTATCAATTTCATTACTTTGTCCAAAAAAGATAACTTTAGTTTCTAAATTCAATTTTTTTACTAATGCTTCGGCTGGTAATCGTTCTGGGCCATCACCAACCATCATTAATTTTGCTGGTAATTTTTGCTGGACTTTATAAAATATTTTAATAACATCTTCAATTCGTTTTACTGGCCTAAAATTACTAATATGTGTAATTATTTTTTCTTCTTTTGTGGCCATTTTGTCTCTATTGCAATCTGTAAATTCCGAACGATACTTTTTAACGTCTATAAAGTTTGGAACAACTTTTATATTTTTTTTAATATTAAAAAGTCTTAATGTGTCTTCTTTTAAACTTTGCGATACAGAAGTTACTGCGTCAGATTTATTAATACTAAAAGTTACTGCAGGTTTGTAAAACGGATGGCTACCAACTAAGGTAATGTCTGTGCCATGAAGTGTGGTTACAATAGGGATTAGTATGTTTTCATCTAGCAGCATTTGTTGTGCCATATATGCTGCATAGGCATGGGGTATTGCGTAGTGTACATGCAATACGTCTAGCTTATGTAGTTTTACCATATCTACGAGTTTACTGGATAGGGCTAACTCGTAAGGTTGGTAAAGAAATAATGGATATTTTGGAACATTTACTTCATGATAATGTAAGTTTTTTCCCAATAGATCTAAACGTACTGGTTGGCTGTACGTAATAAAATGTATTTGATGTCCTCTTTTAGACAGTTCTAAACCTAACTCTGTAGCAACAACGCCACTTCCTCCAAAGGTTGGGTAACATACGATACCTATATTCATTGTACTGATTTAGTTATAAAAAAAAATAGAATTTTAGTCTTCAATAGCGTCGTAGATTAGTTGTTGTATTTCTGTGCGTATATTCTCTCTTAGTAATAAGTTTTTTCCTAACGATGTTGGATGAGTTCTGTTGGCCAAAAATACATACACAATTTCTTCTTCAGGGTCTGCCCATGCGTAAGTTCCAGTAAATCCTGAGTGACCAAAACTTTGCTGCGATAAGCACCCACAGGTAGGACCACTATCTCCTAGTTGTGGTTTGTCAAATCCTACGCCTCTTCTATTATCATTTTCACAATAATAGCAAGTATTAAATTTATTTATGGTTTCTTCTTTAAAGTAGCGTTTACCGCCATAGACCCCTTTTTGTAAGTACATTTGCATTATTTTTGCCACGTCGTTTGCGTTACTAAATATACCTGCATGGGCACCAATACCGTTTTGCATTGCAGCACCCATATCGTGCACGTAGCCATGCACTTCTTGATAGCGAAAGTAATTATCAACTTCAGAAGGAATTATTTGACTGTCTTTAAATTTTTCAAGAGGATTATAGGTTGTGTAATTTGCTCCTAACGATTTATAAAAATGTGATTGCACGAGTTTGTCTAAACCTGTATTGTAGGTTGACTCGATATAATCTTTTAAAATATAGTAGGGTAAATCGCTATAACGATATGTTGTCCTAGAGAGCATATCGCTATCTTTAATGATTTCTTGTATTGAGTCTTGATAGTCTGTCCTTAAAAAAAGATTATTTGCAACCTTAATATTGAAGAGATCACTGCGTTGTTTTTTGTAGTATTTTGGGTTTGGTTTTTTAGAAATAGAATCCATAGTTTTTTTGTAAAAAGGAATCCATGGTTTAAATTTTGCGTAGTGCGACATCATTTTTTTTAATGTAACATTGGCTTTATTTGTACCTTCAAACTCTGGTTTTAGCTCCGACAATTTACTGTTTAAGCTTAATTGACCTTGCTCTTCTAACTCCATTATTAAGGGCAGGGTTGCTAGTATTTTAGTAAGTGATGCAACATCGTAAAGATCTGAAAAGGCTACCTGTTTGTTTGATGTGTAGGTATGCTTACCAAAACTTTTGTTATAAATGACGTGGCCTTTTCTAGCCACAAGCATTTGTATCCCAGGGGTCATTTGTTTACTAATAGCGTATTGGGCTACAGAGTCAATTTTATGTAGTTTTTTGGAGTTTATGCCTACGCGCTCTGGAGTAGTGTACCCTAATCGATTTAATTTAGTTGTAGTTATACCCGTACCTAGGTTAAAATTAGAACCGCAACTAACGGGGAGTTGCCCTTTTGCAGCAATGGCTCCAAAAAGTAATTGTGCTGTTTTTTGTTGCGCATATTTGCTGTTTTGATAGGCAACTGTAATTGTGTTGATATTAGTTGTTGTTTTGAAGTCTAGTAGGGCATAAGGTTTAGCAAAAATATTTAGTAAAACCGTATGTGTTCTTGCAATTTCCTGTAACCAAACTAACTCTTTATTTTTAAATTTATACGATTTCCATGGGCTAGAATTAGATTTATGAAAACCAATAATAACAGTATTGTACTTTTTTAATCTAATTAACAAATCGTCTAAATTTTTTGCTTCAACTTTAGTTATTTTGGTATACTTTTTTAGCTCTTCAAAAAAAATATCCCCATCATCATCTCCAAGCGTTACATAAGCTATGTTTTTGTCGTCTAAATGTTGTAAAGGCAACAATTGATTATCATTTTTAATAACTGTTAGTGCGTTTTCTATAAGCTCTTCGTAAAGTAGGTCATCTTTTTTACGATTTAGGTCGCTAGTTAAATTGGCTAAACCTACGGGCTTATAATTACTTAAACCTACTTTGTACTTTGCTTTCAGTATTTTTTTTACAGAATGTTCTAAACGCTCTTCTGAAATATCGCCATTTTGATAAGCTTCTATTATTGCTGAAATTCCTATGGGTATATTTTCTGAAATTAATAAAACATCATTCCCTGCCTTAAATGCAGCTAAATCAATAGCTCCCGATTTCGCAAAATTTGAAGCTCCTTTCATATTTAAGGCATCCGTAAAGATGAGACCCTTAAAATTGAGAGTCTCTTTTAAAAGATTTGTTACAATGCGTTTTGATAATGAGGAAGGGTAACCGTCTTTAGGCTCCAAGCTAGGGACATTTAGGTGCGCAACCATAACGCTCGATAAACCTCCGGTTATTAATTTTTTGTAAGGGTAAAGCTCTATAGAGTCAATTCGTTTTTGGGTAAAATTAACGGTGGGTAGAGTTTTATGAGAGTCGGAATTTGTATCGCCATGACCAGGAAAATGTTTGGCGTTTGCCAAAACACCTGTACTTTGCATTCCTTTCATAAACGCCATAGCGTGCGCTGTAACTAGATTTCTATCTTGTCCAAAAGAGCGATTGCCAATAATAGGGTTATTAGGATTTGTGTTAATATCTACTACTGGCGCAAAATTAAAATGTACACCTATACGTTTACAATGCTCTCCAATGTGTTGTCCTACACGCTCAATTAATTCTTTGTTTTTAATTGCCCCTAAAGTCATATTCCAAGGAAACGTGTAGGTAGAATCTAGACGCATACTCAATCCCCATTCTGCATCCATACCAATAAGCAACGGGAGTTTAGATATAGATTGTAATTCATTATTGAGTTTAGCTTGACGAACCGGGCCTCCTTTGGAGTAAATAAGACCACCTATGTGATGGTCTTTAATTAGCTTAATTGTAGCATTTTTTGTAGCCTTACCTTGGTTAGAAAAAACTTGAAGCATAAACAACTGTCCTACTTTTTCTTTTAGGCTCATTGTTGTGTACAAGCTATCTACCCATTGTTTTTGAGCAGATGAATTTTGTGCTAATAAAGGGTCTTTATTGTTTTGGCCAACGATACTGTTGCAAAAAAATAAAGTGACGATTACTAATTTTATTAAATTCATAATTTGAGTTAATTACCATAAGTAAAGTAAAAATTGTGCCAAATAGCGTTTTTAAAATAGAAAAACGAAGCTTTGCTGTAACCTTACTTGATAAGTAATGCTATTAATTTATAAAACGACTATGCCAACTCTCTTTAGCTGGGACTTCCCAGTTTTCAATAAAATCTGCCTTGTTAACCACTAAGTTATTAAAAACAATAGTATTTTTTGAGACAGATTTTGCTTTAGCCATTTTCCGAAATTCATTTAAAGGCTTATAAGCGATGTAATCTCCTTGCTTGTAAGAAACATTCATTTTGTCCATTAAATCTACATTAAATTCTTGTTCTAACTCCTGTATAAAACGTACCGAAGCATCTATAGAGCATCCTGTGGCACTGTTTAATTCCTGATTTAATCCTAAAACAATAAATCGATTGTATTTTATAAGATACCCCGCTTCTAGAGTTTTGCCATGTGCTGTCCAATCTTTAATAAATATCTTTAGTTTAGACGAAATCTTTTCTAATTCTATTTCTGAAAATGACCGGTTGGCTTGATATATCCAAACTCTTGATGTTTCTGGCAATAAATTAAAATCGATAAGCATTGAATTGGTTTAAAGTTAAAAACAAAAATACAATATAAAAGTTGGTTTTATTAAAAATAATAGGCAACACTACTACATAAGTTTAACAGCACAAAATAATTGTTAAAAAAATGTTAGTTTTAATTTTAATAAAAGACAAACTAAAAAATTATTTTAATAAAAAAATATATACTATGATTACAAAAAACAAACATTTACTTTTATTACTTATCTGTCTTCTATTAACTCCTGTTGTACTAATATCTTGCTCTTCAGATAGTGATGACAATATTGAAGTTAACGATGCTAATGATGCTACAGATAATGATAACGACGACAGTACAGACGATGGCGATGATGATGATGATGCGACAGATGATGACTCTGCAGACAATGATTCGGATAATGATGATCAAGATGATACCGCAGATGATGGTATGACATCTCCATCGATAGATAGAAATAGCTTAGCAACCAATGGTTGTGATAATGTGACTATTGTAGGAAGATTTGCTTATGCTGCTTGTAGAAATGAAATAGAAATTATCGATTTAGACTCCTCTAACCGAAACTTACTAAACATATCAGGAAGCGATATTACAGCCGATGAGAATTTACAATTATTATTTGCCCTAGATCGAAATGTAATCAATGTATTTAGTATCAGTGATCCTATGAACCCAAATTTGTTAATGTCTGTAAATACAAATTTTTCTGTATTTTCAGGAATTTCTGCTGCTAACGGAGTTTTAGTGGTCTCTGGAGGTGCTGGTGGGTCAAATACCCAAATATTTACTTATACAAGCACTTCTGTTACTCTAGCTACAAATGGAAATGCAACTATAGATAATGTTACAGGTAATCCAGATGTGCATATTACAGGAACATCCAACGGTGCCATGGCATTTTACTCTCAAGATATAGGTGCTGTTGCTAACTGGGCAATTCAGATTGCAAATATAGATACTAACGGAGTAGTTGTTAGTACGCCTCCCTTTATAACCCTAACCGCTAGACAATTTACAGGATCTTTTGGTTTCTTTGGGCCCTCTAATTTTCCGGTTGAAAGTGAATTTTTAAACAACCGTCTATACGTGGCGCATTTTGCCGTTCCTGGGGTTGAGGTTATAGATTTGACTAATAATATATTAATGAACCCAATAAATTTATCTTACGACCCTTCAAATATAGGAACCGATGGGACTTCTTTATTTGTGGTGGGGCCAACCAATAATACTGTAGACATTATAGACCCTAGTACAGCAACAATAAGTTCTTCTGTTAACGCAATGTTGCAAGAGCCTAGAGGAGTAGATGCTAATGATACTCATATTGTTGTTGCAGATGGTAATGAGGGTATGGTCGTGATTACTAGAGAGTAAATTATCTCGATTTTAGGTTATAGACGATCAGTTTTTATACGCCTAATACCAATTGCTACTCAAAATAAACGACACTACTCGTTTCTATTGCGTGTATATATCACTATAAAACCTAAACGTAACTAAGGCTATGTTTAGGTTTTTTTATGTCATCTAAGCGCAATATATTCCAAATTATTTATAGCTCATCCTAAAACGTTGCGCTATTTCCTTTGTAGCTAATCGCTCTTTTAGAGCCTCTAAGACAACTTTTGTATTGAATTTTGAAGTGAATTTTCTCCATGTCATATCAGTAAATTTAATACTGTTTTTTGAACTTAACTTACTGCCTTAAATAAAGGGGAATGATTGTAAAATAACACGATTTGCGGCAAAGTGTATCGTTCATTATCATTATTACCTACTAACCAAAAACTTTTATATACATTTTTAGTTACTAAGTTTAGTGTTTAAACTGCGTGATTACTTCAGTATTTTTTGTTATTTTGCTGCTTTAAGCAACGCCCATAACTAAGCATTATTACAATATATTTTTAATACGCTATATGTCTAGATCCATAAGTTTTATATTAATTATTTTCGGAACCGTAATAAGTTTTTATACCAATACTAAAGGTAAAGAATATACTATTTTTTTAATCTTAGGAATTTGTATGCTCGTTATTGGACTTTACAGATTGTCGAAAGGAATTCCAGATAAAACGACAAAGCATGATGAATATAAAAATGACTAAAGCAGACCTGTAATGCTTAAAAAAGGAAACGCAGTAGCGGTTATAAACGAAGACCTATCTGGTACAATTATTAGCATATCCAATGCCACTTACACTATTGTAACCCAAGATGGTTTTGAGTTGGAATTTTCTAAACACGAACTAATACCGATAGACGATACTTTAACCCTAAAAACAGAAGCCTTTTCTAAATTATCGGTAGCAGATATTCTTTCAGAAAAAGAAATTAAAAAACCAAAGTCTATTAAAGTAAAGCCAAAAGAGCGCTCCAAACCAGCAATGGAAGTAGATTTGCATATACACCAACTAACAAACTACAGTAAACGGATGTCTAACTTTGAGATGCTAAATTTACAGCTCGATACGGCAAAAAAACAATTAGAATTTGCAATAAAAAAACGCATTCAAAAAATAGTCTTTATACACGGCGTAGGAGAGGGGGTACTAAGGTTAGAGCTAGAATCACTCTTTAACCGTTATGAAAACATTAAATATTACGATGCAGACTACCAAAAATACGGCTTAGGCGCTACAGAAGTTTATATTTACCAAAATTAAGGAATAGGAAACGTTTCGGTATAAGTACCGAGAGTTAAAAAATCACTTCTTAAAATGTCGATGTCAAAGTTTATAATCGTAAATGTAACAGCAACAGTTCGCATATTAGTCATTGTATCGTCCGTAACTGTAGAGGTGTATTCAATAGTTCCTGCAGTAGCCTCAAAGTCGTCAATAATAGCAACCGAAGACGAAGGGATGCCTTGGCAAATAACCTCGTTAGGATTGCCTGTATAGGTTCTGTAGTTAAAACGAACACTACTGCCATTTATACTTAGTGTTAGAGGGTCTTCAACAGCTTCAGTAGGTCTTAAAATTAAATTATTTTCTACCGTTGCAGGAAATATAACCGTGAGAGATTGCCCAGGGTCATCAAGAATATCAAAAAGAATGAAAGTATTACTACCATTAGATGCAAAACTCGTACAAAGCTCTAACTCTTGATCAAAATCTAAATTGATATCAATAGTTTCTCCATTATTACAAGAATATAATAGAGTGAAAAAACTAAAAATAATTAAAACTAACTTACGCATTTATATTGAAATTTAAGCAAAAATACTGTAATTGTATATTATAACGTAGGCTATTGCCAATAATTTTATTTCGCTTATTTTTGCCTTAAAATTGATATAGTTAAAACCAAGTAAATAATGAAAAAAGTTTATTTTGATAATGCAGCGACAACTCAAGTTCGCGACGAAGTTATAACTGTAATGGTCGAAACAATGAAAAATGACTATGGTAATGCTTCCTCAACACATAGTTATGGACGTTCATCACGAGCCCTAGTTGAAAAATCGAGAAAACATATAGCAAGCCGTTTTAACGTCTCTCCAGGAGAAATTATTTTTACATCAGGTGGCACAGAAGCAGATAATTTAATTTTACAAAGTGCAGTAAGAGATCTAAAAGTAACACATATTATTACCTCTCGTATAGAGCACCATGCAGTATTACACACCATAGAACGGTTGCAGCATGATTATAACATAGAGATAAGCTATGTGCATATTACTAAACGTGGAGAGATTGACTACGACCATTTGGAAACATTACTAACATCTTCAAAAAAAACATTAGTAAGCTTAATGCATATTAATAACGAAATAGGTACTATAATGGATCTACAACGTGTCGCCGATTTGTGTGTAGCCAATAATGCGTTGTTTCATAGCGATACCGTACAATCTGTTGGGCACTACGACATTGATTTGCAGCAAGTGAAGTTAGATTTTTTGGCAGCCAGTGCTCATAAATTTCATGGACCTAAAGGTGTTGGCTTTGCCTTTATACGAAAAAACTCAGGGCTAAAACCCTTAATTTTTGGAGGTCAGCAAGAACGAGGCTACCGCGCAGGTACTGAGTGCGTACACAATATTGTAGGGCAAGATGAAGCTCTAAAAATGGCTTACCAAAATATGAAGCAAGAAGCCGAGTATATAAAGGCATTAAAAATCTATTTTATTGAAGAATTAAAACAGAGAGTTCCACAAATTGCATTTAATGGCTGCTGCGACGATTTGGACAAAAGCACCTACAACGCTATTAACTTGCTAATTCCTGTCGATGCCAAAAAAGCGAGTATGCTTTTGTTTGAACTAGATCTAAAAGGAATTGCATGCTCTAAAGGGAGTGCTTGCCAGAGCGGTAGTGTTATGGCATCTCATGTATTACTTCAAATTTTAGACAATGAATCCTTAAAACAACCTTCTATACGATTTTCATTTAGTATTTATAATACTAAAGATGAGATAGATTACGTTATCGATGTTTTAAAAGCATTTATTGAAAACTAATAGTAAGCTGCATCAGGGATATCAAGAACATCTGGATATAAAAAAGTGTAATTAAAAAATTGAGTAATCTTATGATTACTCACAATTTTATACTGCAAGGTCTCAAGCTTATTAAATGTGGGAACTGGCGTTTTGGAACGTTTTGCTAATTTGGTGTAAAAATCTATACGTTTTGGATGGGTATCGGCACAAGCATTAAAAATAGTGTTGTTAACCTTGTTTTCAATAATTAAATCGATTAAATTAATGCAATCTTTAAGATGGATTAAATTAACATAGCCTTCTGGCTGTTTTACAATTTTGCCGTTTTTAAAAAAATTTGAAGGGTTTCGCTTAGGGCCTATCAGTCCAGAAAAACGTATTATTGTAGCTGGAGTGTTGGCTATATATTCTTTTTCAATATACGATAAAATACTCGTATTAGTTTTATCAACTTCAGTAACAATTTGGTTTGATAATGGATATACTGACGTAGAACTTATAAAAATAATTTGTGTTACCGCGGCTACTTTAAGCTTAGCAATTAGGAGTTTTTGTGCTTCCAAGTTTTTGCAAGTTGTTGCGATAATCAAAACATCTGCAGTGATAAACTTTGAAATTGTTTTAGGCAAATGTTCTAGGTCGATTAAAAAAGGTTTAACTCCTTTTTGCTTTAACAAATCGTATTTTTTTTTATCTCGAGTCGATCCATTCACAACATGTCCCTTGTGTATTAAAAACTCTGCTAGAGGGGTTCCTAGCCATCCACAGCCTAATATGCTTATTGTTTTTTTCAAGAAAGATTTATTTTTTTGTGAGTTCGATAACTGTTATTAATTTTTCTATATCTTTTGTAGTGTTAAACACATTTACAGAAACACGAAGTGATGTTGACCTTACAGAGAGATAGACACGGTGTGCTTCTAACTGTTTAATTAACAAATCTATATTTATAGTACTGGGCAATGTAAACCCTACAATGTGGTTAGAAAAGTATTTACTGTGTTCAAAAACAAGACCTAAGTTTTGCAAATAGTTGCGAAGAGGAACTATTAAATCTTCGCAATAATTTTGTATAGCTTTTGGTGTCCAACGTGTAATTTGTTCTAAGCCAGATTTAAGTATTGGCATAGAAATAAAATTACTTGTTTGGCCAACATTATATCGCATAGCACCTTCTCCATAATTTGTAGTATAATTGGTTAATTGTTTGAAATTTCTAGCATTAGTACGATTCATCCAAGATTCTTCTAGCGGTATCCCATTGTTAAATTCAGAACTGATGTACATAAGCCCCATAGCGTAAGGTCCCATTAACCATTTGTAACTAGCACAAATAAGAGCGTCAATATTGTATTTTTTTATGTCTATAGGTAAAGCACCTACCGACTGTGTTCCATCTACTATAAATTTTGCATTAACAGATTTGCATTTTTTTCCGATAGCTTCCAAGTCAAATTTCAAACCTGTCATCCAGTGCACTGACGATATGTTTACAATAGCAGTTTTGTGGTTAATCGCATTAATTAATTTTGTGTTCCAATTCTCACCAATATGTTTTAGCTCAGCATTTGGTTTTATAATTTTAAGTTCTGCGTTATGAGTATCACACCAACGTTTAATGGAATAATAGTCACTAGGAAATTCATTCTCAACTGTTATAACTTGCTGTCCTGTTGTATAGGAGATATTATTTAATACCGATGCAAGCCCATAAGAAGTAGAAGGAATAACTGCAACTTGTTTTGCGTTACAGTTTACGAGTGTTCCAAAAAGTTGCCTAACAATTTCGGTGTCTTCAAAAAAATCGTTTGGAGTAAAATTTATAGGATTACGTTCTTTCTGCACAGCTTTTAAAAGTTCATCTTCAGATGTTTTTAGTAGTGGAGATTTATAAGCGCAATTAAGATAATGAATAGTATCTTTAAGACTAAATAAATGTTTTTGTGTACTAAGCATCATTTTCGTTTTTGATGTCAGGTTGATTTAAAATGCTGAGATTAAAAATATCGTTTCTAGAATAATGCCCAACCACATCAAAATCGAGTTTACTTAAACTAATGTCTTCTAAATTTAGTTCAGCAGTAAGTATTCCTGAGGAGTCAAACAAAGGGCCTTCAATAATTTCTCCCATTGGCGAAACAATAACGCTACCTCCAGGGCAGAAATTAGCTTCACTTTTTGCTGCTAAATGTTGATATGTTTTTGGATACATCGATTTTGTGAAATATTGATTACAACCCAAAACAAAACAGCGTCCTTCTAGAGCAATATGTTTCATAGTAGCTGTCCAGTTTTTTCGAGAGTCTGCTGTTGGGGCAATATAAATTTGTACTCCTTTTTTGTACATCGCCATACGCGCTAAAGGCATGTAGTTTTCCCAACAAATTAAGCCTCCTAATAGTCCTATATTAGTATTAAAGCTTACTAAAGACTCTCCGCCAGCTTCTGCCCAAATGGTGCGTTCTGTACCTGTAGGCTTTATTTTTCTGTGTACTCCCAATAAGCCTTTTGTAGGCGATAGATATAGCATAGAACAGTATAAACTGCCGTTATGACTTTGTTTTTCAGTAACACCAATAACTAGATAAGCATTATTATCTTTAGAGATACGCTCGAGGATTTTTAAGTCATTACTCTGCAAATCAATACTATTGTTAACATAGGTGGCATATAGTTCTCGCCCCTCTTGAGTCCGGTTTCCAACGGTTGCACCAAAATCAAACCCTCTTGGATATCCCGGAATAAAAGATTCAGGAAATACAATAAGATTGGCACCTTGTTTTGCTGAGGTTTTTACAAGCGTTTCCATTTTAGCAATTGTTTTGTTTTTATCAAAAAAAACAGGGCTATCTTGAATTAAAGCAACTTTTATTTTCATTAAATTTAGTAAATGGCGTATTACAAATGTACATTTTAAAATATAGTTTAAGAAATATAATTTGCGACCCTAAGAGTTGTTAAAGTTTAGTGAAACTAAAATAAGTTAAAAGATTATTAAAAATATATAACTATATTGTAACTCTTAAAACTTCTTGAAGTGTTTAAGACTCTACTGCAGCCTCAGATTTTAATATGCTATGAAACTCAGAAAGCTCTTTATTTTAATACTATCCCTTTTGTGCACAACAAGTATGCTAGCACAGTTTAGTAGAACACATTATATTCCACCTCTAATAAGTACTTCTGCAGCACAGCAACAATTTATATATATATCGACACCTACAGTAACGAATGTTAATGTAAGGATTACTCCCATAGGAGGAACTCCTGTAGACATGGTAGTTTCTAACGGGACACCTATTGAGTTTTTAATAGGAACGGGTAATGACTCCCAATTAATGGTTCCCATTGCAGATACCGCTACTCTACATAATGATAAAGGCTATATTATTGAAGCAGAAGACTTAGTGTATGTTAACGTGAGGCTTTTTGCTACAGTAGGACTATTTCACGCAGGGACTATAGTTAGCAAAGGGCTTAGTAGTTTAGGAACAACCTTTAGGGTAGGAGCATTCACAAATCTAACCCCTCCAGATGCAGGTTATTTAAGTTTTGTATCTGTCATTGCTACAGAAAATAACACGCAAGTCTCCATTTCAGATTTACCAGCAGGTATAACCGTACTAAATGGAACACCTCCAATTGTAACATTAAACACGGGCGAAAGTTATGTATTTGCCTTACAGGCTATTACCGCACCTGCAAATACAGATGGGCTTATAGGGGCTTTGGTAACCTCAGATCGTCCTATTGTAGTTAACAGTGGTTCATCTACAGGAAGTAATGGGCCGGGGGGAGGAAGAGACTTAGGGATTGACCAGTTAGTGCCGTTTGAGCTTACAGGAAATGAGTATATTTTTGTAAGAGGTAATGGTCGTGATCAAGAAGAAAACCCTCTAATTGTAGCACATGAGGATAATACAGATGTTTTTATTAACGGAACGACTTTACTAACGACCTTAAATGCTGGAGATTATGTCTCTATAGATGGTTCTAATTATGGTGCTAACGGCAATTTGTTTGTAAGCACCTCACGAAATGTGTTTGCTTATCAAGGCGTAGGAGGTGCGCCTAATGAGCCCAACCAAGGGATGTTTTTTGTTCCACCACTTAACTGTCAAACTCCCAGAATTGTAGATAATATTCCTTTTATTAATAATATTGGCACGCAAACTTTTACAGGAGGAATTACAGTTGTTACAGAACTAGGTTCTACAGTTACAGTAAATGGCACCGATATTATAACCTTAGGAGCCGTTAGAGAAACAGTAACAGGAAACCCTAATTTTGAGACCTATACTCTAGCAGGACTTACAGGCAATGCCACGATTGCCTCTACAAGCCAAGTGTATGTAGCTTTTTTTGGCGCCAGTGGGTTTGCAGCATTTGGAGGCTATTTTTCTGGATTTGCTTCCGAGCCAGAAATAGCGCTTAATCCTATAGATGCTTCTATCGATGAGCAATGTATACCAAACATAGAATTATCCCTAAGTACCTTGTCGTCTTTCGATTCGTTTCAATGGTTTCGTAATGGGCAGCCTGTTCCTGGAGCAACAGGAATTACCTTTATTCCTACCCAGCCTGGGCTGTATTTTGTGGTTGGAGAGATTACAGGCTGTACATCACTTCAATCAGGTACAATCCCTATAAGTTTATGTCCTACAGATACGGACTTAGATGGTATAAATGATAATATCGATATCGACATTGAT
>CALLUG010000004.1 GCA_938011315.1 uncultured Flavobacteriaceae bacterium
ATTGTTGACTTTGCCGTAGCAGTAGTTTTTCTTATTGCTCCATTTGTTTTTTCTTTTGAGGGCATAGATGCGTACTACTATTGGATTAATGGCGCTGCAGTAATTTCTGTAGTTAGCTTGCACAAACCCGAAGTGGCAACAACACAAACAACATAAATAATTGCTATATATTTAGGTTGAAAAAGGTGGTCTGAAAAGGCCATCTTTTTTTTGTGTTAAAGCATTATTTTTATCTTACAAGAGACCTTTTTAATTAACGTAACTAATGCTAAAAACACAAGCGCATAGCACCATAACAGATGTTAATAATTAATATAGAGTCCTAATTTTAAATAATAAGCGTAAAATATAAACTAGGTTTTACTAATCTCAATAAATTTTTATATTTTCGAACTTCTAAATTTACAGTCCAAATTTGAATAACAAGATAAAAGACCTTGCTAAAAGCACACGTTTTTACAGGAAATTTCATAAATACATTGCTATCCCAATGTTATTATTTATGTTTTTGCTTGGAGCAACAGGACTATTACTAGCTTGGAAAGCAGAGTTACATTTAACACCGCCTTCTCAAAAAATAAAACAGACCAACATAGCGACGTTATCATTAAATACAATACAAAAAAAAGCTATTGATTATGCAAAGCATTCAAAATTGGATACTACTATAAATAGAATAGATTATCGTCCTTCAAAAGGAATTGCTAAAATACGTTTTGAAACACACTTTACAGAGCTACAAATTAATTGTTATACAGGTAAGATTGTGTCTCACAAACAACGTACGGCAGATATTATAGAGATGATTCATGATGGTTCAATATTAGATTATTTATTTAAAAATAAGTCTAAAAATATAAAACTGTTATATTCTTCAACAACTTCAATAGCTCTTATTTTGTTAGCAATTAGTGGGTTTTGGTTATGGTTAAAACCAAGACGCATAAAAGAAATTAAAATAAAAAATAAAAAAGAATTATAAATCGTTTATAAAACTTCCATAAGGATCCTTAAACTGAATACTATCGGAATATCGATATTTGCTTAATTTTTTGTATTCAGCTAATCCCCAAAGTACAAATTCTTTTACAAAATAGCGCTCTATTTTTGCAGCTTTTGGTTGGTATTTTTGCAATAAATCTTCTAGAGGCGCAATACGATCTAAAAGCGCTTTATAGGAACTGTCGTCCAATTCATCTACTAATTCAAAACCCTCACTGTGGTTAAAAAACCACGATACAATTGCATCGTAGGGAGTGTCTTCATCTTGACGTTCTAATTTTTCTATAGCAGGAAAAAACTCCGGATATAAGGCCTTAATAGCTTTACCTATTAGGCTAAAAGCAACAACGTCTGCACCTTCTTGTTCCCCTTCATAAACAAGCTCTACTTTACCTGTAATTGCAGGAATAATTCCCATAAAGTCACTCATTCTAACCGCTGTTTTTTCGTCGCCAGTAAAAAGCGTTCGTCGTTCTGCACTACTCAGTAAGTTTTGATACGCCGTAATGCTTAGCCTAGCACTCACACCACTTTTAGCGTCTATATATTCACTATCTCTAGCCTCAAACACAATTTGCTCCAACAAATCTTTTGCTAATTCGGGGACATTAACTACAGAGGCTTGACGGCTGTCTAGTTGTGCTTCTTGCTCTGTAATTAATTTTGCTGTTTCAATGTCTTCCGGATAGTGTGTTAATATTTGGGAGCCTATTCTGTCTTTTAGTGGGGTTACAATACTTCCTCTGTTAGTATAATCTTCTGGATTTGCTGTAAATACAAACTGCATGTCTAGTGGTAAGCGCAACTTAAACCCTCTAATTTGAATGTCGCCCTCTTGCAAAATATTAAATAATGCTACTTGTATTCGAGCTTGTAAATCTGGTAACTCGTTAATAACAAAAATACAACGGTTAGCACGAGGAATCATACCGTAGTGGATAACGCGATCATCGGCGTAGCTTAACTTTAGGTTGGCTGCTTTTATAGGATCTACATCTCCTATAATATCTGCAACAGTAACGTCTGGAGTTGCTAATTTTTCTGCAAATCGTTCGCTTCTGTGCATCCAATATATTGGTGTTTTATCGCCTTGTTGTTGTATTAACTCGGTAGCATATCTTGAAATCGGATTTAAGGGGTCATCATTAACTTCGGAGCCTTTAACAACAGGAATGTACTCGTCTAGCAAGTTTAACATTAGTCGTGCTAAACGTGTTTTTGCCTGTCCTCGTAAGCCTAATAGATTAATATTGTGCCTAGAAAGAATAGCGCGTTCTAACTCTGGAATTACAGTATTTTCGTATCCATGCACGCCTTCAAAGGTATTTTGTTTATGTTGTATTTTATAAATTAGGTTTTGCCTTAGTTCATCTTTTATAGATTTACTTAGGTATTTAGTTTTTTTTAAATCGCCTAAGGTTGTTATGTGTTCTATAGTCATATATTGTTTTTACAAATAGGGGTATTTATTATAATATTTTTTTAAAAATAGTTTACTTTTTGTAGCATCAAGATTATGTATATATTATCTCTTAATTCTTTTTTTTCTGTTAGTTTCGTAATCTTCAAAAATCATTTCTCCTAGGCTCTTAAGACCTGTATATAAAGCTTTACCTTGGTTAGCTTGGGTAAACTTTCTGACAAACTGCATAAGATAAGGATCTTCAGCAATCATAAACGTTGTAATAGGAATGTGTAACTTGCGAGCTTGTTGCGCCATAGCATAGCACTTATTTGTAATGTAAGAGTCTAGACCATTACTATTTTTGTAATACTCGCCAGTAGGAAGTCGTAAACAACTTGGTTTGCCGTCTGTAATCATAAAAATTTGCTTGTTTGTATTCCGTTTACGGCGTAATAAATCCATTGCTAATTGTAGCCCAGCAACAGTATTTGTATGATAGGGACCTACTTGTAAGTAGGGTAAATCTTTAATTTTAATAGTCCAAGCATCATTTCCAAATACCAAAATATCTAAGGTGTCCTTTGGATAGCGTGTCGTTATTAATTCGGCGAGTGCCATAGCAACTTTTTTGGCAGGTGTAATTCTATCTTCGCCATACAAAATCATGCTATGGCTAATATCAATCATTAGTACCGTACTCATTTGAGATTTGTGCATAGACTCTTCTACAACCAAATCATTTTCGGAAAGCATGAAGTTTGAAATGCCGTGATTAATTTGAGCATTTTTAAGGCTTTCTGTAATAGATACTCTATCTAAAGCATCACCAAATTGGTAATTTCTAAAATCGCCAGTGTGTTCGTCGCCTATTCCTGGATTTTTACTTTTGTGATTTCCAGAGCCGCTACGTTTTATCTTTCCAAAAATACGATTTAACGCTTGTTGCCGTATAGCACGTTCTGTTTTAGCAGTAATTTTAGTGGCTTCGCCACTTGGTGTTACAATATCTTTTATAAATCCCTTTTTTTTAAGGTCTTCAATAAAGTCATCGATAGTATAATTTTGATCTGTAAGTTGATATTCTTTATCTAGTTCTCTTAGCCAACTAATTGCTTCATCAAAATCGCCAGAGGTATGTGTTATAAGCTCTTTAAAAATATCAAAAAGCTTTTCAAAAGGCGATATATTGGGCGCTTTGTAGGTTTTAAAAACAAACCCTTTTTGTTTACCAGCATTTTTCATATACTGGTAAAAATACTATTTTTTGAAATATAAATAACTTACTTAACAGAGCTTTAAGAATAGTATGATAAGTTTTTATTAAATTTAAACTTTTATTTTAATAGCCTAACTCAAAAAACATAATGAAAAAAATAGTTTTGTCCGTAATGCTACTCTGTGTTACAGCTCTTTTTGCACAAGAATTTTCAATAGATTTAGTAAAAAATATGACACCACGTAGTATTGGTCCTGGCGGAATGTCTGGTCGTGTTACGGCTATAGATGTCGTAACAAGTAATCCCGACATAATGTATGTTGGTACTGCCTCTGGTGGCTTATGGAAATCTACTTCTGGTGGTATAAAATGGGCACCTATTTTTGAAAAAGAAATTACAGCATCTATAGGAGCGGTTGCTATACAGCAGTCTAATCCTAGTGTGATTTGGGTAGGAACAGGCGAAGGTAATCCTAGAAATAGTCTAAACGGAGGGTATGGAATTTACAAATCTTTAGATGGAGGTAAAAATTGGATGGCTATGGGCTTAGAAAAAACAAGACATATCCATCGTGTTATTATAAATCCTACAAACCCAGATATTGTTTATGTTGCCGCCATAGGTTCTCCATGGGGAGAGCACCCAGAGCGTGGTGTTTTTAAAACTATAGATGGTGGCAAAACGTGGCGTAAAATTCTTTATGCTAATCCTAAAACTGGAGCTGCAGACTTAGTTATGGACCCTTCAAACCCTAATAAACTAATTGCAGCAATGTGGGAACACAAACGAGATCCTTGGTTTTTTAAATCAGGAGGTAGTGGTTCTGGACTTCATATAACTTATGACGCTGGTAAAACTTGGAAAAAAATAACAGAAAAAGAAGGCTTGCCTAAAGGCGAATTGGGGCGCATAGGAATTAGTATTGCTAAAAACAAGCCTAACATTATTTACGCATTAATAGAGTCGAAAAAAAATGCCTTGTATAAAAGTAACGATGGAGGTTTTAATTGGCATAAAGTAAATGATAAGAGCGATATTGGTAACCGTCCTTTTTACTATTCAGATATTTATGTAGATCCTCAAAATGAAAATCGCCTCTTTTCCATATTTACTTATGTCAATGTAAGTGAAGATGGCGGACGCAATTTTTCTCAACTTATGGGAGCTTATGGCGTAGATAATGGTGTACACCCCGATCATCATGCTTGGTGGATTCATCCAAATAACGGACAATTTATGATTGATGGTAATGATGGAGGATTAAACATTACAAAAGATGGTGGCAAGACATGGCGTTTTGTAGGGAACTTACCTGTAGCTCAGTTTTATCATATTAATATCGATAACGAATTTCCTTACAATGTGTATGGAGGAATGCAAGATAATGGATCTTGGCGAGGCCCTGCTTACGTATGGAAAGCTCAAGGAATACGAAATTCTTATTGGCAAGAAATTAGTTTTGGTGACGGCTTTGATGTCGTACCAGATAAGGATAATTCTCGTTATGGTTGGTCTATGAGTCAGCAAGGCTTTGTAAGTAGATACGACTGGAAAACAGGCAATAATTATGGCGTAAAACCTACTCATAAAGACCCTAATATATCGCTTCGATTTAACTGGAACTCTGCCATAAACATAGATCCTTTTAATACAAGTACAATTTACTTTGGAAGTCAGTTTGTACACAAATCTACAGACAAAGGGCTTACGTGGTCTGTAATTTCTCCAGATTTAACCACTAACGATCCAAAAAAACAAAATCAAAACGAGAGTGGAGGGCTATCCCTCGATGCTACTGGGGCAGAAAATTACTGTACCATACTAGTAATAGAACCGTCTCCGGTAGAAAAAAATATGCTTTGGGCAGGCACAGACGATGGTCGCGTACATTATACGCTAAACGGAGGAATAGATTGGGTTGACGTGTCTAAAAATATTAAAGAACTACCAAAAGGAAGCTGGATTACACAAATAAAAGCTTCTAACAAAAATAGGGGAGAAGCTTTACTTGTAGCTAACGACTACAGACGATTTAATTTTACACCCTACGCCTTTAGAACTAAAAATTATGGAAAAACTTGGGAACGTATTGTTGATGCTAATGATGCAGAAAGTTATGCCCTAGCTATTATTGAAGATATAGAAGAACCCAACCTTCTTTTTTTAGGAACAGATGATGGCTTATACGTGTCTGTCAACGCGGGAAAAGAATGGAATAAATGGACAAAAGGATTTCCTACAGTTTCTGTTAAAGACTTGGTAATACACCCAAGAGAACATGACTTAATAATAGGAACATTTGGTCGTGCTGCTTGGGTGCTAGATGATATTAGACCCTTGCGCGCTATTGCAAAAAATAATAGAATTTTAAAATCTAAGTTAAAATTATTCCCCCCTCCAGTAGCTTACCAAGCAGCTTACCAGCAACCTACAGGAAGTCGTTTTGGAGCAGATGCACTTTTTAATGGAGAAAATAGACCTAGAGGTGCATTAATATCTTATTATATAAAAGTTGATGAAAAACAAAAAACTAATGCTAATGAAGATGATGCTACCACAAAAGAAGTTGATGAAATTTCTGAAGTTGAAAATGATAGACCAGCCGTAGCATGGGATTCTATTCACCTTAAAATATACGATGGAGAGCGGCAAATACGTCATCTTAAATGGAAAACGCCAGATAGTACTGGAATACATAAAACGGTTTGGTTTATGACAGAAAAAGGAGTCAATAGGCCCTCACGAACAATACGCAAACAAACTAGAGAGCCTGCAGGAGTTAGAGTAAAGCCTGGTAATTATAAACTTGTTATGACTTACGGAAACCAACAATCTGAACAGCGCATTAGTGTGAAAAGCGACCCTCGCACAGAAGTGTCTTTAAGCTCTATAAATGAGGTTTATGCAGCATCAAAAACACTAGAACTTATGACACAAAAAACTAGCGATGCCGTTAAGCAATTGGTTGAAAATAAAACTATAGCTAACAATTATATTGATAAGTTGTCGAAACTAGATAAAAAAGAATATAAAAACCAAATTAAGGATTCTAAACAAATAGTAAAAAAAATAGATACACTTATTGCAGCTTATATAGGAAAAGTAGATAATAGACAAGGTATTACTCGAAATTCAGAAAGTAGTGTTATGCAACGTATAGGAACAGCAAATAATTATGTGAGTTCGCGAAAAAATGGCATTACAACTACAGAAAAAACATTAATTGAGCATGCTAAAAATGACTTAAAAAATGCCCTAACTAAAACCAATATGTTCTTTTCTAAATTTTGGTTGCCTTATCAAACTAAAATGGAGCAATTAAAACTATCGCCTTTTAAAGCAATAAAAACGTTTAGTATAGATTAGTAGTTTCTAAATTACAATTGCTAAAAATAATAATAAGAACTATTTGTAATACTACAATATATGGAAATTAGGATTCATAATAGTTGGACGAAATATCTTGAAAAAGAATTTAATAAATTGTATTTTAGGCAGTTAACAGATTTTGTGAATCTAGAATACAAAATAGGTGAATGTTACCCGAAAAAAGCAGAAATTTTTAATGCCTTTTTACATTGTTCTTTTCAAAACATAAAAGTTGTTATTATTGGCCAAGACCCATATCACGGAGAAAATCAAGCTAATGGACTGTGTTTTTCTGTTAATGAAGGGATAAAACATCCACCTTCTCTAAAAAATATTTTTAAAGAAATAGAAACCGATTTGAATATACCATATCCTAAAAATGGAAATTTAGAACGCTGGGCTAAACAAGGTGTGCTATTACTAAACACAGTACTAACAGTAAGACATTCCAAACCTGCAAGCCATAAAGCCAAAGGTTGGGAAAAGTTTACAGATGCCGTAATTAAAACAATTAACGAAAAAAAACGTAATACTATTTTTTTATTATGGGGTGCATCGGCAAAGAAGAAAGCAAAATTAATTAATGAAAATCATCACTTTATACTTCCTTCAGGACATCCTTCTCCTTTAAGTGCCAATAAAGGGTACTGGTTCAATAACAAACACTTTAGTACAGCTAACTCCCTGTTGAAGACAGCTCATTTGTCGACAATTGACTGGTCGTAATTGAACGTATTTTAGTAACTTGTTTTGTTTTTCTAGATTTTTTAAGAGGTTTCAATTTATTACATGTAATTTTAAGCAGTATAAAATTAGCAATAAATACTCCAATGAAGAATACTAATAGTGAGGTCATTGTGTGTTAATTTAAAATTTAGGGTACAACGAATTTATATAAAAAAAATAGTAAGAGTTAATTGTTTATCAAAAAATGTTATTAATAACATAATAATAGTTAAACGGTACAAAAAAAAAGTTAAACAGGCTGTTTGATGCTAAAAAAATGTAGGTCTTTAAAAAAGTAATACGCTGTAGGCTAATAAATTATACTTGCGTATTATTATCCCATAGTATGATATACATTTTGCACATCATCATCCTCTTCTATTTTTTCTAATAGTTTTTCTACATCTGCAACTTGCGTTGCGTTTAATGTTTTTGTAACTTGTGGTATTCTTTCAAAACCAGAGGATAAAATTTCAATTTTTCTAGTTTCTAATTCGGTTTGTATTGCGCCAAAACTTTCAAAAGGAGCATAAATTAAAATTCCATCGTCATCAGCAAAAACTTCTTCTGCTCCAAAATCAATAAATTCTAGCTCTAAGTCCTCTGGATCTAAGCCCTCTGCATTAATCCTAAAATTACAAGTATGGTCAAACATAAATACAACAGAGCCAGAGGTACCTAGGCTGCCATCACATTTATTAAAGTAGCTTCGTATGTTGGCTACAGTTCTAGTATTATTGTCTGTTGCTGTTTCTACCAAAATCGCAATACCGTGTGGTGCGTAACCTTCAAAAAGGACTTCTTTGTAATCTCCTTGCCCTTTTTCGCTTGCTTTTTTTATAGCACGCTCTACATTATCTTTAGGCATATTTACAGCCTTTGCATTTTGTATTACAGCTCTTAGCCTAGAGTTGCTTGTTGGGTCTGGACCACCTTCCTTTACCGCCATAACAATATCTTTGCCTATGCGTGTAAAGGCTTTGCTCATAGCCGACCAACGTTTCATTTTGCGTGCTTTACGAAATTCAAAAGCTCTTCCCATCTAAAAAAAATATAGTTTTATACCACCATACTGTGGTAGGTGTATTGATATTGTTTTGTTTTTTAAAGAGTACAAATTTAAAAATGCAATTTGTAAAAACAAATATATTGTAGCTTTAATACCAAATTGTTGCTCAAAATAAGCTATATAATTCGTTTCTATTGTGTCTATATATCACTATATAATTCCAAATTAGTTATAACTCGTTTTAAATAACAATTGGTATAACACAAAGTTTCATTGAAGTTTTGTAGTTAAAAGTATTTTTAAAATTTACTTTATGGGTTTTATTTTTTTTCTAAAGGAAATCCTTTAAATTTCCATTTTGCAATACCACCTTCTAGTTCGTAAATTTTAACAAAACCTGCTTTCTTCATTTTGTCCACACAGCTACTACTTCTTCCTCCTTTTTCGCAATACACTACTACAGGTTTAGATTTATCTAGTTGTTGTATTTCTAAATCGAAGGTAGGGGATAGGTAGTCTATATTTTGAGCTTTTTGGATGTATCCATTTTTATATTCATTATTGGTTCTTACATCTACTACTTGTACGTTTTCAAGCTGTGTTATTTGCTTCATCTCTTCGGCAGTTATAATTTCTACAACACTTGCATTACTAGAGTTTAAACAACTATAGTTAATACTTGTTAATACGATGAGCAAAAGAGTTAAATATGGTTTCATATAGTGCTGTTTAACGCGTTGTAATTTCTCCATTCCACTCATTAATTCCCCCTAGTAGATTGTAGGTATTAGCAAAGCCTAATTGTTCCATAATATTACAGGCTTGATTGCTTCTGTTTCCTGACCTACAATAAATATAATAGTTTTTAGATTTGTCTAAGGCCTCTATTTCGTTAATAAATTCTTGACCTAGATAGAGGTCTATGTGTTTTGCGTTGGGTATCATTCCGTCTTCTATTTCGGCATCTGTCCTGACATCTAAAATGCAAGCATTAGCATCGTTTTGTATTCTTTCCTTCCACTGTGTTTGGTTTAAATCTGCCATAGTTTTGTGTGGGTAAATTTAACATTATTTTATGATATATTTATTATAGACGTAAAAAAAATATAAACGTTACATTTGAAAAAAAATATATAACACTATAAATGTAATAACATAGAGTTAACGTGTTTTTTTTCTTAATTAAAATTTTGTTATATTCTGCTTTAGCCTATTTTGCATGAGTTTGTAAAAAAAATAGATTGATGAAGAAGTTAGTAGTGGTGCTATTAGTTGTTGTAAGTTTTAGCTGTAAAAAAAAACAAGGCGTACACGTATTATTTTCAAACAGAAAATGGTGAATTTTTTGAAAACAAGTACGACTTAGAGGAAGTAGAAAGAATAACGTTTCCTCTAGATGATGTTTCAGGATATTTACATCATTCTGTTGGATTCAATAAATCCTCTTCTGATAATGAGTACTATTATTCGTTTTTGAACAATCAAGACAAATCCATTACTTTTTATAACTTAAAAGAAAAAAAACAAGAAAAGTTTAACAAGTAATGTTACAAATACAATGATTGAAATAATTGATAGCCTTGAAAAAGAAACAGCTGTAGTGTTTACAGGAGTAAGGGATATGAAGTTGTTTAAACTACAGGTTGATACTTCGTTTTTAACGAAACCCAATATCGTAATTGACAGCGAAAATATTTTTAAAAGATCCGAAGTATCATCCATCTACCCTCAGGTAATATTTCTTAAAAAAGAGCGTGTTGCTGCGATTAACATTTTTGACAAATCGTTGTTACTGCCTCAAATACCTTAATTTTTGCCAAATCAAAAATTGAGTTTTCAAATTAAGTAAAACCAATCCCTTTATGTTACAAACAAAATAAAGATTTTATATTATAATTGGTATAAAACAGCATTACTTCTTTAAGGGCGAGTCATTTTTTTTATCAAAAAAAGGCTACCTTTTTGAGGTAACCTTTTTTTGTAATTATTTTTGTTAATAACAAGAAGTGGATTAACGTCTTCTTTCTTTAATTCTCGCTTTTTTACCAGTAAGTTCTCTAAAGTAAAAGATTCTTGCTCTACGCACTTTACCTCTTTTATTGACTTCAATTTTTTGCAAAGCAGGTAAGTTTAATGGAAAAATACGCTCTACACCAACGGTGCCTGACATTTTTCTAATCGTAAAGGTTTCGGAGGTTCCTGTTCCTCGTCGTTGCAACACAACGCCTCTAAAAAACTGTGTTCGTACTTTTTCACCTTCTCTAATTTCGTAAAATACAGTAATTGTATCTCCTGCTCCGAATTCGGGAAATTCTTTTTTTGCTACAAATTCGTCTTGTACAAATTTTATTAAAGCTTCCATTTTTTGTAGTATTTAATAGATTTTTTCAAAATAACATTCACGATTTTCGCTAGAGGTTAGTTCAAAATTAGGCGCAAAACTAAGTATTATTTAATCGTTAAGCAATACTTATAGTGTTTTTTTTTGTAGAGGTACCTCTATTATTTTTAGTACGTTCATAAATTTAAAAAAAAAATCTAAATTAATCTTTTAACAAATCTGGTCTGCGTTGTTGTGTACGCTTATAGGCTTGTTCTTCTCTCCATTTATCAATTTCAGGAAAGTTACCACTGCACAATACTTCGGGAACGGTCATCCCTTTATACTCTCTAGGTTTGGTGTAAATAGGGGGGGCTAGCATGTTATCTTGAAATGAATCTGTTAGGGCAGAGGTTTCGTTGCCTAGCACTCCTGGGATTAGTCGTATTATAGCATCGCATAGTACTGCTGCGCCAAGCTCTCCTCCCGATAGGACGTAGTCTCCAATAGAAATTTCTTTGGTAATAAAATAATCTCGTACACGTTGGTCTACGCCTTTATAATGCCCACAAAGGATAATAATATTTTTTTTTAGCGAGATATGGTTTGCAGTGCTTTGGTTTAAGGTTTCCCCATCGGGCGTCATGTATATCACTTCATCATAATCACGTTCTGCTTTTAGTTTACTAATACAGTTATCGATAGGTGCTATAGTCATTACCATACCAGCACCACCACCAAACTGGGTATCGTCTACAGATTTGCGTTTGTCTGTAGTATAATCGCGTAAGTTATGAAAATGAACATTGACCAAGTTGGCCTGTATGGCGCGCTGTAGTATAGAGGCCTCAAACGGACTTTTTAGTAATTCTGGTAACACCGTAATAATGTCGATTCGCATGGTTTAATTTATTTTAATGCTTCAAATTACAGTGTGTTATGTAGTTATATGCCTTTTTGCTTGTTAATTTCATCTTGTAACTGCCGACGCACTTTTTGTTCACGTTCTAGGGCGTTACGTCTATGTGCTTCAAAATCTTCTTCAATTTCAATTAAAGATTTTTTGGCAGATTTGGTAATAATATTGCTATTTCGATACTTAAAAATAAAGATAAAAAGAAGAATAAACAGCAGGCTTATAATTGCCCACATTAATACATTGTAAGAGGTTTTAGACAGCTGCGTTCCAAATACATTAATACTGTCTGTTTTGCTATTGGTTTCGTCTAGTATTGCTTGTGTATTATTTAGGTTTAGTTTTAGCTTTGTAATTTGTTCTTCTTGTTGTTTAATAACATTACTAGCGTCATCATTTTTGCTTTGTAGAGCTTTGAGTGAGTCTAAGGTTTGTTTTTTTAATTCGTTTAGGAGGTTCGTTCTAATTATTTTATAGGGACGCCCCCTTTTGTCGGTCCAATTACTAGCTTTTCCTACAGTAATCTCAAATTGAGATTTGATGGTTTCTTTTGTTTCAGTAGTTTTGGTTTGAGTTGTTTGTTGTGCAAAAACAGGGTTACCAAAACTGAATAGACAAATGACGACTAGAATAAGTTTTGCATTAAGTGTCGCAAACAACATTTGTAAGTTTTTAAAATTCATGGGTTAGGTTACGAGTTAGGTTTAATTGGTTTTTGTATTAGTAGTAAGTATAACGTCTTACCTTAGCAATATATTTTGCTAGTCTAATAACTTGGTGGCTATAGCCGTATTCATTATCATACCATATATAGAGTATAATATTTTTGCCATCTTTACGGACAATAGTTGCTTTACTATCGTATATTGCTGGTGCAGGAGAGCCAACAATATCGCTAGAAACAAGTTCATCGCTTAATTCATACTTTATTTGCTCGACCAAATCGCCTTCTAGGGCGTATTTTTTCACAATAGAGTTAATGGCTTCTTTAGAGGTTTCTTTGTCTATTTCTAAATTTAGAATAGCTAGAGAGCCGTTAGGTACAGGAACTCGAATAGCATTAGAGGTTAGTTTGCCTTCTAGGTCTGGTAAGGCTTTACTTACAGCTTTGCCTGCTCCAGTTTCTGTAATTACCATATTTAATGCAGCAGCTCTTCCTCTACGGTATTTGCTGTGCATATTATCGACCAAGTTTTGGTCGTTTGTATAAGCATGTATGGTTTCTAAATGTCCAGATTTTATACCAAAGGAATCGTCTATAACCTTTAACACAGGGGTAATAGCGTTGGTTGTACAAGATGCTGCCGAAAAAATATCAATCTCATTAGGATTATTTTCAAACTGATTTACACCGTGTACAATATTTGGAATGCCTTTTCCTGGTGCGGTTAGTAATACTTTGCTCACCCCTTTAGAAACTAAATGGCGGCTTAAAGCTTCTTTATCTCTAAAAGCACCTGTATTATCGATAACTAAAGCATTGTTTATACCATACGTTGTGTAATCTATATCTTCTGGTGCATTTGCAGATATTATATTTACGGTTGTTCCATTAATAAGCAGGGCATTATTTTTTGCATCTGCAATAACAGTTCCAGAAAAATCTCCATGCACAGAATCGTTACGCAATAGTGAAGCTCTTTTTTCTAAAACAGTTTCGTTAATTGCGCCACGCGTAACGATAGCTCTTAGCCTCATTTGACTTCCTTTGCCTGTTTTGGACATGAGTTCGCGGGCAACTAAGCGACCAATTCTGCCAAAACCATAAAGCACTACATCTTTTGGAGAAATAACTTCGTTTGTGCCTGCATCTCTAAGCTTGTCGGCGACAAAAGCTATGGCATTGCTGTATTTGTCGTCTTCTAGATGATATTCGTAAGTTAGTTTTCCTATATCTAGTTTTGCGGGAGGGATGTCTAGAGTTTTTATTGCTTGAGCAATTTCGACCGAATCAAATATTGAAATTGGCTTTTGAACAAATTCTCCAGCATACTCGTGAAGATTTAATATATCACTAACATTTTTATCTATTAGTTGATTTCTAAAAATAACAAGTTCAATAGATTTATCGTACCATAAATCGCTTATTATTTTTATAAACTCAACAGTGGCTCTTCTACGATCGCCTTGAAAGGCTAATTCTTTTTCATAAGCTTCGTTAACACTCATTATGTTTTATTTTTTTGTTATTAAAAAAAATTTTGTCAAAAGTAATGTTTTAAAATGTTTACTCAGTTTTTTTAATTAAAAAAACTTTAAGACCTAGGTTAAGGTCTTAAAGTTTTAATTTAGAATAAGGCTAAATATATTAACGAAATATAATTTCTCTTTTTGTTTCTCCGTTGGGGTCAGAAATTTCCAATTTATAGATTTCTTCTTCAAAAGTAGAGCCGTATTTTTGTTTCAATTTATTAATATCGCTAATGTTGTTTATAGGCGTATCATTTATACTTGTTATAATATAACCTGAAGCGATACCAAAATTTCTATAAAGCTGATAATTTTGTGTATTGGCAATAATTACTCCATTTTTAACTTCTGTGTTTTGTTTTAATTTTTCAGGAATATTTCTTAAATCCATTTTTAAAACATTGGTACTTATTAGTTCACTCTTAGATAATGTTACAGGAATTATTTTTTCTGTACCATCTCGTTGTATCGTTAGGTTAACAATGTCATTAGGGCGTTTTGATCCTAAGTAACCTCTTAAATCTGAAAATTTAGAAATTTTTACATTATCCAATTTTTTTATAACATCTCCGGGTTTAATTCCTGCTTTTTCTGCTCCAGAACTTTCTTCTACGCCGCTAATATGAAACCCTTCTGTAATGTCTAAATTTAGGTCTCTTGCTCTTGTGCTATTTAAGGCATCTCCAGAAATTCCTAAAATTCCTTTTTGTACGTTACCAAATTCTAAAATGTCTTCTACAACTTTGCGTGCAATATTACTTGGTACAGCAAATGAGTAGCCAACATAAGTGCCTGTTTCGGAGGTAATGGCTGTATTAATGCCTATAAGGTCTCCTTTGGTATTTACAAGCGCACCACCAGAATTACCTGGATTTACTGCAGCATCTGTTTGTATAAAAGATTGTGTGTTTCTTCCAGACTTATCTAAATCTCGAGACTTTGCGCTAATAATGCCTGCTGTTACTGTAGAGGTTAGGTTAAAAGGATTGCCAACGGCTAGTACCCATTCGCCTATTTGTGCATTATCACTATCTGCAAAGGCGGTGTAAGGAAGCTCTTCTTCGGCATCGACTTTTAATAAAGCGATGTCTGTTTCTATGCTTGTCCCTACAAGTTTTGCTTCGTATATTTTATTATCGTTTGTAGTAATAGATATTTTTTCGGCTTTTTCTATAACATGGTTATTGGTAATAATATAACCGTCTGGCGAAATAATGACTCCCGATCCACTACCTTCTGTTGGTCTTGAACGCGGGTTTCCGTAGAGTAATAATTCAAAAGAAGTAAGTCCAGAATTACTGCCTTTAGCCATATTTTTAACATGCACAACAGAGTTTATGGTTTTGTTTGCTGCATCTACAAAATTTGGAACCTCTTTTGGTGTCAAATTAATAGTGTTACCAGTGTAGGATGTGGGAATAAATTTTGGGCTTTGATAAAATTCCTCAGCTTGGTAAGTGCTGTTAGTATCGTTTTCTATAAACGACTTGTATCCAATTAAAGTTAATGCACCCCCTATTGCAGAAACTAATACGAGTGTAAAAATCTTTTTCATTTTTAGTTTAATTTTTAGTTTTTATATTACTGTAATTACAACGTTAAAATTAAAGAAATATTAGGTATTTACATTAACTTTAACTGCTTTTTAACAGCCTTACTAACCATTTAATAGTTATATATTTGCCATAATATATCAATTTTTTTTGTAATAAAAATGAAAACTGATTTTTAATGACTTATACTTTTTATAAATATCAAGGTACGGGAAATGATTTTGTAATATTAGATAACCGCTTAAACACGTTTGATAAAAATAGTACTAAAGCGATTCGTTTTCTTTGCGACAGAAAATTTGGAGTAGGGGCAGACGGTCTTATACTACTAGAAACTCATCCAAAGTACGATTTTAAAATGATATATTACAATGCAGACGGAAAGGAAAGCTCTATGTGTGGTAATGGGGCACGTTGCTTAGTAGCTTTTGCTAAAGCCTTAGGACTAGTAAAAAATAAGGCAGTTTTTGAGGCTATAGATGGGGTGCACCAAGCTATTATAGCGAGTGATGTTATAAAATTACAAATGCAAGATGTAACCGCTATAGAAAACCACCAATCGCACTTATTTTTGGATACAGGATCGCCCCATCACGTACAGATGGAAACAGAATTAAAGCATATAGATGTTAAAGCTAAAGGTGCAAAAATTCGTTATTCGTCTCCTTATACGCAGGTAGGAGTTAATGTGAATTTTGTAGAAAAACTAGATAATACTACCTTTTCGGTTAGAACATACGAACGAGGCGTGGAAAACGAAACGTTATCTTGTGGCACAGGAGTAACAGCTGTTGCCTTGGCAATGCACCACAGTAAGCAAACACAAAGCGAATTAATTACCTTAGCAACCGTAGGAGGCGAGCTACAGGTATCTTTTAAATTTAATAACGGAAACTATACTGATATTTGGCTAATAGGTCCTGCAGTATGTGTGTTTAAGGGAGAAGTGCAATGCGAAGTATAAAAGGAAAACATATTTATCTGCGTGCTTTGGAACCCGAAGATTTAGAATACGTTTATGATATTGAAAATGACGAAACAATTTGGGAAATTAGTAATACAAAAACCCCATATTCAAAGTTTTTAATTAAACAATATTTAGATCAAGCACATAAAGATATATTTGAAGTTAAACAATTACGACTAGTCATCTCTAATTATAATCACAAAGCCTTAGGTTTTATAGATATTTTTGATTTTGATTTTTCAAATTATCGTGCAGGAATAGGAATCTTAATAAAAAATAAAATAGATAGGCAATTAGGCTATGGGGATGAAGCCTTAAATTTGCTGATTAGTTATTGCTTTACACACTTAAATTTGCATCAATTATATTGTAATATTTCTGAAGACAATACCGCCAGTCAACATTTGTTTGAAAAACATGGCTTTAAAAGAGTAGGACTTAAAAAAGATTGGATTTTTACTAACGGTATTTATAAAAACGAATACCTATATCAATTAATACATACCACTAATGTACATTAAAAAAATACTTTTAATAATTGCTTTAATAGGTTTAATAGTAGTAGGTTACTTTGCTTACTACGTATATTCTGCAATGTTTGTGCCCAATACAGCTTTTAATAATAAGGAGGCTTATATTTACATTAACACGGGTGCTTCCTATGAAGAAGTGAAGGTTGATATAGCTCCGCTTTTAAAAAACACAAAAACTTTTGACGCATTAGCTCGCAGAAAAAAATATATTAATAACATAAAAGCTGGAAAATATAGCATTAAAAAAAATATGACCAATAATGATATTATTAACGCTATAAGGAGTAAAAATATTCCAGTTCGTGTTTCTTTTAATAATCAAAATTCGTTAGAAGCCTTAGCAGGACGTATAGCAAAGCAAATTGAACCAGACAGCATAAGCTTACTCAAATCCTTTAAGGATGTTGAATTTTATAAAAAAAATAATTTTTCTGAAAGTACAGCTTTAGGAATGTATATCCCGAATAGTTATGAGTTTTTTTGGAACACAACTGCAAATAAGTTTAGAGCTAGAATGCTAAAAGAATACAAGGTATTTTGGAATAATAGTAGGCTTAGTAAAGCAAAAGCGTTAGGCTTAAAGCAAGACGAAGTTATTACATTAGCCTCTATAGTATATGAAGAGTCCAAACAAAAAGAAGAACAACCACGCATAGCAGGAGTTTACATAAATCGTTTAAACAATAAATGGTCTTTAGATGCAGATCCTACCATAAAATTTGCAGCATACCAACTGCCTCAATATAAAAATACTTTAATTAGACGTGTTTTAAATATTCATAAAACAATTACATCTCCTTACAATACATACAAAAATGTAGGCTTGCCTCCAGGACTAATTGCAATGCCTGACATTTCTGCAATTGATGCTGTTTTAAACTACGAAAAACACCACTATTTTTTCTTTGCAGCTAGTGCTAAAAACCCTGGGTTTCACAATTTTGCAAAAACCCTTGCACAGCATAATCAAAATGCGAAAAAATACCAGCAATACTTAAATAGTAAAGGGATTAGGAAGTAAAACAAGGTTCTATTGTTTTAAATCTTTAGGACTAATTTTAGGACCATTTACTTCTAATTTTATAAATTGAAAAAACAGATTAGTAACGAATAATGGGACTAGTTTTTACCTCTAATTCTACAAAGTAAACACTTAAACGATTAATTTTCATAAAATTAAAAAAGAGTTTTAATCTTGCATTTTTAAAAAATGAGCCCCTAATTTTGAGACAAAATAGATAATAATGGATAAAAAAAACGCAGTATTTTATTACATAATGCCTTTATTAATTTTTATAAGTTTGTTACTTACAACAAGTTCCAAGCCTAAATTAGATCGTGACAAATATTCAGTAGGCTGTTTGGATTTAGATTATAGCGTACCTAATTACACCAACACAAAGCTACAAGTAACGACTACTCCTAGCTTTGCAATACCTCAAATAGGCAAAACGTTTGTGGGGTTTAAAGAAGCTTTAGCCTTTAAGGAGTCTAGGTGTAATTATTTTGCAGTAAATACTTTAGGATATCTCGGCAAATATCAATTTGGAAAAAGCACTTTAGATGTTATAGGGATACATAACACTAAAGCTTTTTTAAGCAATCCAGAATTGCAAGAAAAAGCATTTATTGTAAACTCAGAGCGCAATAAATGGATTTTAAGACGTGATATTAAGCAATTTGTAGGCAAAACTATTGATGGTGTTTGTGTTACAGAGTCAGGAATTCTTGCAGCAGCACATTTGGCAGGGCCTGGAAGTGTAAAAAAATACTTAAGAAGTTATGGTGCAATTGGATTTTCGGATGTTTATGGTGCAAGTGTTTTTGAATATTTAAAGCGTTTTTCTGGCTACGACACCTCTACTATTGTTGGTAATAAAAAAGCAAGGATATAAATGCTTATAAAAAAGTAAAACGTTATTAATCTTTATGAATTATAAAAATTGTAGGGCGCTTGTGCAAATCTACTTTAATGTGCTGCCATTCTGCAACTGTTGTCGTTTTTATAAACTCTGTAGATAATGTAATGTCGCAGGCAACACATACTCTTGTGTTTTTATGAAGCGTAGCACAAATATCGTCCAATATTTTATTGTTTCGATAAGGTGTTTCTATAAAAATTTGCGATTGATTATTCTCTACCGATAAGCGCTCTAATTTTTTAAGGTATGTTTTTCGTTCTTTTTGCTCAATAGGAATATAGCCATTAAATGTAAAGTGTTGTCCATTCATTCCAGAACTCATTAATGCTAGCAAAATAGAAGATGGCCCTACCAATGGAATGACTTTAATGTCATTTTGGTGAGCAATATTTACGATATCCGATCCAGGATCTGCAACACCAGGGCATCCTGCTTCGGAGAGTAATCCTATATGTTTTCCTTCTAAGCAAGGAGTTATGAATAGGGGTAATTCGTCAGGCTTGGTAAACTTATTTAAAATATTTATTTTAAGGTTTTGTTGCGATTTGTTAGAACTGATTAGTTTTATAAACCGTCTTGCTGTTTTTTCGTTCTCAACAATATAGTAGTCAACTTGTTCTATGATTTTTTTTATAGAAATGGGTAAAACCTCTAGAGGAGCATTTTCTCCAAGTCTAGTTGGTATTAAATAAAGCTTTCCTTTAGAAATAGTCACAAATTATAATTTTTATTCAATAATTGAAATTAGTTAGTTCTTAAAATGCTTTTGCTTTAATGTTTTAGCTATATTATCGCAGGCTACATCTAGTAGTTGATATGTAGTTTCAAACCCAGAATTGTCGCCATAATAAGGATCAGGAACTTCCATTGTATTAGTTGTATCTAACTCGCTTAGTATAAGTTTAATCTTTTTAATATCCTTATCCGTTCTTGCCAACTTAGTAATGGCTTTGTAATTTGAATTATCCATTACGTATATATAATGAAACGTATCGAAATCAGAAACTCTAAATTGTTTAGCACGCTGCCTTGAAATATCGATACCCTTATGTTTTGCAATAGCAATAGACCTACTATCGGGTGGTTCGCCCTCATGATGTGCCGAAGTACCAGCAGAATGGATGTTAAATTTTGATTTAGGTAATTTTGATTTTAAAATTCCCTCTGCTAATGGAGAACGACAGATGTTTCCTAGACAAACCATTAGTATATTAATCATTCGTAAAACAATATTAAATGGATAGTTTTTTGCTAAGATCTTCTACATATTTTTTAAATTGTTTATCGGTAGAAGACAAGTTATTTACTGTTTTACAAGCATGTAATACTGTAGCGTGATCGCGTTTGCCTATTTGGGAACCAATACTTGCTAAAGAAGCTTTGGTAAGTTTTTTTGCAAAAAACATAGCTAATTGCCTTGCTTGTACAATATGACGCTTTCTTGTTTTGGACTGTAATGTATCTACATCCATTTGAAAGTAGTCTGAAACTATTTTCTGAATATAATCAATAGATACTTCTCGTTTCGTATTTTTTACAAATTTTTCTACAACGTCTTTTGCTAGGCTAATAGTCACTTCTTTTTTATTAAAAGATGATTGTGCAATCAAAGAAATAATAGCACCTTCAAGTTCTCTAACGTTCGACTTTATATTTTTTGCAACGTATTCTATAATATCCTCGGGAATTTCTACACCATCACGATATAATTTATTTTTTAATATCGATACTCGTGTTTCAAAATCTGGTGTTTGCAATTCTGCGGATAATCCCCATTTAAAACGAGATAGCAAGCGTTGCTCAATATCTTGCATATCTACGGGAGCCTTGTCGCTAGTTAAGATTACCTGTTTCCCGTTTTGGTGCAGGTGATTAAAAATATGAAAAAACACATCTTGAGTACCAGATTTACCCGATAAAAATTGAACATCATCAATAATGAGCACATCAATAATTTGATAAAAATGAATAAAGTCATTTCTATTATTTTTCTTTACAGCATCGATATATTGTTGTGTGAATTTTTCGGCAGAGATGTATAATACGGTTTTTTCTGGATACTTATCTTTAATGTCAACTCCAATAGCGTGTGCTAAATGTGTTTTTCCTAAACCAACACCACCAAAAATAAGTAGAGGATTAAAGGAAGTCCCCCCCGGTTTATTAGCTACTGCAATACCTGCGTTTCTAGCTAAGCGATTAGAGTCGCCTTCTAAAAAATTTTCAAAACTATAGTTGGGGTTTAATTGAGACTCAATTTTAACATTTCTAATTCCAGGAATTATAAACGGATTTTTAAGTTCTGGATTTTTATTTTTTAAGGGAACTTCTACATTTTGAGATTTTAGACTTCCCCTATTTGTACTCGGTATTTTTTCCGTAAAAGGTTCTTTATTGCCATAGGTGTTTTCCATTTTAATAATGTAAACGAGTTTGGCATTTTCTCCTAATTGTTTGGTAAGTGCTACTTTTAAAATTTTTACGTAATGCTCTTCTAACCATTCATAAAAAAATTTACTAGGCACTTGAATGCTTAATGAATTATCTGTAAACTTAACTGCTTTTATAGGGGCAAACCAAGTTTTGTATGCCTGCGGCTGAATATTATCTTTTATAAAAGATAGACAATTGTTCCATACCGTTTGTGCAGTTTGATTCATGGTTATAAAATAGGTTTCAGTTAATTTTGTAATCTAAAAAATAATTAAGGAATGAACCTTTCCTTTGTCATTTCTATAACGCAAATATGTGAACAATATTCTTAATAAAAAAATGTAATAAGGTTGAATATTAAGTTTTTTTTTACCACGTTTGACACTTGTAAAATTACAAAAAAAAAGTAAAAAAAAATGAACTTATTAAATCAAAATTTGTATATAACTCAAATACGAGTTCGCTATGGTGAGACAGACCAAATGGGTGTTGTGTATCATGGCAATTATGCACAGTATCTAGAAATAGGACGAATTGAATGGTTAAGAAATTTAGGAGTTTCATATAAAAATATGGAAAAAAATGGAATTATGTTACCTGTAGTTTCATTATCTTTAAATTATAAAAAATCTGCTTATTACGACGACGTAATTAATGTCAAAACATGGCTTACAAAAACGCCTACTGCATCAATTGAGTTTTCTTACGAAATTACTAACGAATTTGACGAAATTTTGACAACAGCAACTACTGTTTTGGTCTTTATTGATACGAAAACAAAAAAACCAACTCGATGTCCTGGTTTTATATTAGATAAATTGCAAATTTAATCGGTGTATTTTTTTATCCTTATTTCAAATAAAGTGTTGAATATATTAAAAATAACTTCTGAATCTCTTTTTCTAACAGAAATATCAATGCTACAGTCTAATTCTAATTTTTGATTTATAATAGTTATATTCTTTTCTTTAATAATGCGCATGACTTTACTCATGTTTTTATAATCAAACATAATGCGATATGATACATTTATTGTTTTTTCAATAATACTAGCATTTTCTAAAGCCATTTTTGCAGAAGTCTTGTAAGCGTTTATAAGTCCAGCAACGCCTAACTTGACTCCTCCAAAGTACCGTACAATTACAACCAAAACATTGGTAAGTTTATAAGATTGTATTTGTCCGTATATAGGCTGTCCAGCACTATTGTTTGGTTCTCCATCGTCATTAGCACGATATTGTATTTGCTCTGTTCCTAATTGGTAAGCATAGCACCAGTGGCCTGCATTATGGTGTTGTTTTTTTAAGATATCGATATACGTTTTTACCTCATCTATTTTTGTTATAGGATAAGCATAACCAAAAAACTTACTGTTTTTGTCTTTGTATATTATTTCAGTAGACGCTTCTATTAACGTATTGTAAGTGTCTTTTTTATTCATGCTAAACGAAAATTAAAGTAGCGTTGTATTAAAATCATGCAACTTAAAGTGAGTCTGTTTTGTGTTATACATTATTGTAGGTTTTAATAACATCTTTAAGAATATGTTTTTCATGAGTTTTTACACCCTTTAGTATAGGAGCCTTTATACCGTCTTTTATTTCGGTGCGTCCAATACATACACGGGCTTCATCCCAAAGATTTTCGTCAATAAAGCGTTGAAGTGTTTTTGCCCCTCCTTCAACAATAAGTGAAGTCATGTTGGCTTCAAATAAGATATTACAAATTTGCTGTACAGTATTGGTATTAAAATTAATATTATCTTTAGTTAGTATTACAGTAGGTGCAGCATTATTAAAAACAGTTAGTTTTTTTGGTAAGACCTTGCTTTTATCAATTACGACTCTAACTGGATTTTTTCCTTTCCAATCTCTTGTGGTCAATGCTGGGTTGTCTTTTAATACCGTTGTTGTACCAACTAAAATAGCCTGTTCTTCGGCACGCCACTTATGAACTAATTGTCTTGAAATAGGATTGCTAATCCAAACAGGGCATTGTTGATCTTGCTGTTTTGGTGCAATAAATCCTGAACTGGTTTCTGCCCATTTCAAAATAATATAAGGTCGTTTTTTGTTGTGAAATGTAAAAAAACGTTTATGGTGTGCTTTGCATTGATCTTCCAAAACTCCCACGATAACATTACAATTGTTGGCTTTTAATTTTTCAATTCCTTTTCCGGCAACTTTGCTGTGCGTGTCTATAGTACCAATAACGATGTTAGGGATTTTGTGTTTAACAATTAAGTCGCAACAAGGAGGTGTTTTTCCAAAATGCGAACAGGGTTCTAGAGTAACATACAGTGTTGCTTTAGTAAGTAATTTTTTGTCCTTAACAGACCGTATAGCTATAACCTCAGCATGAGCATTACCATAAGGTTGCGTATATCCTTCGCCAATAATTTTGTTTTGATACACAATGACACTACCTACCATAGGGTTGGGAGCCGTTGTGCCTAATCCATTTTTAGCAATTTCAATACAGCGTTTTATATATAATTCATGTATCTTCACATTGTAAAAATACTATATTATACCAAGTAAATGCTATTAAAAACACTAAAAACAAACTTCATACAATCATTATCAAAACAGTATGTTAAGGAGGAAGCCGAATCATTTTTTTATATACTATTAGAGTATTTCTTGAAAATGAAGCGCATTGATTTTAGTTTGAATCCCAATAGACTTATTAGTGATACAGAACAAACTCACTTTAACATTACAATATTTAGGTTACTTAAAAATGAACCCATACAATATATTATAGGTGAAACTGAGTTTTATGGGTTACGCTTTTTTGTAAATAAATACACATTAATTCCTAGGCCAGAAACAGAAGAGCTTGTAAATTGGATTGTAAAAGATTTTGAACGCAGTCCTGCTGAAAAGGTAATACTAGATATTGGCACAGGTAGTGGGTGTATTGCTGTAACACTAGCAAAAATGCTGAACAACGCCAAAGTTACAGCACTAGATGTAAGTGCAAACGCCTTAAAAGTGGCTGAAAGCAACGCTGTTATTAATAAAGTTAGCTTGCAGTATATAGAAGGTAGTATTTTTAATACCATTAAAAATTTGCCTAACAACCTAGATATCATCGTGTCTAACCCGCCTTATGTGAAAAGTCAAGAAAAGAAAAAAATGCAGCGTAATGTACTAGACTATGAACCACATTTAGCATTATTTGTTACTAATGACGATCCTTTAATTTTTTATAAAACTATTAGTGAATTTGCAAAAAATAATTTAAAATATGGAGGAGCGTTATATGTTGAAATTAATGAATATCTTGCTAATGAAACCATTAAATTGCTGAAAACACAGGGGTTTTCTAATATTGAGCTAAAACAAGACATTTTTGGTAAAGATAGAATGATAAAAGCAGTAAAGTTGCTAAATTAAATTTAAAAATAGTAGCTTTGTATGAATAGGTAATTTTTGTTTGCTAAAACAATAGAAATCAAAAAACTTACTTAAAAATGTGTATTAATACGTTAAAAGCGCCTTAAAGTATGTAAGCTTCTTGGCACTATTCAAACTATATAAAGAAAACAATAATGGGATTATTTAATAAAATTTTTAAACAAACAGAGTCTAAAGAAGAAAAGAGTTTACCGTGGATTCCTCTAAACACAATCCCTCAATTAAGTCATATAGCAAAAAAATCTAATACCAAAACTCAAGTTATTTTTAAGCATTCTACACGATGTGGTATTAGTAGAATGGTAATAAAACAGTTTGTAGATAGTTTTAACTTAACCGAAGATAATTTAGACCTATACTACCTCGATTTGTTAGCCTACAGGGACGTGTCTGACGAAGTTGGATTTAAGTTTCAAGTTATGCACCAATCTCCTCAAATGCTAGTAATAAAAAAAGGTGTTACTGTTGCCAACGCTTCTCATGGTGCCATTAATCAAATTGATTTGAATGCTTATGTTTAAGCCTTTAAGCTGTTATTAGAGAACAAAGTATTAAGATAAAATTACATAGCGTACTTTAAGCAACTTAAATCTAGCTTAAAATAAAGTGTATTATGAAATTAAAAATAAAAAATACCTTTACTAAGCATTTACCAGCAGATCCTATAACAGATACTAAAAGACGAGAAGTAGCAAGGGCATGCTTTTCTTACGTAAATCCAAAACTACCTTTACAGCCTAAATTAATTCACGCTAGTGATGATGTTGCCAAATTGTTAGGCATAGCTAAAGAAGAATTGCAAACAAAAGCGTTTTTAAATATTGTTACAGGTACTGCCCTTATAGATAACACAAGACCTTACGCCATGTGCTACGGAGGGCATCAATTTGGGCATTGGGCAGGACAACTAGGTGATGGACGTGCTATAAATCTAGCTGAAATTGAGTACAATATGCAGCGTTGGGCTTTACAACTTAAAGGTGCTGGAGAAACGCCTTATTCGCGTACAGCAGACGGCTTGGCTGTTTTGCGCTCTTCTATAAGAGAGCACTTGTGTAGTGAAGCTATGCACTATTTAGGAGTGCCCACAACACGCTCATTATCCTTAGCTCTTTCTGGTAATAAAGTGCTACGTGATGTGCTTTACAATGGAAATGCAAATTACGAAAAAGGAGCTATTGTGTGTAGAGTAGCAGCAAGTTTTATCCGTTTTGGAAATTTTGAAATTTTTGCAAGTAGACAAGATGTTAAAACACTCAAAGCACTTACAGATTATACTATTAATGAACATTATCCTAATATAATAACCAATACTAAATTTGGCTACTTAGAGTTTTTTAAGACCGTGGCAGAGAATACTCTAAATATGATTATAAATTGGCAGCGAGTAGGATTTGTACATGGAGTTATGAACACCGATAACATGTCTATTCTTGGCTTAACTATAGATTATGGTCCTTACGGATGGCTAGAGGCCTACGATGTTAACTGGACGCCTAACACAACCGATAACCAGTTTAAACGCTACCGATATGGCAACCAACCAAAAATTGCACTTTGGAATTTGCTCCAGTTGGCAAATGCGCTGTACCCTTTAATAGAGGACGCTGAGGCTTTGGAACAGATATTACATGACTTTAATATAGATTACAAATCGAAATATTTGGATATGATGCGAAGTAAACTAGGATTACAAGACAAGAATGAGTCTGATGCAGAATTGGTTACAACCCTAGAAAAGGTATTGCAACTAACAGAAACTGATATGACTATTTTTTTTAGAAACCTAGCCAATATATCAAAAACTAGGATTATTGATGATGAAGCATTTTTGGATGCTATTAAAGACGCATTTTATAAGCCTCAACATGTTACAGGAACAATCTTAAAGCAATGGCAAAATTGGTTTTTGTTATACACTAATCGTCTTAAAAAAGAGGCTTTACCAGATGCAGAACGTAAACGTAAAATGAATGCCGTAAATCCCAAATACATACTGCGCAATTATATAGCACAGCTTATTATTAACGATGCCGATAAAGGAAACTATACCCTATTAAACAAAATACATACATTGCTCAAAAACCCTTACAATGAACAAGAAGAGCACCAAGAGTGGTTTGTTAAACGTCCAGAATGGGCAAGGAATAAAGTAGGCTGTTCGATGCTATCTTGCAGTTCTTAATCATAAAGCTAAAATGGAATAGGTATAGACTTTCATGTGTTTTGAGGATTATTAACATGGATACGCAATATGCGTTTCGTTTCGTTTTGTACTACAGGGTGTTTTTTGTGTCCCCAAATTTTATTGCGGGCTAACTTTGCGCTTTCTTGCAAATTTACAATAGGTAAGGGGTAATCTACACCTATAGTAACGCCACAAAAACTCTGTTCCATTAAGGTCATTTCCCAAGGGCTATGAATATAAGCTATGGGTACATTGGTTAGTTCCGGAATCCATTTTTTTATAAACACCCCTTGAGTATCGTGCTCTTGTGAGTTTTTTACAGGATTATATAATCTAACGGTATTAATTCCTGTAGTGCCAGCTTGCATTTGAAATTGTGGATAGTGTATTCCTGGTTCGTAATCTAAAAATTGTTTTGCTAAATAATAGGCGCCATCTCTCCAATCTTGATCTAGGTTAAATGTAAAAAATGAGACTAGCATTGCCCGCATTCTAAAATTTATCCATCCTGTTTGTTTTACAGCACGCATACAAGCATCGACTAAGGGATAACCCGTTTGTCCTTTTTTCCAAGCATTAATAAACGCTGCATTTTTTTTATGATGTAATAGCTCATAACCTTTATTAATACATAAAGTTTCATAGCTGCACTCTACTTCAAACTTTTGTATAAAATGGCAATGCCAATGCAGTCTAGTAAGCATTGCCGAAAAGGCTTTTTTATGTCTTGGAGCATTAGTATGTGTACTTACAAACTGAAAAGCTTGTTTGATACTCATATTTCCCCAAGCCAAATATGGCGATAGCCTGCTGCAAGACAATCTGCTGTCTTTAGGTTTCGAAATGTGTTTTTGATAGTTAAATCCTCGGTTTTCGGTAAACGATTGTAAGTAGCGCCACGCATTTTTTTCGCCTGCAGGCTGGTAGTGTTTAGGATAAGTTTTTAAGTTGCTTTCTAACACTTTTGGCAGTGTAAAAGGATGTACAATATTTGCTAGTTTTGAAACAGTATAAGTATTCCTAATACTGGGGGTGCGCATTGTTTCGTGCCATTTTTTACTCCAATGATGTCTGTTTTTAATACCGCGTAAAATACCGTCACGTTGAGACTCCTGCCAGTCAATATGCCGAGCTTTGCAAAGTGCCGCAATGTCTTTATCGCGCTGCCAAGTTATATTGGTGCCGCTTTCTTGAACACTATACAGGGTTTTAATGTTAAAAAATTTTAAGAGGTAATTAAAAACATTAGTAGCTTCGCCATAACAAACGGTAACACGTCGGTTAAAAGGGCTTAACCTATTATTCATTGCAAGAATAGAATGATATACAAACTGCAAGTGCCTCAAACTTGTATCTGGATGATTAATAAGTTTAGGTTCAAAAAGATATATAATATAATAAGGAGTACCACATTGTTCTGCCTTTAGTAGAGGTTCGTGATCTTGTAAGCGTAAATCACGTTTTAACCAAACAATATTTATAGTTTTCTTTTTCAATAGTTAAGTTCTTTTTTGCACCGTTTCCAAAACGCAAAAAAAGAAGGGTAGTAGCCTTGCACACTAAACATCCAATCTCTAGCAACTTCTGTACCTACATAATGTGTACTTAGAGGATGTTCTTTATAATAAACATCTGTAAGCCTATGCTGAGTCATTAAGTCATTAAACTCTCCTATAAAAATTTGAATATTGCTAAGGTTTGTCGTGGCTAAATCAATTATGAAATTGAGTGTTTTTTGTGAAATAGGATATGTTTTAAAATGGGAAGGTTCTAATAATAATATTCTATTGGCTAAGATTTCTTTTCCCCAGTTAGGATCTAGGTTATAAAAATTGTAAATATATGTTGGCAGTGTTTCGTTAAGGCTAATTGTAGTTTGCTTTGGTAAAGACGTTTTTAAATCTAATGTTGTTAAGTTTGTTAAAACCTTAGGAACTTGCATCGTAGCAAATTCATGATATGCTACATCTAAGAAAGTGTTGCGTTGTTTTGTAAAACAATACGTGTTAATATTAGCCTGATTGGCAACATATTTTTTGTTAGCATTCGCTCCAGCAACCCATTGCCAACTTAACGCGTTACTAGCCCAGTCGGCATCTAGTAAATGGTAATACATCCATTGAGCAGGGTTGTACCAGTGACTTTTAGCAATATTACAAGCTATAGAGGCTATATACATACGCAAATGATTGTGTAAGTACCCCGTGTTATAAAATAATTTTATGGCATTATCTATGGCATAAATACCTGTATTTGCTTTTACAATGGCTGTAGCAATATTTGTATTTAGCACAGGATTTTGTTTGTGTTTTAAATCATTATTAATCTCCTCTTTCTTTGCAACCCATACTTGCTGCCAATAATCTCGCCACGCAAGTTCTTGAATAAGTTTTTCTATTGTAATGGGTTTATAACCTTTACTTAAAAGAGATGATAATATCAGTTTTGTAGAGATAACCCCTCTAGAAATATAAGGCGATAAGTAAGTAACAGCACCATTAATATAGTTGCGTGTGCTTCCATATTTAGCTCCATTTATATTGTTAACCCGCTCAAGTATTTTAGTATAACAAACAGGAAACATCGTATTGTCTTCTTTAAATAACTGTGTTTGCTTTGTTGTTGTCATACTAATTGGCACCTAAATTTATAATATTCTTAAATTAAAAAATAGAAGTATAAAGATACAAATTGTTTAGCAATATGTGTTTTTTATTAAACAAACTGTAATAAGTAATATTATTACAAGGCTTACCGCTTGTATGAAGCACAACACTTTAAGATAAAATTATTTTTAAGTTATTATTTAAATATGTTTATCAACAAATTAACATTTAAACATTTGTTTTTGTATAATTTAGGCAAATAATTTTCAGATTATGCATAAAAAGTTTATATCTAATTAGTGACAATATTTAGCATTAGTTATTCTTTATTAAAAAAACTAAAATTCACAATAACTTTAATTATTATATTATGAAACGTTATACTTTCACGTTACTTATTTGCTGTGTTCTTTTCTTATTTAGTTGTAACAAAAAAGAACAAATATTAATCCCTTTTCAAACAGAAAATGGTTCAGACTTTAAGGAAATTGCTCAAATAACAGAAACAGAGGTTATAAAATTACCTTTAGGTGCTAATGCTGCATTCAATCAAGCCTCAATAGCTTTTGATAGTATCGGGAAAGATGGACAATACTTGAGTTATCTTAATTTTACAGATAATTCTTTAACTTTTCATAACCTATTAACTAAAGTTAAAAAGAAAATCACATTTTACAAAGAAGGGCCTTCTGGTGTTGGCACTATAGGATATACTACCGCACATTTGTTTGAAAATGAAAATAGTTACTTTATTTATCAACCCGATGGAGGTGTACTATACAATTTGGATAGTTTGGCGTCTATCAAAAAAAAATATCAAATTATAGATCCAGATAAGGATACTAATGATTCAAAACCCATTGGTTATGGTGCACAAATGATAAAGGTAAATAATTGTATGTATTTTTATTGCTTACCTAATCGCAATCAAAAAACATATTTTGGGTATCCAATGATTGGGAAATTTAATTTAGAAACCAATACTTTTGAAAGAATAGTTTCTTTACCACAGGTTTACGATGCTGGGTTTTGGAGTTCGTTACTACTTTTCAAACCTTTTTTTACTTACAACGACAAAAAAAATACGATGGTTGTTTCGTTTCCTGTAACGCCATACCTATATGAAACAGATTTAGATGGAAAAATACTAAACAACTTTTATGTTGGGTCTAAATTTTTTGGTAAAACAAAACCGATGTACGAGGATATGGATTACCAATTTAATAAAGCTAGAAACTTTGATAAAGAAGCCGATTATACCTTTTCTAACAGTAGATATTCAAAAATACATTACGATAAGGTAAACAAGCAGTATTTTAGGATAACTAACCCTGAAAAAGAAAAAATTAATGTTAACGATAGGGATAGAAACAGTGATTTTACGATTATTGTTACCGACGAAAATTTTATTAAAATTACAGAAAAAAAATTCAATTATAAAAAATATGATATCCATAGGTCTGGATTTATAAACGGTACCGTCTATTTGGCTAGGAAAGATTTGTACGCCGAAGACGAAAACCATATGTTTTTTTCAAAATTCAAATTAACTTTTGATTAGCTATCCAAATGTTACAATAATTAAAAAAGCCCTTACAAGTTAATTTGTAAGGGCTTTTAGCGGAGAGTAAGGGATTCGAACCCCTGGAGGTGTGACCCTCAACAGTTTTCAAGACTGCCGCATTCGACCACTCTGCCAACTCTCCTGTAATAATCACATTAAGTATGTTTCCTAACGAGGGTGCAAATATAAGATGCTTTTTCAAAAAAAAGAAGTTTTAACGTATTATTTTATTGCTAAATATTTCATGAAATTCAATAGTATTTTTAAACCCATTACCTCAATGTTTGGTTAGAGATTATAATTTGCACAAAGGCTACGATAAGGAATAAAAAAACGTATAAAGGCATAAATAAACTCACGTTGTATTAATCTTTAGTATATTTATGAGCAAATTAATAAGAGACTAATTTTATGGAAACATTAGATAAAATGATTGAGTCATTTTCTGGTTTTGTTTGGGGCTTACCTTTACTTATTTTATTAGTAGGTGGAGGTTTATATCTTTTAATATTATCAAGGTTTTTACCTTTTCGTTATTTAGGGCATGCGATACAAGTTCTTCGTGGAAAGTACGATAATCCTAATGATCCGGGTGAGATTAGTCATTTTCAAGCGTTGGCTACAGCATTATCTGCAACAGTAGGTATGGGCAACATATCTGGAGTAGCTGTAGCAATTGCTATAGGCGGTCCTGGTGCTGTATTTTGGATGTGGATAAGTGCTATTGTAGGGATGTCTACCAAGTTTTTTACCTCGTCTTTAGCAATTATGTACCGTGGTAAAGATAGTCGAGGAGAGCTTCAAGGAGGGTCGATGTATTTTATTATAGAGGGCTTAGGTAAAGCATGGAAACCCTTGGCGATAATGTTTGCTGTTAGTGGATTAATAGGTGCTTTGCCCGTGTTTAACGTCAATCAACTAACTCAAGCAGTCAATGATATTTTACTAATCCCTAATGGTGTTAAGGTTGGGTTAACATCAAACTTAATCATCGCTTCAATTCTTGTAGCAATTACAGCAATTGTAATTTTGGGGGGCTTAAACAGGATTAGCAAAACGACTTCAAAGCTAGTTCCTATAATGGTTGTAATTTATTTTATATTAGTTTTAATTGTTTTAGCTATTCATATTGATGTTGTTCCAAAATATATTAGTCTAATCTTTACAGACGCATTTACTGCCCAGCACATCAAACCAGATGCATTTTTTGGAGGAGCTTTAGGGACTTTAATTGTTTTGGGTATTCGCCGTGGCGCTTTTTCAAACGAAGCAGGTATTGGTACAGCACCAATGGCACATGGAGCTGCAAAAACATCCGAACCTGTACGAGAAGGCTTGGTTGCAATGCTTGGTCCAGCCATAGATACTTTGGTTGTATGCACACTAACGGCATTAACAATATTAGTTACTGGAGTTTGGCAAACTTCAGATAGCAATGGTGTAAGCCTAACAGCAACGGCTTTTAATAGTGCAATACCAAGTATTGGTAAATATTTGTTATTAGTATGTATTGTAATATTTAGTGTGTCGTCCTTGTTTTCGTATTCGTATTATGGTACAAAATGTATGTCTTTTTTATTTGGAGCAAATAATAAGCAATACTATAATTACTTTTACATTATTAGTATTGTGCTAGGAGCAACAACGAGTTTGAATATGATGATAAACCTTATTGATGGTGTTTTTGCTCTTATGGCAATACCTACAATGCTTGCAACTATTATAATGGCACCTAGAGTTATGAAGGAAGTTAAACGTTATGTTACGAGATTAAAAAATGAGTCATAAAAAAGACAAACAAAGTAACTATTTTAATATTTTTGAATTATAATATATACGCATTATGGAACCCACAACACTAATAGTTATTATTATTGGCATTTTTTTTGGTTTTTTTGTGCAATCTGTAATTGGGTTTGCAGGGGCTTTAATTGCCATGCCAATATTGCTACTCGTTATTGGGCTTACCGACGCCGTTACTTATGTTACAATATTCTATTGTTTTTCCAGCGCTTATCTTGTTGCAAAAGAGTGGAAAAATATAGATAAAAAAATAGTGCTTAGTATTATTTTATCCTCTCTTGTAGGGGTAGCTATTGGTACTTGGGTGCTAACTTTTGGAAACCCTAAGTTTTTAAAAAAAGCACTAGGCGTATTTATTTTACTTTATGTAACCTATACCTACTTTGATAAAAAAGAAAAACGAAATTGGTCTAAATTAGAGTTTTTATTTGGATTTTTAGGAGGGTTTAGCGCAACACTTTTTTCTATAGGGGGACCTATGTATGTTATTATTGTAAAAAACATAACACCCAATGTTAAAATATTTAGAGCAACAATGTTTGGTGTTTTAGGCGTTGTAACTTATATGAGAATTCCAGCTTTAGTTATAGGAGGGTTACTTAACAGTACACATTTGTATTATTCATTATTTATCTTTCCGTTTTTTGTGTTTTCTATTTATTTAGGAAAAAAAATGTACACGGTACTAAATGAAGCCACACTAAAAAAAGGACTCTTAGTGTTACTAATTATATCTGGATTCATGCTTATACTTAAACCTTAGGGTTTTCTATAAATTAAGTTGATATGCTATTTATAAAAACCACCCACAAAATGATAAAATACGTAAACATAATTGGCCTTTGATATTTATGATTTTAGCAACTCAATATGTCTATTAATTCTATATATTTACGTTATACAATAAAATTGCTACAGTAATAATATAATTAAAATATAAACAATACAGTAATAAATGACTAAGCGTAGTATAAAAAAAGTAGCCGTTATTGGTTCCGGAATTATGGGTAGTGGTATAGCGTGTCATTTTGCTAACATTGGACTTGATGTTTTACTTCTAGACATTTCACCTAAAACACTTAATGACAACGAAAAGCGTAAAAAATTAAATCTAAATCATAAATCTGTCAAAAATCGCATTGTAAATGATTCACTGTCTTTAGCATTAGCATCCCAACCAAGCCCTATGTATCATAGTGCTTTTGAAACTCGTATTACTACAGGAAACTTAGAAGACGATATTGCCAAGATAAAACACGTAGATTGGATTATAGAGGCTGTAGTAGAACGTTTGGACACAAAGCAACAAGTGCTTGAGATGTTAGATAAGCACAGAAGCCTAGGAACTCTAGTAAGCTCTAATACCTCTGGCATACCAATAGCATTTTTGGCAAAAGGACGTAGTGAAGATTTTAAAACGCATTTTTGTGGAACTCATTTTTTTAATCCAGTACGTTATTTAAAATTATTAGAAATCATACCTGGGCCAAAAACCCACAAATCTGTGATACGTTTTTTAAGTAATTACGGCGAACATTACCTTGGTAAAACAACAGTAATAGCAAAAGATACCCCAGCATTTATTGCAAACAGAATTGGCGTATTTAGTATGATGAGTTTACTACATATTACAAAAGATATAGGCTTAACAATCCCCGAAGTAGATGTATTAACAGGCTCTTTACTAGGAAGACCAAAGTCGGCAACCTTTCGTACAGCCGATTTAGTGGGTTTAGACACTCTCGTTCATGTTGCAAATGGCATAAAAGAAAATTGTGATGCAGACCAACAGCAGGAGGTGTTTAACTTACCAGAGTTTATGAGCGTAATGTTAAAAAACAAATGGTTGGGACAAAAAACAAAGCAAGGATTCTACAAAAAAACTATTTCAAATCAAGGCAAAAAAGAAATTTTATCACTAAACCTAAATACTTTAGTATATGAAAAGCCTAAACCTTTAATATTTAAGTTTTTAAAAGATGTAAACGAAACAGACACATTAACAAATCGTTTTAAATTATTATTAGGTCAAACGGGAAAAGTTGGAGATTTTTACAAAAGATCATTTGCCGCTTTATTTACCTATGTAAGTTATCGAGTTTCAGAAATTTCAGACAAGTTATATCATATAGATGACGCTATGAGAGCTGGTTTTGGGTGGGAGCAAGGCCCTTTCCAAATTTGGGATGCTATAGGTGTTAAAGAAGGTTTTAGATTAATGCAGGCCCAAAAGCTACAGCCTGCCCTATGGGTAACTGAAATGCTTGCTACTGGTATTGATTCATTTTATACAACAAAAAATGGATTAATCTACGTTTATGATGTTCATAAAAAAACAATAGAAAAACGCGCTGGACAAGATGCTTTTATCATTTTAGATTCTATTAGAAAAACAACCCAAGTATACCAAAATTCGGGAGTTGTTATTGAAGATTTGGGTGATGGTATTTTAAATTTAGAATTTCGTTCCAAAATGAATACCATAGGCGGAGAAGTGCTTGAAGGTTTAAACAAAGCTATAGATTTAGCCGAAAAAAACTACCAAGGCCTTGTAATCGCAAATCAAGCTTCAAATTTTTCTGTAGGTGCAAATATTGAAATGGTCTTTAAGATGGCTTCAGAAAAAGAGTATGTAGCATTAAATGATGCTATTAAGTATTTTCAAGATAGTATGATGCGTGTTCGTTACTCCTCTATACCAACAGTTGTAGCGCCATACGGAATGACTTTAGGGGGTGGTTGCGAATTGTCTATGCACGCCGACAGTATTGTAGCTGCCGCAGAAACTTATATTGGACTTGTAGAGTTTGCTGTAGGTCTTATCCCTGCTGGAGGAGGGACTAAAGAAATGATTTTAAGAGCATCGAACACGTTTAAAAAAGGTGACGTGCAACTCAATGTCTTACAAGATTATTTTTTAACAATCGCTATGGCAAAAGTAGCAAACTCTGCCTATGAAGCCTTCGATTTAGGTTTTTTTCAAAAGGGAAGAGATACTATTGTCGTTAATAACGATAGGCAAATTACTGTAGCCAAAGCTAAAGCTAAATTTATAGCAGAGTTAGGATATACACAACCCCTAAAACGGAATGACATAAAAGTATTAGGAAAACAAGCCTTAGCAATGTTTTTGGTAGGAACAGATAGTATGTCGGCGAGTCGTTATATTTCTGATCATGACAAAAAAATAGCAAACAAACTAGCCTATGTTATGGCTGGGGGAGACTTATCGGAGCCAACCTTAGTAAGCGAACAGTATTTACTCGATTTAGAGCGAGATATGTTTTTGTCACTCTGTAAAGAGCAAAAAACCTTAGAGCGTATTAAACATATGTTACAAACAGGAAAACCATTAAGAAACTAGGAAATATCACTGTTTAACCTGTTTCATAAACTAATAAAAGTAAAATTATAAATGACACAAGCTTATATTGTAAAAGCATACAGAACTGCGGTCGGTAAAGCCACAAAAGGAGTATTTCGTTTTAAAAGGACAGATGAGTTAGCTGCAGAAACTATTAAGCACATCATGAAAGCGTTACCTAACTTAGATCCAAAGCGTATTGATGATATTATGGTAGGTAATGCAATGCCAGAAGCATCGCAAGGGCTTAATATGGCACGCCTTATCTCTTTAATGGGCTTGAATATTGTAGATGTTCCTGGGGTTACGGTAAATCGGTTTTGTGCTTCAGGAATTGAAAGTATTGGTATGGCAGCAGCAAAAATACGTGCTGGGATGGCTAATTGTATCATTGCAGGAGGTGCAGAAAGTATGAGTGCAGTACCAATGACAGGATTTAAGCCAGAATTAAACTATGATGCGATTGTTAAGGCAGGTCACGAAGATTACTACTGGGGGATGGGAAATACAGCAGAAGCAGTTGCACAACAATTTAACATTACTAGAACAGCACAAGACGAGTTTGCATTACATTCTCATAAAAAAGCGCTAAAGGCACAAAGTGAAAATCGTTTTCAAGACCAAATTGTCCCTATAACAATCGAACAAACCTATATTGATGATAACGGAAAAAGAGCGACAAAAACTTATACCGTAACAAAAGATGAAGGCCCTAGAAACGACACTAATATAGAGCAACTTACAAAATTACGTCCTGTTTTTGCTCAAGACGGAAGTGTTACCGCAGGAAACTCATCGCAAGTAAGCGATGGAGCTGCTTTTGTAATGCTTATGAGCGAGACTATGGTAAAAGAACTAAACTTAATGCCTATTGCACGGCTAGTGAGTTACGCAGCAGCAGGTGTGGCTCCTCGCATTATGGGTATAGGTCCCGTAAAAGCAATTCCATTAGCATTAAAACAAGCAGGTCTAAAACAACAAGACTTAGCGTTAATAGAGCTAAATGAAGCGTTTGCCTCTCAATCTTTAGCTGTAATTAATGAGTTGGATCTAAATCCAAACCTTGTCAATGTTAACGGTGGTGCTATTGCGTTAGGACACCCACTAGGATGTACTGGTGCAAAATTATCAGTACAATTATTTGATGAAATGCGCAAACAAAATATGACAAACAAATACGCTGCAGTTAGTATGTGTGTAGGAACAGGTCAGGGTGCCTGTGGTGTTTTTGAGTTTTTTGGATAATACCTCACCACAAAAATCCGTATATATTATTACAATGCGATAGCATTTTTTTACTTGTATAAACAAGAAAAACAGTATTGGCTCTATGCTTTCAATTAATTACATTTGCATTCGCAAAATAGATATGCATACTGTAAATATCTATAATTGCAATGTTAAAACAATCACTAAACGTTTTACCCTTGTAAAAACGAATAAAAAGACATTTTGTTTATGAAAGCTGGAATTGTAGGCCTCCCAAATGTAGGAAAATCAACATTATTTAACTGTTTATCTAACGCAAAAGCACAAAGTGCTAATTTCCCTTTTTGTACTATCGAGCCCAATATAGGTATCGTAAATGTACCTGATTTAAGACTTCAAAAATTAGAAACATTAGTGAAACCAGAGCGTGTATTGCCCGCTACAGTAGAAATTGTAGATATCGCTGGCTTAGTAAAAGGCGCGAGTAAAGGAGAGGGCTTAGGAAATCAATTTCTAGCAAATATTAGAGAAACAGATGCTATACTTCACGTATTGCGTTGTTTTGATAACGACAATATTGTACACGTTGATGGTAATGTTAATCCTATTAGAGATAAAGAAACTATAGACATAGAACTTCAGCTTAAAGATCTAGAAACTGTCGATAAGAAACTTGATAAGGTTAAACGTGCTGCAAAAACAGGAAATAAAGACGCACAAAAAGAAGAAGCAGTCTTACTACAACTTAAAGCAGGTTTAGAAGCGGGAATTTCTGTGAGAGCATTGGAGTTTTCTGAAGAAATCTACAATGAGTACGTAAAACCTTCACAACTAATCACAGACAAACCCGTAATGTATGTTTGTAATGTCGATGAAACTGCTGCTGTTTCTGGTAACGATTATGTAAACCAAGTTAAAAATGCAGTTAAAGACGAAAAGGCTGAAGTTTTGGTCCTCGCCGTTGGTACGGAAGCAGATATTAATGAATTGGAAGACTATGATGAAAGAAAAATGTTTTTAGACGATATTGGTTTGCAAGAACCAGGAGCCTCTAAGTTAATTCGTTCTGCATACAAATTACTAAACCAACAAACATACTTTACTGCAGGCCCCAAGGAAGTACGTGCTTGGACAATTACTACAGGTGCTACAGCACCACAAGCCGCAGGAGTAATTCATACCGATTTTGAAAAAGGATTTATTAGAGCCGAAGTTATTGCTTATGACGACTATATAAGCTTTGGTACAGAAGCCAAAGTTAAAGAGGCTGGAAAAATGAAAGTAGAAGGAAAACATTATATTGTTAATGATGGCGATGTAATGCATTTTCTTTTTAACGTATAAGAAACATAACTCCAAAAAACTTATTAAAATAGGTTGTTAATTATTTTGTGTGTGCAATATTTCATTTTTTAAATTCATATACTATATTAGCGTTCTTGTAAAATTTCAACTGTTTTATGTCTCAAGAAACTAAGTACACCGAAGATAATATTCGCTCTCTCGACTGGAAAGAACATATCAGGATGCGTCCAGGAATGTACATTGGTAAGCTTGGTGATGGTTCCTCTGCAGACGATGGCATTTATATTCTTCTAAAAGAAGTTTTAGACAACTCTATTGATGAGTATGTTATGGGGTCAGGTAAAACCATAGAAATTTCTATTCAAGAAGACACTGTTAGCGTTAGAGATTACGGTCGTGGTATTCCGTTAGGAAAAGTAGTAGACGTTGTTTCTAAGATGAATACGGGCGGTAAGTACGACTCTAAAGCGTTTAAAAAATCGGTAGGACTTAATGGCGTAGGAACAAAAGCAGTAAACGCCCTATCATCTTATTTTAGGGTGGAGTCTAATAGAGACGGAAAATCTGCTTGGGCTGAGTTTACACAAGGAAATCTTACTAGTAAAGACCTGCTAGAAGATGTATCGCGAAGAAAAGGAACTAAAGTTTCTTTTGTTCCTGATACCAGTATTTTCAAAAATTACAAATACAGAAACGAGTATGTTGTAAAAATGCTTAAAAACTACGTGTATCTTAATCCAGGATTAACTATTGTTTTTAATGGCGAAAAATACTTTAGTAAAAACGGCTTAAAAGACTTACTTTCAGAAACTATAAAAGAGTCCGATTTACTCTACCCAATTATTCATTTGCGTGGCGACGATATAGAAATTGCATTAACTCATAGTAAAACGCAGTATAGCGAAGAATACCACTCGTTTGTAAACGGACAAAATACGACTCAAGGCGGTACACACTTAACTGCTTTTAGAGAAGCTTTGGTAAAAACAACACGAGAGTTTTATGGTAAAAGTTATGATGCTTCAGATATTAGAAAATCTGTAGTTTGTGCCATTTCAATAAAAGTAATGGAACCCGTTTTTGAGAGTCAAACAAAAACAAAATTAGGATCTACAGACATGGGGGGTAACCTTCCAACAGTGCGTACGTATGTTAATGATTTTTTAAAAACCCACCTCGATAATTTTTTACACAAAAATCCTGAAGTAGCAGAGCAATTGCAACGCAAAATCTTACAAGCGGAGCGAGAACGAAAAGAACTCTCGGGTATTAGAAAATTAGCAAAAGACCGTGCTAAAAAAGCCAGTTTGCACAATAAGAAACTACGTGACTGTCGTGTGCATTTTGGTGATGCAAAAAATCCTAGAAATCTCGAATCGACATTATTTATTACAGAGGGAGATTCTGCTTCTGGTAGTATTACAAAATCTAGAGATGTTAATACTCAAGCTGTATTTAGCCTAAAAGGAAAACCCTTAAATTCCTATGGGTTAAGTAAAAAAATTGTTTATGAAAATGAAGAATTTAACTTACTACAAGCCGCGTTAAATATTGAAGAATCTCTTGAAGATTTGCGTTATAACAATGTTGTCATTGCTACAGATGCTGATGTAGATGGCATGCACATTCGTTTGTTGTTAATTACCTTTTTTTTACAATTCTTCCCAGAGGTTATTAAAGAGGGACATTTGTTTATTCTACAAACCCCTTTATTTAGGGTTCGAAATAAAAAAGAAACGATATATTGCTATACTGAAGAGGAACGAGTTACCGCGATAGAAAAACTAAAACCAAAACCAGAAATTACCCGATTCAAGGGGTTGGGGGAAATCTCTCCAGACGAGTTTAAACATTTTATAGGTGAAGATATCCGTTTAGACCCTATTATGCTAGATCATAACATGTCTATAGAAGATTTACTATCATTCTACATGGGAAAAAATACAGCAACACGACAAGAGTTTATTATTGATAATCTAAAAGTTGAATTAGATTTAATAGAAGATAATAATTAAATGATAGAAGAAAACGACGCAACCAACAGTGGCTTAGACAATATAGAACCACAAGAGACCATTACTAGGGTTACAGGAATGTACAAAGAATGGTTTCTAGATTATGCTTCTTATGTTATTTTAGAAAGAGCAGTGCCTGCTATAGAAGATGGCTTTAAGCCTGTGCAACGCCGTATTATGCACTCTATGAAAGATCTAGACGATGGTCGGTATAATAAAGTTGCAAATATTGTAGGGCATACAATGCAATACCACCCACATGGCGATGCTAGTATTGCAGATGCTATGGTGCAGATCGGGCAAAAAGATTTACTAATAGATACTCAAGGCAACTGGGGTAATATCTTAACTGGCGACAGAGCTGCCGCATCTCGTTATATTGAAGCTCGTATTTCTAAATTTGGTCTAGACGTTGTTTATAATCCTAAAATTACAGAATGGCAAGCCTCTTACGATGGTCGTCGTAAAGAGCCGATTAACCTGCCCGTAATGTTTCCTTTATTGCTAGCGCAAGGTGGAGAGGGTATTGCCGTTGGTTTATCAACAAAAATTCTCCCCCATAACTTTATAGAGCTTATAGATGCTTCGGTAAAACATCTTCAAGGCAAGCCATTTACAATAGTTCCAGATTTTCCAACCGCAGGTATTGCGGATGTCACAAATTATAACGATGGCTTACGAGGAGGGAAAGTACGTGTGCGGGCAAAAATTTCGCAGCACGATAAAAACACACTTGTTATTAACGAAATTCCGTTTGGTACTACAACATCGTCATTAATAGATTCTATTTTAAAGGCTAATGAAAAAGGCAAAATAAAGATAAAAAAAATTGAAGATAATACAGCTGCAGAAGTAGAGATTTTAATACATCTACCTTCTGGCTTATCTCCAGACAAAACAATCGACGCTTTATATGCCTTTACAAATTGTGAAAATTCAATCTCACCTTTAGGCTGTGTTATCGAAAATAACAAACCTTTGTTTGTTGGAGTTTCAGAAATGTTACGTCGCAGTACAGACCACACCGTAAAGCTTTTAAAAAACGAATTAGAAATTACCTTAGGGGAATTAGAGCATCAATGGCATTTTGCTTCTTTAGAACGTATTTTTATAGAACATAGAATTTATCGCGACATAGAAGAGCAAGAAACCTGGGAAGGTGTTATTGATGCAATTGATAAAGGTTTAAAACCTCATACCACACATTTAAAGCGTGCAGTAACCGAAGACGATATTGTGAGGCTAACTGAAATTAGAATTAAGCGTATTTCTAAATTTGATATTGATAAGGCACAACAAAAAATAGAAGCTTTAGAGGATGAAATTGATAATACAAAACACCATTTAGCACACCTTATAGATTATGCTATTGCCTATTTTACGCGTCTGAAAAAAGACTATGGAAAAGGCAAAGAACGAAAAACAAATATTAAAGTATTTGATGATGTTGATGCCACTAAAGTAGTGATTAGAAGCACAAAACTATACGTAAATAGAGATGAAGGATTTATAGGCACCTCATTGCGACGCGACGAGTATGTTTGTGATTGTAGTGATATAGACGATATTATTGTGTTTACTAAAAACGGTAAACTAATGATTACAAAAGTAGATGCTAAAACATTTGTTGATAAGGACATTATACATGTTGCGGTATTCAAAAAGAAAGATACCCGAACAATTTACAACATGATTTATCGCGACGGTACAAAAGGCGCTTCTATGATTAAGCGTTTTGCTGTTACTGGAATAACGCGCGATAAACTATATGATTTAACCACAGGAAACAAAAATTCTCTTGTTTGGTATTTTTCAGCCAACCCCAATGGAGAGGCTGAAGTGGTTAGTGTGCTATTAAGACAAGTAGGAAGTGTTAAAAAACTAAAATGGGATATTAATTTTGCAGATATCTTAATAAAAGGACGTGCTACAAAAGGAAACCTAGTCACAAAACATGCCATAAAACGCATAGAACTTAAAGAAAAAGGCGTTTCAACCTTAAAGCCTCGTAAAATTTGGTTTGACGATACAGTACAACGTCTCAATGTTGATGGGAGAGGGGAGCTTATAGGAGAATTTAAAGGTGAAGACAAACTCCTAATTATTACCCAATCTGGCTTAGTAAAAATAATTACACCAGAACTTGTAACCCATTTTGATACCGACATGATTGTGTTAGAAAAATGGAATCCTAAAAAACCCATTTCGGTTATTTATTTTGATGGGGAAAAGGAGCGTTACTATGTTAAACGTTTTTTAGTTGAAAATGAAAACAAAGAAGAGCGTTTTATTACCGAACACGCTAACTCTCAATTAGAAATTGCGTGTACAGATTGGAGACCAATGGTGGAAATTGTGTTTGCTAAAGAACGTGGTAAAGACCGCAAAGATAATCTAGAAGTTAACCTAGAAGATTTTATCTCCGTTAAAGGAATCTCTGCACTAGGAAACCAACTTACTAAAGATAAAATAAATCAAATTAATATACTGCAACCATTACCACACGAAACTATAGTTACAGACACAGAACTAAATAGCAATGCAAACGATTTAGGTAACACTGAAAATCAAAAGGATAGCACAGACAGTCAAGGAACTTTGTTTTAATTACGAATACGCTTAGCAAAACCCTTCTGTTTTACAACATCACCAACATAAGAATATTCAAAATAATACCCAGAAGAGGTTGTTGTTAATATTTTTAAATGAATTTCTTTTCTTTCAATTCTATTTTTAGGATTTAAAGTTTTAAAAATTACTTCGCAGTCGTTTATCCATCGTACTGTTGAGGAGTCTGTTTTTTTTTCAAAAGTTTCTATTTGTAATTTTGGTGTCCTTTCAAACTTGGAGCGATATTCCTTATCGTTTATTGTAATAACGCTTTCAAAAATTCCTGTTTTAAAGTCGGAGCAATTTCGCTCTACGGTATAACAACTTGTTGCGATTACAATAAGACTAAAGGGCAATATTTTTTTTATCAAATCCATATTCTTTTCGACAAAATTAATAAATAGAATAGGAGAGGGAGCTTAATTTTTAAAGTTTTTGAAAGTGCCGTCTTTATAAAAAATAATAATCCGATCAATAGCATCGTCCGTTACATTAGACGTATTATTTTTCAAACTAAACAAAGTGTTGCTATCATCATGTGCTTTTGGGGTTTCAGTATTCGCTAGAGTAGGGAAGGTGCCTTTGCCATTTAGCAGCCAGTACAAATCAACATCATGACAATGTGAAAGGATTTTCATAATAAACTCTAAACTAGGTTTATTTCTGCCAGACAAAATATGTGAAATACTAGAGCGTTGTACACCAATCTTATCGGCAAAAACAGAAGCAGACATATTGTAGTGAGTCATGATTTTTTGAAGTCTGTATATGAAATCTTGAGTGTTTATCATAATAATACAAAAGTAAACAAACTAAGCAAATATAAAAAGTAAATCTATCTATTAGATTTGTAATATTTAATTATATTAAAAATATATATTTAAATAAAAACTTTAATAAATTATAATTAAATATTTGATTATTAAATATTTAAATAAAAAATATAACACTAATTTACAAATGTATATCGAGAGCAGTTAATTGATTACTAACGTAAACAAAAATTGTACAAGCTTAAAGACATAGTTTACAATTGTTACACATATAAGTTATTTTTGTAAACTGAGCTTTAGTTACATTTGTAAATTGAAAAGCTTACAACATGTGCTTAAACTTTAATTATAATCAAGCTTATAAAATTCATAAAGAAGCTGCTTTATTTGGTAGGTATATTACAAATACATCCATTAAACCTCTACTGGATAAATTGAGTATTGATGCTAAAGTTAGTGTCTTAGGATGGTCTGTAAACAAGCAACCTATATATGCTATTAATATTGGTAGCGGTTCTAAGAAAATTTTGATGTGGTCGCAAATGCATGGTAATGAATCGACGACCACAAAAGCGTTATTTGATCTTTTAAACACCTTAAAGTCTCCATCTTTCAAACCTATTTTGAGCAATTGCACCCTATGTATAATTCCTATTTTAAACCCAGATGGCGCATTGCTTTATACTAGATTAAATGCAAATGGTGTAGATTTAAACAGAGATGCTCAAAACCTGAGTCAACCCGAAAGTCTTGTATTGAACAAAGTTTATACTGATTTTAAACCTGACTACTGCCTTAATCTCCATGGGCAGCGCACTATATTTAATGTCGGAACTTCCAATAAGCCTGCAACAGTTAGTTTTTTGGCCCCGGCACAAGATACAAACTGCACTCTTAGTAATAATAGGAAGCGAGCCATGAAACTTATTACCGTAATCAATAACGAGTTACAACGCTATATTCCTAATCAAGTTGGACTTTATGACGATAATTTTAATATTAACTGTGTAGGGGATACTTTTCAGGCTAATAATACGCCAACATTACTATTTGAAGCAGGTCATATTGATCAAGATTACCAAAGGGAACGCGTTAGGGAGTACATCTACATTGCTTTATTATCTTTCATAAAATATATTTCTAACGAAACTCATATTTCAGAAGATAACTATGAACACTATTTTAAAATCCCTAAAAATGGCACGCAGTTTTACGATATTATTATTAAGAATACTGTTTTAAATGAATACAAAAGAGAAGACCTCGTAGATATTGCCATTCAGTTTGAAGAAGTTTTAAAGGGGGAAACCATTAATTTTATGCCAAAAATTTCACAAATAGGAGATCTAAACACTTTTTTTGGTCATAGAATCATAGATGCTCAAGGAGGAAGGATTACATTAAATAATAAATTACCAATACTTGTTGGGGCATTATTTAGAGATATTATAATCAATAATCAAAATATTTTGTTAAAAATATAATTAATTAACAATCATTGTATTATTTTAGAAAAAATATGTAATTTTGCATTTTATATAAAAGATATTATTATGGCAAAATTTAAGTTAGACGAAACAGATCACCAAATTCTTGACATGTTAATAGATAATACAAGAATCCCATTTACAGACATTTCAAAGAAATTATCTATATCTGCTGGAACTGTTCATGTTAGAGTAAAAAAAATGGAAGATGCAGGCATTATTATAGGATCATCCTTAACATTTGATTTTGAAAAATTAGGGTATTCTTTTGTAGCTTATATAGGTGTTTTTCTTCAAAATACATCTCAAGTAAAATTCGTTTTACAACGTATTAATGATATTCCTAATGTGATAGAAGCACATATAACTACGGGGAAATTTAACATTTTTTGCAAGATTAGAGCAAGAGACACCAAGCATGCTAAAGATATCATTTTTATGTTAGACGATATTGAAGGGGTATATAGAACAGAAACTATGCTTTCTTTAGAAGAAAGTATAAACGATGAAAAACGCTTAATGCACTCTGTATTTAATGAAATGTAATTTGTATAATGAAAGCATCTCAACTGAGCATAGACGAATATAACCCTTATTACAGTAATTTTATTATTTCCCTTGATGAAACAGAATTGATTGGAGGGCTACAAAATAACTTAAACACTACCGTATCTTTTTTTGAGTCAATTCCGGAAGCTAAGTTAAACCATGCATACCAAAAAGGGAAATGGACTATAAAAAATATATTACAACATCTCATTGATACAGAGAGGATATTTAGCTACCGTGCCCTTGGATTTTCTAGAAATGATTCTACAGATTTTCCTGGTTTTGAACAAGATGATTATGTAACTAATGCAGATGTTAGTTGCAAAACAAAAGCAGAATTGTTAGAAGAGTATAAAGCTGTGCGTTGTGCTAGTATTGCATTTTTCAAAAATACCCCAACAAGTGCCTTAGCTATAATAGGTAAGGCTAGTGGTAGCGAAATGTCTGCAAGAGCCGCTGGGTTTATCATTATTGGACATGAACGTCACCACTGTGAGGTCATTAAAAATAAATATTTAAGTTAAATCGCATAATCGTAAAATGCTTCTAAAATTAAATCATTACTTACAGTAACATCTATTTTTGGAAGACCGATATCTTCTAAAAGAACAAAATTAATATTGCCGTGTGCATTTTTTTTATCAAATTTTAAAAGCTCGATAATTTTGTTGTAATCGGTGTCGCTAAAGCTTACTTTTTTATATAATTTTAAAAGTATTGCTTTAATATGCTTTCTTTTATTCTCAGGAAATCCAACTAGCTTACTCGAAATGTACAGTGCTAATATCATTCCTATAGCAATAGCTTCACCGTGTAATAAGGTTTGTTGATTAGGATTTTGTAAACCGTAAGACTCAATGGCATGACCTAGCGTGTGCCCAAAATTTAATGTTTTTCTAAGGCCATTTTCGGTGGGATCTTTTTCTACAATCCCTTTTTTTATCATAACAGACTCGTAAATTAAGCCATCTAAGTTGTCTAAATGTAACTCATTAAGTTTTGATAATTTTGTCCAATACGCTTCGTCTTGTATAAGGCTATGTTTTAGCATTTCTGCTAAGCCAGAGCGCATTTGGTTTGGGGCTAAGGTCTGTAAAAAAGAAGTGTCAATTAGCACTAATGCAGCATAATTAATCAGTCCGACTTGATTTTTGAGATGCCCTAAGTTAACACCTGTTTTTCCACCAATAGAGGCATCTACCATTGCTAGCAATGTTGTTGGCACATTAACATACGAGATACCACGCTTGTAGGTAGAGGCAATAAAACCGCCTAAATCGGTAAGAACACCGCCTCCTAAGTTAATGAGTAATGCTTTTCGATCAGCATTTAACTCGGTTAGCACCTCCCATAGGTTTGTGCAAGTTTGTATCGTTTTGTGCGTTTCGCCATCTTCTATTTCAATAAGCTCTATAGGGATGTTGGTTTCTAGTTTTGATATAAAGTTTGGAAGACATTTTTGATGAGTATTAGAGTCTACCAAAATAAATAGTTTAGAAAAATCAATACGCTTCATATAAGCGTTCAATTGAGTATAACAGTTTGAATTAAAATGAATTGCGTACTCTTTTGTTACAATAGAAGTCATAGTCTATTATGAAAATAATTAGCCTATGAAAATAAGTAGAATTTTATTAAAAAAGCAATCTGCTAATAAATATCTTTGCATTGTATAATTTGTTATTATTATGGTTAATTCTCTTTTTGAAAACACAGAAATTGCTTTCTCCCTAAAATCTAATACACAGTTAAAACGCGCTTATTTATTATTTAAAATGATATCCTACCCATTATTGGTTAAAGTAGGTGCTGCCGTAACAAAATTTGCCTTAAAACTAAATTTACCTGTAACGAGTTTAATTAGAACAACCGTTTTTGATCATTTTTGCGCAGGGGTAACCCAAACCGATTGTTTGCCGGTAATAAAAGATTTATATTCCTGCAATGTATCTTCTGTTTTAGATTACTCTGTAGAAGGTAAGGAGAGTGAACTGCAATTTGATGCTGCTCTACAAAACATACTAGATACTGTAAGCTTTACTCATACTAACGAGGCTATGTCTATAACCGTATTTAAACCTACTGGTTTTGGACGTTTTGATTTGTTTGTTAAAAAAAGTGAAGGTTTAGAGTTGTCTCATAAAGAAACTCTTGAGTGGGAGCGTGTTGTTAGTCGTTTTCATGAGGTCTGCCGCTTGGCAAAGACTAAAAATATTAAGGTATTAATTGATGCCGAAGAGAGCTGGATGCAGACTGCAGCCGATGCGCTAGTGGAAGATTTGATGCGCATTTATAACAAAGAATCTGTACTTATTTACAATACCATACAAACTTACCGATGGGATAGGTTGCAGTATGTTAAGCAACTCCATGAGAGAAGTAAAAAAGAAGGGTTTAAGTTAGGGTTTAAAATTGTAAGAGGTGCTTATATGGAAAAAGAAAGGCAGCGTGCCTTACAAAAACAGTATAAATCGCCTATTTGTATAGATAAAAATGCTACAGATATTAACTTTGATGCCACGCTAACTTATATGCTAAACAACTTAAACGATATATCGGTATTTATAGGCACACATAACGAGTCCAGTAATTACCTAGCTATAGATACCATGAGACAACAAAATATTGCTAAAAATCATACTAGTATTTGGTTTGGGCAACTTTATGGTATGAGCGATCATATTAGTTTCAACTTAGCCAAACAAGGTTATAATGTTGCAAAATATGTTCCCTTTGGTCCTGTAAGGGATGTTATGCCGTATTTAATACGTAGGGCTCAAGAAAACACATCTGTAAAAGGACAAACAGGTAGAGAATTAAGTTTAATACAAACGGAACGACAACGGCGTAAAGTATAATGTAATGTATTGATTATTAAATTTTTGCTTTTAAACAATATCTACTGAGTTACAATACAGGTAAGTTTATAAATTTTTTATTTACTACTGTGGATGTAATTTAATATTAAAGATTAAAAATATTTTGAAAAGCTTTGTTTCAAACTACAATCCATCCAACACTCTTTTATTTACTAAATACTGCTGTTTTTGAAATCATATCATGAAAGGCTTGTCTTTTTTCGCCCAAAACAAAGAAGCATCCTACAAACATTACAAACCCCGCTAAACTAGCTAAGTTACCTAAAACACTGATACCTGCAATACCACTAATGAGTGCCAATACGATATAGACATATTTTAATGAAGCTCTAATCCATAAGCTTTTGGCGTCTGCGTATGTTCCGTCTTGGTTTGCATTTGTAATTTTCAAAATCATCTTTCCTAAGGATTGTCCTAAAACGCCTTCCATTATAAACATTAAAAAAGTAACTATAAAAATACCAGCCATTGCTGCTGTCATAGTATTAACTAACTCTGCAAAATTATCAATGCTACCTAAGAGTTGTTGGTACTCTTCACCAGCATAGACCTCAGACGAATCTGGAAAAAAGAGTTCGCTTAAACTTGTTCCTAAAAGCCCTCCAATAGAAGCACCAAGAAATATATTGACCACAATATCTATAAGGTGAGCTGCAAAGCGTTTTCCAAATTGCACACGATTTTCATTTTCATACTCGTTTAATGTATCATCGTTATTCATAATTGTATATGTTATATTACTAATTGTTAAATATATTAAGTTTTTTTTAATTACAAAACAATAGCTTTAAGAAAGTGCTTCTTTATACACTTTTAGGCAACGTTCTCTTGCCGTTTTATGCTCTACTATTTGTGATGCTACATAGCTTAATTCTTGATACTCTGGCACCCATTTTTTAATATAAATCAACTGTTTATCAAATTTTTCAATTTGAGTATGAGGATTAAATATCCTAAAGTAGGGAGCCGCATCTACTCCGCAACCAGCAACCCACTGCCAGTTACCCACATTACTAGATAGTTCATAATCGTTTAGCTTTTTTGCAAAATAGGCTTCTCCCCATCGCCAATCGATAAGCAAATGTTTGCACAAAAAACTACCCACTAGCATTCGTACACGATTATGCATAAATCCTGTTGCATTTAGCTCTCGCATTCCTGCATCTACAAAGGGATATCCTGTATTTCCTGCACACCATGCGTTAAACTCCTTGCTATTATTTCGCCATTTAATATTTTCATATTTTGGCTTAAAACTTTTAGTAACAGTGTGGGGGAAATGCCAAAGAATTTGCATAAAAAATTCTCTCCAAATCAGTTCTTTTAAAAACGTTATATCACTCTGTTGATTAGCTTGTTGTACAATGTCCCTAATACTTACTGTTCCAAACCGTAGGTGAGGGGCTAACCTTGAAGTGCCTTGCACCCCCGGTAAATCTCGTGTAGCTTGATATGCACTAACTAACTCTGGTGTTACTATGTAGGAAGCAACGCTAACAGGGTTAATTTTAAATCCTATAGCATTTAGGCTCAAAAAAGAAGATGGTTGTTCAATAAACGCCTTAATTAATTGCTGAGACGGGTATTGCTTTACGTTTTGTTTTTGATATGCAGCAAGCCATTTTTTTGAATAAGGCGTATAGACTTTATAAGGCAACCCATCGTCCTTTACAATTTCATTACGTTCAAAAATAACTTGATCTTTGTACGTTTTAAAGGCAATAGCATTTAGCTCTAAAAGGTCTTTAATCGTCTTATCTCTATGAATTGCGTAAGGCTCATAATCGTGATTTGCAAATACAGTATTAACACGATATGTTTTAATTAATTCAGAAAAAACAGCCTTAGGGTCTCCTTTCAAGATTTTTAGAGATCTATTATTTTGCTCTAGGACTTCGTTAATTTGTTTTAGTTGTTTATATATAAAAGTAATACGTGCATCATCTTCTGGTAACTTACTTATAATTTGAGTATCAAAAATAAAAATGGGGAGAACATTTCCTGACTTTAAGGCATGGTATAGCCCTATATTGTCGTTGAGTCGTAAATCACGCCTAAACCAAAAAATATTAACTGTTTTATTAGTAGTTTCCAAAAAGTTCGATTAATTTTTTTTGACGGTAATTAAATATTTCTTCTAATTTAGGCTTTACTAATATTGGATGCACCAAACGGCCTAAAATACCAAAAGGAACTTTGTAATCTATAATGTCTTCCATCTCTACGCCACCATCAATAGCTTTTATAAAATGTTTATGATGCCATAAAGCGTAGGGGCCAAAACGTTGTTCGTCTACAAAGTAAGCTTTGTCTACAACGTGTGTTATTTCTGTAACCCACTTAGTTTTGATATTAAAAACAGGGGTTACAATGTATTGAATAATTTGTCCTGCATACATAGGTTTTGTAATTTCTGTTAGAATGTCAAAACTCATATAATTCGGCGTAATGGTTTTTAGATTTTTAGGATCGGATAAAAATGCCCAAGCTTTGTCTACAGATATAGGTAGTTTTTGTGTTTTGTGTAGTCTGTATATTTTCATAATTTTTTAACAACAATTATCGTCTTTAATAAATTTACAACTCATTACCGCTAGTAAAGCCCCTATAAATGGTGCAATAAGATAAAGCCATAAATGCTTAAACTGTCCTGAAGCTATGGCAGGAGCTAAGGAGCGAATAGGATTCATCGAGGCTTTAGTTATAGGCCCAGCAAACATTGCTTCTAGTAATATTACGGCACCAACAGCGATAGCAGCCATAGTGCCAATTTCTTTGCTTCCTGTAGATACATTTATGATCACTACCATTAAAAAATAAGTTAATAACAGCTCCAATACAAATGCTTTATAAGGATTAAACCCTTCTATGAGGTTAGTGCCTCCAAGAAACTCACTTTCAGGAAATAAAAACAACAACATATAGGCTGCAGCTAATGCACCTAGAAATTGAGCAATAACGTATTTAGGAACTTCCTTCCATGAAAATTTTTTGGCATAAGCAAACGCAACAGTAACTGCAGGATTAAAATGCGCACCAGATATTTCGCCAAAAGCGTAAATCATACTCATTACAACCAACCCCCAAGTAATTGCAACACCAGAGTGAGTAATTGCTCCTGTAAGATTATTAATAATCATAGCGGCACAACCACAAAATACCATAATAAAGGTACCTAAAAACTCAGCAGCATATTTTTTCATCTGTCAAATTTTTTTTTCAAAGATACAATCTCTTAAATTAAGTTTTGCTTAAGTTTTTAATTATGTAACTTTATACCCAAGAATTTTCTTAAATTAAAAATTAAAATTTATACAGATGAAAAAATTACTGTTACTAGCCCTAATTTTTACTGTAAACTACTCAGTAAATGCACAAATTGAAACACCACAACCAAGCCCATTAAGCAAACTAGAGCAAAAGGTTGGCTTAACTAATATTACATTAGAGTACTCTAGACCAGGGGTTAAGGGTAGAAAAATATTTGGTGACTTACAAAAATTTGGAACGCTTTGGCGCACCGGAGCTAATCAAAGAACAAAAATAAGTTTTAGCGACGATGTTATGATTGATGGACAAAGCCTAAAAGCAGGAACTTATGCTATATTTACTAAGCCTAATCCAAAATCGTGGGACGTGTACTTTTATACAGAATACCAAGGCGGAGGAACACCGCAAAATTGGGATGAGTCTAAAATTGCTGCAAAAACAACAGTTAATGTGGAAACAATCCCTTTTACAGTAGAAACACTTAGTATTGACATTAATAACATTAAAAACGATGCTGCTACTATTGATATTATCTGGGAGCAAACTTATGTGAGTATTCCTTTTACAGTACCTACAGAAGCTAACGTACTTGCTTCTATAGAGACAACAATGAATGGACCATCGGCACAAGATTTTTATGCTTCTGCAGTGTACTATTTAGACGCTAATAAAGACATTACTAAAGCAGTAACATGGATAGATAAAGCTGTAGAAATGACAAAAAATCAGCCTCGTTTTTGGTATTTAAGACAGCAATCTTTAATCCATGCGAAAGCAGGAAATAAAAAACAAGCGATTGCTGCAGCAAAAAAATCTTTAGCAGGAGCAAAAGCCGCAGGAAACGATGCTTATATTGAGTTTAACGAAAATTCGCTTAAAGAGTGGGGAGCACTGTGATTGTTATTTAAGTACAGTTTGAAACGACCTTTGTTAGTATTGCATTTTTGAGTATTAACAAGGGTTTTTTGGTTAGCTATATTTTATTTTGAAATATTGTAAAATAAAAGTTAATGATACAATGAATTTACTATAAATAGTAATATTTTAATTGTATTATAATGTTCTGCGTTATGTAACTTTGCTTGGGAGAAAAAAGTGATTATAAATAACTACTTTTCTTTTTAGATTTTTTTCCTTTCCCAAAGTTTCTTTAAAAAATGTAATAGAATACTTTTTTTGCTGAAAGGGCAGAGGAGTGGAGGGAAAATATGTATGGAATGGGATTATTTCTTGCCTGTTGAATAATTAACTTTCTTTTTAAAATCAATAATCTCATCTTTCAATTTCTTATTTGCACTTTCTATCAACTCATTTTGAAGTTTCATTACTCTAAGTAAATCGTGAATAGTATTTAAATTATCAAGTTGAGTATATACTACTCTTTCTAAGTCTGCTTTTGTATATTTTGGATATGGCATTGTTCTTGTTTTAAGATTAAATATTCCGATTATCAGAACAAATATATCATAATTCGGATAAAATAAAAATTAATTATTTAGAAAATCAGAATAAATTATCTGATTATGTAAATTTATATTCATAAAAACAGACAAAAATGACTGATTTAGGACTTTATTTGTCGAGAAAATCTGTAAACAGGTCTGACGTATCTCGTAAGACAGGGATTAGTAAAACTCGACTTAGTGAATTGGCTAATAATAAAAGTACAAAGCTTAGAGCTGACGAATTATACCTAATAGCTTTAGCTATAGATGTAGAACCTTGCGAAGTATTAAAAGAGGTTTGTAAAGATGTTGTACTCAAAGAAGATAATATATGATTGGTATTGAAATTTTTGCAGGCGCTGGGGGAATGGCAACAGGTGCTGTGAATGCAGGTGTAGATGTTTTAATGGCGATAGAAAATAACCCTTATGCCGCACAAACTTATCTTGCTAATCATAAAAAAACTACAGTAGTAGTTGATGGTATAGAAAATATAAAAGAAATAAAATTTGAAAGGAATAATGAGGAAGTAATATTATTTGGTGGTCCACCTTGTCAGGGTTATTCCTATTCAAATAGAAAGACAAGGTCTTCTAAAAACCCAAAAAACTGGCTTTTTAAGGAGTTTATGAGGAGTATTGAAATGGTAAAACCAGATTGGATTGTAATAGAAAATGTACCTGGTCTAAAAAAAATGGATAATGGTTTCTTTTTAAAAGCAATATGTGACGATTTGCATAAATTAAAATACACTCCAAGCTTTAAAATTCTTAATGCTGCTGATTTTGGTGTACCTCAAAAAAGGGAAAGGATTTTTATTGTAGCTTCTAGAAAAGGAATCGCTTTTGATTTCCCCATTGGACAATTTGAAAACAATCATATTACAGTTAAAGAAGCTCTTTCTGATTTACCTAATCTAAAAAATGGTTCTACAGAGCATAAGCTAAAGTATAAAGCGAAAGCTACATCCACTTATGCAAAAAAAATGAGAGGTAATAAAAGAGTTGTTACTCAAAATTATGTATCTAAAAATTCACAAACTGTAATCGAAAGATATAAACACATAAAACAAGGCAACAATTGGAATGATATCCCAGCGAGTTTGATGGGAAATTATAAAGACCATACAAGGTGTCATAGCAGTATTTATAGAAGACTAAATGAAAAAGAACCTGCTGTAATAATAGCTAATTACAGAAAGAGTATGATGATACATCCTTTGGAAGATAGAGGATTGTCTGTAAGAGAAGCAGCAAGGTTACAGTCTTTCCCAGACCATTATGAATTCATAGGCTCTTTAGACCAAAAGCAGCAACAAGTAGGTAATGCTGTACCTCCAATATTAGCTGAAGCTATTTTTAAAAAAATTAAAACATATTCTTTAGTATGAGTTGGGTTGAAACTACATTTGAAAAGGCTATGAAACGCCACTTTATTGATAAATTAGAAAAACAAAAAGGGGAGCATTTATATGGTGAATATACTAGCGTTAGAAACGCTATGGAAGGAGATAACTTTTTTAAAGAAATAAAAGGACAAGAACCTGATTTGTCTGACCATAGCGAGCAACACATACAAGATGTTTTAGAAAGAGCATATAAAGTAATAGGAGAGGAAGAGTTTTTAAAGTTTACTCCAAAAGAAATTTATTGTTTGGCATTAATGATTTTGTTTCACGATGTAGGAAATATTTATGGAAGAGAGGAACACGAATCAGTGAAAAAAATTGCTGAAATCTATAATAAATATAGAAATAACGTTCAAAACTACAGAAATGAAAGAAGGCTTATAACATTAGGAGCAAGTTCACATAGTGGTATATCTAAAGACGGCTCTAGAGATACATTAAAGGATGTATCTGATAGTTTTTTAGGAGAAGACAAAATACAATTACAAGAATTAGCAGCTATCCTCAGATTTTCAGATGAATTAGCAGAAGGAAAACAAAGAACCTGTTCTTTACTGCTAGAAAAAGATTTAATAAAACAAGATAGTAAAGTTTATCACAGGTACGCTCAGGTAACCAATATAGAGATAGATAGAAACTTAGAAAGAATCTCTATCACTTATGATATTGATATACCAAAAGATTTTGATGAAAATGCACAAGAAGAATTTAAAGAATTAATGCACTTCACCTATTACAGGGCAGTTAAATTAGATATTGAAAGAAGATACACAAAATATTATTCGAATGTATTAAAGCGATTTAAATATGTATCAGTGCAATATAATTTCACAAAAGATGAAATGCCTATACAAATAGACTTAAGCCACATAAATTTTGAAGATAGATATCCTATACCAGGAGAAACTAGTACTGAAAAAATCAAAAAGGAAGCTGAAGAGTATTTTATAAGTAAAGATAAAGATTATGAAATCTCTACATTAATTGAAAATATAAACTCTTTAAACACTTAATAATTATGGAAAATCCTTTTGTATTTGATAGGCCAAACAATGTTAGTGTTGAGCAATTCATAAAGTTTTATATTAAAGAAAATATTTATACTAGGTTCCTTGAATCGACCCGTAACATTTTATTAATAGGAGTACGAGGTAGTGGCAAAACCTCTACCTTAAGATACTATTCTTTTCCTGTTCAATACGCTAATCCAGAAGTGAAAAACAAGTTTGATGTAGTAGGGATTCATATTCCCAGTAAACATCCTCTTTTTAGTAAAAGAGAATACTTATTGTATGAGAATAATAACAAAAAAAGTGTAGTTGTAGAGCACTTTTTGTGCATAAACATAATTTCTTGCATTTGCGAAACTTTTATTGACAGTTCTGCAAATCTCGATTTAACAAAAGATATCGAAGAACTTATCTTAAAAAACCTTTCATTTATTTTAGAATCTGACTTTCCTGTAGGTATGCCATTATTTAATAGTGTTAAGCTATTTCTTAATAAAGAGGCTAATGCTAGTCAAAGAAAATTAAATAATGAAGATTTTGAAAGTTTCATAGATTTTGCATTTTCTTTTAATAATACTGTTATCCCTTTTTTAGAACAACTTAAAAACATACCAAAATTAAAAAACTCTCATTTCTCTCTATTTTTTGATGACATACAGGATTTAGGAAGCATACATCAAGAAATAATTAATTCTTGGGTATCTTATAGAGATAATAAATTATTCAGTTTTAAAGTAGCTACAGCAGATATTAAACCATCATTTGTAACATCTACAGGAGGTGTTATTTTAGAAGGTCACGATTTTGTCAAAATTGACTTAACAAGAAGAATATTTAATAAAGATTCGGAATTTAATAAGTTCGCTAGAGATGTTATTTCTAAAAGGTTAAATATTGCTAAAATTGATGTTAGTGTTGATGAATTTCTGTCAGAAAGTGAAAGCTTTGAAAAAGGATTACAAGAAGGTAGAGAAAAAGCGAGGGAAAAGGCTAACGAAAAATATCCTAACCCAAAAAAAACTCAAATAGGCGACTACGTAGCTAAATATGGTAGAGCAATTTATTTTAGAGAAAGAAATTCAAAAGCCAATGTTCCTATTTATTCAGGTTTTGAAACTCTTGTTGACGTTTCAACGGGTGTAATACGAAACTTATTGACTCCACTTTACTATATGTACGAAAAACAATTAGCAAACTCTAGTTCTGATACGGTAACACAAATACCTCCAAATATTCAAAGAGATATAATTCTGAATAGAAGTGAAACTTTTTGGGAAAAAATCAAGGATATTGATTCTGAAATAGAAAATTGTTCAGAAGAATTAGGGAAAAAAATAAATAATTTTTTCAATCAATTAATTATTTATTTGAAAAAAAGACTTAAAAATGAAGATATTTCAGAACCCAGAGCTCTAAATTTTATTGTTTCTCAGGTTTCTAATGAAGAAGAACAAAAACAAATAGATGAAATAATAAATGCATCTTTAAGAAGCACTTTATTATATAAAAGAATGGTAGGTCATAAAGCAACAGGAATTAAAATACCTTTATATGTACCAAACAGAATAATGTTACCAGTATATGGATTAGATTCTCACGGACAATATTCTCATTTTCCAATTACCGCTAAAGCTTTTTTAGACGCCGCTATAAGGAATAAAGAGATTCCATTCTTTGCAGATGAAGATGATGCTAATGACAATCAACTTGAATTATTATTTTAAAATGGAGAATAAAACATTAATAACTGTTTTAGGTTGGGAAGATAGATTTATGTCTGGTACAGATATAATTTTAAAAGAGAATAATATAGAAAAGGTTATATTAATTTATTATCAAGATTATGCTTTTATGAATAATGAAAGTAAATCTAATTTCATAAAGAAAATAGATGAATCAGGTGTTGAGATTAAAGTAAATGAAATAGAATTGAATTATTCGAGTTCAATAGATAATTGGAAAACATTGGACTTGTTTTTTAACGAATATGATATTGATTCGGATAATGTTTTATTAAATATCACTACTATTCCTCGTGAAACTATATGGACATTGTTATTTTTTCTTAAAAAAACACATAATAGTATTAACTATATATACTTTAAACCTGAAAAATATTGTGATGATTGGTTAACAAAAAATCACAAAAACCCACGTTTGCTATTTAAACATTCAGGAGTCTTTGACTTAGATAAAAACCTTGTATTATTTATAATCACTGGATTTGATGGTAGTCGTCTAAATTCTCTTACTGAATATTACGAGCCTTCAAAAGTTGTTGTATTCAGTCAGACAGGTAATCAATTTGATAACGATAAGAGAAATAATGGACTAAATAACAATAACTTTATAGAAATAGAAAAAGTAGAGTTTAATAGTTATGATGTAATAAATTCTTCAAGAATATTAAATCAGAAAATAGAAGAATATAAAAATTGTAATATTATTATTTCATCACAAGGCCCAAAACTATCATCACTTAGTACTTATAAAAATTATATATCAAGTAAAAAAATTGCCTTATCATATGTTCCTGCAAGAGAATTTAATGATAAATACTCAATAGGAATTGATGAGAACTATATATCAGGAGTTTTCAGTTTTGAAAATAAAATCTAACGTGAATCACATCGAAACATTCTTAATAAGTGAACTATCAACCTATAACTTAGAATTAACCACCAAAACCGATGGGAGGGAAGGAGTAGATTTTTTAATAGGAAAACATCACATATACTTACTACCACTAGATTTAGATACTGTAAAACAAAGTATTAAAATTGCAAAACAAGATTTAGGAGAACTAAACGACAACTTGTTTATCGCTTTAATTTTAATTATAGATAAACAACCAAGAGTTGTTTATTTCATTCCATCTAAGGAATTACAAGATTCCAACAATAATTTCTTTGTAAATAATGAGGTTAGTTTAATGCCCAGTTTATCTAATTGGGAAATTAAAATATCAAGTAAAGCTATAGAGGAATTAGAAAAGTACGCTTTAAATAATATAGTAAATAAACTAAAAGTTTAGTTTTGTAATATTATGTAAAATAGAACTTGCATCTTTCCCCAGATGATGCGTTGGGCAAACGGCCTCAGAAAACTTTGGTCAAAACAATAGGCGAAAGAGCGTCTATATTTTAGAGGGCTAGCAATACATATTCTTAATAATAACAAGGCTTAAAGTTAGTTCAAAGTATTCTTAATGAGTTACAATGTTTTCTAAAATATAGCGATTGAGTCGTGATTGTTTCCAAAGTTTTGTGCAGCCTTGATTTTTTTGTTTCTTTTTTCATCAAGGAAAAAAGATAAATATTATGAGTTCTTGACAATCGTAATTTTCAAATTCAGTTCTAAAGTTTTTAAAGCTCTCAAATCTAAAAATGTTTAATTGGAGTTCTACATTGAGCAAGTGTATAGAAATTTTTGTGTGGACGATGTGGTGGGGAAATTTTATACTCTTGCGGAAACCTAACGAGAATGTCGTAGGAAAAATCTTGTAGGATTATTATTAAATACGAGAATTATGAAGCTATCTAAAAGCTAGACAAATGTTTAATAACCCCAGCAATACAGTTTTTTTTAAAAGACCGCGAACATTGTGGGATATTTTACATAATATAGAATTATAGCTTACAAATACTTTTGCTCTATAAATTATATTATGTAAAATAGAATAATTCAATACAGTACATTAACTTACTAAACTTCCCCACTCAGTCCATGAACCATCATAAACAGATATGTTGTTATAGTTAAGCTGCGTTGCGGCTAAAGCTAATATACAAGCTGTAATTCCTGAGCCACAACTAAAAATTAAAGGTTTGTTTTTGTCAATATCTTTAAATATTACTTTTAAATCTTCAATAGGTTTTAAAGTATATCCATTAAGCAACGTTGTATAAGGAATATTTATAGAATTTGGAATACAGCCACTTCGCAACCCTGCTCTTGGTTCTTTTGTTTTTCCGCTAAATCGACTTGCAGATCGAGCATCTATAATAAGTTGGCTCTTGTCTGTTGAAGCTGTTTTAATAGTTTCAAAAAAGTGTATTAATTTAGGATTATATTTAGCTTCAAAATCACCTGCTTTGTTATTGTATTTTTCTACGAAAGGACTAGTGTTATAGCCTTTAGATACCCATTCTGGAAGTCCACCATCTAAAACGGCTACATTATTAAATCCCATAGTTTTAAATAACCACCAAGCTCTCGGACTAGAGTAAATGCCCATTTTGTCATAAATAACGATTGCACTATTTTTATAAACTCCTAAGGCTTGTGCTTCTTCAGTAAACTGAGTTTCTGTTGGTATCGTATTTGGAAATTCCGCCGTTTGGTCACTAAAGTCTTGTTTTAAATCAAAAAAGCGAGTTTCAGGAATAGATAGTTCTTGCCCCAACGTGTTACTATGGCTATTTATTTTCTTTATTGTAGCATCCAAAATAATCAAATTACTAGCTTCGCGATTAGCGTGTAGCCAATGGGCAGAAACTAGGGGTTTAGTAATATTAATTAATGACATAATGCTACTCCAGTAAATTTATTTTACATTATTCAAATTGTCATCCCAATGTTTTGGTTTAGGGTCGCCTAATTTACCTAAAGATTTAGCTACTAGCATAGATACCGTAGCGTCGCCAGTAACATTAACAGTAGTTCTACACATATCTAGAGGGCGGTCTACTGCAAAAATTAATGCTAAACCTATAGGAAGTAATTCGGCAGGAAAATTTACAGTTTCCAAAACAATGACTAACATAACCATACCTGCACTAGGTACGGCGGCACTACCTATTGATGCTAGTAAGGCTGTAACGATTATTAACAGTTGATTTGTAAAGGTCAAGCCTTCTGGCCAAATAACTTGCATAATAAATACAGCTGCTATAGCTTGATACAAACTCGTACCATCCATATTTATAGTTGCCCCTACAGGTAGTACAAATCCAGAAACTTCTTTATCTACGCCCAAATGCTCTTCTACACGCTCCATAGTTACTGGTAGAGTTGCTGCACTACTACTAGTTGAAAAAGCTAGTAACTGCGCTGGACTTATTTGTTTTAAAAACCATATTGGTGATTTTTTGGTATAGATACTAACCAAAAGCAAATAAAACACAATCATCAATAATAACCCTGATACAACACAAAAAGCGTATAATAATAGTTTTATTAATACATCGGTATCATCAAAAGAAATAATAACATTGGCTAATAGAGCAAAAACGGCATAGGGAGCAAAAAGCATAATCAAGTCAACCATTTTCATAACCACTTCGTTTAGCGAATCGAAAAATTTAATTAAAGGTTTCGCCTTCTTCTTTGGAATTAATAGTAAACAGATTCCTACAAATAGAGCAAAAAAGATAATTTGAAGCATTTTTGCATCCCCTAAAGCTTTAAATATATTTTTAGGAAAAATATCAATTACAGCTTGAAGTGGCCCTGCATCTGCTTGCATTTCAGCTTTCATGAGCTTATCTTTAACGCCATCAGAGTTTTGGTACGTGTTCTTTATTTTGGTAATTGTTTCTGGGGACATTCCTGCGCCAGGTTTTACAATATTTACAATGCTTAGCCCTATAATAATAGCAATGACAGTAGTACCTACATAAATGCCTATAGTGCGAAGACCCATAACTTTTATTTTTGTAATATCTTTTAAATCGGCAATTCCTTTTATTAAGGAAGCTAAAATTAATGGAACGGCAATTAACTTTAATAAATTGATGAATATAGTCCCCAAAGGAGACACCCAATCACCTACAAATTCTTTTCCTCCCGATATTGAATTCATTAAAAATCCAAAAATAATCCCGAGTATCATTCCTATTAAAATTTTCCAATGTAATGCGAGTTTTTTCATAAAGAGTAATTTGATTTTTGTTTAAAAAAGTAAGTTTAATTTTAATCAATTATTTTATTTACAGTGATTTGTAGATTATTATTTATACATATTATTTAATAGCATATAATCTACCAAGACCAATGCTGCCATAGCTTCTACAATAGGGACTGCTCTGGGGACTACACAAGGGTCATGGCGTCCTTTACCTTGCATCATTGTAAGATCTCCACGATTGTTTAAAGCCTCTTGTTTTTGCATAATTGTTGCTACGGGCTTAAACGCTACTTTAAAGTAAATATCCATTCCGTTAGTTATTCCTCCTTGAATACCTCCAGAAAAGTTAGTCCTAGTACTACCATCTGGATAGTACAAATCGTTATGTTGGCTACCCTTTAATTTAGTCCCTTGAAAACCACTACCATATTCAAATCCTTTTACAGCGTTTATAGATAGCATGGCCTTAGCTAATTCGGCATGTAATTTATTGAAAACAGGCTCACCTAGACCGATAGGAACATTTTGAATAACACAACTTACTACCCCTCCTATGGTGTCACCTTGTTTTCTAACGTCTTGTATTTTATTAATCATTTTTTCTGCCGTTTCTTTATCGGGGCAGCGGACAGGGGTATCTTCTATTTTTGAAAAGTTTAATTTTTGATAAGGTTTATCCAAACAGATATCGCCTACGGAAGTTGTAAACGCTGTTATTGTAATAGTATTTAAAATTTGTTTTGCTATAGCTCCTGCAACCACTCTAGAGGCTGTTTCACGTGCAGAACTACGCCCACCTCCTCTATAGTCGCGATGTCCATATTTTTTTTCATAAGTATAATCGGCATGGCTTGGACGATAAACGTCTTTAATATGCGAGTAATCCTTAGATTTTTGATTTTCGTTTTCAATAATAAATCCAATAGGAGTTCCTGTTGTTTTTCCTTCAAAAATCCCAGATAAAAATTTAACCTTATCCGATTCCTTACGTTGTGTTACAATGTTTGATTGTCCAGGTTTGCGTTTATCCATTTCGGCTTGTATTGCTTCCAAATCAATGTTAAGCCCCGATGGACAACCGTCTATAACACCTCCGATAGCCTCTCCGTGCGACTCTCCAAATGTACTTATTCTAAATACAGAACCAAAAGTGTTTCCTGACATTTACTTGTATTTTATGCTAATGTAAATTTATTATTAGAGATATAAAAATCCCTTGCAAAAATAAACAATGTTTTAGGTTAATATTTCTGTGGTTGAAATATAAATTGTCATTGCTAAATAAAAAAAGAGTAGCTAGAAATACAATTTCTAACTACTCTCTGGATATAGAAATGATATTCAATATTTATTTCAAATCAAAACGGTCTAAATTCATAACCTTAGTCCATGCGGCAACAAAATCGTTTACAAATTTTTTGTCAGCATCATCGCAGCCATACACTTCTGCTACGGCTCTTAATTCTGTATTAGAGCCAAAAATTAAATCTGCTCTAGTAGCTGTCCATTGCAAGTTTCCTGTAGCTCGATTACGCCCTTCAAACAGACTATCATCTTCTGTAGTAGTTTTCCAAGTTGTCGCAAAATCTAAAATATTAGTAAAAAAATCGTTGGTTAATGCTCCTATGGTTTCTGTAAATACCCCGTGTTTGGAATTATTATAATTAATTCCTAAAACACGTAAGCCTCCTACAAGAACAGTCATTTCTGGTATAGAAAGTGTTAATAGCTGAGCACGATCTATAAGTAACTCTTCAGCAGCTATTTGTTGATCGTTTTTAATGTAGTTTCTAAATCCATCGGCTCTAGGTTCTAAATGATTAAAAGAGTCAATGTCCGTATGTTCTTGAAGTGCATCTCCTCTACCCGATGTAAATGGCACACTAATATCATGCCCTGCTTTTTTTGCAGCTTGTTCTACTCCTACACAGCCCCCTAAAACAATTAAGTCTGCAATAGATACATCGCCTTTAAATTGGTTTTGTATTGTGTCGTAAGTTGCTAATACTGAAGCAAGTTCTTTTGGTTGGTTTAGCTCCCAACTCTTTTGGGGTTCTAGTCTAATACGCGCACCGTTTGCTCCACCACGCTTATCTGACCCACGAAATGTTGATGCCGAGGCCCAAGCTGTAGTTACTAATTGAGCTATTGTAAGTCCAGAGGCAAGAATTGTAGTTTTTAGTGTATTAATGTCTGTATCGCTTAGGGTTGCTCCTGTTGGAATAGGATCTTGCCATAGCTGTATTTCTTTAGGAACTTCTGGTCCCAAATAACGAGAAATAGGTCCCATATCACGATGCGTTAGTTTGTACCATGCCCTTGCATAGGCTTCTGAAAAGGCTTCGTGATTGGCATGAAAGCGTTTAGAAATTTCTAAGTAAGTAGGATCCATTTTAAGAGCCATATCTGCCGTAGTCATCATTAATGCTTGCGTTTTGGACGCATCTCCTGCTCTAGGTGCCATCCTAGCATTTGAAGCTGCTGTGGGTGTCCATTGGTGAGCTCCTGCAGGACTTTTTGTTAATTCCCAATCATAGTTTAATAATACATCAAAATAGTCGCTGTCCCACTGCGTCGGATTTGGTGTCCATGCGCCTTCTATACCGCTAGTAATAGTGTCTTCCAAAACGCCTGTGCCAAATGTGTTTTTCCACCCTGTACTCATTTCTTCAATAGTAGCTCCTGCGGGTTCTTTGCCTACGTATTTGTCCGGATCAGCAGCGCCATGGGCCTTCCCAAAAGTGTGTCCTCCAGCAATTAATGCAACTGTTTCTTCGTCATTCATAGCCATACGTCCAAAAGTTTCTCTAATGTCATGACCTGATTTTATAGGGTCTGGATTTCCGTTTGGTCCTTCTGGATTAACGTAAATAAGCCCCATATGTACTGCTCCTAAATGGCCTTCAAGGTCGCCTTCGGCATAACGTTGTTCATTTCCAAGCCATTCTGTTTCGGATCCCCAGTACACATCCTGCTCTGGTTCCCAAACATCTTCTCGTCCACCTGCAAAACCAAATGTTTTAAAGCCCATAGATTCCATAGCACAGTTTCCTGCCAAAATCATTAAATCTGCCCAAGACAATTTTTTACCATATTTTTTTTTGATAGGCCATAACAGTAAACGTGCTTTATCTAAATTTCCGTTATCTGGCCAACTGTTTAGTGGTGCAAAACGCTGCGTCCCAGAAGCAGCTCCTCCTCGACCATCGCCAACACGATAAGTTCCTGCACTATGCCATGCCATACGAACCATAAAACCTCCATAATGTCCGTAATCTGCCGGCCACCAATCTTGAGAACTTGTCATTAAGTTAACTAAATCATTTTTAAGTTCGGAAAAATTAATGCTATTAAAAGCCTTAGCATAATCAAAATCATTACCCATAGGATCAGATTTAGCTGCATTTTGGCGCAGTATATTTAATTTCAATTCGTTGGGCCACCAATCGCGATTTGTTGTACCACTACCAGCAGTTTCTTTTTGTTTTCCTCCCATAAATGGACATTTTGATATGTCGCCATTAGTACTATTCATAATATTCAGATTTATTTTAATGTGTAATTACAAATTTAATAAAATGTATTCTTAATAAGTATAATTAAAATTGATTATAATTATGTTTCAATAACTGTAATTGATAATCAAAATTAAACTCTCGTTTTGGTTACAACAATTAAAGTAGTAAGTTTACCGTAATAAAAAAAATAAAAATAATGGCAAAATTAACCTTAGGAGGCAAGCCTATCGAAACCTCTGGAGATTTACCTAAAGTAGGTACTACAGCTCCAAATTTTGAATTAACAGCAGCAGATTTATCAACAAAAACACTAAAAGACTATAAGGGTAATTATGTTGTATTGAATATATTTCCTAGTATAGATACTAATACTTGTGCCACTTCTACAAGAACATTTAATACAATGATGAACAAAATGGAAAATGTAAATGTAATTTGCATTTCTCGCGATTTACCTTTTGCACAAGCACGGTTTTGTAGCACGGAGGGGTTAAATAACATTACACACTTGGCAGATTATAAAAATGATAATTTTGCAAAAGCATATGGCGTTAGCTTTATTAATGGCCCCCTTGAGCATTTACACTCCAGATGCATTGTTGTAATTAATCCAGAAGGAACTATTACTCATACAGAGCAAGTTACAGAAATTGCAGACGAACCAAATTATGATGCTGTTATAGATGCACTAAAATAAAATAGATAAAATATAATTTGCAAGACTAATTTTTTGAAATACTATTTTGTTACCATTAGTAATTTGTACTTTTGCTTTGTTATAACCTCCATTAGTAATGGCTAAAAAAAAGACAATACAAAAAAACGCTAAAGTAAAACAGACAAAAAAAATAAACTTTAAACTTACTAATGAGCAGAAATTAATTTTTGGAAGTGCGCTGCTCATTATTAGTGTTTTGTTTTTTCTTGCCTTTGTATCCTTTTTTTTCACAGGAGATGTAGATCAAAGTGCACTTTCAGAATTTTCATCTAGAGAGGTAAAAACAAAAAATTGGTTAAGTAAAATTGGGGCTTGGTTGAGTCATCTTTTTATTTATCAAGGTTTTGGAGTGCCATCGTTTATATTTTCTGGGTTAATTTTTATTTCTGGAGTGTATCTTTTAACGAACCTTAATAAATCAAGACTATGGAAACATTGGTTTTGGGGAACATTAATTGTAATTTGGACCTCTATATGTTTCTCTTTTTTTGCAGGTAACAATTCTATTTTAGGAGGAACAATAGGTTTTGAAATCAATAGCTTTCTGCAAGACTACATAGGAAGTATAGGGATACTGTTGCTACTCATTTTGGGGCTTATATTTTACTTAGCCATTCGTTTTAAACTAACAGCACAACATATTGCTGTGTTTTTTAAAAGCACAAAAAAAAGACTTTCAAAAGAATTTAAATCTGAAAAAGAAAACATAACAGAACACAGTATTCTTGACAACAATTTAACAGCTGAAGCAGAAGCAATTAAATCATCTTTTGAAATTCCCTTGGATAATAATCTTAGTCGCGACAAAGAAAACGCATCTAATACGGATAGCTCAAACAGCACATTAGATATAGAAATTCCCTTGGAAGAAGCTACCGTAGATGTTGAAGACTCCGTCGCTATAGAGGTAAAAAAAGTAGTTGAGGAAAAATCTGAACACAGTAACCTCTCTGATAAGCTTGTAGAAGATTTTGGACGTTTTGACCCTACTCTAGAATTAAGTAAATATCAATTTCCGAATTTAGAATTACTTAAAAAGTATGATATAGAAGGAATTACTATTAACCAAGAAGAGTTAGAAAACAATAAGAATAAAATTGTAGAAACTCTTAACAATTACAAAATAGGCATCTCTAGTATTAAAGCAACTATTGGTCCCACGGTAACGCTTTATGAAATTGTACCCGAAGCTGGTGTAAGAATTTCTAAAATAAAAAATTTAGAAGACGATATTGCCTTGTCGCTATCGGCACTCGGTATTCGTATTATCGCCCCTATACCAGGCAAAGGCACTATCGGTATTGAAGTTCCTAACAAAAATGCTACTATAGTATCGATGCGTTCTGTTATTGCATCTCAAAAGTTTCAGAAATCTGAAATGCAACTGCCTATTGCTCTTGGAAAAAATATAAGTAACGAAACGTTTGTAGTTGACCTTGCCAAAATGCCCCATTTACTAATGGCAGGAGCTACAGGGCAAGGAAAATCGGTTGGGTTAAATGCTGTACTAACTTCTTTGTTGTACAAAAAGCATCCTGCAGAGGTAAAATTTATTTTAGTAGACCCCAAAAAAGTAGAGCTTACACTTTTTAATAAAATAGAGCGACATTACTTAGCAAAACTTCCAGATATAGAAGAAGCTATTATTACAGACAATACTAAAGTTATTAACACGCTTAATTCACTTTGTATAGAAATGGATAATAGATACGAAATGCTTAAAAACGCATTGTGCCGTAATATTACTGAGTACAATGAAAAATTTAAAGCAAGAAAGCTAAATCCTAACGATGGACATCAATTCCTTCCTTATATTGTATTGGTTGTCGATGAGTTTGCCGATTTAATAATGACAGCCGGAAAGGAAGTGGAAACACCAATTGCCCGGCTAGCACAACTAGCGCGTGCTATTGGTATTCATTTAATTATTGCAACCCAGCGCCCTTCAGTAAATGTAATTACAGGGATTATAAAAGCAAATTTCCCTGCTCGTATTGCTTTTAGGGTAACTTCAAAAATAGATTCTAGAACTATTTTGGACGGTTCTGGTGCAGATCAACTTATAGGACGCGGTGATATGTTATACACGCAAGGTAATGACTTAATCCGTATCCAATGTGCTTTTGTAGATACCCCAGAGGTAGAAGCTATTACCGATTTTATAGGTTCACAAAAAGCATATCCAGAAGCGTATTTATTACCAGAATATGTAGGCGAAGAAAGTGGCACAAGTGTTGATATAAACATTTCTGATAGAGATAAATTGTTTAGAGAAGCAGCCGAAGTTATTATAACAGCACAACAAGGGTCTGCCTCATTATTACAACGAAAATTAAAGTTAGGCTACAATAGAGCAGGTCGCTTAATAGACCAGCTAGAAGCCGCTGGTATTGTTGGTCCTTTTGAGGGCAGTAAAGCAAGACAGGTGTTAATCCCCGATTTTGTTGCTTTAGAGCAATTACTCGAAAATGAAATATAATTATATTTAATAATAACAACAAAAATGAAAAAGAACAGTCTTTTATGTATTGCACTAACATTAGTAACATTAAGTTTTTCGCAAAACTCTAACGAAGCAAAGGCCTTATTGGAAGAAGTATCTAGTAAAATTAAAACTTACGATAATATAGCAATAGATTTTAAACACGTTCTCTCCAACCAAGAAGAAGACATTAATCAAGAAACTCGTGGAGATGTTACTATGCAGGGCGAAAAATACAGATTAAACATACTAGGAATTACAAGAATATTTGATGGTACAAAACTTTATAATATAAGCCCAGAAGATGAAGAGGTTACGATATCTACCGAAAATGCTGAAGATGACAATACCATTACACCAAGTAAAATGTTATCTTTTTATGAAAAAGGATATAATTATACTATGGATATTATTCAAAATGTAAGAGGACGAAAAATACAATACGTTAAGCTGAATCCTATCGACTCAAAATCTGAAATAAAACATATTCTTTTAGGAATTGACCTCAAAACAAAACATATTTATAACCTTATAGAAATCGGAAAAAATAACACCAAAACAACGCTTACTGTTAATGCTTTTAAAACAAACGAACCATTGCCTAAAACTCTATTTACTTTTAACGAAGATAAATACAAAGATTACTACATCAATAATCTAGATTAGCTTTGAAAATACTAGATAGATACATTCTTTTTACATACTTAAAAACGTTTTTTAGTGTATTTATTATACTAATGTTCATTTTTGTGCTTCAAGCTGTGTGGGTGCATATTAAAGAGCTTGCGGGCAAAGAATTAGATTTAAGTATTATCTTGAAATTTTTGCTACTAGTAACACCACGAATTGTAGCTTTAGTACTGCCGCTTACTATTTTATTAGCCTCTATTATGATGTTTGGGCAATTTGCTGAAAATTATGAATTTGCAGCAATGAAATCTACCGGAATTTCTCTGCAACGCGCCATGAAAACACTTAGTGTTTTTATTGTAGCGTTATCGATTATAACCTTTTTCTTTGCCAACAATGTAATTCCAAGGGCAGAATTTGAATTTCTAAGTTTAAGGAAAAATTTGGCGAAACTAAAACCTTCATTTGCTATTGCAGAAGGACAATTTAATCAATTAGGTGCCTCTGTAAATATTAAAGTTTTAGAAAAAAAAGGAAAAAACAAAGATTCTCTAAGAGGAGTTACTATTCATCAAAAAGAAGATGAAAAAAACAAATCATACGAAACCACTATTATTTCAAAAACAGGACATTTTGTAAGCAGTGAAACTTCTAACGCACTAAAATTAGTTTTGTTTGATGGACATATTTATAAAGATATACTACCCTCAAAAAGAAAGCTAAACAGTATTAAAAATGATAGAGAACACCTAAAAACAAAATTTGAAAAATACACTTTGGTTTTTGATTTATCCGAACTTAATGATGTTGATTTTGAAGAAAAATCGAATACCATAAAATCAACTATGTTAGGTGTTAGCGGTTTAGACAAACAAATAGACACCCTTAAAATAAAAAACCTTGAAGCTTATAAAAGTTTATCTAAAAATTTAACAAATCGTTCTAAAGTTTCTAATTATGCCTCTAAGCATCGTATTCATAAGGATTCTATTTTTAAAGAAACTAGTATACTACACCTGTTTAACACAAAACAGAAAATTGACCTCCTAAATCGAGCTATAAACACAACAAAAACAACGTTGCAAATCTTTAAGGCAAAACAAAAATCGCTTTCTATTGTAGAAAAAAATCTTAATAAACATGTTATTTCTTATTACGATAAATTTGCATTGGCTTTTATGTGTATCGTACTCTTTTTTATTGGAGCACCACTAGGGGCATTAATAAAAAAAGGAGGTATTGGCTTACCTATAATAATTGCTGTGTTATTATTTTTGGCTTATTTGTTTATAGGTCTTTTCTCCAAAAACAGTGCAGAATCAGGAAATATAAACCCCGTTTTGGCCACATGGATAGCTACAATTGTAATGTTTCCGTTAAGCATTTATTTTACCCATAGAGCAACAAGAGATCGAACAATATTAGATCTTGGAGAAATAACAGAGCCTTTAGTGAAACGATTTTCTACACCATTAACTCTAACAGAAAGCAACACTACAGCTTTGCTAGATAGTAACTCGGACGCGTACGTTAATTTAAAACGTTATCCTGATGAAAAATTAATCAACTTTCTTAAAAATTTCCATCAACAAAACGTCGATAAACGTTATAGAAACACAGCTTTAGCCCTACTAAACGAAAGAGGTTATAGCGAACAAGAACTGAAATTCGGTGGTAATTTAGTAAATTCAAACTATGTAGATGCACTACGTTACAAATCGTACTACAGTGCTTACGCTAAAATGTCTGTATTCTTATATATTACTTATGCTGTAATAGGCGTTACAGGATTGATATTAAACAACAATGGATTTCCTGTTTTAGGAAAAGTATTAACCACGGTAGGAGTTATTGCTTTTATTATGTTTATTACTGCATTGCTTAAATCGTTTATAAATTTATCTAATTTCAATAAATTATTTGGCACCTATAAGCCTGTAATATATATCGTTATGTTAATACTACTAGGAATTCCTTTATACTTTATATACTACTTTGTAGCTAAACATAAAATGAATCGAGACCTAAAACAAGTTCAGTAACAGTAAAACAAATACAATCTCAACAATATGACCTCAAAAATACAACTAGATACTATTGAAGATGCTATAAACGACATTAAGAAAGGTAAAGTAATTATTGTTGTAGATGATGAAAATCGCGAAAACGAAGGTGATTTTCTAGCCGCTGCCGAAAAAGTAACTCCAGAACTTGTTAACTTTATGGCAACTCACGGTAGAGGCCTTATTTGCACTCCACTTACAGAAAGTAGATGCAAAGCATTGGACCTAGGTATGATGGTAAATAATAATACCGACCCCATGGAAACAGCATTTACCGTATCTGTCGATTTAAAAGGGAAAGGAGTTACTACAGGAATTTCTGCAAGCGATCGTGCAAAAACGATAAATGCACTTGTAGATGCACAAACAAAACCTTTTGAACTTTCTCGTCCTGGACATATATTTCCTTTAGTGGCTAAAGAAGGTGGGGTATTGCGTAGAACAGGACATACAGAAGCAGCTATAGATTTTGCTAGATTAGCGGGCTTACAGCCTGCTGGCGTTATTGTAGAAATAATGAACGACGATGGCACTATGGCCCGATTACCAGAATTAATAACAGTAGCAAAAAAGTTTGATTTAAAAATTGTATCTATTGAAGCTTTAGTGGCTTACCGGATGCAACACGACTCATTGATACAAAAAAAAGAAGATTTTAATATCGAAACTCGATTTGGAAATTTTAGATTACGGGCTTACCAGCAAACCACAAACGACCAAGTACATATTGCGCTAACAAAGGGTCAGTGGTCTGTAAATGATACCGTGCTAACTCGAGTAAATTCTAGTTTAGTTAATAATGACATTTTAGGTACCTTAACCAATAATGCAGACAAAAAACTAGACCGAATGTTTAAACTAATAAACAACTCGGGTAAGGGAGCCATGATTTTTATTAATAAAGAACATAAATCGTCCAATTTATTAAAGCGGTTACATATTTTGAAAAGTAATCAAGTAAAAGATACAATTTTAAAAGCCCCAAACTTAGAAATGGATACTAGAGATTTTGGTATTGGCGCACAAATTTTGCATGATTTAAAAATTACTAAAATAGACCTAATCTCTAATGCTAATAAACAAGCTAACAGAGTTGGTATGCTTGGTTACGGGCTAACTATTATGAAACATACGTCGTACTAATTCATTTCAAAAATACTTTCTTCAATAGGTTTCCTTACTTTTTTTAAATCTGCAAACATATCGTCTTCTGCCCTATACCCTACCGGCATCAACAATACAGACTGCAGGTTTTTAGTTTTTAAGTTTAATTTTTTGTCGTAAGCATCAGGATAAAACCCCTCCATTGGGCAAGCATCAATACCTTCTAAGGCACAAACGGTTAGCATGTTACCTAAGGTCAAATATGCTTGTTTTGTTGCCCATAATTTAATGTCTTTTTCAGATTTTTTACCAAAACTTTCTATCAAAGAGGTCTTAAAAGGATTTATAATAGCATCGGGGGTATTTCTAACTGCCCTTACTCTATCAAAATAAGCGTTAATGTACTTTGTATCTATATTGGTTGGTATACAAAACACAAATACATGAGAGGCTTGAGCTATTTGCTCCTGCCCCATAGTACTTGTTACTAAGTCTTTTTGCAAATCTTTGTTAGAAATAATTGTTAGTTTAACAGGTTGTAATCCATAGGAGCTGGCTGTTAAATTAAATGCTGTTTTTAGTGTTTGTAATTTTTCTTCTGAAATTAATTTTGTGTCGTCAAACTTTTTAGTAGCATAACGCCATTGGAGTTTTTCTATAATATCCATCTTATAATTTTTAAACAAAAATACGTATCAAATTTAATAATTCGCTTCAAAACAGGGGGCATTAAATGTTTTGTTTTTAAAAATAAGCTTATATTTATACAGAAACTCAATTTTATTGAAAATTTAAGTGTAGCTCATAAAAGTAATAATTGGTATTATTTGTATATCTATGTTAAGTTCTTAAGCTTTAGTATGAAAAAACAACATCTTCCTAAAAAAATATGTGCCACTTGCAAACGTCCTTTTGCATGGCGCAAAAAATGGAAAATTAATTGGGAAAACGTAAAATATTGCAGCCAACGATGTAGAAAAAACAACTATGAAAAAAGCTAATATCTTATTCCCTCATCAATTATTTGAAACCTCTCCTCTTTTTGAAGAAAACGCAGCTTTTTATATCATAGAAGAGTATTTGTTTTTTAATCAATATCATTTTCATAAACAAAAGATTGCATTTCATAGAGCAACAATGAAACGCTATGCCGACTATCTTAAAAATGACAAAGCCATAGAAGAAGTTCATTACATCGATGCTATTACAAAACATTCAGACATTCGTTTGTTTATTTGTTATTTAAAACGTCAAGGCATTACTCATATAAGCTATATTGACCCAACAGATAATTGGCTCGAAAAACGATTAGAAAAAAGCGCTTCTGATAATGCTATTACAACAACACAATACAATTCGCCTTTATTTCTTAATAACAAAAATGACTTAGATGTATTTTTTGAAAATGATAAAAAAAAATATCATCAAACTACGTTTTATACTCAACAGCGCAAAAAATGGAATATCCTTATAGATGCAAACCAAAAACCTATAGGTGGCAAATGGACTTTTGACACAGAAAACAGAAAAAAATATCCTTCAAAAAAGACGCCTCCGTCAATACAATTTCCAGATGTAGATTGTTATTATAACGAAGCAACAACTTATGTAAATCAGCATTTTTCAAATCATATAGGAACACTTACTAACCACCAACTATATCCTACAAGTTTTGAAACCGCAAACTCATGGTTAATACAATTTTTAGAAAATCGCTTTATGGAATTTGGTTCATACGAAGATGCTATTGTTTCTGGTAGTTCAATCTTAAATCATAGCGTTTTATCGCCTTTACTCAATATCGGTTTAATTAGCCCTAAAAATGTTATTAATACTTGTTTAAGCTATGCCAAAAAAAATAATGTTCCAATTAACTCTACCGAGGGTTTTGTTAGGCAAATTATAGGTTGGAGAGAATTTATACGTGGCGTATATCAATACAAAGGAAGCGAAGAACGTACTTGTAACTTTTGGAAGTTTAACAAGAAAATACCAAAATCTTTTTATAATGCCACCACCGGCATTTTGCCTGTGGATCAAACTATAAAAAAAGTACTGCAAACAGGGTATTGCCACCACATAGAACGCTTAATGGTATTAGGCAACTTTATGCTTCTTTGCGAGTTTGACCCCAACGAAGTGTATAAGTGGTTTATGGAGTTTTTTGTAGATGCCTATGATTGGGTTATGGTAACCAATATTTACGGAATGAGTCAATTTGCAGATGGCGGGCTAATGGCTACAAAACCATATATAAGTGGAAGCAATTATCTCATAAAAATGAGTAATTATAAAAAAGGAGAATGGCAAGCGGTTTGGGATGGATTATTTTGGAGATTTATGAGTGTGCACCGTAATTTCTTTTTATCAAACCCTAGATTGACAATGTTAGTTAAAATGTTTGATAAAATGCCTATCCAAAAACAGCATAAACATCTTGAGACTGCCGAAAATTATTTAACCTCCTTAAAAAACTAAAGAGCAACGCGCATAAATACGTAAGCGATAAATATTATACGCGCAAACAATATTTTAAGAAAAATATGCAATTTATACATAAAGCTGTGGTTTTTATTAAAATTGATTAGCATTTAGACAACAAAATATTTATATTTGATTGAGGCTCTATAAAAGAACTCATTAGATGTGAGATTTTTTATATTCTTTACATCTAATTTAGACCTGACATTTCATATTATAACTAAACAAAATAAACAATGGAAAATCTTATTATTGGAGTAATGTTAATAGTGGTTCTTTATCAAATTTATTCAACAGATAAAAATGTAAGGAAATTGCTAGAAGAAGTAAAAACGTTAAAAGATAAAATAGACCGTTTAGAAACCTAATTATTTTCGTTTAAGAAAAATAATGTTTAGCTTTTATATGGTGTTTAACGCAATCTTTAAGTAATTTTACGAACTGCCTTATTTTTGTAATATCAAAATTACAATTAGCTCGTTTATGACAAGATGTTTAAATTAGCAGCACATACAGATGATATTTAATACAAGCTATAAAAATGATAAGTACACACAAGAGAGTGTAAAGGTATTAGGAAAATCATTTTCGCTTTTAAAAATAATAAAAACTGGTGGGATAGGCTCCAGTAGGCTAGTAATAAAAGAACTAAGCAGTAGATTAACTCCTAAAAATGCACAATATACCTCTATTAATTACGCCAATATAGAGTTAAGACCTAAAGGAATTATTGTGCATTTTGCCAATAAACTAGAGCGTTATTCTTGGCTCATTCCCTATTTTAGTTTGGTGGTTTATAATAGTCAAACCTTTAGTATTCATTCAAACGGAAATTTCATAAAGTTTTATAAAAACAAAAATTATAAAAACAATAAAAAATTTATAAAGAAAATGATAACTTTAAAAAGTAGTACGCTCAATTTGGGTTATTACGATGCTTAAGCTAGTAACCTGAGTTCGATTAATAATTAGACAGATTTTTATTGGAAAAAAGGCAGATTTTTAGTAAATTAAGGCATTGAAATTCAATTTATTAATCTAAAAAACTGCCTATGTATTGTTACTCTAAAATTACGAACTTATTTTGT
>CALLUG010000005.1 GCA_938011315.1 uncultured Flavobacteriaceae bacterium
AACTCTATCTTTTATATTATACTTGGAGTCTCCTACCAAAACTCTGTTATCGTACCTGAGGTTTACTATGATTTTTAATCGCTTTAAATAATCATTATATTCGCTCATAAACAGCTTATACGGATAGCCTTGGTTAAAAAAGTGTGTTGCGTAATTAATATAATCTTGAATAATACTGTCTTTGGTCTTAAATGTTTTTAGATTTTCTGCAGTAATAGGGGTTTCAAAATGTTTGTTTAAGACACTCATTGCCAGTGTATACTTAGGTTCTATGCTTTTGTAAGGTTCCACAGCTTCTTTCAAATTCTGAATTGTTTTATTGTAAGAATTCTCTACTTCGTAGTAACTATAAGGTAATTTGTGTTTTGACGCTAAACTGTCAAATTTTTTAGTTCCAAAATCCTTTAAAATACGAGTTTTTTCCATCAGCAAATACCCTAAGGCGCTGCCATCTGTTTTTGTTCCTAGAAAATTCCATCCATTACTGTCGTCAATATAACCATTGGCATCATCATCAATCAAGTTACCCTCTATTTCATTAGTATTTTTCCATATAAGGTTTAAAAATCCTTTATGCTCTAAGTCAAAACTACTATCCAAAATAGCTACCGTAATTTGTGCCTTAGGGCGTATGTGCTCTGTATTTAAGTAAGCTGTTGCCTTGTTCCAACTTACTCCCTCGGTTGCATTTGCTTTGGAGTCTAGCTTCCACCAGCTTAAAGTATCTGTCTCAAAAACTAACTGCGGACTTAGCTCTTGGGCTTGGACTCTAAACATAAATACTACTCCTGTGAGAACAAGTGAAAAACGTTTCATAACTTAATAACGATTAATATTAAAAAATAACCAGCAAGTTAACAAATTGCCGGTTATAGATAAAGTTAAAAAATCTTGTTTAAACCTTATTGAATTTAAGATTCAAAAATGGGCTTTTGAAGTTTCTTCTTTTTATTTCCGGGGCCTCCATCATCACCATTTCCACCAACAATTACTTTTTGATTTTGAATTTTTAAATGCTCAAATTTTTCTAAATTACTAGTTTTTTTCATAATAAATATTTTTAGATTTAATGCTAACTTATAGTCTTTTGTTAAGAATGTCAACACTTAATTTTAAATACAAGTCTTTTTTTTAAAAAAAAGACTTGTATTTAATTGATTTAAAGTTTATTATTGGATTTTTACTTTTTTTATGAATTCTGATGGGTATAAGCCTGTTTTAATTTTAAAGGCTTTGGAAAAAGGCTCGGGATTATTATAACCTGCTTCTCTAGCTATAGCAGCAATTGAGTATTTTATTAATTGTTGGTTACGCATTTCGTTAAGCACATAGTCTATGCGTAGGTTGTTAATATACTGAGTAAAACTCCTATTATATTCTTGTTTAATAATTCGACCTAAGTAGTTGGCGTTTGTATCTAATTTTTTTGAAAGCTGAACTGCATTAATATCCCTCTTTAAGAATCCCTTATTTTTTTCAAACTCTTTTAATTGCTGAATCACTTTATTGTACACACTTTTTTTAATATCTGTAATGTTATTATTTTCAATATTTTTGTTGAATGTTATTTTGGGATTTATGGTTTGATCTGACGATTTTAATACTGTATCAAAGTGGTGTTGGTATTTTTTTCGTAAGTTATTATTCTTCCTTTTCCACAAAAACAATACTATCGATAAAAAACAAATAATAAAAGACCCTATAATTAGTATGTAATTAATCTTATCATTCTGCTTATTAATTTTTCTCGTTAAAAAATGTTGTTTTTCCAATAATTCATTTTTTTCTATTTTCAGGTAACTTTGATCATCAATATATTTTCTATAATTATACTGTATGCTATCAAATTTCAGAAGTTGTTGAATAAAAAATAATTGCTTGCTAGTGTTGTTCTTTTTTTTGTAGTAACGTATTAACTCAGTGTATGCGGAGCGATTATTAGGATCAATATCTTTATGAATAGTAAAAATGCTATCAATACGTTTTAAATCTTTAATTGCCCGATTTTTACGATTCAGTTTTAATCTAGACATCCCTCTTATATAGTACCCATTACTAATATTTATTATATTTTTGTGTTTAATTAATGTGGGCAAAACGCTACTAACAGAATCGATAACAGTTTCAAATTGCTGTTTTTCAAAATGAACTTCTGCCATGTTTATAGTAGCCATAGCGGAGTATTCATTTGACCCAAACTTGCTCGAATACGCAATGACTTGTTGGTTATAAAAAATTGCAGAATCTTGCTTTTTATTTAATCTTAATGAGTTTCCTAATAGGCAATGTGCATTTAAAAACTCATTTAAAATTTCGTCACTAAATGCTTCATTTTTATATTTATGCTCTACGTAATTATAGTTTTGTTGGAATTTTTTTAGAGCTTCAGTATGTCGCCCTGTACGTTCGTAAAGTAAACCCAAATTTGTTGCAGATATATTTTTAAGATCTTTATGCCCTCCTTCAATAGCGTTATTGTAGGCTTTTAAGGAGTAATCTAATGCTGCTTTTAGGTCTATTTTTTTTAAGTAAAATTGCTCTTTCTCATAATTTGCATGCCATAAAAAAAATGTACTTCGCTTTTTGTCTAAAAAATGTGCATATTTTATTAAACTGTCGTTGTAATGATAAAACTCTTTATATCCCTTATACGTGAGCAGGTAAAACCCTCTAGCTATATTGAGTGTATCTTTCTCCGAGAATGCTTTCCTTAAGTACGCTTTAGTATAGGTTTTATAAAGGCTATCATTATCAAAATTCTCAAAATACAAATCATATAATACATCGTAAGGCTTACTAAGCAAAAAATTAGGAACTTCCTGATTTTTATCATTTTGAGCAAACAGGGCTAAATAATAAAAACAAATAGCAAATAAAAAGGTTAATGTTTTTTTCATAAATGGACATTTGCAAATCATCAAATTTAAGCCTAAATAATTATCAAACACTAATCAATTTACAAAGATTCGTTTTTTATTGGTCTATACACCTTGTTTTCTTGTCGTAATTTTAAAATTACGACGTGTTTTTTTTAAAATTAAGACTTTATGCCTTTGCAAAACTAATTTTTATATAAGTAATTTGGCAATGAAAATTAAACTAACATGTGGTACCACAATACATTAGATATAAATAAAACTACAAAAAGTGACTGCACTCTTATTTTTATATAAAAGCTATATTACACAGCAAGGCTATACCTTTACAGATCAGATGTCTCAGCGTTTGCTTAGTGATCCCGACCAAGGGATACTACCTATAAGCAATACCTTGAGCTATTTTAGGATTCCTTATGCTGCGGCTAATGTACCCAAAACAGCTTTGCAGGAATTACCCAGCACATTTATAGCTCAAATAAGCAATGGACAAGTAGAAAAACTGGTATTGGTTAGCAAACAAGCCAATAACACCCTTACCTTGCAAATGCAGGGCAAGACAAACAGGCAACTTAATGTTACAGAGTTTTTAAACGAGTGGACAGGCTTTGTACTTCTTATTGAAACCAATAGTAACGCCCTTATAAACATAAAACAACTTATGCTAAAATCTATTTTGATTATGGGCTTGTTGTTTGCTATAATACACTTGTTTTTACGCAGCCACTCTGTACTAAGTACAATATATTTAGGCTTATGCTTTGTAGGGCTAGGGTTAAGTTATAGCATTGTAAAAGAGTATAGCAATGCGGGTAATAGCCTGTCAAAATTTTGTGAATTTTCACAAAAAACAAGTTGTATAGCAGTCCTAAAGTCTGAAGCTTCTAAGCTCTTTGGTGGTATAGACCTTAGCGACGCCTCGGTTATCTATTTTTGTGTTATTACTGCAATGTGCATATACCAACCAAATACTGTATTTTTGTTTTATGCTTCGTTACTAGCGTTACCAATGGTAGTGTACTCTTTATACCAACAGCATGTCAATATACAAAAGTGGTGTCCTTTATGCTTGGCAATAGCCTCTGTTTTGGTCTTGCAGTGGCTTACACTTTTGTTTGCCTATGGTGGGTTAACTTTGGAGTATGGTATGGTACTTCAATTTGTATCTGCTATAAGCGTTATTGCTGTAATCTGGGTACATATAAAGCCGCTTATAGCTCTAAAAGGCGAAAACAACCGTTTGGCGACAGAAAATTTAACTTTTAGGCGAAATTACAACTTATTTTTGCCTTATTACAACAGCTTAGACAAGCTCCCTACAGCTTCCTCTAAGCTACAAGGTATTAGTTTGGGAGCAAAAAACCCTATTGTTCGTATTACCGCTATAAGTAATCCCCTGTGTAGTAGTTGTATTGCAATACACAACACCTATATGAATTTAATACAACAGTACCCCGAAACGCTACAAATTAACTTTCGGTTTTTGATTCCGTTTGCTAATCGAACTGCTGCTAGTACCCAAATTGCAGAGCGCTTGCTAGAGTTGTATTTTGAAACCGATACAACACAGTTTACTAATGCGTTTGCCGATTGGTATAGCAACCCAAAAGCAAGCAGATGGTTAAACCAATGGGGGCAATGCAAATCGACACAATACCATAGCATCTTGCAACAACAAGCTACTTGGTGCCTAAAGCACAATATACAGGGTAGCCCTAGAGTGCTTGTAAACGACAAGCTATTTCCGGACAGCTACCACGCTCAAGATATTGAGCATTTTATAGCCCCACTTATAGCCTTAGAAAACACAGAAAATAAACACATAAAACCTATTCATGCATGAATGAGACACAAGTTTTGAGTGTCTATAATTGTTCAAAGCTATTTTAATAATTTAAATTTTTTATATTATGTTGGAAAACATTTTAAATTTGGAAGGAGTAACTGTACTCAACAAAAAACAGCAATCATTCATTAACGGTGCCGGTGATAAACCTTGCAACCTGAGTTCGATTAATAATTAGACAGATTTTTATTGGAAAAAAGGCAGGTTTTTAGTAAATTAAGGCATTGAAATTCAATTTATTAATCTAAAAAAC
>CALLUG010000006.1 GCA_938011315.1 uncultured Flavobacteriaceae bacterium
ATGGAGAAGTGTTAAGTATGAAAACATTTATCTAAATCCTCCCAATTCTGGAATTGATTTATACAAACAACTTAAAGCGTATTTTAACTTTTATAATCACAAAAGAAGACATCAAGGAATCGATAATCAAATACCTTTTAAAAGGTATTTGATTAAACAACAAAAAGTAGCTTAAATGAATAATAATCTGAACTTAATTTAATACAAAAACTGTCTAAAAGATGGGAGAATGATCATATAAGTTTATTTCTAAACATTTTTCTCTATTTCTTTTCGTACAAAAAATAAAACATTCAATAATTCATGAAATACTTTTTAGTACTAATTATTAATTCACTACTATTTTTTAGTTGTCAAAATCATTCTACAAACAATATTAAAACACTTAATCTGATAAAAGAAATAGAACAACTAGATGGAAGATATATAAGTGATGTTAGAGGGCTAACGAATGATGAAAATTATATTTATATATCAGAGTATAACTTAAACCAAATATTTAAAATTAGCAAAAATAGCCTAAAATTAGAAAGTGTTTATGGTAGATATGGTGAAGGCCCTGGAGAACTTACTGGTGCCAGTGAAATATATATTGAAAATGGAATGTTATATGTTGAAAATGACTTTAAACGTGCCATAGAAAAATATAATACAAGTAATAAAAGTCATGTTAAGACTATTAAACTACCTAACTCTTTAAATGATGCAGATTTCATGTTAAATTTCTTAGTAAAAGAAGGTAGTTGTTACATCTCTACCGTAAGTAGTAAAAGTACATCAATAAATACTTTTGATGAGAATGGTCAAATAACTCAAAAAGGTGGTGAAGTTTTTACATTCGATGATAATATGTCGCAGTTTTTAATAAGGAATGGTAGGCATTTATCGATGTTAGGTTCAGACAAGATAATTGCTGTTTCTAACAATCTTCCAATAATAGAATTATATGATTTATCTTTAAACATAAAAAATGTATACGATTATACAAATGCTTCAGAATTGATTCAAAAAAATATTGAGCATATAAACTTAAAAAGTAACACAGATGATGAGAATAGCTACAGAATTTTAGCTAAAGATATCAGTACTTATAAAAATAAATTATACATATTATTCTCGATATACGGGGATGGATTTGGTTTTCGTCAAAACAAGTTAATCGTTTTTAATATTAAGGAGAATAATATAGTTTTTGACAATATATTAGCTTTGGATGAAAACTCTATATATAGCGCTATTACTGTTGATAAAAATAGCATAATTGCTTTTAATTACACGACATCATCTATTCAAATTTTCTCAAAATATGATCATTCCCCTTAAATTAGGACAGTAAGTTAAGTTCAAAAAAAAGTATTAAATTTACTGATATCACAGGAAGAAAACCCACTTCAAAAATCAAGACAAAAGTTGTCTTAAAGGTTCTAAAGGAGCGATTAACTACAAAGGAGATAGCGCAACGTTTTAGGATTAACGTTCAACAGGTAAATCTATGCAAGCGAGAGTTTCTTAGTGAAGCAGAGATCGTTTTTTTAAGGTTAAAACTTCAAAGAAAAGCAAAACTGAATTTAAAGAAAAACGCCTATGGAGAAATGTTGCATATGAAAGCGTTTATCTAAACCCTCCCAATTCTGGAATTGATTTATACAAACAACTTAAAGCGTATTTTAGCTTTTATAATCACAAAAGAAAACACCAAAGAACTGATAACCAAATACCTTTTGAAAGGTATTTGATTAAACAACAAAAAGTAGCTTAAGTGAATAGTAATCTGAACTTAAGTTAATACAAAAACTGTCTAAAACATTAGTTGAAAACTTTCCGAATTATTAAAATAACATCTAAACATTGATTTTTATGTTACAATGTGTTACATTTGATACTGTAATTAACACGTTGTGACATGAAAATAGAAAATCCACCAGAAATAAAGGATTTTGATTTCAACAAATATATTGAATGCTTTAAAAAGGATGGAATGGAATCTTTTATTCAAGATACTGATAAAAGATATTTTTATTGGACTGAAATAAAGCATCGTCCAAACTTACCATTTGATAATCCCAAAAAAGCTTGGGAAATTGTTAAAACTCACAGATTTATTGGAGCAAAAAGACTTCTTTTTGGAAATCATAAGTTCTCTTACAACCTAACTTCATTTATACAAGAAGATTTACACAATTTTGATTTAAAATTAATAGGCGGACTTTATAAAAATTCTATTACGCCTCAAGAACAACAGGAATATTTTAAAAATTCTCTAATTGAAGAAGCTATTGCCTCATCACAAATTGAGGGAGCTGCAACGACAACCGCTGTCGCAAGAGAAATGATTAAATCAGGCAGAAAACCAAGAACGGAATCTGAACAGATGATAATCAATAATTTCAGAGCTATTAGAGAAATTGAAAACAGATTAGATGAAGAATTATCAATTGAATTAATTTTTGATATTCATCAAATAATGACCGTAAAAACTGACGCAGCTAAATATGCGGGGAAATTCAGAGACCATCCAGTTTATGTCAAAGACCATGTAGATGGAGAAATTGCTTTTACAGCACCAGACTTTTCAGAGGTTAATGAATTAATAGAACAACTACTACATTTTATTAATTCGGAAACCGAGTTTTATCATCCAATTATTAAAGCTTCTATTCTTCATTTTATGATTGGTTATATCCACCCATTTGGTGATGGAAATGGTCGTACTGCAAGAGCTTTATTTTATTGGTATTTAATTAAGAAAGGATATTCTTTATTAAAACATATTTCAATATCTAAAGCAATATTAAATTCAAGAACAAGCTATGATAAGGCCTTTTTAAAGACAGAACACGATCAAAATGATTTAACTTATTTCATAATGTATTCAATGAAAAATTTAAGAGTCGCTTTTCAAAGTTTAGTTTCATATAGGGATAGAAAACGAGAGGAGAGACAAAAAGCTTCTGAAATACTATATGAGCTCACACAAAAAGGATTTAATAAAAGACAAGCAGATTTATTAGGCTATTTATTTATCAAACCAAGAGCTAAAGTAACGGTCCCAATATATTCTAAAAGACATGAAATTGTTAGACAAACCGCAAGCAGAGATTTAACTGATTTAGAAGAAAAAGGAATTGTTTTTAAAAGTAAAGATGGTAAAACAATGGTCTATGAGTTAATTGCTATCGAAAAAATTGGAAGCTATTTAAATAAATAACATTTTACAACAATGGCTATAAGTAATTGCGTTGGCAAGGCATACTTTTTTGCAATTTTTGGCTTATGCCTTGGCTGAAGCGAATTGCAAATATATATGGCGAAAAATTAATCGATGTTTACTTGGTTTTTACCTCAGTTCTTTGTCGGCAACTGGCTTTTATTTTTTTCGTTCTATTTTTATTGGGTTTTGTCGAGTATCAAAAACATCATTTATTTCAACTCTATTCTTATCGTTATTAATCCAATAAATGACTTTATAGTTTTTATATACAAGATATCTAAACCCTTGATTTCTATTTTTAAGAAGTTCTTCGGCTTGTCCAATTTCGGCTTGCCTTTGTAATTTTAAAGTTTCGTTATAAATACCATTAACAAGTTTTTTTGTTATTCGAATTCCAGCTTTTTCTCGATGATATTTATAAATTTTTTCTAGTTCTTTTTGAAAGAAATCAGGTCAAAATAATTTTAATTCCATTTATCAATCTTGGCTTTTAATTCGCTAGATTCAATTAGTCGACCATTTATTGAATCTTCCATAGATTTGTCAATTCGAGAATTAAATTCCTCAATTGTCATTGGTTTAAAATCATCATTTTCGAAATTCTTATTTTCTTTTCTAAGGATTTTTTCAAGTCGTGAAATAACATCTTCACTTTGAATCTTTAAAAACTCTTGAATTAGTTCCAATTTTCTTGTTTGTAAATCCATTTTATTAGCTTTTTATCAAAGATACAAAATTATCAATTTAAACATCTAATTTCCTTGTTTTCACGAATTTCTCAGCTTGTTGTCAACGTGTTTGTATAAGATTAGTTGCGTGTTTAAGCACTAAAGTTAGCAAATAAATCACAGATAGAAAGTCCGCGAGAACTTTCGTAAGTAGGCTATAACGAGCATTAATTATATACGTCTTTGTTGTAAGTAGTGCTTCATGTCCTGCTTGGTTTTACGATGTTTGTTATTTAGTTCGAAACTGAGCGTTGGCAAGGTGCATACTTTTTTGCAATTTTTGATTTATGTGTTGGCTGAAGAGAATTGCAAATATGCATGGCGAAAAATTAATTGATCTTTACTTGGTTTTCACCTCAGTTCTTTGTTTTGTGGCGTTTTTATATCAGAATTTTTCCGTTTGATTTTTCTCGATTACACGATTTATGCAATATTGCGAGATTTATTTCTTCGTTATTTCCAAAATCGTCTATTGATTGTAAATGGTCAATTTCATAATCATCAGTGCTTCGGATTTGATTTTTACAATATGGGCAAAGTCCGTTTTGTTTTTCTAATAATTTATCTTCTAGTGTTTTATCTCTAATAGTAGAAATTCTTTTAGACCTTTCAATGTTATATTTTTTTCGGATAGAGTCTAATGTGCTTGATTTTATAAAATCTACTCTGTCTGAAAAAGTGTTATTGATTCTATGTTTACCTCTTTTAGAGTTTTGTATAAAAGCTCGATTAGTTTCATCAGAGAAAAACTTTTCAAAGCTATCGTGAATCTCATCTCTATATTTTTGCAAAAATTTATCATCCTCATTTGAAAAGAGTAATGTAATTATGTCCAATAATGTTAAGTTAGGATATACTTTTTTACGATTTGGATTTTCATTTACTAATTGCCCAAGAGCATTATTTGTTCCGAAAATTAGTTTAATTCTTTTTAGAGTATTTAGAAAATGTTTTTCAAGACTATTTAAATTTGTTGAATCAGTTTTATTTTCAAAATGGTATTTTACATTTTGAAGCATTAATGTTTTTGGTAAATGATTTTTATTTTTTAGCTCTTGATAATTACTAATTAATGTCATAAAACGTAAAACATCATTCTCATTATCCATTCTTAAATCATCAGTTTTTACAGATTTTCTAGATATTGAGTGATTAAATAATTCTGTCTTTACAATTCTTTTAATTAGGCGAGTAAAATCACTTAAATAAATACAATTCCACAATTCAAAACTATTAGCCTTGATGGGGAAAGGATTCTTGTTCAAACGCTCAAATATTTCATATTTAAGTGATTGCTCAAACCCTTTGTCTTCATCAAAAGTGAATGTTTTCAGAGTGAAATCTAAAATTTTGTCATTAAGTACAATTTTAAAATAATCGTGATTATAATCTAGTCCGTTAAGATTTGTTAAAATATCTAAACCTATCAAATTGAAACCGTTTAATTTGGTTTTTACACCTCTTAAATGACCGAGAAAGCCAAAAAAAGATATTAGCCTCTGTTGACCATCAATTACTTCAAGCTTACCTTCTTTATCTTTAAATAAATATATAGGTGGTAATGGAATTCCTAGGACAGCACTTTCAATTATACCACTGGCTTTTTGTCTATTAATCACTTCATTACGCTGATAGTTAGGTCTGAGATTAATATTGTCGTCAAGATAATAACGAAGCAAAGTTTTTATGCTTGTGTCAGATGATGAGCCTTGTTTTAGTTGAAGTAAAGATTTATCTATTGTATTGTTATCCATTACGCAATTTTATTTGTAAAATAGTTATCTATAATTTTACCCATTTCTGAAAACCTGTATCGAACCCTAGCAGAATTGAAAACTTTTTCTTTGTAAGTGTCAATTAAATTGAAGTCTTTATTTTCTTCATATTCTGAGTTTTCAACATTTTTTAGGTACTCGTTGATATATTTGCCTAAATCATATCCGTTATTATCTATAAATGAATTATTAAGCCTATTATCAGTTGCAAAATGATAATATAAAGTTTCGATAAAATATCTTTCTTGTCTCTGGCGACTAAAGAAATTACCGTAGGTAGAATATATTTTATTGAAATTATTTTTAATTTCTTTTTCAATTTTACTCAATTGCTCTGTTTTGAGTTGCTTTACATCGATTTCAGAATCCTCTTCCTCTTCTTCCGATAATTCAGAAACATCAAGTTCATTCTCTTCGTTTTTATCAAAATTGTAAATACTAGATTCTATTCTGTCAAATGATGAATTGATGAATGGATTTTTACTTTTCTTAGCATAGAGTTCAATTGAATCGTCAAATAGGGCAAGTAAGAAAAGTAAGGTCACATACTCGTCTCCTGCCATTCTTTCGTCTTCTTCAAAAAATGGACAGACTTTATTAAAGATATCTGACTTCGCAATTTTTTTAAAGAGCTTATGAAAGTCGTTTTGTGAATATTGACAGTTTCTTACTTCTTGCTGATTTAAAGCAGTTAACCCTGAATTATATCTATGAAATAATTGATATTTAAATTTTAGTTGAGTATCGATATCAATATTTCTATCAACCAATTTAAAAGTTACAGTTCTAATGGAATATGTTTTGAAGGCTCTTTGAAATTTTTCATCTAATTGTTTATATGTTCTACCATTCAAAGACTCATATAAAGGTGTATCTTTTTTAAGGCCTTCTAACTTTAATTCGTTATTGCGAAATTTGAGAATAGTACTTAATCTTTGCCTACCGTCAATAGCCTCCTTAACAATTTTCTTTAGGTCTTGAACTTCTTTTTCAACTTCCACAAAATATATTATCGGTGTATCAATACCATATATAATACTTTCTATAAAATATGATTGTTTATTAATTGACCAAACGAATTTTCGTTGATATTCAGGTTCATGGTCAATTTTTCCGCTTGTCTGATTTTCCCATAAGTCAATTATTGGTATATCTTGCGGCGCTGGTTGAAATACTCTTTGGAATTGATATATCTCGTCCTCAAAGATACTTTTTCTTAAATTCTCTTCTACTTTATCACTCATAGTTCAATTTTTTTTTAAATGACATACAACGATCTCGGCTATAAGTAATTGCGTTTGTGAGGCATACTTTTGCAAGGACACGACAAGCTGAAAATTCTACAAGAATTTTCAGGATAAGCCTTTAAAAAGCAATTGTTTATAATCATTGTTATGGTGTCGTTTTTTCTATTCGATTACAAAAAAGTCAGTCCAATTTTTCGGTTAAGTCCTTGCTCGAAAATCCTAATTAAGGTCGAAAGTTGGATATTTCCTTTTCCATTCTCAATTTTAGAGATATAACTCTTTTTTGTACCAGTTTTTTCGGCAAGCTGCTCCTGTGTCATTTGTGCCTCTTTTCGTGCGGATTTCAGCATTTCGCTTACGATGAACATTTGTGCTCCTTCGTCATAATTGTTTCGGCTTTCCGTTCCAATTTTCCCGTGTTCAAGCTCAATGAGTTCCTCGAAGTTCGTTATGTTTTTATATTTTTTCATTGTCTTTATTTTTTCTTGTCAAGATATTCGTTCATTAATCGTTCCGCTTTATCGATTTCCTTTTCCGGTGTTTTTTGCGTCTTTTTTTGAAAACCGTTAAAAAGTACCACAAGTTGTCCTTCATCGAAACAGCAGAAGTAACTAGGCTATAACGAGCCATTAACTATACACGTCTTTGTTGTAAGTAGTGCTTCACGTTCTGCTTGGTTTTACGATGTTTGTTATTTAGTTCGAAACTGAGCGTTGGCAAGGCATACTTTTTTGCAATTTTTGGTTTATGTGTTGGCTTTATTCAATTTCTATTTTATCTATTTCTTTCATTATTCTATCTGTTTCGGTTAGGGCAACTATAATTTTTTGATAATGTAAAATATCTTCAAATTTTAATTCTCTTTCCTTTCTGTCTTTCAGCCATTTTTGTGCTGGTTGGTAACCACCAATATAAAATTCCCAAGCGGTTACAGGAACATTGTCAAAATATTTGCTCTCATTTATCCATATTCTACCAAGTTGCTTTTCTTTGTCGATTATTTGCCAATCTTTCTTTCCAATCTTTGTGGTAATAACATTATGGTCGTTTTCTGCATCTTCTGCCATTTCATAACTGGTAATATAATCTTCAACTTTGTTGCTTTCTAACAAATGAATTTCGCGTACTTCTTTCCCTAATTTAACTAAATTCCAAAACGTTTTTTCGTCTTTTGGATAAGGCACTCTTGGAAAATCTATTTTTAAAAACTCTTTGTATTTTTCTCTGTATGTTGGCGAGTGTAAAACTGCATAGATGTAATCTAAAATATCTATTGGTGCAAAAGTATCTTTGGTTTCTTCTTTTTCTTTGGTGAAAGTTAAATCTAGCTTTTTAGCTATTTCTTTTACTATTTCTTGATTTAGATTGGGTATTCTTTCTGCTGTTTCCTCTATTGTTTGTTGACCTTTAAGGTCTTTGTATGTATAGAGAGGAAATACTACATTCTGTTCTTTGGTTTTATTTGATATAACACACATTTCTGCAATATTATTATCAATTAAAATATGATGAAACTCATCTTCTGCTAATTGACGCGGTATTAATAAACACAAATTTTCTTGACTAATTAAATGTGACATAACACTACTTCTAGTCCAATCAACCATACTGTCAGAATAAAATAAAAATCGTTTATCAAAAGGTCTATAACTCAATTCTTGTATTTGTGTGTCTAAATCTATTTTAAGTAATTCCTTTCTAGCATTTTCAATTTTCCAGCCTCTAGTATCTCCCTGCTTATATTTTCCTGCTTTTTTATGTGAGAAAAACATTTGTCGAATTTCATCATCTGTTTTACTTATATCTACAAAACTTTTAATTCTATTTAGAAGCTTTTCTTTATCAAAATCGATAACAAATTTGTCTCTAGAGGTTTGAATTCCAGTGCTATTTAGAGGGAATAATTTATGTATATTAAAACCTTGATTGTAAGTTTTACTATTAGAGTTATCTTTCGGAACAAAGAAAATATTTGGTTTGATAGGATTAATTTCTTCAAAACTGATATTTGAAAGACTATTTTTTAACAAGAAATCATATTTGAATTTTCTGCGACCGTATAAGTCATAATGAAATACTTTTCCTAATTCCTTTTCTTTTTTCTTGTCTGTTTTTAAGAATATAGTAATAGCAACACCTTGCATAATGTCAAAAACATTTTGGTCCGGTGAGCCGTCAGGAGATACTTCATTTCGTTTTGTATTTCCGTGTAAGTCTATCGTGTAGATTTTGTCATAAGTTTTCAATAAATTCCATCGCATACCTCTAAAGGTTGGATTATCTAAAAACCCGTGAGGATTAATAAACGCTAAAATACCGCTGCCGTTTTTTTCGATATAATGTTGACTATAACGTATAAACTTTACATAATCATCATTTAACCAGTGTTTACGTTCATTAAAATGAACTCCATCAACATATTTATAATCTTCAATTAAATCACTTATCCATTGTCCATTATTTGAAGATATTCCACTATAAGGCGGATTCCCAATAACACACATTACAGGTGTATTACGTTTTATATGGTTGGCTTCATTAGCTTCACTACTTAACCAATTGGAAAATAAGGTTCCTGTGTCTTTATGGTGTTCTTCTAATGAGTTGGTTAAGTAAATATTTAAACGTTCGTTTTTAGTGGATTTATAACCAGTTTCGGTTAGTAGCATATCTAACTTCAAATGTGCCATAGCGTAGGAAGCCATTAACAACTCAAAACCGTTTAGTCTTGGTATTAAGTGTTCTTCTACGTAGCCACTCCAAGCACCTTTCATTGCCTTAAAATTTTTGTTGTAAATAAACTTTACAACTTCTGCTAAAAATGTTCCTGTTCCTGTTGCTGGGTCAAGTATTTGTACTTTGTGGACTTCTTTTTCTACTTGTTTGTAGCCAGTTGCAGAACGTTTATCAGGCGTTTGTGTGTCTAATTTTATTTTGGTTTTACTTGTATCTGCAAGGCCTTGTGGTAAATTAAATTCGGTTTTTAAAATATCGTCAACTGCACGAACTATAAAGTTTACAACCGGTTCGGGGGTGTACCATACACCTCTTGCTTTGCGTAATTTTGGATCGTATTCTGCCAAAAAAGTTTCGTAAAAATGAATTATAGGGTCGTGCATTTGAGTTGCCTTTCCAAAATTCTTTAAAAGTTGTTCAACGTTTGTTGCTCTAAAAACTTCTGCAAGGTTGTCTACTACAGTTACAATACGTTCGTCAATATCTGGTCCAGCAATGTAGCCAAAAAGTTTACGTAAAAAAGGATTTGATTTTGGTATGAGTTCTGCTGCTTCTTGTCGGCTAAAATCGTCTAAAGTAGGGTCGTGTAAACGAGCTGCGAACATTCCGTAAGCCAAAGTTTGTGCATAAATATCTGCAAAACCTTTAGGCTCTAAATCGTGAATTAATATCTGTTTAAAAGTATCATATTGCCCTTTTAAGGACGTGTTTTCTTGTGTTTCTTCGTCGGATGTAATGGCGCGTTCTAAAATGTCTTGTAACAAACGAGCTTTTCCTGCCATCATTTCCGCCAATTTTTTTGACGATTTGATGGTTTGACCAATTTGAGTAGAAAAGTCTTTTATTAAATTCTCAAATTTTGAAAAGTTTTCGGGAATTGGCTTCACTGAATTGTTTTCAATTTCTCCAATTTTGATTTCGTGTACTAATTCTCCGTTTTGAAAGAATTGAAACCAGATGTAATCTGTAATAATTAGATTGTCGAGTGCTTTTTTGTAACGCCCAAATTGTTCTTTGTAAGATTTACTGTTTAGGTCTTTACCTATATCTTTTGCTTCAATATAACCAACAGGTATTTTTCCTTTTGTGATTACGTAATCTGGATTTCCACAATCAGTTACGTTTGCAGGTTCGTTGGTTATTTCAATTCCTTTTACTAATTTTCTAATTAGTGTTTCTAAATCGCCTCTATATGAATGTTCTCTTGATAGTCCAGATTGAAGTCTCTTACTTACTATTTCTACGTATTCTTTTATTGTCATTTTCTGTTTTCAATCTTTGGTCAGCATTGGATAAAAATAGCTCTTTTGTTTTTTATAGCGTTAGCTTTTGCGAGGAAAAAAACAAATGTTCAATTTCTGCACCATTTTCGCATTACTTACAACAAAGTGTAAATTCACCGTTAAATGTATTTCTACACGAAAAATCTACTATATTTCTCTATTTCAGTTTTTATTTGCTTTTTGCTAAGTTTTTGCGCCAAACCATACGCAACAACCTTGTATTGAAAAATAAAACGCAAAGAATCCATTAAAAACATAAGATGCTATTGGGCCAAATATCTTTTGTTTTTAATAAACAGCAGATTCAAAAATAATTTAATTTTATAGCCCTACAAATCTTTTATAAAAGTACAGCGTTTTTTGTGTATTACTGGCTTAAAGTTTTTCCAAAGCTTATGTATTGCGTGGTTATCGTCCAATTCGGGACCTCTAACACAGTATTGTATGCCTTTTTCTGTAAATGTTTTATGAAATTCTTCAAAGATAATAGCCGAAACCCCTTTGTTTTGATATTTTGGTAAGATGCCTATTAAGTAAAATGTAACCGATTTTGAATGTTTTTTAGCATGTAATAAATGGCTAATTCCAGTAGGAAACAGCTTGCCTTTCATTTTTTGTAAAGCTTCTGCGTAGGATGGAGTTACAATACCAAAAGCGATAAGTTGCCCATCTTTGTCTATCACAAACTTTACGTAATCGGGATTAATAAATCCAATAAATTTTTTTGTAAAGTAGCTGCGCTCTTCGTCATTAATTTTTACAAAAGTAGATAGCGTGGCGTGCGATTTAGCAAAAACATCAAACATTTCATTAATATAAGGTTTAAGCTCTTTTTTAGTTTTAAAATTTAAAGCTTTAAGTTGGTAGCGTTCTTTTATTAATTGTTGTGTTCGTTGAAAGTACTCTGGTTTGATGTTTTTAAATTCCATTATGTTTTCAGAATACGTTTTTCCAACACGATGGCCCAATGTTTTAAAATGAGTAACATAGTAGGGGTAGTTGTACCAAGTAATCATACTTCCTATTTGCTCATACCCTTCGGTTAGTACGCCCACTTTGTTTAGGTTAGAAAAGCCTACAGGGCCTTCTGTGTATTCCAATTGATTTGCTTTACCAATAGCATAAACTTCGTTTAGTAAAGCTTTTGTGACTTCAATATTGTCTATAACATCAAACCAACCAAAACGCATTTTTTTTATATTCTGCTCTTTTACTTCTGTCCAGTTAATAATAGCAGCAACCCTACCAACAATTTTGTTGTCTTTATACGCTAGAAAAAGGGAGATTTCTGCATTTTTAAAGACAGGATTTATTTTGGAATTAAATGTGGCTAACTCTTCTTTTATAATAGGAGGGACCCAATATTTTGATTTTTCATATAGTGAAAAAGGAAATTTTACGAATTTTTTTAATTCTTTTTTTGAGTGTACCGCTTTTACTGTAATCATATATGCTTGTTACAACTTGTAATATTACAAATTGGTTTGTTCTTCTAACTCTTCAAAGTCTTTTCGTATTTTTTTATCCTTATGAAAATCTAAACGGTAAGAGGCGCCTAGAGTGATATTAAAAACAGATGGTGTGTTTTTGTTATTAAATGCAACTGCGGTGTCTAGCTGAAAATTTGGACTAAAAAGATATGCGCCTCCAAACCTAAATAAATTGTCAGAATTAAAATCACCACTAATACCTTGTGTTTCACCAAAAACAACTAACTTTCGATTAAAGGCATGTGTTAATGTTAAAATGTATTGAAAATCAGAACTGTCAGTCCCTATCCTGTCTAGCATAAAGTTGGTTACAAATACCCAACCTCCTTTAAAGTTATTTTGTGTAATAACGGCCACCCTAGGACTAAAGCCCTCGGTGTCTGGGGCAATAAATGGATTGTCTTGAGTGTCAAAATTAGCACCAGCAAATACAGCTACTGCTGGGATTAGTTTTTTCCAATTAAAACGCTGGTTGGCTTTCCAGCTGTATAAGTTGGGTTTATCCTCTTCGGCATCTTTATAGGGGTCGTAAATTAAGTATTTAGCTCCTAAGGTTACATTTCTAAAATCAGTACGGCTGGTCTCTGGGGCATTTGCTAAACTATTGTCTGTAAATGTATCACTCTGGTAGCCAACATTTAGGTTAAGCTCTAATGCCTCGAACAATAAACCGTAGCGCAATACAAAATCTGCTCCAAAACCTTCTGTTTCAAAATTTAAAAGATCATGTTCTTCATTGATAGAAAATACACCAGTTTCAAACTGAAAGACATTAACGCCAACAGCAAATGCACTTTGAGAAACCCCAGGACGGTTAGAGTTAATAACATCAGTGTACTGCCCATAAGTAGCTATAGTGTTTAGAATATAAATAACAAACGCAATTTGAACAAAATAAAGCCTCATTAGCTATTAGGTTTAATTATATGAAGTCCCAAATATATAATTTTATTATTTTTTTATGTTTGTAAACGAGTTTTAAATATGAAGAATTGTATTTTTGAATAAATTTTAGCTATGCTCCAAGAAGCGTCATTACATGGTTTAATTAGGGTATTACTCCTATTAGTGTTGGTTTACTACGGTGTAAAGGTGTTGTCAAGACTATTTGCGCCAGCAATATTGCGTTATGTTACAAAAAAAACAGGGCAACATTTTGAAAAACAATTTAACTCTAAGCGTAAATACTCGCGCTCTTCCAAAAAAGAAGGTGATATTACTATAGATAAAATGCCTAACACAAACAATCACTCCAATAAGGATGTAGGGGAATATGTTGATTATGAAGAGATTGATTGACGGGATTTAAATACAAATAAGCCTAATTTATTTTTACTGATTTACTTTTAATGTTATGAACGCATTTTTGATAAAAAAAATACTCCCACATATACTCATTATTCTAGGGTTTATTGTTGCTTCGTTATTATATTTTAGCCCTGTGCTACAAGGGAAACAAATTTACCAAAGCGATATCAAACAATATATTGGTATGGCAAAGCAACAAAATAAGTTTAGAGCAGATACAGGAACAGAAACCTATTGGACAAATAGCGGTTTTGGTGGGATGCCAACATATCAATTGGGAGCAAAATACCCTCATAACTATATTAAAAAATTAGATTTAGCACTTCGATTTTTACCACGCCCTGCAGACTATTTGTTTTTGTATTTTATAAGTTTTTATATATTACTGCTCGTGTTAAGGGTAGATTATAAGCTTGCAGGGCTTGGTGCTTTAGCCTTCGGGTTTTCTACATATTTAATCATTATTTTAGGTGTGGGGCATAATGCTAAGGCACATGCTATAGCCTATATGCCGTTAGTACTAAGCGGTATTTTACTAACATTCCAAAAAAAATATAGTACTGGGTTTTTACTTACAACAATTGCTTTAGGTTTGGAAATTGTGGCCAATCATTTTCAAATGACTTACTACTTACTTTTGTTAGTAATGATACTTGGTATTGCTTATTTTGTAGATGCACTAAAGCGACAGCAAATAACAACTTACTTTAAGACAGTAGCAATATTAGGTGTTGCTGCCTTACTGGCGCTTGGCTTAAATGCAACAAATGTTATGGCGACCAAAGAGTATGCTAAAGAGAGCACACGAGGCAAAAGCGACCTCACAATTACCGCCAATGGCACTCCCAAGCAAACTACCTCTGGCTTAGATAGAGACTATATTACGCAGTATAGTTATGGTAAACTTGAAACGTTTAATCTTTTTATACCACGTTTTATGGGAGGTGGTAATGGCGAGTATTTAGGACGAGACTCAAACATTTATAATGCGTATCGTAAATTAGGAGCAGGACCAAAAGATGCCTTAGAGGCCTCAAAAAGAGCGCCAACCTACTGGGGGGATCAACCCATTGTAGAGGCACCAGCTTATGTGGGAGCAGTAGTTTTATTTTTGTTTGTATTTGCCTTGTTTTTAGTAAAGGGACGCTTAAGATGGTGGCTTGTTGGAGGCGTATTGCTCTCACTACTATTATCATACGGTAAAAATTTAAGTTTTTTAACCAACTTTTTTATAGATTACATCCCACTTTACAACAAATTTAGAGCTGTAAGTTCGATACAGGTTATACTAGAACTTTGCATCCCCCTAATGGCTGTAATGGGCTTAGTAAACTTGTTTAACCTTTCTGAAAATAATAACAATAAAATAAAAGCATTAACTTACAGTACAGCTATTACTGGAGGTCTAGCATTATTATTTTTAATATTTAGAAATACGTTTGATTTTGTTGGAGGTAGCGACGCTTTTTTTAGACAAAATTATGGCCCAGCATTTGTAGAGGCTTTAATTGCCGATAGGAAAGCAATATACACCTCCGATACAATACGTACACTTGTACTTGTGCTTATTTCGGCAGGAGCAATTTGGTATTTCTTAAAACAAAAAATATCCAAAAACACAACAATTATTGTATTTGCTATTATCATTATATTCGACCTGGTTACTGTAGATAAACGCTATGTTAATACAGAAGATTTTATTTCGGCAGCGCAAGTAAAAACGCCTTATAAAGCACTAGAGGTCGATAAAAAAATATTGCAAGACACATCGCACTTTAAGGTGTTTGATATTAGCTCTAATGATACACGAGCATCATATTTTCACAACTCAATATCTGGCTATAGTGCCGTTGCCATGAAACGATACGACGAATTGTTTGATTTTCACATTTCAAAAAATAATATTCAAGTATTGAGTATGCTAAATACTAAATATATTATAGCACCCAATCCAAATAAAAATAATGTTCCAGAAGTTTTTGAAAATACAGAAGCCAATGGCAATGCTTGGTTTGTAAATACTATTAAGTGGGTAAGTACAGCCAATGAAGAAATTAAGGCACTAGACAGTTTAAATACCAAAACTACTGCCGTGATTATGACGCAGCAAAAAGATGATAATCCCAACATAACAATCGCTGCACAAGCACAGGACTCATTAAGTAACATCTCACTAACACATTATAAACCAAATGCACTAGTGTATCAATATACTAGTACTAATGGCGGTTTAGTTGTGTTTTCTGAAAATTATTACAAATACGGTTGGCAAGCTTATATTGATGGGCATCCTACACCTCATTTTAGAGTTAATTATGTTCTTAGAGGATTGCAAGTGCCTAAAGGAGAGCATACAATAACGTTTAAGTTTATACCTCAGGTTATCAAAAAAGGAAGTTCAATTGCTTTAGCGAGTTCTTTACTTTTAGGCGTTTTACTTATTACTGGTCTATTTTTTAAATACAGAGACCTCAACAAACAATAACTTGAATAAAAAAGTTCTTATAATTACGTACTATTGGCCTCCCGCAGGCGGCCCTGGCGTGCAGCGTTGGTTGAAATTTGTAAAATACTTAAAAATACACCATATAGACCCTGTTGTTTATATTCCTGAAAACCCTAACTACCCGTTTAAAGATCCCGACTTACTTGCCGAAATTCCGGAAGACCTAAAGGTTATAAAACACCCTATAAAAGAGCCTTACCGTTTTGCGAAATTATTTTCTAAACACAAAACGAGTACGATAAGCAAAGGGATTATTAGTCCTAAAAAACAGTCTTTGATAGAGCGTAGTTTACTTTACATTAGAGGTAATTATTTTATTCCAGATGCTCGCAAAAATTGGGTTAAGCCCTCTGTACGGTATTTATCTGCGTATCTTAAAACTCATCAAATTGATACTGTAGTTACAACGGGGCCCCCACATAGTTTGCATTTAATAGGGTTGTTATTAAAACAAAATTTAGCGATAAAGTGGGTGGCAGATTTTAGAGACCCATGGACATCTATAGGGTATCATAAAAAACTAAAGCTAACCAAACGTTCAAAAACAAGACACAAAACCTTAGAGGCAAAAGTATTGAATACTGCAAATCATATTATTACTACTAGTTTTAAAACAAAGCAAGAGTTTTTGCAAATTACAGCACAGCCTATTTCTGTAATTACAAATGGCTACGATACCGAGGTTTTTGATAAAGTAGAGCTAGATACAACATTCTCTATAGCACATATAGGGTCGCTGTTATCGGAACGGAATCCAAGCGTATTATGGAAGGTCTTAAAAACATTAATTTCAGAAAATGAAAGTTTTAAAACTCATTTCAAACTACAACTTGTTGGTGAGGTAAGCGATACTATAAAGGCAAGTATAAACGCATTTGGACTATCAAACTACACTAATTACACAGGATATGTATCGCATAAGGAGGCTCTAAAACAGCAGCATAAAGCACAATTACTGCTTCTTATAGAAATTGACTCTCAAGATACTGAAAGCATTATCCCAGGGAAGTTATTTGAATATATGGTTACTCAACGGCCTATTATAGCAATAGGCCCAGAGGCTTCTGATGTGCAGAAAATTATCACAGATACTAATACAGGAGCTTACTTTAAGTATTCTGATGAAGATGTTTTGAAAACAACTATTTTGAGTTATTTTGAACTATTTTTGAATAAAAAGCTAAAAACAAATCCACTAGGTTTAGAAGCATATAGCCGAAAGGCACTTACTAAAAAGCTTGCAGAGGTTTTACATTTGTAGTTTATATTAAATCATTATGGGAATTGTAAAAAATCAAAGTTTTAGAAATCTAGCCATTACCTATTTTGGTTTTGGTATTGGTGCGATAAACGTTTTGTTTCTTTACATTTATTTTTTACCAAATAACTATCATGGTTTGATAAGTTATATACTATCTACAGCGGCAATCTTGATGCCTATTTTAGCTCTAGGAACTCATAATACAATTATTAAATTTTATTCCTCTTTTAACACAAACACAGACACAAACAGTTTTTTATCCATAATGTTATTTTTGCCCATACTGGCTATTATTGTTACAGGCAGTATTGGCAGTGTTTTTTATAATTTTATAGCCACTAGTTTATCGCAAGAAAATCCTATTATAAAAGATTATGTTTGGCTCATTTATGTCTTAGCTATTTGTTTTGCTTATTTTGAAGTGTTTTATGCTTGGGCAAAAACACAGCTAAAAAGTGTTTTTGGTAACTTCATGAAAGAGGTATTTCATAGATTGTGCATATTACTGCTTTTTGCTGCCATTTATCTAAAATGGATTCATATTAATACTTTTATTTATTGTGTATCAGTAATTTATGTGTTACGAACTTTTATTATGATGTGTTATGCTTTTTCGCTTAAACGGCCTGTATTGCGTTTTAAAAAAATACCTGAGTTTAACAAAATCATTAAATACAGTTTATTAATAATCGTTGCAGGTTCTGTAGCGAGTATTATTTTAGAAATAGATAAATTTATGATAGGTGAGTTTATTGTAATAGACAATATTGCTTTTTACAATGTAGCTATTTTTATTGCCGCCGTAGTTGGAGTTCCCGCACGAGCTATGCACCAAATTACAAATCCCATTACTGCTGTTCTTTTAAACAAAAAAGATTTTGTAGGTTTAAAAAAATTATATAAACAGAGTTCTTTAACACTCTTTGTTGTTAGTGGGCTTGTGTTTTTGTTAATTGTTCTAAACATTAATCAGCTATATCTCATTTTGCCTGAGGCGTATCGAGGCGGTATTTTAATTATATTTTTGATTGGAATAACAAAACTTATAGACAATGTTATTGGTAATATTAACGCTATTTTATTTAATAGTAATTACTACAGAGTCATCCTTATATTTGGAGTTATACTTGCACTACTAGCAGTAGTATTAAATATGGTATTTATACCTACATATGGTATTTATGGAGCTGCATTTGCCACATTTATTGCTATTGTTGTTTATAATATTAGTAAAATTAGTTTTGTGTACAAAAAATTTAAAATGCTACCCTTTACAACCAATACCCTAAAAGTGAGTGTGATTCTTCTAAGCTTTGTTTGTTTGTTTTATTTTTGGGAATTTTCGTTTCGACCTATGATAAATATTGGGTTAAAATCTGTATTGGTAAGCTTGTCTTATACTGTTTTGGTTTACCGCTTAGGTATTTCAAAAGATATCAATACTATTTTAGACGCGTATCTTAAAAAAAACACATAAAAAAAACCTAACAAAATTTGTGCTTTGAGGCAAACAAAATTTTGAAAGGCTTTTAGCGACTAATTAATCGACTTTTATTGCACTCTACTTCTTGAGCTTCTTGAAGGGTTTGCAATACGTCTCGATTTTTCTTTTAAACTCTTAGCGTTTGTGTTTCGCGCTACAGAGCTTCTGTTTCTTTTAGTATTACTAGCAACTCTAGTTGTTTTTCTAGTAGGAGACGACTTTGTATTTACTTTAGTATTACGACTCCTAGTAGCTGTACTCGTACCTCTGTTGGTTGTACGGCTTCTATTTGCAACAGACCGATTTCTTTGTGTATTTGTTCTAGACACTACCGACCTATTACTATTGGTACTACGGTTTGTAGCTACTCTTTGCGTTGTTCTGCTTCTATTGGTTGCAAAACCATTTCTACTTCTATTAGGGCTAGTTGTTGCTAATCGACTCCTTCTAGAAATTGAACCTTGATTGTAGATTGAGCTTCTTCTACTTGTGTTATATGCATATTGTCTTGCTGAGTTAATACTATAATATTGCTTTCTGTAGTTATTTCTATACGGTCTGTAATAGTTGTACCTAACGGCATTATAATTTTGTCTATAAGGTCTTGTATTAATAATGCAGTAGTTTCTTGTTGGTGCAACATAATACCTGTGGTAAGGCTTATAACGATAATACCTATTGTAAGCATTAATATAACCCGTGTAATGCGTGTACCTGTTATATCTATTGTAATGTGCGTATAGGTTGCCTATACGATTAATTCTGCCATAAGCATTGTAAGATATAGATACGTTTCCAGCTTGCAATATTCTGCCGTAATTGTCGTAATAAATAGGAGTGTTTTCGATTTGTATTACAGCACCATAATCGTCGTACTGCACATAAGCATCATAATTATATCCAGAATTAAAGCTTAAATTTGCAGCCCCTAAGCCTACACGAGCACTTAATTGAGGGCCATAATTTTTTATATTGAAATCGAATTGACCGTCTCTTAATACTGAAAATTCAATTCCGTTTTCTATAAATATGAAAGAATTGTTATATCCTCTAGCATATAATGTTAAGCTACTCTCTGTTGCTTTAGTGGTGTCTGCGTTAATAGTTACTCCGGTAAAAAGTAAACTAATAAAAAGGAAGATTAATTTTTTCATAATGTTTGTTTTAATATTGCTTAATATAAAACAAACAGCGTGCCAAAAAATAAAATACAAAATAATGTTTTGATTATCAGTATTTTAACTTCATTATAATTGGAGTGTATATATGAAAACTAATTTCAACCCCGTAAATTCACATAGGTTTGAATTACTAAATTAAGATGTGTAAATCTTAAAACTAACGCTTGTGTTTGAAAATTATAGGTGAAGAATATCTATATTTATCCTAATTTTATTAAGTATTCTTAAAAATGGCAGAATTTATAAAAATATATGAAGAAAACCCTAACCAACGAGCAATCAATAAGGTTATTGCTACACTTAAGCGTGGTGGCTTAATTATATACCCTACAGATACCGTTTATGGCTTAGGTTGTGATATTACCAACACTAAGGCTCTAGAGCGTATTGCTAAAATTAAGGGCATTAAGTTAGAAAAAGCAAACCTATCCTTTATCTGTCATGATTTAAGCAACCTGAGTGATTATGTAAAACAAATAGATACCTCTGTGTTTAAAATACTAAAGCGCACACTTCCCGGACCTTATACATACATACTCCCTGGAGCAAAAACACTACCCTCAGTTTTTAAAAAGAAAAAAACAGTAGGGATACGAATTCCTGATAATGCAATTGCGTTAGAAATTGTAAAACAATTAGGAAACCCCATTATTACGACTTCTATTCGTGATGAAGACGATCTTTTAGAATATACTACAGATCCAGAACTGATTTTAGAAAAATGGAGCAATCTTGTCGATATTGTAATCGACGGAGGTTATGGAGGGAATGAAGCTTCGACTGTTATTGATTTTTCAAAGGACAACCCTGAAATTCTTAGAGAAGGTAAGGGACGTTTGGATGTATTTTGAAAAAAATAAAATAAAAATCTATTTTCAAAAGTTTAGTTTGCCCAGTATTAATTGCAATGTTAATACCGTTATAACTTAATAAATAAAACCATTAAGTGGCTCACAAATACAAGTATAAAGCCTGTTTAAAATGGCACAGAGACTTGTTGACTTTAGGCAGAAAAGTCTATCTTTAGTAAAGTAAAATTTATTTTCGAGAAACACCGATAACTAATTTGAAATATATTGTATGTCATATAGACGCAATAGAAACGAATTATACAGCTTATTTTGAGTAATAATTTAGTGTAAATACTTGAAATACCCTGCGTAACTCTTAACGATTTATTTTATAGTATAACTTTAGTCCAGCTGTAAATTCCGCTCCAATTCTAGTGCCTTCGTTTCTGTAATATGGTGGAAAATGTTCTTCGTTAAATGGTATTGCTGTTAGGTTTACAAAATTACTGTAAGTATTTATTCTGTAATTTAGTCCTATTCCTGTGTACCAATTTAATCTAATTTTGTTTGAAAGTTTAATAAGCATTCCAAACTTTGGAATAATACCAAATTTTTGCCTGTTATAATCGGCGTTATCAAAACTAAAGCTTTCTCTTTGTTGTTCTGAAAAGAAAGATTGCGTTTCAAACTTTTCGTTTTGAGTTAGATAAAATAGCTCTAAAGAAACGTATTTTAATGTTTTTCTTTTGTAGGTTATAATATGGTAATATTCGGGTCTTATTTCCCAAAGAGAATAATTATCAAATGTTTGAATAACAGAATTATTTGTGCTTCCGTAACCGATATCTAATCCAATTTTGGCTTTAGGGTTTAAAGTTTTTACATATCCAACCCTCCAACGCGGTGTTCCGCTATTAATAAATCCATTAAGGTTTCCTTGAATATAAAATGGCGAAAATAAATCGGTCGTGATATAGCTTTCGTTTTTAGGTTCAGTACTTCGTTTTGTTTGTGCACAAACGCCTAATGGCAGGAACAAGAGCAGGTATATAATGCGTTTCAAATTAAATATAGTATCACAAAAAAAAATAAAAACTACGACCTATTTTGGCCAAAACTGTAACCAATGTTACAACATTGTATAATATATTAAACTAACTTTGTAAATGTAAGTCTAAAACCTGTAATATGAAAAATTATACAGATGCTTTTATTAATGCCTTTATAAATAATGCGCTTTGGGTTTGGAAATCGATATGCTTTGAGGTGCCTTGGTACAACAATTATTTTTGGGGATTAATTAGTATTTCGTTGTGCGTTTGGCTTTTAGAAATTGTATTTCCTTGGAGAAAGCAGCAATCTGTTTTTAGAAAAGATTTTTGGCTAGACGCTTACTATATGTTTTTTAATTTTTTCGTTTTTTCTATTGCTATAAGTGGTTTTTACGAGCTATTACATCTTGGTGTTACAGATTTAGGTATTGCAAAACAAACTATCGCTTTTATTGACCCTAGCCAGTGGCCAGTGGCATTACAATTAGTTGTGTTTTTTGTTGTTTTAGATTTTGTGCAATGGTTTACCCATACGCTCTTACATAAATATTCATTTTTATGGAAGTACCACAAAGTACATCACAGTGTTAAAGAAATGGGATTTGCAGCACACTTGCGTTACCACTGGATGGAAAATATTTTATATAAGCCACTCAAAACTTTTGTGGTAATGCTCCTCTTTGGTTTTGAGCCAGAGCAAGCTTATGTGGTTCACTTTATTGCCATTACCATAGGACACTTAAATCACTCCAATATTAAAATTACATGGGGGCCGCTTAAGTACATCATTAACAACCCTGTAATGCATTTATATCATCATGCATATGAGTTGCCTAAGGGGGTTTATGGTGTAAATTTTGGGATAAGCTTAAGTCTTTGGGATTATCTTTTTAAGACCAATTATATTCCGGAAGATAGCGGTACGATTAAATTAGGTTTTTCAGGAGAAGATAAATTTCCTAAAACATTTATAAAACAAAGTAGTTACGGCTTTAAAAAAGGACAATACTAAGCAGGCAAAAGTGTTATATGACCTTGTGCTAATTTAAGATAACCTTCTGTCTCTAACTTTTTGAGCAATCTAGAAATCACTTCTCTAGAGGATCCTAAATCATAAGCAATATGCTGGTGGGTTGTTTGCAGAATAGTTGTGCTTTTTAGTTTAGCCTCTTTTTTTAAGTAATCTAGCAGTCTTATATCTTTATTAGAAAAGGTTAAAACTTCAATAACATTAAGCAGCTCATCAAATTTCAAATTAAACAGCTCATACACAAACTCGTTCCATTTGGAATATCTTTTTGCAATTTCTAAGGCTTTATGAGCTGGAATGAGTACAATTTCAGATTTCTCCTCTACAACAGCCTTTACTTTACTAGTTGTATTATGAATTAATGTTGTCATGGACATAATACAGCTTTCTCCAGGCTGAATATAGTATAAAAGTACCTCATTTCCATACGTTGGTTCTTCCTTAAAAACTTTTGCTAAACCAGAAATCACTAACGGAATTACTTTCACGTAAGCACCTTGCTTTAAAATAACAGTACCTTGCTCAAAAACATTAATCTTACTTATAGCGATCAACTCTTTTTTAAGCTCTGGCATTTTTGCTAGCTTAGGGAAATAGGTGTCCAGCGCAGCTTCTATCATATTAATATTTGTTTTAAGGTATTAAGTTGGTCGCTATTTATTAAAAAAAATCAGCCTAAAATATGAGTTTATGCATTTTGTAAAAAAATGTACCGATATTTAAACATAACAAAAAAACAGCATTTTTACAAAAAAAGTTTCTTTTCTGTTGTTGTATAAAAAAAGTAAATTACTAAAATAAGCTTGTTAGTTTACTATTTTAATCTTTCCAATGGTTAAAATGACGAACTTTATTGCGCATTTATTTTGTTTATATTACTTTTAAGCTATGACTCAAGAAGAAATCGAAAAAGAAAATGCAGCAATTGCAAAAGAGTACAAGCAACTTCTTAAAATAAGCTACCAAACACTATCGAGTGAGGATAAAAAACTTATTAGAAAGGCCTTTAATATTGCTGTAGATGCCCATAAAGAACAACGCAGAAAGTCTGGCGAAGCCTATATTTTTCATCCCATTGCTGTTGCTAAAATTGTTGCTGCAGAAATTGGCTTAGATGCTGTATCCATAGCCTCGGCACTATTACACGATGTTGTAGAGGATAATCCCAACTATACCCTAGACGACATTCAGCAATTGTTTGGGGAGTCTATAGCTAGAATTGTAGATGGCTTAACCAAAATATCGTCCCTAAACAAAGACGGAAATGTATCGCTTCAGGCCGAGAATTTTAGGAAAATGCTGCTCACATTGAATGACGATATTAGGGTTATTATTATTAAAATAGCCGATAGGCTTCATAATATGCAAACGATGGACGCAATGCGTTCCGACAAGCAAGTAAAAATCGCTTCAGAAACCCTTTATATATACGCCCCACTAGCGCACCGTATTGGCTTATATAATATAAAAACTGAACTAGAAGACCTTAGCTTAAAATATACAGAAACAGAAGTTTACAATGATATTCTTAGCAAAATACAAGATAGCAAAGAAGAACAAAACTTATATATTGACGAGTTTAATGATATTTTAAAATCATCACTAAACAAAGAAGGGCTAAACTACGAAATTAAAGGCCGTCCAAAATCCATATACTCGATTAGGCAAAAAATGATAAAACAAGGCGTTAGCTTTGATGAGGTGTACGATAAATTTGCAGTTCGAATTATATACAAATCCGATTTAAAAAATGAAAAGTTTTTAGCTTGGAAAATTTACTCTATCGTTACAGACCATTTTATTCCTAATCCTACCCGATTGCGTGACTGGATTTCTTCATCTAAGTCTACAGGTTATGAAGCATTGCATATTACCGTAATGGGGCCTAAAGGGCGCTGGGTAGAAGTACAAATTAGAAGCGCACGAATGAACGAAATTGCAGAAAAAGGATATGCCGCACACTACAAATACAAACAACAAAATAGTAAAGAAGACTCTTTAGATACTTGGGTAAATAAGCTGCAAGAAGCACTAGAAAATCCTGAAGCTAACGCCGTTGATTTTGTTGAACAATTTAAACTCAATTTATATTCTCAAGAAATATACGTTTTTACGCCCAAAGGAGATTTAAAATCCCTTCCAAAAGGCGCAACGCCCTTAGATTTTGCATTTAATATACACACCGATATCGGCATAAAAACAAGAGGAGCTAAAGTAAACGGAAAATTAGTTCCCCTAAGCCACACGCTAGAAAGCGGTGATCAAGTAGATATATTAACGTCAGAAAACGCTAAGCCAACCGCAAACTGGTTGGAGTATGCAAAAACATCAAGAGCAAAAACTAAAATAAAATCATCGTTAAAAGAAGAAATAAAACTCATAGCCAAAGATGGGAAAGAGTTACTAAGACGTAAATTAAAGCAACTCAAAATTGCTGTTACCGCCAAAACCATTACCCAACTTGTTAATTATTTTAAACTAAAAACAAGTTTAGATCTTTTTTATAGAGTTGGCATCGGTACGATAGACAATAAAATGCTAAAAGAATTTGCTGCTTCTAGGAATAATGCTTTGGTTACTTTTTTTAAAAACAGAATTCGAAAAACAAACACCCCTGAAGATGTAGAAAAAGAAGAAATTACATCTAAATACGATATGCTTGTTTTTGGTAAAGAAGAAGAAAAATTAAATTACAAAATAGCATCTTGTTGTAACCCAATTCCAGGAGACAGTGTTTTTGGATTTTTATCTATAAGTGATGGACTTAAAATTCATAAAAAATCTTGCCGTAATGCCTTAAGCATGCAATCTAATTACGCATACCGTATTATGCCAGCAAAGTGGATAGATTCATCACAAGAAGAATTTACTGCAATTATACACATGACAGGGATTGATAATATAGGTTTAGTAAATGATGTTACAAAAGTTATTTCTTCTAATATGCACGTCAATATTAAAACTATAAATTTTGAAACTGAGGCAGGTATTTTTAATGGTAAGATAACAGTGGCTGTAAAAAACAATAACTTAGTAAAAACGCTAATGGATAAAATTAAAAAGATTAATGGTATCGAAAAAGTGTATAGAGTTTAAAATTTAACTTAAATTTGCCAACAGCAATATGAGTGCCAAGGTAAAAAATAAAAATCAAGACATTGTAAAAAATGTATTTACTACTTTTTTGGAGGAAAATTCACACCGTAAAACTCCAGAGCGCTATGCTATACTACAAGAAATTTACGACTATGACAAGCATTTTGACATAGAATCGCTCTACACACGAATGAAAAACAAAAAGTATCGTGTTTCTAGAGCAACACTTTATAATACTATAGAGCTCTTACTAGATTGTGCACTGGTTAGAAAACATCAATTTGGGCAAAACCAAGCGCAATATGAAAAATCATATTTCGACAAACAGCACGACCACGTTATCCTGGCAGATACAGGAGAGGTTATTGAGTTTTGCGACCCAAGAATTCAATCTATAAAAAAAACAATTGAAGAGGTTTTTGATATCAATATTCATAACCACTCGCTATACTTTTACGGAACAAAAAAAGACAACACAACTAATTAATATATAATGGCAGTAGATTTACTACTAGGACTACAATGGGGAGACGAAGGCAAGGGTAAAATTGTTGATGTACTCACTTCCAAATACGATATAATTGCCCGATTTCAAGGAGGGCCAAACGCTGGACATACCTTAGTTTTTAATAACAAAAAACATGTATTACATACTATTCCTTCGGGGATATTTCATGAAAACACTAAAAACTTAGTCGGAAATGGCGTTGTAATAGATCCTGTTATTTTTAAGAAAGAATTAAATAATCTTGCAAGCCAAGGTGTAAACTATAAAGCGTCTTTATTAATTTCCCGAAAAGCACATCTCATCTTGCCCACCCACAGGCTTTTAGATGCTGCAAGCGAAACAGCCAAAGGAAAAGCCAAAATTGGATCAACCCTAAAAGGCATTGGACCAACGTATATGGATAAAACAGGACGAAATGGGATTCGAGTTGGCGACATAGAATTGGCAGATTGGAAAGAAAAATACCGAGCATTAGCCAATAAACACGAAGCAATGATTGCCTTTTATGATGTTAATATTCAATACAACTTAAAAGAATTGGAGACAGAATTTTTTGCTGCAATTGAAACGTTAAAAGAACTCAGTTTTATAGACTCTGAAGATTATATTTTTCAAGCTCAAAAAAACAAAAAGGCTATTTTGGCAGAAGGCGCACAAGGCTCCTTACTAGATATCGATTTTGGCACCTATCCTTTTGTAACCTCATCTAACACTACAGCCGCAGGCGCCTGTACAGGTCTAGGTATTGCCCCAAATAAAATAGGTAATGTATTTGGCATTTTTAAAGCCTATACAACTAGAGTTGGCTCCGGACCGTTTCCTACCGAGTTATTTGATGAAGTAGGAGAAACTATGGGACGTGTAGGACATGAATTTGGCGCAACAACAGGACGTAGACGTCGCTGCGGATGGCTAGACCTTGTTGCTTTAAAATATGCTTGCCAAGTAAATGGTGTAACCCAATTAATGATGATGAAAGGCGATGTATTGTCTGGATTCAAATCCCTTAAAGTTTGTACTGCTTACAAATACAAAGGAGATACTGTTACACACTTACCCTTTAATATCGAGGCTCATAATGTTACCCCAATATATACAGAACTCAAGGGTTGGAAAGAAGACCTAACCAAAATGGAAAATGAAAATCAATTACCAAAAGAGTTACATGAATACATTACATTTTTAGAAAATGAACTAGAAATCCCCATAAAAATAGTATCTGTTGGGCCAGATAGAAAACAAACTATTTTTAGATAAAATTTCGTTATAAAACAATTAAAGCCTGGTATAATTTGTTTTATGGCAGGTTTTTTGTTTTAAAAATCATAGACTTAAATTAGTATTAAATCTATAAATAATATAAAAAAATATAATCGTTTGAACGCCTTTAAACTCACGCTTTTTTTTACCCTACTAGGTTTAATAATGCCTGCAAAGTCTGTAGCACAAAAGAAACGACGGATAAAAATTGAAATTAGTCCCTTTGCCCACAAGTCTGGAGACACCATTCTTTTAAACAAGGGTGAGGACAATAAGCAGGTCAAAGTATCTCATAATGGTGTAACACTATGGGCAGACAAAATGAACTATTATATAGAGAGAGACTTTATTGAAGCCTTTGGTAATGTAACCGTTAATCAAGGAGACACCATAATAATGACTTCAAAAGAGCTAGAATATAACGGAAACATAGAGATTGCTTATGCAAAAGGGGATGTAGTGCTTACCGAACCAAACTCTGTGCTAACATCAAAAAAATTATTCTTTGATCGACTAAAACAAGAAGCATTTTACAATACTAACGGGAAAGTTGTAAGAGACTCCTCTGGAACTATTACAAGTAAAATAGGACGTTATTATTTTGAAACAAAAAAATACCAATTTGCAAAAAATGTAGTTTTAAAAAGTCCAGACTATACTATAAACACCAAAGTACTAGACTTTTATTCTGAAACAGGACACGCCTACCTATTTGGGCCCTCTACCATTACTACAGAAGACAGTAAAACAAGCTGCGAAAAATGTTTTTATGATACCGAACAAAAATTAGGCTATGCCGTAAAAAATTCCAAAATAGATTACGATAACCGAACACTACTAGGGGATAGTCTATACTTTAATAATGCCAGCAAATTTGCTTCTGCAACAAACAATATTGTAATGACCGACACCATAAATAATACTATCATAAAAGGAGAATATGGAGAGGTGCATAAAAATAAAGATTATGCTTTTGTAACCAAACGTGCTTTAGCAATTTTTGTTCGTGAAAATGATACAACACACATACATAGCGATACAATATCTGTTAGAGGAAAAGCAGAAAGCAGGATTACAAAAGCTTATTATAACGCAAAAATTTTAAAATCAAATCTTAGCGCCAAAGCCGATTCTATACACGTTAATCACAGCAAAGGCACTACAAAGCTTATGAATTTGAGTCGCTTTTCAAAAAAAGACGCTTTTGCGGCAAAACGTAATCCTGTATTATGGAATTTTAATAATCAAATGACCGGAGATACCATATTACTTATCGCCAACAAAAAGACCAAAACACTAGATACCCTAAAGGTGTTTAACGACGCTTACATTATAGCCTTAGACTCCCTAGGCGGCGGGTATAACCAAGTAAAAGGGAAAAAACTAATTGGTGTTTTTAAAGATAATAGCTTACAAACTATAGATATTATTAAAAATGCCGAATCTATTTTTTATGCTTACAACGATAACGACGAGCTAATTGCCATAGATCGAACTGTATCTGGGCAAATGAAAATATTTTTTAAGAACAAAACGATAAACAGGATAGATCGTATTGGAAAACCAGACGGCACAATGTATGCTTCAAAAAACTTTACAGAAGACTTACAAAAGTTTAGAGGGTTTTGGCAAAGAAGCGAAGAGGGCCCCAAAAGTGTAAACGACTTATTTAGTGACGATCCCCCACTAAAGCGTCCCATTATAAAAGGATTAAAAGATTTTGTACCCCAAGAAGAATTTATTGAAAAAGAATTACTCAAACGCATTAATAGTTCTGCCATTATAAAGCCAACTAAAACGGTACCTAAAAAAGGAAATAGCACACCTTCTAAAACTCCAAAACTCCAACAAACAAAAAAAAGCCCGCCTACTAATAGACCTTCATTAAAAAAAGGAGTGGTACAAAAAGCAAAAAAAAATTAAACACGATCGCCATCAAAAACGATTTTTTAACATACCAAGCACAAACAACACCACATCCGTTAGCTTTAACAATAGCTCGTGCAGAGGGCAGTTACATTTACGATACAAATAATAAGGCATATCTAGATTTTGTAGCAGGAATTTCGGCATGTAGCTTAGGGCATAGGCATCCAAAAATAATTGAAGCAATAAAATCGCAGCTAGACAAATATTTGCACGTTATGGTTTATGGCGAGTACATACAAGAGCCAGCAGTACAACTTACCAAGTTATTAGCACAGCATTTACCCAGTAACATAAATACAACTTATTTAACAAACTCAGGAACAGAAGCCATAGAAGGGGCATTAAAATTAGCACGCAGATTTACAGGACGCTCGCAAATTATTGCAGCAAAAAAAGCGTATCATGGCAATACTATGGGAGCTATGAGTGTAGCAGATTTTAAAGAACGCAAACACCCTTTTTTACCTCTAATTCCAGATGTCAAATTTATAACATTTAATAATGTTTTGGAGTTAGAACTCATTACAAAAAAAACAGCCTGCGTTATACTAGAAACCATACAGGGCGGAGCAGGATTCATTACCCCCAAAAACGAGTACTTAGCACGAGTACAGCAACGTTGTAATGCGGTTGGTGCCTTATTAATTTTAGATGAAATACAACCAGGTATTGGACGCACTGGACGTTTGTTTGGCTTTCAAAACTATAAGTGCAGCCCAGACATTGTTGTTATGGGCAAAGGTCTAGGAGGGGGGATGCCTATAGGAGCGTTTTCTGCTTCTAAAAAAATTATGGATAGCCTAAAAGACAAACCCAAACTAGGCCATATTACAACCTTTGGTGGAAACCCTGTTATAGCGGCGGCGGCTTTGGCTACCCTAAAAGAAATTTTAACAAGCAATATTATAACACAAACATTAGATAAAGAACGCCTAATAAAGCAAGAGTTATCACACCCTCTCATTACAGAAATACGTGGACAAGGACTAATGCTAGCCGCAATAATGCCTACAGCAGAAATAGTAAACCAAGTCATCCTAAAAGCACAAAAGCGAGGACTAATCTTATTCTGGTTGCTTTTTGAAGCTAAAGCTATTCGTATTACACCACCACTAACAATAAGTAACGAAGATTTAATTAAAGGTTGTAATATTATTACAGACATACTCGACGAAATAAATAGTGATACCTTGTAGTAGATGAAAAATGTTAATTATTTTGTTGAAAACATAGAAAGCTAAGTTTTATTTCTAACCAATAGAAAACTAACTTTATTGAAAGTGAATTTAAAAAAATACTATGGAGTTCAGACCATTTGATGATAACGAAAATCTATCGCTTTTAAAATTCGAATCGATGCTTAAAACAAATAATATTTTGTTTTTCGATGCTAACGAATTTGAAAATATTATAAATCACTACCTAGACATTGGAAAAATTGCCCTAGCAAAAAAGGCAATAAAATTAGGTTTAAACCAGCACCCAAACGCTACCAATTTGAAATTATTTCAAGTTGAAATTTATGTTTTTGAAAACCAATTAGATCTTGCAGAAGCTTTACTAAATAAACTGCATTATATTGAACCATCAAACGAAGAAATTTATATCCAAAAAGCAAATATTTATTCCAAAAAAGACGAACATGAAAAAGCTATCCTAGCTTTAAAAACAGCATTGCAATTAGCAGACGATGCTACCGATATTCTTTCGTTAATGGGAATGGAATACTTATTTCTCGATAAGTTAGAAGAAGCAAAACAATGTTTTTTAAAATGCCTTAAAACAGATCCAAACGATTACTCTGCTTTACATAATATTATATACTGTTTTGAGTTTTTGGAACAGACTAACGCTGCCATAACATTCTTGAACGAGTATCTTAATACAAGTCCCTACTGTGAAGTAGCTTGGCACCAATTGGGAAAACAGTATTTTACAAAAAAACAGTACAAAAAAGCGATTGTCGCTTTTGATTTTGCTATTATTTCTGATGATACATTTATAGGCGCTTATATAGAAAAAGCAAAAGTGTTAGAAAAGCAAAAGCAATATGCCGAAGCGATAGAGCATTATAAAATTACATTAGCCTTAGACGACCCAACAGCCTTTGCTTTATTGCGTATAGGTCATTGTTATAAAAAATTAAACCAAAACCATAAAGCATTACATTATTTTTTTAAAACAGTAGAAGAAGACCCTTTACTTGATAAAGCCTGGATTGCGATTACTAAGTTTTATAATGCTGAAAAAAACTACAAAAAAGCACTTCTAAATATTAATAAAGCAATTAGTATTGACAATCAAAATATAGCATATTGGAAATTATACGCCCAAATTAACCAACGCTTACATCGTTTAGACGCAGCAGAAAAAGGATACAAAACTGCATTAGACTTAGGAGATTATGAACTAAATACATGGCTAAACAGAACAGATGTTTTAATACAACTAGAAGCTTTTAACTCTGCAATACAGAACCTAAATCAAGCTTCAGAATTTCACCCTAATAACGAAGAAATAGAATTTCGTTTAGCAGGTTTGTTTTTTACTAATAGAGACTTAGATCAAGGTAAATTGCATCTAGAAAATGCTTTACAGCAAAATAGCGAATATGAGTTCATAATAGAAACGTTATTTCCAAGACTATACCAACAAGAAATCATCCAAAAAATAATACAGAAATATAAAAAAGTGTCCAACTAAAAATGTATATCTTTATATCATAAATTTAAAAACGGAATGCAACATCGCTTTTTTAGCCAATTAATTATTACACTTAAGGGATTAGCTATGGGGGCGGCAGATGTTGTTCCTGGAGTTTCGGGAGGTACTATTGCATTTGTTTTAGGAATTTATGAAGAGCTTATTAGTAGTATAGATAAGTTAGATTTTGGTGTCTTTACAATTTGGAAAAAAAATGGACTAAAAGCTGCTTGGATTCATATTAACGGGAGTTTTCTGCTTTCACTATTTGTAGGTATTGTAATTAGCGTTATTTCTTTAGCAAAGCTTATTAAGTGGCTTCTTTTTAATGAGCCGGTATTACTGTGGTCATTTTTCTTTGGTTTGGTATTAGCTAGTATTATATACATTGTAAAGCAAATTGCAACATGGAATGTTTCTGTAATTATTGCAATGCTTGTCTTAACCCTAGTGTCGTATTATATTACAAATTTACAACCCTTTACTAACCCCGACAGCTATTTGTATTTACTGTTTTGTGGGTTTTTAGCCATCATAGCCATGATTTTACCAGGGGTTTCTGGAGCTTTTATCCTGTTGCTTTTAGGAACTTATCAAACTGCTATTGGCACTATAGATGATTTGTTCGAAAGTATAATTTCTAGAGATTTTGACTTATTTAAATCTGCTTTTGCTAAGTTTTTGATGTTTGCAATAGGAGCGTTGTTAGGACTTAAAACATTTTCTAAGCTTTTAAATTGGATGTTCAAAAATCATAAAAATTTAACCTTAGCAGTCTTAACAGGGTTTATGATAGGGTCTTTAAACAAAATTTGGCCTTGGAAAGAGACTCTGCATTGGCGCACCAATTCTAAGGGTATTAGTGTTCCCTTTATAGAACAAAATGTTTCACCTTTTAGTTTTGATGGTGATAGTAAAATTACCCTTGCTGTGGCACTTGCCACCATTGGATTTATAACAATTTTACTACTAGAACACTATACCACAAGATCAAAAAAATAAGCTTGATGGAAACAAGCAAATCACTTTCTAATCGTATTTCTTTAGTTTTAAAAGGACTTGCCATGGGAGCTGCAAATAAGGTTCCTGGGGTCTCTGGTGGCGTGGTCGCTTTTGTCGCTGGATTTTACGAAGAGTTTATTAATTCATTGCAAAAAATAAATAAAAATGCCTTGACATTACTAATACAAGGGCGGTTTAAACAGTTTTATTTACATATTAACGGTCCCTTTTTAAGCCTTCTTTTCTTGGGTATGGTTATAAGTTATTTTAGTGTTTCTAAACTCTTAGATTATCTTATTGTACATTATGAACTCTATGTATGGAGTGTGTTTTTTGGAATGATTATAGGGTCTGTTTATCAAATTAACACCAATTTTAAGCATTGGAATATTAACACGATTATTAGCCTAATATTAGGTGCAGCAATAGGATTAGGAATTAGTTTTTTAAGCCCCGCTAAAGAAAACGACAATCTTTGGTTTGTTTTTTTTTGTGGGATAATTAGTGTTTCTGGAATGCCTTTGCCAGGATTTTCTGGATCTTTTATCCTAATTATATTGGGCAATTATGTTTTGTTGTTAGTCGATGCCGTAAATGCCCTTTACGATACAATGACAAATATTGTAAGAGGAGACTTTAGTTTTGTTAACAATGTAGAACGTATTAGAATGCTCAAAATATTAAGTATCTTCAGTGCTGGCTCATTATTAGGGCTAGTGTCTTTTTCACATTTACTTACCTATCTACTTAAAAAATTTAAAGCTGTTACTTTAGCGCTTTTAATGGGTTTCATTATAGGGTCTTTAGGTGTCGTTTGGCCCTGGAAAAAAACGATTTTTAAACAAGATATAGCAGGTAATTATCAACTAAACGCTGTTGGAGATAAAATTATAGAAAATTATAAGCGCTACATTCCAGAACTAAATACAGAAACCTTTTTAGCCCTTAGCTATTTAGCTTTAGGCATTATCATTGTATTAGCACTAGAGCAGTATAACCATAAAACAAAAAAAAATGAGATTTAAGTTTGGACTTGTAGGTAAGAATATAGATTATTCTTTTTCCAGAACATACTTCTCAAAAAAGTTTAAAGCTGAAGGCTTAAAACATAGCTATGATAATTTTGATATTAACACTATTAATGCTTTTTTAGATATTGTTAAGGATACCCCAAACCTAAAAGGTGTTAATGTTACCATTCCTTACAAAGAAGCCATAATCCCTTTGCTGGATACACTACATAAAACAGCAAAAAAAATAGGCGCTGTTAATACAATAAAAATTACAAAAAAAGGAAAACTAAAAGGCTATAATACAGATTATTACGGGTTTAAGACGTCTATACAGCCTTATTTAAAACCACAGCACAAAAGAGCATTAATATTAGGTACAGGAGGTGCCTCAAAGGCTGTAGCCTATGCTTTGACCCAATTAAATATAGATTTTAGCTACGTGTCTAGACATAAAAATAGCAAAGCAAAATACAGCTATAACACACTCACTAAGGACACTATTTTAGCACATCAAATCATTATAAATTGTACCCCTTTAGGGACACATCCTAATATAAATAACGCTCCAGATATTCCGTACATTCATATAAATGCGTCTCACCTACTTTACGACCTAATTTATAATCCAAAAGACACTAAATTTTTGCAAATAGGCGAAGCAAGAGGTGCTGCAATCTGCAATGGCACCAAAATGCTAATGCTACAAGCAGAAAAATCCTGGGCTATATGGAACAAAGTTTAGCAGCTTTAACACCAGTATTGTAGTTTTTATCTTATATTTAGACGCTAAATTAATAGTTGAACCTAAACATTGAAACAAATGTCTGACAAAAAGGAGTTACCAAAAACAGGACTTACAGAAAAGCAAAATACCAGTCAAGATATAGCTCCTGAGCAGCATACAGGCACTAGCTCTACTGTTACTAAAGAGAACCTAACAAATCAAGTAAGTCCAAACCATCAGGATGCAGATAGTGAGTATATTACAAAAAATGAAAGTACTAAAATAGCCCATCAAGATAAGGCACTCCCAACTAAGGCATACGAAACCATGTCGCTCGAAACTTTAACAGAAGAATTTAGACTTTTGCTTAAAAACGAAAAAATTGAAGATATAAAAACACAAGTGTCAACTATTAAAACCGAATTTGATTATAAATTTAATGCCTTTTTAGAAGAAAAAAAAGAAGCGTTTTTAGAAGACGGCGGTAACGAAATTGATTTTCATTTTAACAGCCCTATAAAAAAAGAATTTAATCATCATTACAAAACCTACAAGTCAAGACAACAAGAACTGCGTAAAGCCCTAGAAACAAGCTTAAAAGCAAACTTACAAGCACGACTAGCTATTATTGAAACTATTAAAGGCTTAATTACTGTTGAAGAAAATATAAACACAACCTACAAAAATTTTAGGCAATTACAAGAACAGTGGCGAACCATAGGTGCAATACCTAGAGACCGTTATAATAATGTATGGAATACCTATCACCACCATGTAGAACGATTTTATGATTTTTTACACCTCAATAGAGATTTAAGAGATTTAGATTTTAAACATAATTTAGATCAAAAACTTAAAATAATTTTACGAGCAGAAGAGTTGGCTAAAGACGATAATACCAACAGATCGTTTAGAGAATTACAAGAATTGCACAAGCTTTGGAAAGAAGAACTGGGGCCTGTTGCTAAAGAATACCGCGAGCCAATATGGGAACGTTTTAGTGCCGCAACAAAATCTATTCACGACAAACGACAACTATATTATGCCGAACAAGATAAAATACACGAGGTTAATCTTATTGAAAAAAATGATATTATTTCAAAAATTGAGAGTCTAGCTGAACATAATATTTCGAGTCATTCCGACTGGCAAAATAAAATAAAAACAATTGATAACCTTAGAGAAGCATTTTTTAAAGCAGGAAAAGTTCCATTAAAAGTTAACGAAACGACTTGGAGTCGATTTAAAAATGCAGTAAAAACATTTAATCAAAATAAAAATACATTTTATAAAACCTTAAAAAAAGAGCAATACACTAACTTACAGAAAAAAATAGACCTTATTAAATTGGCTGAATCCAATAAGGATAATGACAATTTTGAGTTAGCGACACCAATCATGAAAAAAATTCAGAACGATTGGAAAACAATAGGTCATGTCCCTAGAAAAGATAGCGATGCACTATGGAAACAGTTTAGGGCAGCCTGCAATCATTACTTTGACAGGCTAAATGCAGCAAGAAACACAGCTAACAAGGAAGAGGTTGAAGCTCTAGAAAAAAAAGAAGCGTTTTTAGAACGTATTAAACATTTAGAATTTACAAGCCAAGACGATACAGCACACATAGAACAAATAAATTCTATTACCGAAGAGTGGAAAACCCTTGGAACTGTAGCTTTCAATAAACGTCAAATTAATAGCAAATTTACTAAAGCAATAGACACTTTGTATGGTAAATTAAATTTAAGTAAACCTAAAATTGAAACTCTAAAATATCGTAATAAACTAGAATCACTCGCTACGGACAAGCGTTTGTTGGATAACGAGCATAGCTTTATTAGAAAAAAAATAGATGAAACTAAAAGCGAAATAAATCAATTAGAAAATAATCTTCAATTCTTTTCTAATGTTAACACAGAAAACCCTTTAGTAAAAGAGGTATTACTGAAAATTGAAAATCATAAATCTAACCTAAATACTTGGCAGGTAAAACTAAAAGCAATCAAAAAATATTTTTAAGCTCACAAAAGTTATTACTCTGTTTTAGCCTCTTCCCAAAGATTATTCATTTGAGTTAGGCTCATGTCGTTTAGGGTTTTCCCCATTTTTTTCACTCTTTTTTCTAGATACTGAAAGCGTTTTATGAATTTTTTGTTTGTACGCTCTAAGGCATTTTCTGGATTTATATTTAAAAAACGCGCATAATTTACCATAGAAAATAGAAAATCTCCAAATTCATTTTCCATGGTCTCAAGATTGTTATTGTCAATTTCAACCTTAAGCTCTGTAAGTTCTTCCTCTACTTTTTCCCAAACCTGTTCTGGTTTTTCCCAGTCAAAACCTACACCAGCAGCCTTGTCTTGAATACGGTTTGCTTTTACTAATGCAGGAAGCCCTACAGGCACACCTTCTAGCACACTATGCCTTCCTTTACCTTCCTTTAGCTTTATTTGCTCCCAATTTTGTTTTACATCCTGTGCATTAGTAACTGTTGTATTAGCATAAATATGTGGATGCCTAGTAATTAATTTTTCGCAAATAGTATTAATAACGGTCTCGATATCAAAATCGTTGGTTTCACTTCCAATTTTGGAATAAAATACAATATGCAGTAACAAATCGCCCAATTCATTTTTTACTTCTTGCAAATCGTTGTTTAAAATAGCATCTGCCAACTCGTAAGTTTCTTCTATTGTTAAGTGCCGTAAGCTCTCTATGGTTTGCTCTTTATCCCAAGGGCATTGCGCTCTAAGCTCGTCCATTATAGTAAGTAATCTATCAAAGGCTTTTAGTTGTTTCGCTCTGTTATTCATTATTTTAGTTGTGTAATATATTTTTAATCATAAAGTGATGGCTAGAGTTAAGTTACGAATGTAACTTTTGAGTTAACATTTTTTCTGTCATTTCTAAATTAGAGATGTCAAAATTAAGTCTTTTTATTGGTCTGTCATTTAATTTTCCTTACCAGCACAAATTTTGTTATAAACCTAGTAGTTTGTAATTAAATTGAAATAGTATTATCAATATTAAGTTGCTGATTTGCATGCAATTAATTTATACGGATTACTCTGTATAAAGCGTATTGATTTTAAATTAACTTCTTGTTTAACTCGTAATTAACACTTCAAAAAAATATAATTTGTATTTAAAAACACGATATTTGCTATTCAAATTTTAGAAGTAAAATTATGTCAATGAACAAAAATACGGTATTAGCATGGGCTACTATAATTATGATAATTGTAGGCTTAGGTTTAATAGCGCTAGGCGCGTTTAGATACGATCAAATTGCTGGATGGGGCTTTGCTGCTGTTGGCGTTGGTTTTTTCTCAATTGCTTGGGTTTTTAATGCCCTAAAAGGAAGAGTTTAAGTGATTTTAAAACATGTGACATTACTGAGAGTAATATCTAAAAAAAAAGTAATACCAAAATATTATGAGTGACGATAAAAAAGTAATTTTTTCAATGTCTGGTCTTAGCAAGACATTTCAGGGCGCAAATACCCCCGTATTAAAAAATATATATTTAAGTTTCTTTTATGGTGCCAAAATAGGAATCTTAGGTCTTAATGGCTCAGGAAAATCGACACTTTTAAAAATAATAGCAGGAGTAGATAAAAATTACCAAGGCGATGTTACGTTTTTGCAAGACTATTCTGTTGGCTTTTTAGAGCAAGAACCCCTGCTCGATAATGACAAAACGGTTATAGAAGTTGTCAAAGAAGGTGCTGCTAAGACAGTAGCAATTCTTGATGAGTATAATAAAATTAACGATATGTTTGGCTTAGAAGAAGTATATTCTGATCCAGATAAAATGGAAAAGTTAATGAACCGCCAAGCAGAGCTTCAAGATGAGATTGATGCAGCAAATGCTTGGGAACTAGATACAAAACTAGACATCGCTATGGATGCCTTACGCACGCCCGATGGCGACAAAAAAATAAGTGTCCTCTCTGGAGGTGAGCGTCGCCGTGTGGCATTATGCCGATTACTATTACAGGAACCCGATGTACTGTTGTTAGACGAGCCTACTAACCACCTAGACGCAGAATCTGTACATTGGTTAGAACACCACTTGGCACAATACAAAGGCACTGTAATTGCAGTAACTCATGACCGTTATTTTTTAGATAATGTTGCCGGATGGATATTAGAACTCGATAGAGGAGAAGGTATCCCATGGAAAGGAAACTACTCTTCCTGGTTAGATCAAAAGTCTAAACGTATGGCTCAAGAAAGTAAAACAGCATCTAAACGCCAAAAAACATTAGAAAGAGAATTAGACTGGGTAAGACAAGGTGCTAAAGGGCGCCAAACAAAACAAAAAGCACGTTTAAAAAATTATGATAAATTAATGAGTCAAGACCAAAAACAACTTGACGAAAAATTAGAAATATACATCCCTAACGGACCTCGTTTAGGGGCCAATGTTATAGAAGCTATTGATGTTAGCAAAGCTTATGATGATAAATTGCTGTATGAGTCGCTAAATTTTAATTTACCACAAGCGGGTATTGTAGGTGTTATTGGGCCTAATGGTGCAGGAAAAACGACTATTTTTAAAATGATAATGGGAGAAGAAGCTACAGACAAAGGCAGCTTTAAAGTAGGTGATACAGCACAAATTGCGTATGTAGATCAAAATCATTCAAATATAGATCCAGAAAAGTCAATTTGGCAAAATTTTAGTGATGAGCAAGAGCTAATTATGATGGGAGGCAAGCAGGTAAACTCTAGAGCTTATCTAAGTAGGTTTAACTTTAGTGGTAGCGAACAAAACAAAAAAGTGAAGTTGCTTTCTGGAGGAGAACGAAACCGTTTGCACTTAGCCATGACACTAAAGGAAGAAGGCAATGTACTCCTCCTCGATGAGCCTACAAACGACCTAGATGTTAACACTCTAAGAGCGCTTGAGGAAGGCTTAGAAAATTTTGCGGGTTGCGCCGTTATAATTAGCCATGACCGTTGGTTTTTGGATCGTATTTGCACGCACATTTTAGCTTTTGAAGGAGACTCACAAGTGTACTTCTTTGAAGGAAGCTTTAGCGATTATGAAGAAAACAAAAAGAAACGTCTTGGTGGCGATTTAATGCCAAAACGAATTAAATACAAAAAGCTAACGAGATAAACAGTAGCAGCTAATTCTTAAAAAAAAAAGGGCTACTCATTTATCTTTTTAAGAATTAGTTGCATGAATTATACCAATTGGCATAAAATAGGTTAATCCTCTGGGGGATGACCATGAATTTCTTCAAAAATAGTGTCAAAATTTTCTCTAATTTGGCTCCGGAGTTTTTTACGGTAATCATCTTTTAACCAATCGACAAAGTTATACGTACTTTTACTAATGCACTTTGTGTAGCGATTAATACGGAAATCAATATCTTCTCCAATTAGCTTACTTAGGGTTAAGGCGTCAAAAACATCCTCACTATTTTCTATACAAATTCTTGCGTGTTGCTCTATAGAGCGTTTTAAAACTACTTTTGATGACTCTCCGTTTCTTACCGACTCTAAGTACGTTTTTTTAATATCAAAATGCACATCTTCAGATTTTGCAAACTGCTTGCGTAAAGCTTCAGGCATTTCGTATTTAAAATTACTTTCGAGTTCGTCATCGCTTAACAAACTATTTAGGTAATAATCTGGCGATTTAAAAATGCGTTGCCAGTCTAAGTCTGTTCCCCAATGGCCAAATCGATGAAAATTGTTTCCTAAATCTATAACATCAAAGGAGTCTTTATTGTCCAAAACACGCGAGCCTCGACCAATCATTTGGTAATACAGTGTTAATGATTTTGTAGCTCTATTTAAGATAATAGATTCTACAGTAGGTTCATCAAAGCCTGTGGTTAGTATGCTTACAGAGGTTAAAATAGCGTTTGGAGTTACTTTAAACCAATCGAGTATTGCTTTTCTTTCTTTTTTTGATGCTGTATTATCTAGATGGGCAATCTCATAGCCTTGTCTTCTAAAAGCATCATAAACCATTAACGAGGTTTTAATACCATTGTTAAAGATTAATGTTTTTTTGTCTTTAGAACGCTCTTCGTAAGCACTCAGTAATTTATATAACATATCAGAATTGGTATATAAATCTTCGGACGATTTTACAGTATAATCGCCATTAGCACCAACAGTAAGCGATGTTAGTCCCACATTATAAGAAAACATTTTGGCTTGTGCTAAGAACTTATTTTTAATTAACGACTCTATCGATTCTCCCACAATTAGCTCATCGTAATTGTCCGTCATGGGTAGCTCTACATTAGAGCTTAATGGTGTTGCTGTAACACCCAAAATAAAGGACTTATGAAAAAACTTGAAAAGTTTTGTAAACGAATTATAATGTGCTTCATCAATAATAACTAAGCCAATATCAGAAATATCTAGCTTATTATCGTTTAAGCGGTTATTGAGTGTTTCTACCATGGCCACAAAACAACTGTATTCGTTTTGGTCTGAAAGATCTGCTTTACTATCTATAATTTTATTATCCACTCCAAATTCTGTAAGCATTTTGGAGGTTTGCTTACACAACTCAATACGGTGTGTTAAAACTAAAACACGCTTCTTGTGGGTTTTAATATATTGTCTTACAATTTCCGAAAAAATAACGGTTTTACCTCCACCTGTAGGTAATTGGTATAATAAATGGTAGTCATTTGGGGCATCTTCAAAATGTTTGAAAATTTTATTTATAGCACCTTTTTGGTAGCTGTATAAGTCTTTACCCGTTTTTCTTTCGTCTAATTCTATATTCGATATCACTTGTGTAATTTTGATGGGTCGCAAAATACAACGTTTTAATAGTTTCTATCGTCTGTTTTATGTTTTTTTTTAGGAGGTCTTGTTTTTTGTTATAAATAATCAATAAGTTAATGTTAATCAGACATTTAGTAGTATTGTTGAAATAATAAAAAATCAATACTTTCTTGAAGCTTTTTGTTTGTTTGTTCTAGGGTTAGAATTTGTTTTTACTGTTTGCCGTCTGCCACCGCCTTGTTTTTCAGGCACTGTAGAGGCATTAGGATCTGGCTCGAAGCCTTCAATAATTTGTTTAGGTATTTTTAAACGGACTAATTTTTCAATATCTTTTAAATATTGCGTTTCATCGGCAGACACTAAGGATATGGCTTCTCCACTTGCACCTGCACGTCCTGTTCTGCCTATTCGATGTACATAATCTTCAGAAATGTTAGGCAATTCAAAGTTTACAACATGTGGTAGTAAAGGGATGTCTAATCCTCTAGCGGCAATATCTGTGGCCACCAAGATTCGGATAGAGCCATTTTTAAAGCTAGACAATGCCTTTGTTCTAGCGCCTTGACTTTTGTTACCGTGTATTGCTGCTGCAGTAATCCCTGCTTTAATCATTTTTTTACAAAGGTTATTCGCTCCGTGTTTTGTTCTAGTAAAAACAAGTGCTTGTTGCCAGTTTCCGTCTTTAATTAACTTAATGATTAATCCTGCTTTTTTTCCTTTTGCTACGCGATACACTTTTTGATTAATACTATCTACGGTAGAGTTTTCTGGAGTTACTTCAACATAAGCGGGTTGACTTAAAATTCCATTCGCTAAAGTCTTAATTTGTTTAGAAAACGTTGCCGAAAACATTAAGTTTTGGCGTTTACTAGGAAGTTGTCTTATAATGCGTTCAATATCTCTTAGAAAGCCCATATCTAGCATTCTGTCGGCCTCGTCTAAAATTAATATCTCTATTTTTGAAAGTGATAAAAAGCCTTGGTTTTGTAAATCTATTAACCGTCCCGGGGTTGCCACTAGCATATCAACTCCTTGTTTTAATTGGGCTACTTGTGGTTTTTGGTTAACGCCTCCAAAAATAACGGCAGAACTCAAGTTTAAGAACTCGCTATATTGCTTTACGTTATGATATACTTGCGCAGCCAACTCTCTAGTAGGGGTTAATACTAGCGCACGTACAGAGCGTTTGTTTGTGGGATGTTGCTGGGACAGTAGTTGTAGTGTTGGTAATGTAAACCCTGCTGTTTTTCCAGTGCCTGTTTGTGCCGAGGCTAATATATCTTTTCCTTGTAGGATTAAGGGAATTGCTTTTTCTTGTATTGGTGAGGCTGTTGTGTAGTTTTGCTTTTTTATTGCTTTTAGTAAAGCAGGCGATAAGCCTAGTGTGTTGAATGACATTTAGCGTAGTTATGACCCAAGATGATTTGTGCACTTTAAGTCTTTATGAAAGCACAAATATACAGTTTATTTAGTCTAAAAAAATGTAGCTTTAATAATCTTGCAATAGGAGTTGCAGCACTTAGCACAAGAATCGGTTATAGGGTAAACAATCTAATTAGCAACGTTTTTGTTATTTTCAAATAAAAGTTTTCTTAATTTATTTATTATAAAATCAAGATTATTAAACTGGCAAATGCCCTTCGAGTTATCTATTTGTTTTTTTTGATATGCCTTTAAATTAATTTTAATTATGTGGTTTGCATCAAATGCTTTTGCTAAGTTATTAAAACTTTAGAACTGTGCTCCTTGATTAAGGCTTCTAAATTACTAAGCTTGTCACTATTAGTTATTTGCAATTTTTCGTAACTCTTTTATTGTTTCAATTTGGTTATCATTCTTAAACACATAGCTGCCTGCTACAAGAACATCGGCTCCTGCACTTACCAATTGTTCTGCATTTTTATTGGTAACGCCACCATCAATTTCAATTAGTGTAGTGGTATTTTTAAGATTTATTAAAGTTTTTAGCTGGGTTACTTTATGATATGTATTTTCTATAAAACTTTGCCCTCCAAACCCTGGGTTAACACTCATTAGGCAAACCAAATCAATATCTGCAATTGTGTCTTCTAGTACATTTATATTGGTATGTGGGTTTAATGCAACACCCGCTTTCATGCCTGCATCTTTGATTGCTTGTAGGGTTCTGTGCAAATGTGTGCAAGCCTCGTAGTGTACGGTTAGTATATTGCTTCCTAACTCTGCAAATGTTTTTATGTAGCGATCTGGGTCTACAATCATTAAATGCACATCGATTGTTTTTTTTGCATGTTTGGTAATTGCTTTTAGCACGGGCATTCCGTAAGATATGTTTGGAACAAAAACACCATCCATAATATCGATATGAAACCAGTCGGCATCGCTATTGTTTACCATTTCTATATCTCGTTGTAAATTAGCAAAATCTGCTGCTAAAATTGATGGAGCAATAAGCTTAGAGGTCATTTTTTTTGTATTTAAAATTGTGTTTACACCAATTATTACACAAAATAAGCTATATCATTCGTTTCTATTTCGCTTATATATCATTACAAAACCTAAACGTAAGGCTATGTTTAGGTTTTCTATGTCATCTAAACACAATAGATTCCAAATTAGTTATAACTCATTTTAAATAACAATTGGTAATACAAAGATACTAAGTTGTTTTTAGTATAAGCGATACAACTTGTTCTGTTTTTAATAAAATGACCCCAATTAGAGAATATTGGGATTGTTTTTTGGGGGGTTAGATACGTTCAATTTTAGCGCCAATGGCTTTTAGGCGTTGATCTATATTTTCGTAGCCACGATCTATTTGTTCTATATTATGTATTACGGAGGTGCCTTTGGCAGATAATGCTGCGATGAGCAAGGATATCCCTGCACGAATATCTGGCGAGGTCATTGTTGTTGCTTTTAGGGTAGATTTGAAGTCGTGTCCAATAACATTGGCTCTGTGTGGATCGCATAAAATAATTTTTGCTCCCATATCAATAAGTTTATCTACAAAGAATAAGCGACTTTCAAACATTTTTTGGTGTACAAGAATACTCCCTCTAGCTTGTGTTGCAATGACTAAAATAATACTCAATAAGTCTGGAGTAAATCCTGGCCATGGCGCATCAGACACGGTTAGTATGGAGCCATCAATGTAGTTTTGTACTTCGTAACCATTAGTATGACTAGGGATGTACATATCATCATCTTTGCGCTCTATTGTGATGCCTAGTCTTCTAAATACATCGGGAATTTGCCCTAAGTTGTCCCAGCTTACATTCTTAATGGTCAACTCACTCTTAGTCATTGCTGCTAAGCCAATCCAACTTCCTATTTCTATCATATCTGGAAGCATTGTATGTGTTGTGCCTTTAAGTTGTTTAACACCAGTAATACTTAGCATATTAGAGCCTACTCCAGATATTTTAGCTCCCATCCGGTTTAGCATATTACACAATTGTTGTAAATAGGGCTCACAGGCGGCATTGTAAATCGTTGTTGTGCCTGTGGCTAAAACTGCTGCCATTACGATATTGGCAGTTCCTGTTACAGAAGCTTCGTCTAAAAGCATATAAGTGCCTTTTAGCTCTTTTGCTTCTACGCCATAAAAATAGTCTTCACGGTTGTATCTAAATGTAGCGCCTAGTTTTATAAAACCCTCAAAATGTGTGTCTAACCGTCTGCGTCCTATTTTATCACCTCCAGGTTTAGGGATATATCCTTTACCAAAACGAGCTAGTAGAGGGCCTACAATCATTATAGATCCTCTTAGTGCACGACCGTCTTCCTTAAAGGCTTCAGACTCTAAGTAAGGTAGGTTAACTTCATTAGCTTGAAAAGTATAAGTGCCGTGTTTTAATTTTTCTATTTTAACGCCTAATTTACCTAGTAATGTAATTAGTTTATTTATATCTATAATGTTTGGAACATTATGTAGTGTTATTTTTTCGGAACTAAGTAATACAGCGCATAAAATTTGTAGCGCTTCATTTTTAGCGCCTTGTGGTTGTATGCTTCCTTTTAGTTGGTGTCCGCCTTCAATTTTAAATGTTTTCATGGATAGTGACCTTGCGTTTTAATAAAGTTACCTTATCGTTATCTGGGACCTACTGCACTAATATGTATTAATAAAATAACGTTTTAAAATAAAAAAAGAGACGATAATTAATACCGCTTTCTATTTCTGTTGTTATTGTGTTTGTTCTTTTTTGTGTAATTGTTGTTGGAGAATTTACGCTTAGATTTCATTAAACTAACGGAGTCACTTAGGCTTTCGTTACTGTTTTTTAAGTCTATTTTTCCTTGTGATAATTCGTATAAGTGGTTAAATATTACGTAATCCTCAACAGTATCCTTATTCCAATTTAAGAAACATTTTTTCATGTGGTTGGCTATGGTAAAAACCAATGCATCTTTCATGTCACCATCTTCCCATGTATTGGCGATATCAATCATGGTTTTGATGTTGTTTCCGTAAAATCGATATTTTGGAAAGTTTTGTGGATACCTTAAAGGTTCGGGACGTGCTTCTAAAACTTCACGAATGGGTTTGTCGTAAGGAGAATCGCAATCTAACTTAAAATCGGACATGATAAATAACTGATCCCATAGTTTGTGTTGAAAATCGGGAACATCACGCAAGTGAGGTTGCATATTTCCCATAACAGCTATTATAGATTTCGCTAATTTATTTCGCTCTTCTTTTGTTTCTCTTGTGGTAGCGTGGTTAATCATTTTTTGCATATGTCGTCCGTATTCCGGAATAATTAGATGCTCACGCTCTGTATTGTACTGTAATTGGTTTGTCAAAATGTGTTTGTAGAATTTTAAATTATCGAGCTTGCAAAATACAAAAAAAAATAACTCGATATAGAGAGTAATGTATTGTTTTTTTATAGCAATTGGGTTTAGTAATTAGGTGTTTTATAACGAAATAATCCCTTCAACCGTTTCTCCAACTTCTATGTATTTAGCAATTACAGCATCTGCACTTTTCATCATTACAGTAATTGATATACTTGTGTAATTTCCATTTTTGGACTTGGTGGTGCTAATAAGTGCGTTATTAAAATTAAAAAGCGTTCTTACCTGTTCAATTTTATCTAGGTCTGTTTTTACAATAAATTTAAAAAGGTATTTTGAAGGCCATAACGATGTGTCTATAAGCTGCTTTCGGAGTTTTTTGTAAAATGCTTCTGCATCTGGTTTGCCTAACATATATGTTACTTTTGTCTTTTTTTATAATGAATACAAAGATACAGTATCAATAATTAATAGCTTATATTTTAAACCCATATTAAAAGCTATCACTAACATTTTTTATTTCCCTTTTTAATTCCGATTTTTACAGCTAAAACGTTGCTAAGATTGAATACAAAACGCATTGTTATTACAGGAGGTCCAGGAACAGGAAAAACCGCTATAATAAAGGAACTTACAAAACGAAATTACACCTGCTTAGAGGAGGTTTCTAGACAAATAACTATAGCGGCTAGAGCAAAAGGAATAACACAATTATTTAAGAGTGACCCTTTGTATTTTAGCGAATTACTATTAAAAGAAAGAATTACACAGTTTGAAGCACTAAAAACAGACAAACCTATTGTGTTTTATGATAGAGGCATTCCAGATATTATTGCATATCTAGATTATGCAAAAATCGATTACAACACAACATTTACAACAGCCTGTAAAAACTATAGCTACACTTCTGTCTTTATATTACCACCATGGGAAACTATTTTTAAAAATGATACTGAGCGTTATGAAAGCTTTACGGAAGCTAAAAAAATACAACACTATTTAATAAATACTTATAAGAGTTGTGGCTACTCCCTTATTGATGTACCATGCGATACCCTAAGTAAGCGTACCGATTTTATTCTAAATCAAATACAAACCTGCCCTTAATGCAACATCCTGTACAAATCCTTGAACGCTATTGGAATCATACAAGTTTTAGACCTCTTCAAGAAGAAATTATTAATGCGGTATTAGCTGGTGAGGATACTTTTGCTTTGCTTACTACTGGCGGAGGAAAATCTATTTGTTTTCAAATTCCGGCGCTTGTTAAACCAGGGATTTGCATTGTTATTTCACCACTTATAGCGCTTATGAAACACCAAGTTGACACCTTAAAACAAAAAGGAATTAAGGCACTTGCATTGACTAATGAGTACAGCTATAAAGAAATAGATACGATGCTAGACAACTGTATTTATGGCAACTATAAATTTTTGTACCTATCGCCAGAGCGTTTACAAAATGAACTAGTGCAAGCACGCATAAAGCAAATGAATGTAAATCTTATTGCGGTAGATGAAGCGCATTGTATATCGCAGTGGGGTAACGACTTTAGACCAGCTTATAAGAATATTGTCCAATTACGTGAACTACAGCCTAATGCTAACGTTATTGCGCTAACAGCATCTGCTACGCCTAGCGTAATAGAGGATACAATGAAGGCCTTAGACTTTATTAACCCAAGTGTTTTTAAAGCGTCTTTCAAGAGAGACCATTTAGCGTATATGGTTTTTGAAACTGAAGATAAACAGTATAAAATTCAAAAAATACTTAAAAAAAATGCAGCCTCTTGTATTATATATGTTAGAACTCGAAAAAGCGCACTAGAGGTTAGTAAGCAACTTAATGATAGTGGGTTTACGAGTACTTATTACCACGGAGGGCTAACCAATGAGCAAAAAACAGCACATTTTTCGGAGTGGCTAGCCAATAGGAAGCAGGTTATGGTTGCTACAAACGCATTTGGTATGGGTATTGACAAAGCTGATGTTAAAACAATAATCCACATCAACCTCCCTGAGAGTATAGAAAGTTATTTTCAAGAAGCAGGAAGGGCAGGGCGTGATGGGCAAAAAGCTTATGCAGTAACTTTAATTAATAAAGGTGATGCACAGTTTTTAAAAGATCAATTTTTAGCAAATATTCCAACTCTTGTTTTTATAAAATCAGTTTATAGAAAGTTGTGTAGTTACTTCCAAATTTCTTATGGTGAGGGTGCTCAAACCACACATCAATTCAATTTTAACGATTTTTGTAAAGCCTATCAATTTAATAAAATTAGTACGTATAATGCCATACAAAATTTAGACCGTACAAGCGTTATAACCCTAACACCACAATTTAATAATCGTACCACGATTAAGTTTTTGATAAGCAATACAAAACTATTTTCGTATATTAAAACGCGTACAGAAACGAACACTATCGTTAAAGTTATTCTTAGAACTTATGGAGGTATTTTTGATCAAAACATAAAAATTGATACCTTATTAATAGCTAATAAGTCTTCTAGTACCGAAAGCGCAGTAATCACTGTTTTAAAAACCTTAGAAAACGATCATATTATTGCATTAAATCTCGTTAAAACAGATGCGGAAATTACATTTATTGAACCTCGCGAAGATGATAAGACAATAAACAGAATAGCTCCTGTTATAAAACAACAAAATAATCTTAAAAAAGAACGAATTGAGGCAATGCTAAACTATGCTTATGACGCCACCACTTGCAAGAGTATGCAATTGCTTGCTTACTTTGGAGAAACACAAGCAAAAAAATGTGGTATCTGTTCAGTTTGTATTGCTAATAAAACAACAAATACTAGCAGGTTAAACACTCAAGAAACTATTACAAAAATTATTTCAATACTTACCCAAAAAGAATTAAGCTCCAGAGCCATAAGTGATGCACTAAATATAGCTAACACAACCACAAACGAACTCTTAAAACAATTATTAGAAAACAACACCATAGCAATAACCAAAGCAAATACCTACAAAATAAAATGAGCATGAAACGTACCCTTAGAATAGTGTTTATGGGAACTCCAGAGTTTGCAGTAAGCACACTAAAAACATTGATAGAAAACCAGTACACTATAGTCGGTGTTATTACTGCGCCAGATAAACCCGCAGGAAGAGGGCAAAAGCTAAGCGAATCTGCAGTAAAACAATATGCCAAGGGCAATAAGCTCAATATATTGCAACCTACCAACTTAAAAAGCGATGTGTTTATTAATAAGCTTAAAGCCTTAAAAGCAAACTTACAAATTGTTGTAGCTTTTAGGATGCTTCCTAAAGTGGTTTGGCAAATGCCAGAATATGGCACCTTTAACTTACACGCTTCACTTCTCCCAAACTACAGAGGGGCAGCACCAATAAACTGGGCTATTATTAACGGAGAAACAACAACAGGAGTGTCCACTTTTTTTATAGACGACCATATCGATACAGGAGAACTTATTTTGCAAGAAGAAGTATCTATACAGCCAAATGAAACTGTAGGAGAATTGCATGATAAATTAATGACTATTGGCAGTGAATTAGTTTTAAAAACAGTTGTTTTAATTTCTGAAAACAAAGCGATAACTAGAGCACAAACAGTAACTGCAAAACAAAAAACAGCCTATAAACTTAATAAAGATAATTGTAAAATTGATTGGAACAAGTCCTTAGATGATATTTATAATAAAGTAAGAGGCTTAAACCCATATCCTGCAGCTTGGACTTTATTAAAAAATGGCGAACAACAACTTAATGTAAAAATATATGCTACCCAAAAAATAGAAGAATCACACCAATTCCCTGTTGGAAAAATTATCACTTCCAAAAACACGATGAAAGTTGCCGTAACCCAAGGTTTTATAGTGCTAAAAGAAATTAAACTCCCCGGAAAACGAAAAATGGACATTAGTGCTCTTCTAAATGGAATGACTTTTCATGAAAATTCAGAAATGCTTTAAACCCCTATATATACTGACATGTTGTGAAATTTCACGAAAAATGCTTGGTGTTATTAACATTCGTTTTAAGTTATTAACAAAATAGCGTATTTCATAGGCTATTACTTGTGTAAATGGTTATTAGGTATAAATTTGTAAGGAGAATTAGCAAAATGTTAGTTCATTTTAATTTAAAATTTTTTTTATGACAAAAACAGATTTAATCAACGGAATGGCAGAAAATGCTGGTATCTCAAAAGCATCAGCTAAAAAAGCATTGGATTCTTTATTGACAGATATCCAAGGAACTCTACAAAAAGGCGATAGAGTATCTTTAGTTGGTTTTGGTTCTTGGTCAGTTTCTAACAGAGCTGCAAGAGAAGGTAGAAATCCTCAAACAGGAAAAACAATTCAAATAAAAGCTAAAAATGTAGTAAAATTTAAAGCAGGTTCAGACTTAGGAGCTGCAGTAAACTAATTTTACACACATAACTTTGAATTAAAGGCTGTCTTTACGACAGTCTTTTTTTTAACACATAACTGCTTTAAGCATACCGACTACTTTTTGAAAGCTAAAAACATAATATATGATCTTTCTTATTTCCCCCGAGAATGATATTACTAATGAAATTGACATCTTACATCAATTATTTGAAGCAGGTTTAACTCATTTTCATTTAAGAAAACCAAACAAAACCTTTAATGAACATTGTGAGTATTTGAATCAGGTTGACGAAAAATACCACCCGTTTATAATGACTCACAATTTCCCTAATGAGCTGACTAACGCATATACTCTTAAAGGAATACACCTAGAAGAGCGTAAATGGAGGGCTCAAAAACACAAATTGCAAAACTATGTAAGTGACTTTAAAAAACAGGGCTTTACAGTAAGCAGTTCTTATCACGAAACCAAAGATTTGGAAGCACAAACAGTAGCGTTTGATTACTATATTTTAAGCCCCGTTTTTGGTGCAATCTCAAAAAGTAATATGAAGGGGAGAGGGTTTGATGTTAAGCATATATCAAAATTTATAACAGGTATGGGGGGTATTAATGCAGAAACAACCCCCGAAGCTATTGCTTTGGGATTTAGAGGTGTAGGAGCTTTAGGCGGTGTGTGGAATGCTGAAAATCCTGTACAAAGTTTTAAAGCATTACAAGAAGCATTTATTAATGTAAAGCAAAATTAAATGCCTTTTAACAAACTTATAGCACCTTTGCAGGAAACACTTTCTACAATTAAGTTTGAAACAGCATTACCGTTTCAAAAGCAAATAATTCCTAAAATAAAAGCTGGGGCCAATTTGTTTGCTATTGCAGCAAATGGAAGCGGAAAAACAACAAGCTTAATTCTTAGTGTAATTCAAAAGCTAAAAGGAAGCGCTTTTGAAGACGCCCCTAGAGCCTTAATTTTTGTGAAAGATAAAACAGCAGCCTTAACACTAAAACAAGAGTTTGAGCGCTATACAAAAAACACCACTTTACGAGTATATGCACTTTATGAAGAATATCATATCGATAAGCAACGTGAAGAGATTTACCTCGGTACAGATATTGTCATTGCTACGCCAAAAAGACTTAACAAAATTTTCTATCTTAATGGCATACATTTAGCCAAATTACAATTGTTTATTGTTGAGGACGCCGAGTTTTTATTTAAAACAAATACTATGGGCGAAGTTTCCAGAATCCCAGAGAGCATCGATAAATGCCAGTATATTGTATTCTGCTCAATATTTGACAAGCGTTTTGAGCGTTGGAAAAATACATTTATGCACAATGCCCAAGTGCTAACGTTTAGCCATTAGCATTATAACACTAATACTACAAACTTCTTCTAGTTTTGAGATAACATTCGTACCTTTAAGGTTTAAAACCTATAGATGCGAGAATTTAAAAACACCAAAAAAAACACAAGTAAAGTCAAGCCTAAAGTGTCCATCACAAAGGCATTTAAGGATATTATTTGGCCACGACGAAACTTAGTTTTTATAGGATTATTACTTATTGTTATAAGAAGTCTTTCGGGTTTAGTTTTGCCTTGGCAAAGTAAAATTTTACTAGATGAGGTTGTTCCCAATGCAAACATAGATAAGCTATATAGCTTAATCGTTATTGTTATTGCGGCAATTAGTGTACAAGCCTTAACATCTTTTTTGTTAACCCGTATATTGAGTGTACAAGCACAATACCTTATTGCAGAATTAAGAACTAAGGTGCAAAAAAAAGTGTTATCCTTACCCATTAGCTTTTTTGATAACACAAAGTCTGGTGCATTGGTTTCTCGTATTATGAGCGATGTAGAAGGCGTTAGAAATTTGATAGGGACAGGTTTGGCTCAGTTAGTAGGTGGTAGTTTTACTGCAGTTGTTTCGTTAATTATACTCATACGTTTAAACCCATGGATGACTCTATTTGTGCTAGTTCCCTTATCTACTTTTGGAATTATTGCCTTAAAAGCGTTCAAGTTTATTCGCCCTGTATTTAGAGCGCGAGGACAGATTAATGCAGAGGTAAAAGGTCGCCTAACCGAAACCTTAGCGGGGGTACGTGTCATAAAAGGATTTAATGCAGAAGCACAAGAAAGTGCCGTTTTTAAAAAAGGGGCACAGCGCATATTTCAAAACGTAAAAAAAAGTTTAACCGCTACAGCCTTAATGACCAGTTCAGCTACATTTTTAATAGGAATAGCAACAACTGGCATTATGGCTATAGGTGGATATTATATGATACAGGGCAATATGACTACAGGAGATTTTTTGTTTTTCACATTAGTTCTTGGCTTTATGATTGCTCCTATTGTACAGATGAGTAACATAGGGAGTCAACTTACCGAAGCACTTGCAGGGCTAGACCGTACCGAGGAGTTAATGAATATGACTACAGAAGAAGACAATGAATCACGAACAATTAGATTAAACACCATAAAAGGAAATCTTGTTTTTAAGGATGTTTCATTTTCTTACGACAAAGGCAAAGAGGTATTGCATAATATTAACTTTAGCGCAGCCCATGGCTCTGTAACTGCATTAGTGGGAAGTTCTGGTTCAGGGAAATCTACAATTGCAGGGCTATGCGCTACTTTTTTAAATCCACAATCGGGGCGTATTACAATAGACAACAATGACATTTCCAAAGTAAACCTAAACAGTTATCGACAACACTTAGGAGTTGTACTGCAAGATGAATTTTTGTTTGAAGGCACCATCAAAGAAAACATCTTATTTGCTAAACCTAAAGCAACAGACCTACAGTTGCAAAATGCAGTAAAAGCAGCATACGTCAATGAGTTTACAGATCGTTTTGATAAGGGACTGGAAACGCTTATTGGAGAACGCGGTGTAAAATTATCTGGTGGGCAACGTCAACGCATCGCAATTGCTCGTGCTATTTTGGCAGACCCTAAAATTATTATATTAGACGAGGCAACTTCCAATCTAGACACAGAAAGCGAAGCCTTAATCCAAAAAAGCTTAGCAGAGTTAGTGAAAAAACGAACTACAATTGTAATTGCACATCGTTTGAGCACCATAAAAAAAGCAGATCAAATTCTGGTTATCGAAGCAGGTCATATAGCAGAAAGAGGAACTCACGCCGAACTCATACAACTTAAAGGACGTTATTACGACTTGTACACCTACCAAGCAAAAATATAATTGTATGCTCAAAGCCATAAAGACATTGCGCAAAGAACTACATGCCCACCCCGAACTCTCAGGTAAGGAAGTGCAAACGGCTATGCGTATTTGTAAATTTATAAACACACATCACCCCACTAAAATTATAAAAAACTTAGGCGGTACAGGACTTGCAGCAATATATGAGTTTGGAGAAGGACCAACAGTAATGATTCGTTGTGAACTAGATGCTTTACCAATAAGCGACCCCAACACTTACGATTACAAATCGACACAAGACGGAGTGTCGCACAAATGTGGACATGACGGTCACATGGCTATCGTTACGGGATTGATTTTTTGGTTAAAAACAAAACCAAAATTACAAGGTAAAGTTGTTTTATTATTTCAGCCTGCCGAAGAAACAGGAAAAGGTGCAGAAATGGTTTTAAAAGATAGTCGGTTTTTGCAACTGCAACCCGATTATGTTTTTGCTTTACACAATATTCCGGGTGTAGCAATGCATCAAATTATTCCAATTGACAGTAATTTTTCGCCAGCAGTACAAAGTGTCGCTATTTTTTTAGAAGGAAAAGTGTCGCATGCTTGCGAACCAGAAAAAGGTGTTAATCCAGCAGTGGCAGTAGGGAAGCTTATTGAAGCCTTTGAAAGGCTTAGTGTTAAGGATTCAAACCATGAAGATTTTTGCTTGTTTACGCCAGTCCATATTAATTTGGGAGAGATTGCCTATGGAATATCCGCAGGAAAAGCAGAAATTCATTACACATTTAGGACTTGGGATAACCAAAAAATAACGGATTTAAAAAAACAGATTAACAGTATTTTAAAACAAATTTCAAAGTCAGAAAACTTGAGCTATAGCTTAGATTGGTTTGATTATTTTCCTGCGGCAATAAATACAGATTTCTGTAACGAAATTGTTATTAAGTCTGCTCAAAAAAATGGATTCGATATACAAAAAAATGCAGAAGCTTTTAAATTTGGAGAAGACTTTGGGTGGTTTTCTAAACATTATAATGCAGCAATGTTTGGGTTAGGTGCAGGGCTGAAAACCCCAGCATTACATCATGCCAATTACGACTTTCCGGAGGAACTACTACAGACAGGGATACAAATGTTTCAAGGAATACTAACAGAAGTGTTAGAGCAATGATTTTTGTAAGATGCTGATCATTCCCCCTAAATTAGGACAGTAAGTTAAGTTCAAAAAAAAAGTACAATCCTGTCCTAAATAAATAATAGTCACATCAAATCTAACCATTTTACTGGCAAGAGTAAAAAACTTGCCTTGATTACGGTAAGTAATAAGCTACTAAAACAAGCTTTTTCTATTGTGAAAAATGGAATTCCTTATGATACAAATTACAGAAGTATATTGGTGTAAAATAATATGAAAATCGCTTGGTTTTTACTTCAGTTCTTTCTTGTAAAACGTTTTTTTATTCCAACTTTAATTGTATTTTTGTAACCAATGTATAAGGTTGTTTAATATGGTTACGAAAGATTATTATTCTCTAAATGAGGTTTCTGAAATTTTAGGAAAAAGTAAAGAAACTCTAAGACGTTGGGATAGAGATGGAAAATTTTCAGCTGTTAGAGAGCCTATTAGTCAATATAGGATATATAAAAAAGAACAAGTTAATACTCTTTTAGACCAATTATCTATCAATTACGAAGATACTACAGATAACTCTGTTATTCCAATAAAGGAGTTTAATGTTTTAGAATTATTTGCAGGAGCAGGAGGTCTGGCGGTAGGTATGGAAAAAGCAGGTATTAAATGTGTTGCTTTAAATGAAATAGATAAATGGGCTTGTCAAACTTTAAGGGAGAATAGGCCTCATTGGAATGTTTTAGAAGGAGACATAAAGTCTTTTGATTTTGCAGAATATAATAATCGGGTTGATATTGTTACAGGTGGTTTTCCTTGTCAAGCATTTAGTTATGCAGGAAAAAAATTAGGTATTCAAGATGCAAGAGGAACTCTTTTTTACGAATTTGCAAGAGTAGTTAAAGAAGTCAATCCATTAATTTGTATTGGTGAAAATGTCAAAGGTCTATTATCTCACGAAAAAGGAAAGACAATTGAAGGAATGATTTCTATTTTAGATGAAATCGGTTATAATATTGTCCCCGTAAAAGTTTTAAAAGCTATTAATTATAAAGTCCCTCAAAAAAGAGAACGAGTTATTTTAGTAGGAGTTCGAAAAGATATTGATATAGAATATAAATATCCAAAACCACATAATAAAATTTACAACTTAATAGATGCTCTAAAAAAAGGAGAGTTATATAATTGTAATGTGCCTAAATCAGAAGGTTCAAAATATCCAAAACATAAAAAGTCTGTATTAGATTTAGTGCCTCAAAAAGGGTATTGGAGAAACTTACCTCTAGATATTCAAAAAGAGTATATGGGAAAGAGTTTTTATTTAGGTGGAGGAAAAACTGGGATTGCTCGAAGAATTGGATGGGATGAGCCAAGTTTAACGCTTACTTGTAGTCCAGCTCAAAAACAAACAGAAAGGTGTCATCCAGAAGAAACAAGACCATTTACGGTAAGAGAATATGCAAGAATACAAACTTTTCCAGATGATTGGAGATTTATGGGTTCTGTATCTCAGCAATATAAACAAATAGGAAATGCTGTTCCTTGTAATTTAGGACAAGAAATTGGTTATTCAGTTATTCAGTTTTTAAATGAATATTACTCAAAGTTGAACAGCTCAGACTCTTTAATTTCTTCAGCTAATTCAGTATAGCCTTTTTTGAAGAATTGTTCGGTATCTAATGATAAAATCATTTTATCTAAATTGATAACTAATTTATTATAAAAGTCAGGAAACCCAGTAATTCTATGCCAAAATTCAACTCCAATTATTACTGGATGTTTTTCATCAATTCTTTTATAATGTTGACTTAATTGATTTTCTGTGCCATATAATACACCTAAAATTAAATCGGAATTATTAAGGCTAATTTGATTCGTTCTAGCTAAGTTGGCGACCGTTGAAAATTTTTTTAATAGAGGATTAACATCTTCGGAGTTTATGGTATTTGGACCAGATTTTAATTGACACCATTTTTTTCTATGATCAATTTTATCAACAAACTCAATATCCATTCCTTTAATTAATGAGCCATCAGCTAATTTTAATTCAACAAGCATATTTTGAATTCGAGTACCAAAAGAAGTATTAATTGAAGTTCCTAAAACTCTAGGAAAATAAAGTGCTTTTGCTATACCAATAGGAGTGAAATCATCTTCTAAGACTTTAGATAAATATTTAACTAAAATTGGATTAATTTTATACGATTTGAGTTTAGAATGATTTTTTAAAGAGTTTATTTTATGATTATCAAATATCTTTTCTTCAAAATATTTAGTTACAATTCTAAGTAGTTCATTTTCATTCATACAATGAATTTAACTTTTTTTAAATGAACTCCAGATTTTTTTTTTCAAATGTGTGCCAACGTTTGGTGTAAGGAACTCAGGGCAGCGGGTAGGCACTGACTTTCGAATTCTCACTAAGCCAAATTTACATATTTTGCTTTTATTTTTCTCTAAATGCCAAATTGGAAATTTGGCGACCTCGTAAAGAAACCCAAGCTTTTAAATTAAGCATAAACCGCCCTATGTTTTTTACACGTGTTATCTACTGCCATTATTCTAATAATTTAATTTTTTCTAATGTGTTTTTTGCTTGATAAATTATTTTATGAACAATTTCTTTTGCTGAGATTATGTTACTTATTAAGCCCGATGATTGACCGGCGTATAAAGCTAAAGCTTCTAAATTTCCTTTAGTTCCTTTTAGTGGATTATTATCTGAGTAACGAATTATTGGTTTATTATTTGAATCATAAGCAATAATTTCATTTTCATTAGGACGTTTACCACTTTTAGGCTCTCCCGCTTTTTTCCAATCTTCAAAAGTACTGTTTTTTAACACTCTATGCGGAGCGTTTTCCCATCCAATATTGAATAGGTTTTTAACATACACAGTATTATTTTCATCCGATTTTGAAATTAATTCAGAATAAAATTCCTCAATATTAGCTTCATTACTCATTAAAAATCGAGTTCCAATACAGATGCCAGAAGCTCCTAAGGATATTGAAGCAATTAAGCCTTTTCCATCTGTAAAACCTCCAGAGGCAATAACAGGAATATCTACTTTTTCAGAGATAGACGGAATCAAAACAGAACTTGCAACATTTCCTTTAACGTGGCCGCCAGCTTCCCAGCCTTGAGCAATTAGAAAATCAACTCCTTTGTTTGAGTATTCTATAGCTTCTTTTGAATTCGAAACAGTTTGGCAGACTTTAATATCGTTTTGTTTTAATTTTTCAATATATTTTGAAGAATCTCCCCAAAAGAAAGAGACTACAGGAACTTTTTCTGAAATACATAAATTTACCCGTTCGTCTTGATTCCAAGCAAGAACAAGATTTACGCCAAACGGTTTAGAAGTTCGTTTTTTTGTCTCTCTAATGCTATTGATGCATTCTTGTTTATTCTTCCAAGATAAAGCAAGCATTCCTAGACCTCCAGAATTTGAAACTTCACTTACAAGAATAGGATTTGTTGCACTTCCAATTGGAGCTTGGATAATTGGGAATTCAATATCGAGTAATTCAGTAATTTTGGTTTTCATAAGTTGTTGTTTGCAGGTAACGATTTTGTGTATGGTTAAGGAACTAAATTAGCAAACGTCTACGAACTCGTAAAAGTTACGTTTATCATATGAAATTTAAGGGTTTGCCTTTTACATGTTTTGTGTCTTTTGAGTGTAAAGAAAAATTAAACTATTAGCAAATTCGATTTGAATTTAAAGATATGCATAGAAACCAAAAAAACAGAAATGCAAATTAAAGCTAAACTCTATTTTAGTCTAACACGTCTTTTAGAACGTTCCAAACATTAGTGGCAACAATTTTTTGTCCTTCGGCAGTAGGATGAATTCCATCGGCTTGATTCAATTTTGGAATACCTCCTACGTTTTCTAATAAAAAGGGAATTAAGTAAGTATGGTTTTGAGTAGCTAGTTCAGGAAATAAACTTTTGAACTCAGTGGTGTACGTTTGCCCCATGTTAGGAGGTAGTTGCATCCCTGCCAAAACAATTTTCACATTAGGATTTTTGGTCTTAACAAGTGTTATCATGGCTTGCAGGTTTTGACGTGTTTCACTTAGTGCAATACCACGAAGCCCATCGTTTGCGCCAAGCTCTAGAACAAAAACATCAACTTTTTGCTTTAGTACCCATGCTAATCGGCTACGTCCCCCTGCCGTTGTTTCGCCACTCAAACCAGAGTTGATAACGCTGTAATTGAGCTGTAAAGAGTCGATGGTGTTTTGTATTAATGCAGGAAAAGCTTCATTACTATCGTCTAACCCAAAACCAGCAGTTAAGCTGTCTCCAAAAAATAAAATAGTCTTTGTGTTTTGTGCTTTTGTGTCCTCAGTGCTAGTGTTGGCGTATGTTTTATTTTTTTTTAATTCAGAATTAGTATTACTGCACGATAGTAAAATACAGAATACAAAAAAATAACGAAACTTTAAGAGTGTACTAACCATATAATGCGATAAAAATTAAAATCATTTTTTTACCTTGTAGGCTTATTGAATGCAGATTCAAAATAAAATAATAATGCCAAAGATATTAAAGATTGATAAGTTAGAGAAAACATATACTAGTGGTTCTAAAAAATTAACAGTATTACACGATATTTCTTTCGACATAGAAGCGGGCGAAACCTTTGCTATAGTAGGCCCATCGGGAAGCGGAAAAACAACATTATTAGGTCTTTGTGCTGGTTTAGATAAACCTAATTCTGGTAGTGTGGAATTATGCGGAACAAGACTGCAAGATATGAGCGAAGACCAGCGTGCCTTACTTCGAAATAAAGACGTTGGATTTATTTTTCAAAATTTTCAGCTATTACCAACTCTTAGTGCTCTAGAAAATGTAAGTGTGCCCTTAGAATTACAGGGAACAAAAAATGCCTCTACAATGGCATTACAATTGCTAGATAAAGTAGGCTTGGCGAACCGCATACATCATTATCCGTCACAACTCTCTGGAGGAGAACAACAACGTGTAGCCTTAGCTAGAGCGTTTTGTAATACGCCCTCTATTTTATTTGCAGATGAGCCAACAGGGAATCTAGATGAAGAAACGGGCGAGAAAGTTATTGAGTTACTTTTTGAGTTAAATCGAGAAGCAGGTACCACTTTGGTTATTGTAACTCACGACCTAGACTTAGCAAACCGTACCCAACAAGTACTACAACTTAAAGGTGGAAAAATACTAACAAACAAACGACAGTAACATCTTGAATACATTATCTCCAAAAACAGGTACAGCATGGTTGTTTAAAATGGCATGGCGAGATGGGAAAGCAAACATAAGTCGTTTAATCTTGTTTATGGCTTCCATTATTTTGGGGATTGCAGCAGTAGTTTCCATACAGTCGTTTAGTGAAAATTTGAAAAAAAACATAGGACAGCAATCCAAAGCTTTGATGGGCGCAGATTTTATTATCGATAGCCGCAATAGTCCTAATACTCGTGTGCAGCAAATTATAGACTCGCTTGGTGGTGCTAATGCTTCCGAAGTAAATTTTGTTTCTATGGCAGCATTTCCTAAAACTAATGATGCCAAGTTGGTTCGTGTTAGAGGTATGAAAGGGGCTTTTCCATTGTATGGCACTTTAGAAACCGTACCAGCCAAAGCAGCATTAGATTATCAAGATAAAAATGCAGCCTTGGTAGATGCGACTTTAATGTTACAATATAATTTAAGTCCTGGAGATTCTATAACTATAGGGCGGATTACTGTACCAATTTTAGCAGCTTTAAAGTCAATTCCTGGAAGTTCGTCTATATCAGCATCGATAGCGCCTCCTGTAATAATCCCGTTTTCATTAATAGAAAAAACAGAGTTATTACAGCAAGGAAGCCGTAAAGACTATCAGTATTTTTTTGTAGCTTCAGATAAGATTAATTTAGATGTACTAAGCCGTGACTTAAATCCTATTTTGGAAACAGAAAATGCTGGTTTAAGCACTCATAAGGCTGCAAGCGCACGTTTAGGAAGGCGTTATACTAACGTGAGTAAATTTTTAAATTTAGTCGCCTTTATAGCCTTATTGTTAGGCTGTATTGGTATTGCAAGTTCGGTACATATCTATATAAAAGAAAAATTACCAGCAGTAGCAGTTTTAAAATGTATGGGAGCAACTGCTAGACAAACGTTTTCAATATACCTTATCCAAATTGCAGGTATGGGGTTTTTGGGAGGTCTCTTAGGAGTAGGTATAGGGCTTGGACTACAACAATTTTTTCCTTTACTGCTACAAGCGTTTTTACCATTTAGTATCGATATTAGTGTATCGGTTAGTGCTATTGTTTTGGGGTTAGTTTTGGGCATACTTATGTCAGTGCTTTTTGCTTTACTCCCCTTGTTAAGCACTTGGTATGTATCTCCTTTAGAAGTTTTGCGTGTGCAAGCAGGTAGTTATGTAAAATCAAAACGTGTTAAGTTGCTGATTTTTGCTGCTATTTTGGGGTTTATTTATGCAGTTACATTTTGGCTATTAAGAGACGGAGTTTATGCTTTAGGATTTGTACTTGGAGTAGGCTTTACATTTTGTGTTTTGGCTGGGATAGCCGTTTTGTTTATGAAAGGGATCAAACACTTTTTTCCTAAAGCTTGGGGGTTTACAGCGCGACAAAGTTTACTCAATTTGTTTAGACCCAATAATCAAACTTTGGTATTGATTATTGCAATTGGTTTGGGTGCTTTTTTAATTAGCACCTTGTATTTTACTAGAAATATGCTCCAGTCTAGAGCAACTTTAAATGCGGCGACTAAAGATCCTAATATGATTTTAATGGACGTGCAAACAACTCAAAAAGAGGCTGTAAAACAACGCATTGTTTTAAATAAATTTCCTGTTGTAGATGATTTGGCTATAGTTACAATGCGACTGCACAGTATAAAAGAAGTTTTAGTAAATACAATTAGAAAAGATAGCAGTTCTTTAGTGAGGGATTGGGTTTTAAATCACGAGTTTAGAGCGACGTATCGTGATTCTTTAATTCCTTCAGAAAAGATAATAGAGGGGCGTTGGGTGCCAAAAATAGAGCTAGGGAAACCTGTAGAGATATCAATCTCTAGCAACTTTGCTAAAGACACTAATTTGGCCGTTGGAGACGAATTGGTATTTAATGTACAAGGTGTATTAATGACAACATTGGTAGGTAGTATTAGGGATGTAAACTGGGGACGTGCACAAATGAATTTTTTAGTTGTGTTTCCAAAAGGGGTATTAGAGGAAGCGCCGCAATTTCATGTTTTAACAAGTTATACTCCCAATGAAGAAGCTTCGGCAGGATTACAAAGAGATTTAGTAAAACAGTTCCCTAACGTATCTGTTATTGATTTGCGCCAAATACTACAGGTGGTAGAAGGTGTGTTAAATAAAATCTCATGGGTTATTAATTTTATGGCATTTTTTAGTATACTCACAGGTTTGATTGTGCTAATAAGCTCAGTACGTAACAGCAAATATCAGCGCATAAAAGAAAGTGTTTTATTGCGAACACTAGGAGCTAAAAACAAACAAATACTACATATCACTGCTTTAGAATATTTTTATTTAGGAAGTATTGGTGCGGGCATAGGAGTTTTACTATCTGTAGTTGGTAGTAAACTATTAGCCAGTTTTGTGTTTGAAGTGTCCTTTGTCCCTTCGTTAATTCCTTTTTTAATAGTGTTTCCAGCCATTACTATATTGGTCTTGTTCATAGGACTAATAAATAGCAGTGCTGTACTTAAGAGTACACCTTTAGAAGTGCTAAGGCGAGAAGGCTAATTTGTGTTTTTGTGTAATCAACAAATTAAACTAATACCAATTGTTATTTAAAATGAGCTATAACTAATTTGGAGTATATTGTGTTTATATTTCATATAGAGACAATAGAAACGAATGATATAGCTTATTTGAGTCGCAATTGATATAAGTATAATAGACTAAGTAGCTTGATGTGTAGGGTTTAGTAAGTCGTTTACAGTTTTTACAGGATTAAATGTTGCTGCAGGAACTTCTATAAAAACACTATTCCAGTCTGCCATAGCGCCATTCCATAAGCCAGGTAACTCTAAGGCTTTGATAGCTTTTCCTTCTTTTGTTTTGGTAGTGATAAAAGCGCTGTTATGGTCTACAAATTTGTTTAGTTCAAATTTTTCTCCTTTATAGTTTTTTGTACCACAAACAATGTCTACAGGATTAAAGTGTGTGGCAGAGTGTAAAATATTTTTTTGTGCTTTAGTATTTATGTCTATCTGCGCCGATTCTACAATTTGAAGTGAAACATTTCCTGTGTCGTCCTTAACCCAAAACGGTCCGCCGCCGGGTTGTCCCTTATTTATTACCATGCCACACACCCTAATAGGGCGATCTAGTTTTTGTATTAAATATCTTATTTTATGAACAGATGAGTAGGTTTCAAAATCTTCAGGAAAATAGATGTTTAGATTATTGGTAGCAAAAGCTATAATTTCTTTTAATGTAGTATCCCTAGTTAAAGCGGTGTTTAATAAGCTTAAGTAATAAAAGGTTTTTGTTTGTAGGTCTATTAATAAGCCTCCCATTATTTTTTTGTAATCACTAACTAGAGGTACAACTGCTGAGGTAACGACATTGTCTATGTTTTTTATAAAAATAATATCGGCGTTTATATCATTTAAGTTTTCTATTAAAGCTCCATGTCCTGACGGACGAAACAAAAGTTTGTTATTAGAGCCTGTAAATGGTGTGTTGTCTGGCTGTACGGCTATAGTGTCTGTTTCTGGTTTTTGGTAAGAAAAGGAAACTTCAAGGATGGTTTTTGTGTCGCTTTCTAATTGGGTTTTAATACGTTTATAATCTTTTTCAAATTTAGAGGCGTGTTGTTTTAAAATGGTAAAATGGATATGAGTTTTATGGTTAGAGCAAGCATAGTGTGTTGCCTCAAATAGATGTTCTTCAAAAGCAGAACAAACTTTATTTTTGTATTTATGAAAAGGTAATAAGCCCTTTGGAGCATTACCATAATCCAGTCCATCTTGAGCTAAAATTGTTTTTACAACTAACTCTTGTTGCTGTGTTTTTGGTAAGGTACTAAAATTTGCAATAGTTTGTTCAATTTTTTGATTGACATTGTCATAAAAAGGGAATTTTTTTAAGTCTTCAAAAAACAGTTTTAAGGCTGTTGCTTTGTGTGTGTTAATGTAATTTTGTAGTGTTTGTTTTGAAGGTTGATATGTTTGTAAAAATTCAAACAAAAATTTAAACATTCGTGTTGCAGCGCCAGATGCAGGCACAAATTTTACTATGTTTTTATTTGGTTGATGTTTTTTAAATAAATTCCTGTAGTGAGCTTCATCACTTTTAGAGAGCTTACTAATGCCATCGTTAATAGTTGCTGCTTTTTTAAGATTAACAAAAGGCACTCCTGTTTTAAAAAGTAAAATCTGATGTTCTACTTTTTTTAGATTTAACCCTTTATTTTTTATCTGCGCTATGTGTTGTTGCGAAAAATCCAAATGGTTATGTTTTTAATAGATTATTAATATGCAATATAGCCTGTTCAAGCCGTGTTTGTTTGTCTCCTTTTAATAAAACGTAAGGTTTGTTATGGGTTATTAAGGCAGCTTCAAAAGCATTAAACATCAGTGTTCTTTCATTTGGTTTATCTCTCAAGTCGTCGGCTTGCCAAGGTGTGTCAATATAAGTTAAAAAATAAAGATTATAATAATGCTGCAAAGCATATTTATGAAGTAGAGGGTCGCAGTTTCCAGAATAATACGTTTCAGAATATACTTTGGTTTCCAGTAGGTTCGTGTCGCAAATTAATACCTTGTTTGCTTTTGGAGTCAATTCATTTTCAGTCTGCATCTGTCCTTTTGCGATTGGAAGGATGTCTTTTGGTTCGCATACCTTTTGTTCATTATCCCATTTTTTTTGAAGGTAATTACGAGCATATTCAGGCACCCAAAGAGTGTTGTAATGCTTTGCTAATTGTAACGATAATGTTGTTTTTCCTGTAGACTCGGGGCCGAATAAAACAACTTTTATACAGTTGGATTTGTTTTGTTTAAGATGTTTTTCCATGCGCTGTAACCAAATACGGCAATAATTAAGAGTATTATAAATTGAATTCCTGTAAAGCCTAATCCTTTTACAAAGTATAGTGGTATTGAGACGATGTTGCCTATAATCCATAATATCCAATGTTCTAATTTTTTATGTGCCATTAGCCACATCGCAACAAAAAATAAACCCGTTGTAAAGCTGTCTAAGAAAGGAGTTGCTTTTCTAAAATCAGCTAGATTTCCTGAGGTTAAATTTGAGTAAGCAAACTCTAAGCTTTCTGTAAAATTTAATGTATTGGGCATTACGTTATAATATCTGTAAATAAAAATAACAAATATTGAGGTGAAAATAAAAATAGCGGTTGCTTTTGGTACATCCTTTTTTGTAGCGCTGCTTACAGGTAGATAACTTGTTTTATCGGTTTTAGTTTTACGCCACATATACCAACCAAAAATACTCATTAAGCTGTAGTATATATTAATAATAATGTCACCATAAAGCACAAATTTATAACAGATATAGATGTAAATTAATGTGCTAATAATCCCTAAGGGATAAACCAAAATGTTTTCTTTTTTACCATACCAAACAGCAATAACCCCCGATAGCATTGCAATACACTCCAAGACAATATCTAGTAGTGCTGCGTTTTGATAAGGCTGCAGAAAGAAATCAAAAATTTGCTTCATAATCACTTCTATCTGTTTTTACTAATTTTATGGTTAATACCGACATATCTTGCAATTTAAAAGTGCGCTTTATTACTTTGGTTAAAAAGGGCATTAGTGTGTCGTAATCGCCATAAATTTGTGTGCTTAAAGGATTTTCTAAAACGGTAAACTTAGACGCTCTTAAGGTTTTTATAAAATCGATAATATGCGATTCATAATTGTCCTGTAATGGCGACAGTGTTAGGTCTACAGATATTTTCATATATTGTTTGTCGTTATCGTGTGTTTTAATGTTTTATTCTGAAATTGCATACACGCAAGTAAAGTTTTCAATGTTTAAAAAATGAATGGTATAGCCTTGTTTTTTGTTATTATAATCTATCCATGCTTTTGTTTTTTTATCTTGTAGCATAAATGGAATTACTAAGATGTGTGCTTTAAAACTAAGCCCTGGAGTAGCATACAGTTTGTACAAGGCTTCTTTAGCACCCCAAATTACAGTAAGGTTTTTTATATAGTCACTGTTTTGGTTTAAGTAAGAAGCTTCGTAGGCTATAAATTTTTGGGCAATAGATTTAATTTTCTCTCTTTGCTTTTCTATATCAATACCTATAGGTGTATCGCTTACAATAATTCCAGAAAATGTAAATGAGTGTGTTATAGAAATGTATTTGCCGTCTGCTAAGTGTGGTTTACCTTTATCATCGTAAAACAAATCAAAATCGGTATATCCTATAGTTTTTAATAACTGTCTAATACTTAAAAACCCACGTTGATGTAGCTCACTTTTCATCCCTAAAACACGTTGCAAATGCTTTGGTTGTAACCTAACATCTCCAAATAGCTCTTGGTAAGATTCTGTAATCTTCCAAATCTTAACAATTGTTTGTGAGTTAGGATATAAAGTTAAGTGTAAAGGCATTAATATTTTTCAGACAGATTACGTAACTTTGCAGCCACATTTTTTTAATAAAAACAGCTATACGCTGCGCTTAACAATTTTTGAATAACGAAATTACAGTATTTTAAGATGTAATCCCAAATTGTTAAACTTTAAAAACATTATAAAACTACTTATGAGTACAAAAACAATTAATTACACGCCTTACAAAGTAAAAGATATGAGCCTAGCGGCTTGGGGACGAAAAGAAATTGAATTAGCAGAAGCAGAAATGCCAGGACTAATGAGTCTTAGAGAAGAATATAAAGATGCACAACCTCTTAAAGGCGCACGTATTGCAGGCTGCTTGCACATGACAATACAGACCGCAGTATTAATAGAAACACTACAAGCTCTTGGTGCGGAAGTTACTTGGAGCTCTTGTAATATTTTTTCTACTCAAGATCAAGCTGCAGCTGCAATTGCCGATGCAGGAACTTCGGTATATGCCTGGAAAAATATGTCTGAAGAAGAGTTTGATTGGTGTATTGAACAAACCCTATTTTTTGGAGAAGATAGAAAACCCTTAAACATGATTCTAGACGATGGTGGAGATTTAACCAATATGGTATTAGACAGATATCCTGAATTAGCTGCCGGAATTAATGGCCTGTCTGAGGAAACGACAACAGGAGTTCACCGTTTATACGAGCGTGTAAAAAATGGAACATTGCCCATGCCAGCGATTAATGTTAACGACTCTGTAACAAAATCGAAATTTGATAATAAGTATGGCTGTAAAGAGTCTGCCGTAGATGCGATACGCCGTGCAACAGATACCATGTTAGCAGGCAAACGAGTAACCGTTTGTGGTTATGGCGATGTTGGTAAAGGGACAGCAGCTTCGTTTAAGGGCGCAGGAAGTATTGTTACAGTTACAGAAGTTGATCCTATTTGTGCTTTGCAAGCTGCAATGGATGGCTTTGAAGTAAAAAAATTAGAAACAGTAATAGCGAACACCGATATTGTTATTACAACAACAGGAAACAAAGATATTGTGCAAGGGCACCACTTTGAGGCTTTAAAAGATAAAGCAATTGTTTGTAACATAGGGCATTTTGATAACGAAATTGATATGGCTTGGTTAAACAAAAATCACGGTCATACAAAAGACACCATTAAGCCTCAAGTTGATAAATACAATGTTAATGGAAATGACATTATTATTCTTGCAGAAGGGCGCTTAGTAAATTTAGGCTGTGCAACAGGCCACCCAAGTTTTGTGATGAGTAATTCCTTTACGAACCAAACTTTAGCACAAATTGAACTTTGGAACAATAAAGAAGCTTACAACAACGAAGTTTATATGCTGCCAAAACATCTAGATGAAAAAGTAGCAAAACTACATCTCAAAAAAATTGGAGTAGAGCTAACAGAGCTAAGAGAAGATCAAGCAAGTTATATTGGTGTTACTGTCGATGGTCCTTATAAGCCAGAACACTATCGTTACTAAAGGATGGTTACTTACATTTTGTAAATACCTTACTTATTATGATTAACATCAAGTAGCATAAAAAAAGGCTGTCTGAAAAGACAGTCTTTTTTGATTAAAATAGATGACCATAAAATAGAGTGTTTTTAACGGTTTTAAGCTTAGTATAAAAAGATAACCAATGCTCAACTCAGTAAAAAATGTATTACATTAACAATAGTGAATTCAATAATTAAACTTTTGAAATGATTATCTTTGCCAGTAACTAGATTTTTTAATCAGTCACACCAATGAAGATAGAAAACAACACTGACGATACAGATGTTTTTGGAGATAACCATATAGCAACCTCGTCGGATACACCAATACGACAAGACGCTTTTGAACGTTCCAAAGAAGAAAAAATAGAACTCATAAAAACTGATGTTAAGCATATTTTAGAAACCTTAGGCTTAGACTTAACCGACGATAGCTTAAAGGGAACTCCTAATCGTGTTGCCAAAATGTTTGTGAACGAAATTTTTGGAGGATTAGACCCTGCATCAAAACCAAAAGCATCTACCTTTGATAATAAATACAAGTACGGAGAAATGCTGGTAGAAAAAAACATCACAGTTTACTCTACTTGTGAGCATCATTTATTGCCAATAGTAGGTCGAGCTCATGTAGCGTATATTTCTAACGGAACTGTTGTTGGATTGTCTAAAATGAATCGTATTGTAGACTATTATGCAAAACGACCACAAGTACAAGAGCGTTTAACGATTCAAATTGTTAAAGAGCTTCAAAATGTTTTAAACACAAAAGATGTGGCTTGTATTATAGATGCAAAACATTTATGCGTTAACTCCAGAGGAATAAGAGATATTGAAAGTAGTACTGTAACTAGTGAATTTGGAGGCAAGTTTAAAGACCCAATGGTAAGAAAAGAACTTTTAGATTACATAAAGTTAGAGACAACGTTTTAATATTTTTTAAATCAAGATAATTTACAACACCAATGTCTAGATATAAAGACCAAGAAATTACCATATACAATTCTTTAAGCGGAAAAAAAGAAGTATTTAAGCCCATTCATCAAGGACGTGTAGGAATGTATGTTTGTGGTCCAACAGTGTATAGTAATGTACACCTAGGGAATGTTAGGACTTTTATTTCTTTCGATATGATTTTTAGATATTTTAAACATCTTGGTTATAAAGTTCGTTACGTAAGAAATATTACCGATGCAGGACATCTAGAAAATGATGCCGATGTAGGAGAAGATAAAATTACTAAAAAAGCAAGATTAGAAGAAATTGAACCTATGGAAGTGGTACAACGCTATACGGTAGATTTCCATAATACTCTTAACATTTTTAACCTTTTACCTCCTAGCATTGAGCCTACCGCAACAGGGCATATTATAGAGCAAATTGAATTAATCAATAGTATTATTAATAATGGTTTTGCTTATGTCGTTAATGGCTCTGTATATTTTGATGTGTTTAAGTACAATCAAACCAAAAACTATGGTATTTTAAGTAAACGAAAATTAGAAGACCTTATACACAACACAAGAGCACTAGATGGGCAAAGCGAAAAGAAAAACCCACAAGATTTTGCCCTTTGGAAAAAAGCAGAACCCACGCATATTATGCGCTGGCCATCGCCTTGGAGCGATGGGTTTCCGGGATGGCATCTAGAGTGCACATCTATGAGTACCAAATACTTGGGAAATCAATTTGATATTCACGGAGGCGGAATGGATTTAAAATTTCCACACCATGAATGTGAAATCGCTCAAAGTCAAGCTGCAAAACATATCAGTCCTGTAAACTACTGGATGCACGCCAATATGTTAGAACTTAATGGGCAGCGTATGTCTAAGTCTACAGGAAACATTATTAACCCTGCACAATTACTTTCTGGCAATAATAATATGATGTCTAAAGCGTATAGCCCAAGTGTAATTCGCTTTTTTATGATGCAAGCCTCTTACAGGAGCATACTAGATTTGTCTAATGACGGTCTGCTAGCCGCAGAAAAAGGATGTTATAAACTTATGGAAGCCATTGAGACACTCAAAAATCTTCCTGTTTCTAATAGCACACAAGGTTTTGACACAGCATCTTGGGTGTTAAATTGTTATAAGGCAATGAACGACGACTTTAACACTCCTATTTTAATTGCAGAATTGTTTAGCGCTGTTAAATTTATAAATCAAGTTAAAGAAACTAATGCAACAGTAAGTGCAACCGACCTAAAAACCCTTAGCAAAACAATGCACGACTTTGTTTTTGATGTTCTTGGTCTAGCTAATATCTCTAAAAATAACAATTCAAATAAATTAGCCGATACCGTTGAGGTGCTTATAAAACTTCGCGCTGAGGCAAGGGCAAATAAAGATTTTGCTCTGTCCGATAAAATTAGAGATGAACTTATGCAAATTGGCATCCAACTGAAAGATGGAAAAGAAGGAACTTCTTTTTTGGTTAATTAAAATTACAATTTATAAAAGTGCAAACAAAAAGAGTTTTCATAGCGCCATTTGTGTTTTTAATAAAGGGGTACCAAATATTAATTTCACCGCTAACACCAGCTAGCTGTAGATTTTATCCAACATGCTCACAGTATACCCTTAATGCCTTGCATAAAAGAGGTCTTATTAAGGGGAGTATATTATCCATAAAACGGATATTACGATGTCAGCCTTGGGGAGGTTCTGGTCATGACCCTGTTCCGGATAGAACCCTAAAAAAATAAGATTTTCATTATACTCTATTTTAGTTAATCCGTTTCAAATCTATATATTTACAGCATAAAACAATAACCTATGTTTTCTACGTTACAAGTTGTTTGGGATCCAGCATCCGAAGGCATTCCCATTTTTGGAAATTTTAAAATACATTACTATAGCTTAATGTGGATGGTTGCCTTTATATTAGGTTGGTATGTTACCCGAAAAATATACAGAAAAGAAGGACAAGACGATCAAAAGCTAGACTCCCTATTTATGTACGCTGTAGTTGGAATTATGCTTGGTGCTAGATTAGGACACGTCTTTTTTTATCAAATAGAGCTAATTCGCGAAGATTTTTTCAGCATATTTCTACCGTTTAAGTTTAAGGGTGGAATTGAGTTTACAGGATTTCAAGGATTAGCAAGCCACGGCGCTGCTATTGGAATGATTATATCAATGTATATCTATAACAAAAGAATCCTAAAGAAATCTATTCTTTGGATTTTAGACCGTGTAGTACCTTCTATAGCATTAGGTGCCATTTTTGTTAGAATTGGAAATTTTTTTAATTCTGAAATGATTGGAAAAACAGCAGACGCCTCGTTGCCTTGGGCAATTGTATTTAAAAAATACGATTTAACCCCTAGACACCCAGGACAGTTATATGAAGCTTTTGGCTATATTTTTGTATTTCTAATTATTTATTTTACGTATTGGAAAACAAAAAAAAGCAACCAATTAGGATTCTTGTTTGGTCTGTTTTTAGTTTCACTTTGGACCGTGCGCCTGTTTGTAGAGCAGTTTAAAATAGAACAAGTAGCAGGTAGAGAAGACTGGATTTTAGGACTAAACACAGGACAAGCTTTAAGTATTCCCTTTATTGTAATTGGGCTATACTTTATGTTTGCTTACAATCCCAAAAAGGGAATACTATAACTACTAGCTTACAAACTTAGCACATTAGTAATTATGACAAAAATCTTATTACTATCCGATACCCATAGCTATATAGGAGATGAAGTTTTAAAATATGTTGCGCAAGCAGACCAAGTTTGGCACGCAGGCGACATTGGAGATATTACAGTTACAGACAAAATAAAGGCACTAAAACCCTTAAAAGCTGTTTACGGCAATATAGACAATAAAACGATTCGTGCAGAATTTCCCGAACATAATAGGTTTACTTGCGAGGGCGTATCGGTTTGGATAACACACATAGGGGGCTACCCAAACAGATATGATAAGCGTATAAAAGAAAGCATAAAGCAGAATCCTCCAAACTTGTTTATTTGTGGGCACTCTCATATTTTAAAAGTTATGCGCGACCAAAAACTCGACCTTTTACACATGAATCCCGGAGCCATTGGTAAGCATGGTTTTCATAAGGTACGAACCATGCTGCGTTTTGAAATTAACAAAACCACTATTAATAAGCTAGAAGTAATAGAGTTTAAAAGAACATAATATTTTTCAATTTAAAACTTATAGTTTACAGCAATTTAATATAACTTCGTTATATCATATAATTATCATAACATGAAACAACTTATTCTTAGTATAAGTATTACCCTCTTTTTTACTTCGTGTACAAGCATTAAAACGTATAATAATCAAATCACAAAATTACATTCGGTTAAGGCATTGCATAGTGATGTCAATAAAGTGTATAAACAATTACAAAGACATCACCCACATTTATACCAGTTTACTTCAAAAAAAGTTTTAGATTTTAAATTTGATAGCCTAAAAAGAAACATAACTCAGCCAATGGACAGCCGCATGTTTTACAAACAACTAGCAGCAGTTACAAAATATATAGGGCAGGGACATATGTCTATTACGCCTCCTCGAAAAAGATTTACAAAAAAAGAACGCAAAGTACTAAGAGGATCTAAGTTTGATATTAGCAATTTGGATTACGAGTATTTACAAGGAAAACTATGGGTGGCTAACGCAAGAGGAAAAGACACTGTACTTACAGGGAGTGAAGTCTTAAAAATAAATAACGAAACACCACAAGCATTAATAAAAAAATATAAAAAACTAATAGCCTCAGATGGCTATAACACAACATTTCACGACAGGGTTGTAGGGCATCGATTTATGAGTTACTATACAAAAGATAAAGGTCGTTTAGACAGTATATCGTTAACGTTTAAAACTCCAGACTCAACGTTTATAAAAAAATACAAGCGGTTACTTAAAACTAAAACCGCAAAAAAAACGAAAATAAAAAAGGACTCCCTTAGCAAATTACCTAAGAAAACAATAAGTAAAGCCGAAAAAAAACAAAATAAAGCCAAAAAGAAAGCCTTACAAGAGCATCGCCGTAAATATGGCTATATAGCCTCAAGAAATGAGTACACTAGAAACTTAAATTTTATAGGTAAAGATAGCTCAATTGCCCTATTAAAAATAAGAGGGTTTAGTAACGGAAAGTATGAAACATTTTATGCAGAAAGTTTTGCTAAGATAGATAAGCGACAATCAAAAGCATTAATTATAGATTTGAGAAATAATTTTGGAGGACGACTAAACGAAATTACCCATTTGTACAGCTATCTTACAAATAAAAATTTTGTAATGATCAATCCAAGTGAGGTAAATAGTAGAACACCTTACCTAAAACTTTTAATGAGTAATACCACATCCTTGAGTACTAAATTATTTACAGGTTTAATCTCACCAATTATACTTGCACAAAATTTAATGCGAACAAGTAAAAAAGATGGAAAATTATATTACAAGTTTAAATCTTCCAAAGAAATGCAACCTAACTTACTACACTATCGAGGCCCTATTTATGTGTTGATTAACGGAAATTCTTTCTCGGCGTCATCGTTATTGTCCACACAATTACACGCTAATAAACGCGCTACTCTTGTGGGCGAAGAAACAGGAGGTGCCTATAACGGTACTGTTGCAGGAATTTACAAGATTTACCAGTTACCTAATACTAAATTGCGTGCTAGAATTGGTATGATGCATCTCGAAACTCCTTTTAAAACCTCTCCAGATGGATATGGAGTAAAACCAGATGTAGAAATACTCCCAACGCTACAAAACCGAATTGATAAAGTTGACCCAGAATTAGAATGGGTTTTAAAAGATATAGAAACAAAAACTAAAGATTAGGCTTGTTTTGGAAATTTAAAAAATTCGGAAAACAATAATCTAAATTGTATTTTCGCATAAGCAAATAATTACCTTTGCGAAAGGATAAAGTTTTATTCAATTAAAAAGAAATATCAATTTATGACTAAATACGATGTAGCCGTTATTGGCTCTGGACCCGGAGGATATGTAGCAGCAATACGCTGTGCGCAATTAGGAATGAAAACAGCAATTATAGAAAAATATGACACCCTAGGTGGCACCTGCTTAAATGTAGGTTGCATCCCTAGTAAAGCCTTATTAGATTCGTCTCATCACTACGAACACGCCGTAAAACATTTTGAAGAGCATGGAATTGATATCCCGGGAGACGTAAAGGTAAACCTCAAGAAAATGATTGGTCGTAAACAATCTGTTGTAGACCAAACCACAGCAGGGATTAATTTTTTAATGAAAAAAAATAATATAGATGTATATCAAGGTTTAGGCAGCTTTAAAGATGCAACACATATCAATATTACCAATGCAGAAAAAACGACAGAAATTGAAGCTGCAAAAACAATTATAGCAACAGGAAGTAAACCTGTAAACTTACCTTTTGCTACGCCCGATAAAGATCGGATTATTACCTCTACAGAAGCCTTAAAATTAAAAGAAATACCAAAACACCTCATCATTATAGGAGGAGGGGTTATTGGATTAGAATTAGGACAGGTATATAAGCGTTTAGGAGCTGAGGTTACAGTACTAGAATACGCAGACCGTATTATAGCTAGTATGGATTTTGGTCTATCCAAAGAGCTGAATAAAGTCTTGAAAAAACAAAAATTTAAAATACATGTATCACATCAAGTTACCGATGTTAAGCGTACAGGAAACGAAGTTATTGTAAAAGCTAATAACAAGAAAGGCGAAGAAGTTGAGTTTAAAGGTGATTATTGTTTGATTTCTGTAGGGCGTACAGCTTACACTAAAGGATTGAATACAGAAGCGGCGGGTGTAAAACTCGACGATAGAGGTCGTGTAGAAACTAATACACACTTACAAACATCGGCATCTAATATCTATGCTATTGGCGATGTGGTTAAAGGGGCAATGTTGGCCCATAAAGCCTCTGAAGAAGGCGTTTTAGTGGCAGAAACAATTGCAGGGCAAAAACCTCATATTAACTACAATCTAATCCCAGGAGTAGTATATACTTGGCCAGAAGTTGCTGCGGTAGGTAAAACTGAAGATCAATTAAAAGCGGAAGGTATTGCTTACAAATCAGGACAGTTTCCTATGCGAGCCTTAGGACGAAGCCGTGCCAGTATGGATATTGATGGTTTTGTTAAAATTCTTGCCGATAAAGATACAGACGAAATCTTAGGCGTACACATGATAGGTGCGCGCGCTGCAGATATGATTGCAGAAGCTGTAGTAGCAATGGAATATCGCGCTTCGGCAGAAGATATTTCACGAATGTCTCATGCACACCCAACGTTTACAGAAGCAATTAAAGAAGCAGCCTTAGCTGCTACAGATGATAGTGCTTTACACATATGAAAAAATAAATTTACAGAGAATAAAAAAAGCGTTGGTATTACATTAATACCAACGCTTTTTTTTCTTTTTAGACGCTTCACTTTTACGTCCTTTTTTGTATTTGCTTTTGCCTGGAGTTTTGTGAATTTGTTTTTTTGCTTTAGGGTCTAAAGGGTAAGGATGATCATCAATACGATGTAATTGTAACTGAATTAGTTGTTCAATACTCTTTAAATAAGGTTTTTCTTCTGCAGCACAAAAAGAATAAGAAACACCAGTATTTCCAGCCCTTGCAGTACGCCCAATTCGATGTACATAAACTTCAGCAACACTTGGTAAATCAAAATTGATCACAGCATTTAGCTCATTAATATCAATCCCACGAGAGGCAACATCTGTTGCTATTAAAATTCTAGCATCTTTAGTTTTAAACTGGTTGAGGGCCGTTTGCCTATCACTTTGGGTTTTATCTCCATGAATACTGCTTACCTTATAACCATTAGTGCTAAGGATTTCTTCTAGTTTATCTACACCATATTTAGTACGTCTAAAAATAATAACATTACCTCTTATATTGTTTCTTAACAAATGCAAGCATAGCTGTATTTTATTTTTTTTAGAAACATAATACAATAGTTGGTTTACATGTTTTGAGGTTGAAGCATTTTGTGCAACTTCAAGTCTAATAGGGGATTTTAAAATACCCTTAGCTAACTGTTCTACTTTAAAAGGAATCGTTGCAGAAAATAATAAGGTTTGTTTGGTTTGAGCACATAGGCGTTCAATCTTTTTAACATCATCTACGAAGCCCATATCCAGCATCAAATCGGCTTCGTCTATAACCAATGTTTTAACATAATCTAGGTTAACAAGGTCTTGCTTGTGTAAATCTAGTAGTCGTCCTGGAGTAGCAACTAAAATATCAATTCCTTTTTTTAAAATATCCTTTTGAGGCTCTATAGAAGTTCCACCAAAAACAACGGCCGTCCTAATGTTAGTGTAGCGGCTGTAAGTTTTGAAATTAACATCTATTTGCGACGCTAATTCTCTTGTTGGACTTACAACTAATGCCTGTATCTTTTTAATGTTTTTTGAGTTATTTTGTTCCGTACGAAGGCGCTGTATAATGGCTAGAGCAAAAGCAGCAGTTTTTCCGGTACCTGTTTGTGCAGAGGCTATAAGGTCTTTGTGGTTTAATATTTGTGGAATTGCCTTTTCTTGAATTAAGGTAGGCGCTTCATAACCTTGTTCTGCAATTGCACGTAAAATGGTTTTGTTAAGTTGTAACTCTTTAAAAGACATTAGTTAATTTTAAGCAAAGGTAGGCTTTAATGCACGAAGATTACAAATTGAAAGACGAATAAAACCAGTAGCGTACAGTGTAATAAAACCCTATTGAAATTAAACTAAGGGCTAATTGAACTAAAAAAATATCCCTTTTATGTTTTATAAAACATAAAAGGGATATTTTTAAATTTGAGATATTTTTTAGCCGTCCTCTATTTATTGTTTTCAGCACCAATTGCATCTGGGTCAAAAACATTACCTTTTATTTTTAAAGACACATTAGGTGTTTCAGCATTAGAAGTTACAGTTATTGTTTTTCTAAACGGAAAAATTCTATTTGTATCGTATTTCACTTCAATTTTACCAGACTCTCCCGGCATAATTGGGTCTTCTGGTTTTGTTGGCACAGTACAACCACAGCTTGCTTTAACTTTTGTAATAATAAGAGGTGCACTACCCGTATTAGTAAACTCAAAAACTCTTAAACCGTCGGCGCCTCTTTCAATAGTTCCGTAGTCTATAACATCAGTTTTAAATTCAATTTTAGCAACCTTATCTTGCGCTTGAGTTGTAAAACCAACTAAGGTAATAAGCAATATTGTAACAAAATGTTTCATAATTATGATTTAAATTATTTGTAAACTTACTTACTTTTTATATAATCTGCAAAATTATTAATCTAAGCTTTTTAATTATATTGGCTAAGTATAATAATAGCGTTATAATTTTTCAGAAAAATAAATATAAGTATTTTTGTAAAGTAATCTTCAAAAACTATTCCAAAGTATGTCAATGCCATTACAATATAATGCAAAACAAGTAGAAACTAAGTGGTACGCCTATTGGATGAAGCACAATTATTTTCATTCAAAACCAGATCATAGAGAGCCTTATACTATTGTCATCCCTCCACCCAATGTTACTGGTGTCTTACACATGGGGCATATGCTTAATAATACCATACAAGATGTACTCATACGTCGTGCACGATTACAAGGTAAAAATGCGTGCTGGGTGCCTGGTACAGATCACGCCTCTATAGCTACAGAAGCTAAGGTTGTTGCAAAACTAAAAGCACAAGGTATTGATAAAAATAGTTTGTCTCGCAACGAATTTTTGAAACACGCTTGGGAATGGACAGAAGAGTATGGCGGAGTAATCTTAGAACAACTTAAAAAATTAGGTTGCTCTTGCGATTGGGACAGAACAAAGTTTACAATGGACGACGATATGTCCGAGGCTGTAATAAAAGTATTTGTCGATTTGTACGAAAAAGGATTAATTTACAGAGGTTACCGTATGGTAAATTGGGATCCAGAAGCCAAAACAACACTATCGGACGAGGAGGTTATTTATGAAGAGCGCCAAGGACTCTTATATTATTTAAAATATAATATAGAAGGAAGTGACCAAAGTCTAACTATTGCAACAACACGTCCAGAAACTATTTTTGGAGACACAGCAATATGTATTAATCCTAATGACCAGCGATTTACACACTTAAAAGGGAAAAAAGCAATTGTTCCTATATGCAATCGAACAATTCCCATTATAGAAGACGACTATGTCGATACTGAATTTGGAACAGGATGCTTAAAAGTAACTCCCGCACACGACGAAAATGATAAGGTACTAGGTGACAAACATAAATTAGAAGTTATCGATATTTTTAACGAAGATGCTTCTTTAAACGCTACCGCAATGCAGTTTAAAGGACAGGATCGGTTTGTGGCTAGAAAAGAAGTTGCTAAACACTTAACAGATATAGGTGCTTTAATAAAAACAGAAACTCATACTAACAAAATAGGAACTAGCGAAAGAACCAAAGCTGTTATAGAGCCAAGACTAAGCGACCAGTGGTTTTTAAAAATGGAAAACTTAGCCAAACCAGCAATTAAAGCTGTTTTAGATAAAGACGCAGACATAAAATTATTTCCTAAAAAGTTTGAAAACACCTACAAACACTGGATGGAAAACATTAGAGATTGGAATATCTCTAGACAATTGCTTTGGGGACAACAAATTCCTGCTTATTTTTATGATAAAGGAAAAAACGATTTTGTTGTTGCAGAAACCCCAGAAAAAGCCTTGCAAAAAGCACAACAAAAAACAGGCGATAGTACCTTAACACTTGAAGACCTAAAGCAAGATACAGACGCCTTAGATACTTGGTTTTCATCTTGGTTATGGCCAATAAGTGTTTTTGATGGAATAAGACATCCTAATAACGATGAAATTAATTATTACTACCCAACCAACGATCTTGTTACAGGGCCCGATATTTTATTTTTTTGGGTTGCACGGATGATTATTTCAGGATATGAGTACAAAGGAAAAAAACCCTTCAATAATGTTTACTTAACAGGGCTGGTTAGAGATAAACAACGTCGCAAAATGAGTAAAAGTTTAGGCAACTCCCCCGATGCGTTAAAACTTATTGACCAATACACTGCCGATGGCGTTAGGGTAGGCTTACTACTAAGTAGTGCGGCAGGAAACGACTTAATGTTTGACGAAAATTTATGCCAACAAGGAAAAGGATTTGCTAACAAAATATGGAATGCCTATCGCTTAATAAACGGTTGGGAAATAGACGAACATATACCACAACCAGAAGCCAACAAAACAGCAATAGCATGGTATGAATCTAAGTTTCAAAAAGCACGCCTTGATATTGAAGATCATTTTAGTAAATACAGATTAAGCGATGCCTTAATGACCATTTATAAACTAATTTACGACGATTTTTGTGGTTGGATGTTAGAAATGATTAAGCCCGCCTACCAAAAAGCAATAGATGCAAAAACAATAAAAACAGTTATCCGTATTTTTGAGGATAACCTAAAAATAGTACATCCTTTTATGCCATTTATAACAGAAGATTTGTGGCAGTATATAGCAAAAAGAACTCCAAGTGAAGCACTAATTGTATCTCAATGGCCAAGCGAGAAAAGTATTAATTACGAATTGATTACAGCATTTAATTTTGCTTCAGAAGTAATCTCTGGAATTAGAACTATTAGAAAGCAAAAACAAATTGCGTTTAAAGACGCTATAGACGTTTCGGTAATTAATAACGAAAATATAGCTAACACCTTTGACGACCTTATCGCAAAACTTGGAAATTTAAAGCAGATTAATTATGTCTCTAAGCCAGTAGAAGGCGCCCTAACGTTTAGAGTAAAATCCAATGAGTATTTTATACCAATGCAGGGCACAGTAGATATTGAAGCTGAAGTAAAAAAGCTAACCGAAGAATTGAAATATACCGAAGGGTTTTTAAAATCCGTACAAAAAAAATTATCTAACGAGCGCTTTGTTTCAGGAGCACCAGACCAAGTTGTTGCTGCCGAAAAAAAGAAAGAAGCCGACGCCTTAGCTAAAATTGAAACCTTAACATTAAGTTTGAATAGCTTAAAATGAGATTGAGTTGTATAATATACTAAATTTTAGCGCTAATATTTTGAGGCTAAAAAGGAGTAACCTAGTTAATTTATGAAGGTTTGTATCGCAGAAAAACCAAGTGTAGCAAGAGAAATTGCTGATGTTTTGGGAGCAAACACAAAGCATGATGGATATTACCAAGGCAATGGCTATGCTGTAACCTATACCTTTGGACATTTGTGTACACTCAAAGAACCAAACGACTACAAACCACACTGGAAAAGTTGGGACTTGAATAACCTTCCAATGTTGCCAGAAAAATTTGAAACCAAACTATCTGTAAATTCCGGAATACAAAAACAATTTAGCATAATAAAGCAGTTGTTTAATAAAGCCGATTTAGTCATTAACTGTGGCGATGCAGGGCAGGAGGGAGAACTCATACAACGATGGGTAATAAACCAAGCAGCATACAAGGGCAAAGTATTGCGCTTATGGATTTCTTCGTTAACTCGCGAAGCCATAAAAGAAGGGTTTAACAACTTAAAACCCTCTCAAGATTACGATAATCTATACTATGCAGGGTTTTCTCGTGCCATAGGCGATTGGCTATTAGGGATAAACGCCACGCGGCTATATACCGTAAAACATGGTGGTTATAAACAAGTGCTATCGGTTGGGCGAGTGCAAACACCAACACTAGCTATGCTTGTACAACGCTATAAGGCTATTAAAAATTTTAAACCACAACCTTACTGGGAATTACAAACCTTATATAGAGACACCTTATTTAGTTATGAAGAAGGACGTTTTTTAAACATGGAAGATGGAGAACAACTTGCCAATATTGTAAAGCAGCACGAGTTTGAAATTACTGCAATCACAAAAAAAACAGCCAACGAGTACGCTCCAAAATTGTTTGATTTAACAGGATTACAGGTATATTGTAATGTGAAGTTTGGGTTTTCGGCCGAAGACACACTAAATATCGTTCAGAAACTATACGAACAAAAAGTAGTAACCTATCCAAGGGTTGACACCGTGTTTTTGCCAAACGATATTTATCCTAAAATCCCTTCAATATTAAAAAAATTGACTGACTACCAAGACTTAATAAACCCTTTGCTAAGTAAACGTATAAAGAAGACAAAACGCGTTTTCGACGATACTAAAGTCACAGACCATCATGCCATAATACCAACCGGTATACAAACAACATTACAATACAATCAGCAATTAGTTTACGACAGTATAGTACGCCGTTTTATAGCGATATTTTACAATGATTGTAAGGTGTCTAACACTACCGTTACAGGCAAAGCAGACACAGTAAACTTTAAAACTACAGGAAAAGAAATACTAGAAAAAGGATGGCGTGTTGTTTTTGAAACAAAAGCACAACAAACCACTAGCAAGCCAAAAGATAGATTATTACCAACTTTTGAAAAAGGCGAGCGAGGGTCACATACCCCTTCTTTTTTAGAAAAACAAACTAAAGCACCAGCGCAATTTACAGAAGCCTCCTTATTACGTGCCATGGAAACAGCAGGAAAACAGGTTGATGACGACGAGTTGCGAGAACTAATGAAAGACAACGGTATTGGCCGCCCTTCTACTAGAGCCAATATCATAGAAACTCTGTTTAGACGCAAATACATACAACGACATAAAAAGCAAGTATTACCCACAGAAACAGGGGTTAAGCTAATAGATACTATTCAAAATGAACTTTTAAAATCGGCAGAACTAACAGGAACTTGGGAAAAACAATTAAAAGACATCGAAAAAGGAACTTTTAGTGCGGGACGTTTTATTAACCAAATGAAACAAATGGTAGATCGCCTAGTTTACGAAGTACGTAGCGAAACAGTAAAAGCCAATATCTCCTCCGTTACTCCTAAGTTAAGCACCACCACTACAAAAAAAACGACTAAGCCTACAAACACAATTAGTAGCCAAAAATGTCCAAAATGTCATACTAATACTATAGCAAAAGGAAAAACAGCCTATGGATGCTTAAACTATGGTAAGGGCTGTGATTTTGTATTGCCTTTTAAGTTTGAAGGAAAAACAATTTCTGAAAAACAATACATACGTTTGCTAAAAAAAGGAACTACAGTTAACTTAAAAGGATTTAAGGTAAACCAAAAACCTGTAGAAGGATTGCTTAAACTTGATGCTAAGTTTAATTTGAAGTTAGAACTAAAAAACGAGACGGCAAGTAATGCTTCTAAAAACAAATCAATACCCTGCCCAAAATGCAAAACAGGCACAATTATTAAAGGAAAAGAAGCTTACGGTTGTACCAACTATACCAATAATTGTACGTTTAGATACAGCTATAAATTGCTTAAAGAAAAGGCAAAAGGCCGTGTGTTAACAAAAGCATTAGTATCTACTATTTTGCAAAAGCATAATTAGTAAAGTAATAAGCTAAACTAAAGCCTTTATAATATCTTTCTTAATTTCGTGACTGCCATCAAACGGAATAACTCTTAGCTTGCTTCCAAAATATTGCGACGCACTTTCTTTTTCTGAAGCAATAATATTTTTAGTAATATAGTGGTCTTTTGTGCCGTAAATTAAAGAAACTTTTGTGTGGTTTTCTAAAAAATTAAAATCTGTTGCTTTTAGTTCTACAGGAATTTTCCCAGCGTATAACACAATTTGTGCGCACTGTAGTTTTCGTTTTGCAATATAGCGCATAGCTACAGAAACCCCCTGAGAAAACCCGAACACAATTAAGTTTTTTTTATGACTAATAAGCTGTTCTTTTTCAAAAATAGCATCAAAATAACGCATAATATTTTCGTTGTCTTTTACAGTATTATCTTTAGTTAGCCAGTTTGCGCCAACATGTTTAAAATCGGTGTTTTGATAAAATTTACTCTGTGCCTGAGGGGCTATAATATAGTTTTCGTTTGGATCTAAATCATTAAAATAGTTAATAAAGTAGCGACTTAAGTAGCCCATACCATGACAAGCAAACCAAATGTTTTTGGTCTTATGGCTTAGTGTGTTTTTGGTAGAGTACGTATTTGTGGTTTGATATGAAATTTCTTTTTCTATTGAATTCATTTTAACTAAGGTTTTGTATTTTTGTTTTTCTTTATAAAGAATATACAAAGTTACACATCTAATCGATTCCGATTAGGGTAAATATAAATTAAGGTATGCAACAATCCAAGCAAGCAATTATTGACCAAGCAAATGCAGTTTGCAAAAATACCTTAATGGAAACTCTAAGTATTGAGTTTGTAGATTTTGGCGACGATTTTGTTATTGCAAAGATGCCTGTAACCTCAAAAGTACACCAACCAGATGGTGTTTTGCATGGTGGGGCTACAGCAGCACTAGCAGAAACCACAGGGAGTTATGCTGCGCACTTATTTTTAAACTCAAACGATACTTTTGTAAGAGGCATAGATATTTCTGCAAACCACATAAAAAGTATTAAAACAGGTATGGTGTATGCAAAGGCAACTATTATTCATAAAGGTAGAACAACCCAATTGTTTGATATTAGAATTACAGATCATAATGATAACTTAATCTCTTTATGTAAGTTAACAACGATATCACTTCCAAATAAAAAATAATGATTATTGAATGATTTTTTTGAAAAAATAGAACAGCAATTAAAAAAAGCACGACCCTTTGTAGTTTATAAAAAACCAGATACAGGGGTGCTAAAAGGCTTGTTTCAAAACAATGATACCCTTTTTAAAACCAGTGATTTTTCAGAAAGCGGTTTTGTGTTTTCGCCATTCAATACTAAGAGCGATACCATTTTAATTCCTATTAAAGCTGCTGTAAGTTTAGAAACACCCTATAGTGAGTTGTCTAAAAAAGCACCTAATCATATTAATACGCCTCCTGATAATCTCGAAAAAAAACGATACATTACTCTCGTAAAAAAAGCAATTAGCACGATTAATAAAGGCGATTTTGAAAAAGTAGTTATATCCAGAAAGGAAGCTGTAGCATTGAGTAATTTTAATTTGTCAGTAACCCTTAGTCGTCTTTTGTCTGCTTACACTAAAGCTTTTGTGTATTGTTGGTACCATCCCAAAGTTGGCTTATGGCTAGGTGCTACACCAGAGACCTTATTGCAATATAACGAAAAACGCTTTGCGACGATGGCACTAGCAGGAACTCAAGTCTTTCATACTGCAGCAGAGGTTGTTTGGGCTAAAAAAGAAAAAAACGAACAACAACTTGTAACTAATTTTATTAAAACTAAAGTAAGCCCTTTAGCCAATAGCCTAACAGTTTCTAGCCCCAAAACAACAAAAGCAGGGAGTTTACTCCATTTACAAACAGATATTCATGGAACCCTTAAACCTTCTGTAGTTTTAAAAAATCTCATCTTTGCATTACACCCAACACCTGCAGTTTGTGGGTTGCCTATGGAAGCTGCGCAAACATTTGTTTTAGATGAAGAGAATTACAATAGAACGTATTATTCAGGGTTTTTAGGAGAGTTAAATATTAACACAAAATTGAAACCAAGAACATCCACCAAACGTAATATAGAACACAGAGCCTATACAACCATAAAACCGCAAACAGAATTATATGTAAACCTGCGCTGCATGCAAATACAAGACCAACTGGCAAATCTATACATTGGAGGCGGCATCACAAAAGACTCTAAGCCAGAAAGCGAATGGGAAGAAACAGTGGCAAAATCTTTAATCATGAAAACTATGTTATAGGCTTCATTTATGCTAGGTATTTCGTATTTTTACCATAGATTTAATTAGTGAATGAAATTACCCAAACATAAGCTTGCCCAAACACTTATTAAGCTTTGCGAACTTAAAAATATAGCACATATTGTTATCTCTCCAGGAAGCCGAAACGCTCCCTTGACCATTGGATTTAGTAACCACCCTTACTTTAAAACATATAGTATTGTAGACGAGCGTTGCGCTGCATTTTTTGGTTTAGGAATTGCGCAGCATACAAAAGTTCCTGTAGCGCTAGTTTGTACCTCTGGGAGTGCGTTACTAAACTACTATCCTGCAATTGCAGAAGCTTATTATAGTGATATTCCTTTGGTGGTGCTGTCGGCAGATCGACCAAAAGAAATGATTAATATTGGAGATGGACAAACCATAAACCAAGAAGGGGTTTTTGAGAAGCATATACTATTTTCAGCAAATTTAAGTGCTACTAGTAAATCTAGTATAAATAACGAAATACTTATAAATAAAGCTTTAAACACAGCAATTGCTAGTAAAGGGCCTGTGCATATTAATATCCCGTTTAGAGAGCCCTTGTATGAGTGGGAAAATGATTTTTCGGTATCGGTTAAAAATATACCTATATTAAAACCTAAAATCATCCCTGAAGATTATACGGATTACCAATCCCTATGGAACTCTGCAAAACGAAAATTAGTGCTAGTGGGGGTAAATCCTGTAAATACGGTTAATCAGGCTTGGTTAAACATGTTAGCAACAAACCCTAGCGTTATTGTACTAACAGAAACGACTTCCAACCTGCATCATGACACCTTTTTTGCCAGTATAGACAAACTAATTGCCCCATTGTCTGCTAAAGAGTTTAAACGGCTTCAGCCCGAAATATTGCTAACATTTGGAGGAATGCTTGTTTCTAAAAAAATAAAAGCATTTTTAAGGCACTACCAACCAAAACACCATTGGCATGTAGATGATAAAAAAGCAAACAACACATTTTTTTGTTTAAAAAAACATTTCAAAATGTCCGTAAATACATTTTTTAGCACCTTGCAATTTTCAAAAAAAACAGACTCTAACTACAAGGCTTACTGGGAAAGTATAAAAGAGATACGCCATAAAAACCATGAGGCTTATCTAAAAACAATTTCGTTTTGTGATTTTAAAGTATTTAATAATGTTTTAAAAAGCTTACCAAATGCGACTAACTTACAATTAGGAAACAGCTCGACAATACGCTATGCTCAGTTGTTTAATTTAAACCCTATGCATACAGTGCACTGTAACCGAGGAACTAGCGGTATAGATGGGAGTACCTCTACAGCAATAGGATCTGCTGTAGTATCGCAGCAGCAAACAGTATTAATAAGTGGCGATTTGAGTTTTTTTTATGATAGTAATGCCCTTTGGAACGCTTACATTCCAAGTACCTTTAGAATTATCTTAATTAATAACAACGGAGGTGGGATTTTTAGAATCTTACCAGGGGATAAAAATACCGATAATTTTGATACTTATTTTGAAACCACGCACCAGCTAACAGCAAAGCAATTGTGTGAAATGTATAATTTTGATTATGAGTTTGTTGAGGATGAACCTGCTTTAAACACAGCTTTGGCTAAGTTTTACGAAAAAACAGCTAAGCCAAGACTTTTAGAAGTGCTAACACCAAGGAAACATAATGATGACATACTGTTAAACTATTTTAATTGTATTTAGTCAGATTTTATTGAAATATATATTTTAATGAAAAAGAGTTTTAAAAAAAATGTATATTTACAGATATAATCATTAAAACTAAAGACTATTATGAGTAAACGCGATGACCTTATTGTAAAATATGCCTCAGACCTGAAAGACAAATGTGGTGTAAATCCAGATATGGATTTTTTAAAAAAGGTAACTATAGGCTGCGGCCCATCTATTTATAACGCAGATGCCGCAACAGTATCTGGGTCAGACCCTTCCGAACTAGCAACGGTAAAAAACAATTTCTTAATTAAAAAATTAGGGTTAAAAGATAGCGCAGATTTAGATAAAGCTATTGACTCCGTTATGGACACTTACGGACGATCTAACCGTAGCAAATACAGACCTGTTGTATATTACCTACTAGCTAAACACTTTAAAAAAGAAGCTATTTATAAATAGAATTCTTATCACAACATACAAAGCGTTATCCTTTCGAATTTTTTCGTATCGGTAACGCTTTTTGCTTTTCTTTAGGCATAATCATTACCTTTGCACAATGATTAATATTGGAGAGTACAATACATTAGTAATACTAAGAGAGGCAGAACAAGGCGTGTATTTGTCTAACGATGACGGCGATGAGGTATTACTCCCTAACAGATATGTCCCTGAAACCTTTAAAATTTACGACGCTTTAGACGTTTTTGTTTATTTAGACAACCAGGAGCGTCCAGTTGCGGTTACAGATAAACCCTATATTACTAAAGGCGAGTTTTCTTTACTCCGCTGTAATCAAGTAACAGATATTGGTGCCTTTTTGGATTGGGGACTTGTAAAAGAGCTTTTTTGCCCTTTTCAGCAACAAGCCTTTAAAATGAAAGTAGGCGGGTGGTATTTAGTGTACTGCTATTTAGATGAAAAATCTGGACGCTTAGTTGCCTCTAGCAAAACAAATCAATTTTTAGATAACAAAGCACTAAGCGTTAACCAATTTGATGAGGTTAATATTATTATTTCGCACCCTTCCGACTTAGGCATGAATGTTATTGTTAATAAGCAGCACTCTGGATTAATTTTTAAAGACGATATTTATAAAGATTTAAGTATAGGCGATAAACTAAAAGGTATCGTAAAGAAAATAAGACCAGGTAACAAACTAGATATCTCATTGGGACAAGTCGGTTACAGAAATATAGAACCTAATGCAACCTTAATTTTAGAACACTTAAATGATAATAGTGGGTTTTTAAACCTTACAGATAAGTCCTCGCCAGAGGCGATAAAAGACCTGTTGCAAATGAGTAAAAAAAATTTCAAAAAAGCTGTAGGAACACTTTACAAACAAAGACTAATAAGTATAAAGGCAGATGGTATTTATTTATTATAAAAAGCTTTTAAAACTGACAGATGATATTAAAACTAACGAATATATAGGCTTCAATACACAATATGTCGCATAGTCGCATTTTATTATTCTTAAATTTAGTAAACTCATAAGTTGCAATACAAAATAATATAATGAAAGAAATAAATTGGCAAACAGTAAAATCATTTAAAGACATCACTTACAAAAAATGTAATGGCGTTGCTAGGATAGCTTTTAACAGGCCAAATGTACGTAATGCATTTAGACCGCAAACAACAAAAGAACTGTATGAGGCATTTTATGACGCTAACGAAGATGTTACTATTGGTGCTGTGTTGCTAAGTGCAGAAGGCCCTTCTACTAAGGATGGCGTTTACTCATTTTGTAGCGGTGGCGACCAAAAAGCTAGAGGTCATCAAGGTTATGTTGGCGAGGATGGATATCATCGTCTTAATATACTAGAAGTTCAACGTCTAATTAGGTTTATGCCAAAAGCTGTTATTGCAGTAGTTCCAGGTTGGGCCGTTGGTGGAGGACATAGTTTGCATGTTGTTTGTGACTTAACCTTAGCAAGTAAAGAACACGCTATATTTAAACAAACAGACGCAGACGTTACGAGTTTTGATGGTGGCTATGGTTCGGCGTATTTAGCAAAAATGGTGGGACAAAAAAAAGCACGAGAAATTTTCTTTTTAGGTAGAAATTACTCCGCCCAAGAGGCTTACGATATGGGTATGGTCAATGCCGTTATTCCGCATAATGAATTAGAGCAAACAGCTTATGATTGGGCGCAAGAAATTTTGGAGAAATCTCCAACCTCTATCAAAATGCTTAAATTTGCAATGAATCTTACAGACGACGGTATGGTAGGGCAACAAGTATTTGCAGGAGAAGCTACTCGCTTAGCCTACATGACAGACGAGGCAATTGAAGGACGAAACGCGTTTCTTGAAAAACGAAAACCAAATTTTGAAAAAAAATGGATTCCTTAGTATGTTGCAATATATAACTTAAGGATAAGCTTAACTTGTTTTAAATGAGTAAACTAAAATTATGGCTCTCGGCGTTTAGATTAAGAACCTTACCTCTATCTGTATCAGGGATTATTTTGGGGTCTTGTTTTGCGTACTACAATGGTGTTTTTAAGATAACAATTTTTGTACTAGCATTACTGGTAACACTTAGTTTGCAAATATTGTCTAACCTCGCTAACGATTATGGCGATGGTGTTAAAGGCACAGATAATAATAACAGGATAGGCCCTGAGCGCGCTATACAAAGTGGAAAAATAACGGCAGCCCAAATGCGTGTAGCCATACAGATAAATACGATTATAGCCATCATTCTTATTTTAGTATTAATCGTCCTGTCTTTTGGGCTTGCAAATTTTTTTTACTCTATTAGTTTTTTGATTCTAGGCATACTATCTATTTATGCTGCAATTAAATATACTGTAGGGACTTCAGCTTATGGATATAGAGCTTTAGGAGATCTTATGGTTTTTATTTTTTTTGGATTACTAAGTGTTATGGGGACTTATTTCTTGTATGCAAAGCAGCTGGACTATATTTTAGTTTTGCCTGCCTGTACTATAGGCTTGTTAAGTGCAGGAGTGCTTAATCTTAATAATATGAGAGATATAGTGTCGGACAAGTCTTCAAATAAAATAACAGTAGCAGTACTGCTAGGCTGGTCTAAAGCCAAAGTGTACCATTCAATACTAATCCTTAGCGCAATATTGCTAACGATTGTTTTTAGTGTTATGTACTACAGCACACCTTTACACATTATATTTATGATAACGTATATACCATTAATCAAACATTTAAAATACGTAAAAGTAACGAACAGTCCTAAACAATTAGATTCGCAGCTAAAAGTCCTTGCATTGACTACCTTTATATTTTCAGTATTATTAGGTTTAGGCTATTTGCAAACAACACTTTAAAAGATTTTTTGCCTTACAGAACACCATATCCTATGAAAGCGTCTTATCATAACTATGTTTTAAACTTTAAACAAGCTAGTGGCACCTCTCGTGGCATTATGCGACACAGAGAAACTTGGTTTATAATTATAAACGATAAAGGCAAAGTAGGTATAGGTGAATGCGCTGTTTTAAAAGGGTTAAGTATTGATAATTACTTAGATTACGAACTAAAGTTACAGTGGGTTTGTGATCAGATTAATTTAGGAATGGAAATCTTACTCGATAACTTAGTTGAATTTCCATCAATACAATTTGGTTTAGAAACGGCATTTTTGTCATTACAGCGACATGATAAATTTGAATTATTCCCGTCTTTATTTACACAACATAAAGCTACAATACCAATTAATGGTTTAATTTGGATGGGAAACCAACAATTTATGAAACAGCAAATACAAGATAAACTTGAACAGGGGTTTAATTGTATAAAAATGAAAATAGGCGCTATTAACTTTGCAACCGAAATAGCCTTATTAAAGTCCATAAGAAAAGAGTTTTCTGCCTCAGAAATTGAATTGCGAGTAGATGCAAATGGAGCTTTTACTAAAGACAATGCTTTAGAAAAACTAAAAATATTGTCCGACTTGCAATTACACTCCATAGAGCAACCTATACAAGCTAAACAAATAGACGATATGGCTTTGCTTTGCGAAAAAACACCTTTGCCTATTGCACTAGACGAAGAGTTGATAGGAATATTTTCTGTAGATAAAAAAAAGGAAATTATAGATTTTATCAAACCACAATTTATTATCTTAAAGCCTAGTTTGGTCGGAGGTTTTGCAGGAAGTAAACAATGGATACAGCTTGCAGAACAACAAGGTATAGGTTGGTGGATAACAAGTGCTTTAGAGAGCAATGTGGGACTTAATGCTATTGCACAATGGACCTACACCCTAAATAATACTATGCCACAAGGTTTAGGTACAGGGGGATTGTTTACGAACAACATTAATTCGCCACTCGAGGTTAAAAATGGTGCATTGCATTATAATAAAAAATTGAACTGGAATTTTAAAATCAATTAAAAATGGATTATATACGACAAGCATATAAAGGGGAGTATAAGTGGTGGCAGTATATTATAGGTACTATTATAATATTTGTGGGTTGGCAACTTATAGGTGCTATGCCTTTTTTTTTCATTGCGTCTTCTGCAATATTAAAAAATGGAGGTGATATATTTAATATATCGCCTAACGACTTACTGTCTGTTTTAGAGCCAAATTTAAACCTGTTTTTAATGCTATTAATGTTTGCTTTTGGTTTATTAAGCTTATTTTTAGTGGTAAAATACCTACATAAACTTCCGTTGGTAGCTCTAAGCACAGCAAGAAAAAAAATAGATTGGAAACGTGTGCGTTTTGCTTTTTTCTTTTGGGGAGTAATTTCATCGTCATTAGTTTTGGTAGATTATTTTTTTAATCCAGAATCTTATGTATATAACTTTAAGCTATCTAAGTTTGTAATATTGGCTGTTATTGCAATTGTTTTAGTACCCTTGCAAACAAGTTTTGAAGAATATCTATTTAGAGGCTATTTTATGCAAGGTTTAGCTGTGCTGTTTAAAAACAAACTTTTTCCTTTGGTAGTTACTTCTGTTATATTTGGAGTATTACATATTGCTAACCCAGAAATAGAGCAACTGGGCTATGTTCTTTTGGTTTACTATATTGGTACAGGGTTATTTTTGGGCATCATAACCTTAATGGATGATGGGTTAGAGCTTGCCTTGGGGTTTCATGCAGCTAATAATTTATTTACGGCTTTACTTGTTACAGCAGATTGGACTGCTTTTCAAACACATTCTATTTTAAAAGATATATCTAAACCTGAAGCAGCAGGATTTATAGATGTGTTTTTTCCTGTGTTTGTAATCTTTCCTATGTTGTTATTTATTTTTTCAAAAAAATATAAATGGACTAATTGGAAAGAAAAACTAATGGGTAAAGTAACTCCTGCAACAAATAGCACAATACCTAGAGCTGTAGAAGACTAGTAACGAATGGCTGTTTACAATAAAATTCATAATGCATTTAAGTTAGATGGTGTACATTATACATATCATAATTTGAAGGTATTTGCCTTAGAAATATCAAATTCAGAAATAGAATTTAAAAAAAGTATAGGACAGTTTTTAACAGCTTGGCTAGACAATAGCAATACAGTTTCTGCAACCACATCAGGTTCTACAGGCAGCCCCAAACAAATGCAATTAAAAAAAGAAGCTATGTGGCAGTCTGCCCTTGCCACAGGGCAATATTTTAAGTTGCAAGCAAATCAAAAAGCATTGCATTGCTTGCCAAGCAATTATATAGCAGGCAAAATGATGTTAGTAAGAGCTATGGCTTTAGGGCTAGATATTGACCTTGTAGCACCGACCTCTACGCCACTAAAAAACACAACTAAATCCTACGATTTTTGTGCAATGGTGCCATTGCAATTGCAAAACTCTTTATCAAAAATAGATACAATTAAAACCCTTATAGTTGGCGGGGCGCAAGTGTCAAAACTATTGCAAGATCAATTAAAAAATATATCGACTTCTGTTTATGAAACTTATGGGATGACAGAAACGCTTAGCCATATTGCCGTGAGACCGCTACATAAAGACAATACAAAGTCTAGCTTTAATTTACTCCCCCATGTTTCGATCCACAAAGACAATCGTAATTGTTTGGTAATTAACGCTCCTAAAATACACCCTAATCCTATTGTAACAAATGATATTGTGAAACTTAACACAAAAACTTCGTTTGAGTTTTTGGGGCGTTACGATACTGTTATTAACTCTGGAGGACTAAAATTTATACCAGAGCAAATAGAACAAAAATTACAGGGTACGGTGGACTTTCGCTTTTTTATAGCCTCAGTCCCTGATAAGGTTTTAGGAGAACGTATTGTAATTGTTGTTGAAGCAGAAATGAATACTGTAAACAAATCGTGGTTTAAGGTTTTGAGTACATATGAAGTTCCTAAACAGATTTATTATGTCGCACAATTTGTTGAAACAAAAACAGGAAAAGTAAATCGCCGTGCAACTTTAGAGTTGATTGATAGTATGCATCGTAGCTAGTTTATGTGAATGCACTAAGCAATTCATTTTATGGCTTTTTTTAGCTTAAACTTAAAGATTAAATTATTCCATAGACTCTAAAAGCTTGTAAGCAGTAGGATATTTGAAATTATTTGAATTTTCAGTAATCGTTTTTAAAACCTGTACAGCTTTAGCCTTATTGTTAAGTTTTAAATACGCTAAGGCTTCAAACCAAAGACCTTTTGAGCGGTCAATTAAGCTTGAGTTTGTTACAATGTTGAAAGCATGTATTGCGGCTTCATTTTCGTTTAGTTCTAGCTGTGAAATCCCTTTGTACAAAAAGAATAGTGTGTCTAGGCTTACCGTTTCTGTTTGGTATTTGTTGAAAAAATTGACTGCCTTTTTATATTTTTTTTCTTGAAATGCTAAAAGCCCCATATTTAAGCTATTGTTTGCATCGTTTCGTTTTACTAAGGATGGCAAATCCTTAGTGCTATAGTATTTTGAATATAAATCGTCAATACGATTATTTGGCGTTTGCAATCCTATATTTACAGCCACTAATAACACGATAAGAGCTGCGGCTGAGGATAGTATCTTGTGTTTGTGTCTAGTAAAAAATGAAGGTTGTTTATGATAATGCTGCTTTGCTAAGTTTAATGTTGTTTTAATATTATTAGCAGCATCACTATCTAAAAAACGTTTTATCTCTTGAGTAAAGGCATTTTCAGGAGCTTTGAGGTCTGAGTATTTGCCTGCTAAGTGGTGGTTTAAACCACTATATAGTGCGACTTCATTTCTTAATGCAACATCAATTTCCATTTGTTTTTCAAATATCAAAATAGCTTCTGGAGACATGTCTCCTCCTAGATATGCTTCTATTTCTTGATGTAAATCCTTGTTCATAATTATATTAGATTTTTATATCGGATGTCTGATTTTACTAAATCTCCTAATTTTTTTTTGCACTTAAATACACGCTGAAATGCTACATTCTCACAAGAGTATTTAAACTTTTTTACAATAACGCTGTAGGGCACTTTATTAAAAAAATCTTTTAGTAAAGCTTTGCAGTTATCTGTTAATAACTCTAGCTTTTCTTCAAATAGCACCCAACGTTCTTGATGTAATATATTTTTAATAACATCATCATCTTTAGTATTGAGTTCAAACACAGTATCATTTCTTACCAACTTTTTTTTATTATTTAATTCTTTAAGCCATAAATTTTTGCAAACCACAAAAATATAACCCTCAAACGAGGAGGTAATTTTAATAGGGCTTAGTTTGGCTTTTACGATAATTTGAAATAAAGCATCTTGAAAAACTTCTTCGGCTTCGCTGTAAGTTCCTTTGTTTCGTTTAATATATATTGCTATTTTTGGAAATAAGGTGTGGTATAGTAATTTTAAAGTTTCAGGGTCATTATTAATCAGTTTCTCTATTTGAGAATTGTTTTCGATTAATTTCATAAAAGTAACTTGTTTTACAATAAGGGTTTTAAAATCAAGATGTCAAGGCAAAATACGTAATTAATTTTGAAATTTAAATCATAAAAACTGATTTTGTTTATAGTATTCACATTTTAGCTTAGGTTTATTATGACTTGAGATAAATTGTTCTAGTATTACAATAACTTTAACCCTTGAATTATTGCTCATTAGCAATTAATTCGTAAAAAATAACTTATTTTTGGGTAAGTTTTTCAATGTTATTTAACAATAGTATGAATACATTATTAATTTTAAAAACAATATTATGAATAACAAATTTATTTTATGTGCAGCGGTAACCTTATTAATTTTTGCTTGTAGTACAGACGCTATTATTGACGAACAAGATTTAACTGAAAGTCATCAAAATAATCAAGAAGCAATAACAACTAGTAATACAGCAAATGCTACTACTACAACAGCTTCATCTACGTCAACAACTAATTTAGATGTGAAAACAGATACATCTTTAAAAACAAATTTGGATCAGTCGAATAATTATACTTCGAGTTTAAATTTGAATGGAGGTAACGTATCTAATTGTTCCGATTTTACTCCTCCAAGAGGAACTCCACAAGGCAATGAAGAAAATATTATTATAAATTATAGTTTTTTGCTTACTGTAACAGAAATTGATTGTGTCAGAAAAGAATATTTTGAACGATTTCCTTTATTGCGAATGACAAAGGTACAATACGAAGACCCTTATAGAGATTCGTGGTTAATTAAAGACTTTATAGGGCCTACTGGAATAGGTAATGATACAGCTCAAGCAGTAAAACAGGCTATTGAAGACGACGAACGTATAGATTAGCAAATTATCTTACAAAAAGCAAGACTAATTAAAAATAAAATTATATAATGAGATTGATAAAATATTGTTATATAATTTTATTTTTGTGTATTAATACGTTTACTTATGGTTTGCAAAATGAAGTTTTAAAAACCATACTTAAGGCTAAAACTACAGTACAACAGCGTATTTATAAGGCAGATTCGTTACTTAACGAGCTAGAAAAAAACGATTATCCAGCTATTGCACAGTTATATCACGATTACGCTTATTGGTTGTATAATAAAACTGATATAACTCGGGTAATTGATTTAGAGCTAAAAGCTTATAGTATAGCTAAATATAAGGTTAATAACAAGCTTTTGAGAAAAAGTGCTGCCGATTTAGGGTTTTATTATAAAAAAACTAAAGAGTTTTTTAAAAGTATATACTATTACAAAGTAGCAATATCTCTCAACCCTAAGCACAAAAATATATTTGCGCTTTACGATGCTTTAGGTTCAGTATATTTTGAAATTAAAGATTACCATAAAGCCTTTGAGCTTTTTGAATTAGCAATAAATACATTAGATAAAAGTAAAAATACTAAAAAATTAAGGAAAATATATTATAATATACTGCGTGCATCAGTATTAATAGAAGATGAAAAAAAGTTAAAAAAAGGAATTTATTATGCAAAAAAGACAGACAGCTTAAATGCCCTCTTGGCAGACAACATAAGTGATACCTATGCTTTTGAAATTAAGAGATTGATAGGAACTTTATATAATCGAGATGTGTTTTTAAATGATGGAAATTCCAAAGGGATTTATAATACAGCATTTTATGAAGCCTTACGATATTATAACGAAGCTCTAAGTCTGTCCCTTCAAAAAAAGGATACGGCAAAAATTATGCGATCCTACTTTGGTTTAGGGAATTTATATAATATATACGACAAACAAAAATCGATTGCTTATGTAAACCAAGTTATTTCTTACAATACTAATAACGATGCCTATATCAATCATCAAATTTACGCCAACCTAGCTCGTACACAAAACATTGCTGGCGATTATAATGAAAGTGCGAAAAACGGACATCTTGCGTTATATTACTTAATAGGCTCAGACCTAAAAGATGTTGCTTGCATAGATTATTCTGTATTTGATGCTATAGATACGCAGCAAGAACATATACTTATTGTTATGCTACCTCAATTAGGAGAAACCTATTTAAAACGTTATGAAGATACTAAGGACAGTCATTTTTTAGATCAAGCTATTGGCTACTTTAAGTTGGCAGACTATATTATTGATTTGCTGAAATCCGACACTACAACCTATAAATCTCGCTTATACTGGCGACAGATTAGTGCTAATATTTATGCTAAAGCCATAAAGGCCTGTTTTTTAGGCAACAATACAGAGGACGCCTTTTATTTTATGGAAAAAAATAAGGCACTATTGTTACTAGAAGACATTTATAACAAAACCTTTAAGCGCAACAGTGCTTTAAGTCCGGAGTTGTCACAAAAAGCTAGCGTGTTAAAACACAAACTCGCCTTAACAAATAATCTTTTGATTAAGGAGTTAGAGTTAAGTAAACAAAGCATAGATTCTTTAAAAAAACAGCGCATCCATCTCGAAATAGAGTTATCTCTACTAGAAGAGACTGATAAGGTTGAAACTTTAAATATAGAAAGTTCAATACCCTCCCTACAAGAAGTAAAAAATAGTCTAAAGGCTAATGAGCTTATTGTAGAGTACTATTTGTCTACCGATAATGGTTATGGGATTGCCTCTAACACAGATAATGCTTATGCCTTGTTTATTAGTAATAACAAGACAGAATTGTTTGAAATTAATGGGCTAAGCCAATTAAAAGAAGACATTGTGGCATTGCGCAACTTGTTTAAATCACCTTTTAAAACACAAGAAGATATCAGTCGTTTTAATGCGCTCTCTAATACAATTTATAAAAAAGTGTTTCCCACTACGGCTATTCGAGACGTTATAAAAGGCAAGCAGATAACAATTATTCCCGATGGTTATTTAGCACTGGTTCCTTTTGAAGCTCTTTCTGTAAGTGCAGAAGCTACTGATTATGTAATAAAGCACACAGAGGTACATTATGCTTATTCCAATTCATTTTTAAAACATATCAAAACACATATTACAAACAAAAATGCTAAAGTTAAAAGTCTAGCAATAGCGCCTATTCATTTTAAAAATAATCGTTTTGTAAGTCTTACTAATAGCGGTACAGAAATTAATGCAGTACAAGAGTATTATTCGGGGAGCCAATTAATACAAGAAGAAGCTTCTAGGTCTAATTTTATTAAGGCTCTAAGCACAGTGCCTAACGGAATTATACATATAGCCTCTCATGCCGATGCACAAGATAATAATGCGCCTTGGATAGCCTTTAACGATCAGGATATTACTTTGGAAGAGCTGTATCTTACTCAAAACAATGCTGCTTTAGTAGTCCTAAGCGGTTGTAATACGTCCTTAGGGAAACAAGAAATCGGCGAGGGATTAATGAGTTTGGCAAGAGGGTTTTTTTATGCTGGCGCCCAAAGTGTCGTTTCGTCACTTTGGAGTATAGATGATCGCTCTACATCCGAAATTGTTAATTCGTTTTATAATAATTTAAGTAAAGGACAAACAAAATCTACAGCTTTACATAACGCTAAGCTTACATACTTAACTACGCATCGTCTCTCTGAGGCATCGCCTCATTTTTGGGCGTCCTTAGTCTTGTTAGGACACAATAACACATTGCCTCCATCAAAATCGTATTGGGGCTTGTATTTGATAGTTATTGTGGTAATAATGTTTGTTGTTTATCGCATTAAAAGTAAAAAACTAAAAACAGGTTCTCTGTAAATGTAATTGCCTGTAAATAAGATGTTTGTGATTTTTTTAAGAAAAAATTAAAAAAACAAGGTAAGAATTGATGTTTAAATGAACGTAATATTAAAACCTAACGTTTAATATTGTGAATAATTTATTAGCAGACCAGTTACAATTTTTATTATCGCAGCATACTATTGCTTGCGATCATGAAGAATTATCATTTCAAATACAAAGTCACCCATCTTACCCTAGCCTTCATTCAATCACAGGGGTTTTAGATCATTTTAATATAGATAACATCGCTTTAGATGTTCCTAGTAGTGAAGAAACTCTATCACAACTTCCTAAAGTTTTTATGGCGCAGTTAGAGACAGAGCAAGGTAAAGTGTTTGCTGTGGTAAAAAATAAAGGATTAGTTTATGAATTGATGTTTTCTAAAAAAGAAAAACAACAGCTTTCTATTCATGATTTTCTTCAGCAATTTACAGGAATTATAGTTGCTGTTGAAAAAACGGAGGATACCGTAATGACAAAAAACAACAAATCTTTAGTGTCTAAAACTCTTATTGTGTTAGCGTCTTTAGTTGCTTTGGCTGTTTTGCTTACTGCTACATCTTCTGTGTTTAATATCGCATATACGCTTATTTCTGCTGTTGGTTTGTATATTAGTGTTGCAATTTTAAAACAAGAATTAGGCGAAAAAACTATTTTAGGAAATGCATTTTGTTCTAATACAACAACAAAGAGCAATTGTGACTCTGTGCTAACATCGAAAGGAGCAAATATTGGTACCTATAAATTAAGCGATTTGAGCATTACTTACTTTTCAGGCATCACTTTGTTATCGTTTTTGCTAATGATTACAAATTCTAGCTTGGCATTACCTTTGGTTATAAGCTTTATGGCGTTGCCTATAACCATATATTCCATATATTATCAATATGCAATTGTAAAACAATGGTGTTTTTTATGTTTAAGTATTGTAGGGGTACTTTGGGTGCAACCCGTATTACTTTTATTAGCTTTAGATGAAATTAAAACATCAATATTTAGCATAAATAGTACTACGATATTGCTTAGCGTATTTGTTTTTATAAGTGTTTTTAGCGTTTGGAATATTGTATCTCCTAAAATAAAAGATTTTAGAGCACTTAAGGTGTCTAAAATAAAGTACTTTAAGTTTAAACGAGATTTTAATATATTTGAGTCACTTCTAAACAGGTCTAAAACTCTAGAAACTACAATACCTAATGTGTCAGAAATTGTACTTGGTAACCAAAACTCGCCTTTAGTAATTACAATTGTAACAAGCCCTTTTTGTGGTCACTGTAAGCCTGTGCATCAACTGGTTGAGCAGATTCTAAAAAAACATTCTAAAAAAGTGCTGTTGCAAATTCGTTTTAGTGTGAACCAGAATAACACTCCTTTGGTTAGTATTACAAGCCGATTATTGGAATTATATCATACCGAAGGTGTAGAAAGATGTTTGCAGGCTATGCATGATATTTACGGAGATGTAAATTCCGATGCTTGGATTAATAAATGGGGTAAAACAGAAAACGAACCACACTACTTAAACACGTTGAACCAGCAGAGTGCATGGTGTAGTACTAACCAAATAAACTTTACTCCAGAGGTTTTAATTAACGGGAAATCTTATCCTAAAGAGTACGAGCGCTCTGAACTTATTTACTTTATAGAGGATTTGCATGACAACGTTCATACTTCAACAACAAACGAAGCAGTATTACAAAGAACACTATAACATACGTAAAATCCTCATAGAAGGGTTTTTTGAAAAATATTCTTTCGAGAAGAATAGACACATATTGTGAGTGTCTCTAAATGTTCACAACAACTATAATTTATTAAATAGTTTTATTATGAAAAATTTAAAAAACTTAGGTAAAACATTATCTAAAAATGAGCAAAAAACTATTAGTGGCGGATTTGGAGGCGGCGGTTCTTCTTGTACCGTTAATAATTGCTCGTTGTGTGGCGGTACTCCTGAGCCTAATGGGACACGTTGTTTAGGAACTGAATTTACAGCTAACTGTTTAGCTTTTGTCTGCGGCTATTAATATCTTATTATATAAAACATCCTTTTGAGAACATTTCCATTTTATAAACAAGCAGAAACTAAAGATTGCGGTCCTACTTGCATTAAAATTATTGCTAAACATTATGGCAAAACGATTAGTGCAGAGCAGTTACGTACTTTGTCGGAAACCACACGAGAAGGTTCTAGTCTTTTAGGGCTTAGTGATGCTGTAGAGTCTATTGGGTTTCGTTCTTTAGGAATAAAACTATCATTTTCTAAATTAAAGGATGCATCATTTCCTTGCATTGTACATTGGAACAAAAACCACTATATCGTAGTTTATAAAATAAAGAAAGATACTGTTTATGTTTCAGACCCAGCACATGGGTTGCTTAGTTACTCTAAAGCTGAATTTATTAAACTTTGGATAGGTAATAATGCAAACGAAACTACAGAAGAAGGCATTGTATTATGTTTAGAACCCACACCTTTATTTTATAACGAAGTTTTTGATGATGAAGGCAAACAAAAGTTTGGTTTTAGTTTTATATTTAAATATGTTTACAAATACAAACGTTTTGTAATACAACTAGCTATTGGTTTATTAGCAGGAAGTTTATTGCAACTTATTTTTCCTTTTTTAACACAAAGTGTTGTCGATGTTGGAATTAAAAATAAGGACATTAACTTTATTTATTTAGTTCTAGCTGCTCAGTTATTTCTCTTTATAGGGAAGGTGTTTTTAGAAATAATTCGCTCTTGGATTTTACTTCATCTAAGCACACGTATTAATATCTCCTTAATTTCTGATTTTTTTATTAAATTAATGAAACTTCCTATTTCTTTTTTTGATGTAAAAATGACTGGGGATTTATTGCAGCGTATTAATGATCATAAACGAATAGAACAAATTTTAACCACTTCGTCTCTAACGATGTTGTTTTCTTTTTTTAATTTGATTGTTTTTAGTTTTGTATTAGGGTATTATAGTTTTCAAATTTTTGGTGTTTTCTTTTTTGGTAGTCTGTTTTATATTGCTTGGATATTATTCTTTTTTAAGCGCAGAAAAGAACTCGATTATAAACGGTTTCATGAAGTTAGTCATGAGCAAAGTAAAGTTATCGAACTCATTAATGGAATGCAAGAAATTAAACTGCACAATGCCGAAAAGCGAATGCGATGGAACTGGGAATTTGTACAAGCACGACTTTTCAAAATTTCTACAAAAAATTTGGTGTTAGAACAAACGCAATCTGTAGGGTCTAATTTTATTAATGAACTCAAAAATATGTTTATTACCATTCTTTCTGCCAAATTAGTTGTAGATGGTGATATTACCTTAGGGGGTATGTTGGCAATAACTTCTATAGTGGGGCAGTTAAATGCTCCTATTAGTCAATTTATTAGTTTTATGAGAGATATGCAAGATGCAAAAATTTCTTTAGAGCGTCTTGGTGAGATACATAATAAAGATGATGAAGAATCGCTTACGGATGAAAAAATAAAAACATTACCAGAAAACTCAAGCATTAGTCTTAACAATGTTTCATTTCGTTATGTAGGTAGCTTAGAACCAGTGCTAAAGAATTTAAACCTAACAATCCCTGCAAATAAAACTACGGCAATAGTAGGCGTAAGCGGCAGTGGAAAAACAACATTGATGAAGCTTTTATTGCGATTTTATCAAGCGGAACAAGGTAGTATATTAGTTAATGATTTTAATCTTAACAATATTTCTCAAAACGTATGGAGAAACCATTGTGGTGTTGTAATGCAAGAAGGCTATATTTTTAACAACACCATTGCTCATAATATCGCTGTTGGACAAGACTATATTGATAAAAGTAAGCTAGCACATGCTATAGATGTGGCTAATATATCAGACTATATAGATAACCTTCCCTTAGGGGTAAATACCAAAATAGGAAGCGAAGGTTCTGGGCTTAGTACAGGTCAAAAGCAACGCTTACTTATTGCTAGAGCTGTCTATAAAAATCCTAAATTTTTATTCTTTGATGAAGCAACATCGGCACTCGACGCCAATAACGAATCTGTAATTATGAAAAAACTAAATCATTTTTTCACAAATAAAACAGCAGTAGTCATAGCTCACCGATTGAGTACTGTAAAAAACGCTCATCAAATTGTAGTATTAGATCAAGGAAAAATTGTAGAAATAGGGAATCATACTGAGCTTATTAAACAAAAAGGAAATTATTATCACTTAGTTAAAAATCAGCTTGAACTAGGCGATTAACAAAATATTCTCTCGCGAGGAATTAGACACATACTGTGAGTGTCTCTAAACGTTCACGGCAATTATAATTTATTAAATAATTTTATTATGAAAAATTTAAAAAACTTAGGTAAAACATTATCTAAAAACGAACAAAAAATGATTAATGGTGGTATGTTATCAATAGGTAAAAACGGCAATCAGACTTCAGGGTTTTGCGTAAATCCAGGAGGTTACAATTGTGGGCCTACTTGTGATCCTGGTACTGGATGTCATGTCAATTTTGGGTTTGCTATTACACTTGGGTTTATTAATCAACACTCTCAATGTTGCATATAGCCTAGAGTTAGTTTAACTTCCTTGATTAAAGGAAGCTAATACTATTAGCTTTGTTCTAAAATAGTATCATATTATTATTTTGATATATAACAAGTTATGTTGTTTGATTATATGAAACATTTAATTTATCAACGTATTTGATATAAATATTATTTAGAACAAAGCGATAGTATTATGAAAAGAATAAACCCTTTTTGATACAAAAAAGTAATTTACGCGAAGCAAACTCATTAAAAAAATAATTATGCCAAACAACAATATAGAACTCCGATCTGAGGAAGTACAAGAAATTCTTGAAGCAACTCCTATTTGGATGATTAGGTGGGGTAATATTGTCGTCCTGAGCTTAATTGTAATGCTTTTGTTTATTTCTTGGTTTGTAAAATATCCAGATGTTATTGGTGCATCTGCTATAATTAGTACTAAATTACCGCCACAAAAAGAATATGCTAAAACCAATGGTAAAATAGCCTCTATATTAGTTACAGATAACCAACAAGTGAAGAGCAATACAGCGCTTGCCATACTAGAAAATACAGCAAATTATAAAGATGTATTTTTGCTAAAATCTATTATAGATACAATTACAATAAATAGTAAATCGTTTGAGTTTCCTATAAACCAATTGCCTATACTTTTTTTGGGCGATATAGAATCGGATTTTGCGCTTTTTGAAAACAGCTACTTTCAGTACCAACTTAACAAGCAATACCAACCTTTTTCCAACCAAGCCAATGCTGATCGCGTATCTAAATCGCAATCAAAATTACGTTTGCAAACATTACTATCTCAGAAAGAAACTAACAAATCGGAGCTTGTTTATCAAAAAGCAGACTTAGATCGCACCAAAACATTATATGATAAAGGTGTTGTTTCTAAACAAGATTTAGAACTTAAAGAACTATCATACTTACAAGCAAAACGTAATTTCGCCAGCATAGACGCATCAATTTCTCAGGCTAGAGAAGCCATAAGTAATATTAATTCTACATCAAAAAGTACTATTTTAAATAAAACTAGAGAAGATATTAGTCTTCTCAAAACCGTTATTCAATCTTTCAATCAATTAAAACGAGCAATCAAAGACTGGGAACTCCGCTATGTGTTACAATCAAACATTAACGGAACAGTTTCCTTTCTAAATACTTGGACTATTAACCAAACAGTCTCACAAGGCGATTTACTATTCACCATTATCCCCAAAGAAAATTCAGATTATATCGCACAATTAAAAACCCCTGCTCAAAATTCTGGTAAATTAAAAATAGGGCAGCGCGTTAACATTAAATTAGAAAATTATCCAGATACCGAGTTTGGCATCCTACAAGCTAATATAGAAAGTATCGCTCTATTTCCAGATAAAGAAGCTTTATACCTTATAAACGCTTCACTTCCCAAAACGTTGGTAACCTCATACAAAAAAGAAATTCCGTTTAAGCACGAAATGTTGGGTGTTGCAGAAATTATTACTGACGATTTGCGCCTTATCGATCGTTTTTTTTCACAACTTAAACATGTTTTTAAAAACTAAAAACTTTATCAGTAATACCGTTTACAGCGGTCTTTATTTAAAATAAAAACAAATTAAACCACTACCTCAATATTAGTTTTTTAATTAATTCTTTTCCCAAAAACTCATTAAGAATAGTTATAATCTTTTGATTGCCATAAGTTAGCTCTTCCCTTAATACAGAAGAGCTTAATTGTACGTGTAATACATCGTTTTGTAATTGTATGCTTGTTGTGTAGTGGTTAACTCCATTTCCCATAACACTTTTCCAAGCGTCTTCTACATCAATTTTATCAAGACCTTTTTGGAGTTTGTTTTCAGTAACAAAATCTTTTAGGGCATCACTTAGTTTTAAGTTGTCATTATTGCGCTTAGTCATTAGTCTAAAGTTATAGGAGTATAAGGAGCGTATGTATATACAAACCCCTTAGTATTGCTAATTACGAGTTGTGTTTTGTTAAGTATAATAATTGTTTCTTTGTAAGGGTTTTTAGTGTCGGTATAATATAGATGTAACGAATCGTTTTCTGTTTTTAGTGTAAAAAAGGAATGATGCTGGGAGGTTAAATATTTTTTGTTGAATTGCGGAACTACTTTTTTCCTAAAACCATCTCGCTTATTTACCTCAAAGTAGTCTATAGTTGTATTTACATTGTACGTTTTTAGGTTTACATTATTTTGCTCCACTTTTACGATTTGCCAGTAGCCATTTAAGTCTGAAATATTCGTTATAGATTGATTGTTGCAGCTGCATATCAAAATCAAAATAACTATTGCAATTTTTTTATACATAAACGTTATAAATCAAAAATTTTATACGATTGGTGTACGCTTTTAATCGCGTTTTCAGTGCGCTCGTGGTGTGTGTCACTGATAAATAATTGTCCGAAATTTTTGTCATTAACCAGCTTAATTATTTGCGAAACACGATGCTCATCTAGTTTATCAAAAACATCATCTAATAGTAAAATTGGATTAACACCACTTTGCGTTTTTATAAAGTCAAATTGTGCTAATTTTAGAGCAATTAAAAACGATTTTTGCTGTCCTTGGCTACCAAACCTTTTAATTGGATAATTTTCTATTTCCAAATTCAAATCATCTTTATGTATCCCAACACTAGTATATTGCAGTGCTTTATCTTTAGCAATAGTATTACTTAGTAATGTATTTAAGTCATTGTCAAACAAGTCACTTTTATAATTAATAGTTACAGTTTCATTATTATTACTAATAGATTTGTAACGCGCTTTAAAAATAGGAATAAACGTTTTTAAAAAAGCATTACGCTTATCAAAGATAACATGGCCTAACTCGTTTAGCTGAAAATTATAAACCTCTAAGGAATCTTGATTATGAGTCCCATTTTGCGCAAAATATTTTAGTAATGAATTACGTTGTACAATAACTTTATTGTACTTTATCAAAGTTTGCAAATACGCTTTATCGCTTTGCGAAATAACATTGTCTATAAATTTTCGTCGTGTTTGACTCCCCTCTATAATTAAATCGCGGTCTGCAGGAGAAATAATAACTAAAGGTAAAAACCCTACATGATCACTAAAACGTTCGTACACTTTAGCATTACGTTTTATTATTTTTTTTTGATTTCGTTTTAAGGATACTACAATTTTTTCGTCACGATTAGCTTTTTCATAAAGACCGTCAATTAAAAAAAAATCTTCATTATGTTTTATATTTTGAGACGATACAGGATTAAAATAACCTTTGCCAAACGACAAGTGATAAATAGCATCCAAAACATTGGTTTTCCCTACGCCATTTGGTCCCACAAAGCAATTAATTTTTGAATCGAAACTAAAACGCTTACTGTCAAAATTTTTATAATTAACTAAAGATAAGTTTTTTAAAATCATAGATAAAAATGCGTTCTATAAAAAATAACAAATTTAGAACTACCCTAAAAAGCGCTTGCAAATTATTGAAAAATAACAAATAATTTACCTTTTTATTACCAATAAAAATTTTATTTTTGCCACGCACAAATTATACAATATGGCAACTTACAAGAAACGAGGATATAAACCAAAAACAAAAGCTGAAAAACTTGAGCTAGTAGAAGAAACGTCTACAACAGCAGAAGTGTTTAACACCCTAGATGAAGGAGCGTCTAAAGCAGAGCAATGGGTTGTTAAAAACCAAAACTATATTTTTATAGTAATTACAATTGCCGTAATTGGTGTTTTAGGATACTTAGGCTATAATAAATACATACAAGAACCCAAGGAACGTACTGCTATGAACGATATGTTTCAGGCACAACACTATTTTGACAGCGCAGTAACCGAGTCGGCAAAAGATTCGTTGTACGCTTTGTCTTTAGAGGGTGGAGAAGGAAAGTTTGGTATGTTGGATATTATTAATCAATACGGAGGCACTAAGGCTGGCAACTTAGCTAATTATTATGCCGGAATAGCCTACCTAAATTTAAAAGATTATCAAAATGCAATAAAGTATTTAAGTGATTTTTCTAGCAACGATGAGGTTTTAAGCTCAGTGTCAAAAGGGAGTATAGGGGATGCCTTTGCACAACTAGACCAATTAGACGAAGCTTTAGAGTATTATGAAAAAGCAGCAAAGATTTCAAAAAACGAATACACTGCAGCGATGTACCTATACAAGTCAGGAACAACCGCATTGGAATTAGGGCAACATAAAAAAGCCTTAGATATTTTTACACGCATTAAAAATGAATTTCCAGAGGCTAAAGGGCCAGCTAATATTGATACCTTTATAGGTAAAGCTGAAGCGTCTCTGAAAAATTAATTATGGCAACCCTAAATAAAAACTTGTCACATTACGATAAGACAACAATCCCAAATGCGAAAAAGTTTCGATTTGGGATTGTTGTTTCTGAGTGGAACCCTGAAATTACAGAAGGACTTTACACTGGTGCATATGAAGCTTTAATAGATTGTGATGCATTACCCGATAATATTTTGCGTTGGAATGTACCAGGGAGTTTTGAACTTATTTATGGGGCAAAAAAAATGCTATCTCAAAATGTAGATGCTGTTATTGCTATAGGCAGTGTTATACAAGGCGAAACAAAGCACTTCGACTTTGTATGCGAAGGCGTAACACAAGGTATTAAAACGCTTAATTTGACACAAAATATTCCTGTTATTTTTTGTGTACTTACAGATACAAACTACAAACAAGCCATAGATCGTTCTGGTGGTATTTATGGGAACAAAGGCACGGAAGCTGCCATTGCAGCCATAAAAATGGCAGTCTTGAGTAAACGCTAAACTTTTTTAAAATAATTACGCTCCTAATAAGCCGCTTTTTTGTAACTTAATGTTAAACTTTTTGTTAGCAATTTTTGAGACTTAAAGAGCTTTAATTAGTGGTATTTTCTGTATTTTTGATAAACTTAATAAAGTTTTTTGTATGCTATTTTCATTTTTTAAACAGAATAAAAATAAAAGATATAATTATACTCCAAGATATTATGACGAGCGAAAAGAGCGGCTGGATGCTCTAAAAAAAAAACATGGATTAATTGAAGACGATTCTACTGAAAGTTCACATAGACGAAGGAGCTTTAGAGATGATTGGAAACAGAATAGTAAAATTAGAACTAATAACAATTCACGAATCAGACTGTTAACGATTTTAATCTTTTTATTATTAGCTGGTTATATTTTGCTAAACTACCTAGGTATTACATTTATTTAATGTCAGACATCATCCAATTATTACCAGATCACGTTGCTAATCAAATAGCTGCAGGCGAAGTTGTACAACGTCCTTCTTCTGTAGTAAAAGAGCTTATAGAAAATGCAATAGATGCCAATGCAACTCTTATTAAGTTAATTATAAAAGATGCCGGCAAGGTGCTTATTCAGGTTATAGATAACGGCAAGGGGATGAGCGTAACCGATGCGCGCTTAAGTTTTGAACGTCATGCCACTTCAAAAATAAAATCGGCAGACGATTTGTTTAATCTCCATACCAAAGGTTTTAGAGGCGAAGCTTTAGCGAGTATTGCCGCTATAGCTCATATTGATTTAAAAACAAAACAGCACAACGACGATATTGGCACACATATAAAGATTGAAGGGAGCAACACGCTGTCTCAAGACGTTATTGTTACCCCAACAGGAACGTCTATTGCTGTCAAAAATTTATTTTTTAACATTCCTGCACGGCGTAATTTTTTGAAATCTAACGCTGTAGAATTGCGTCATATCATAGATGAGTTTCATAGGGTAAGTTTAGCACATCCCACTATAAGCTTTACCTTACACCATAACGCCAATGAGCTGTTTAATCTTCCTATTAGTAATTACAGACAACGTATTGTTTCTGTTTTTGGTGCCAAAATAAATGAAAAATTAGTTCCTGTAAAGGAAACTACAGAAATTTTAAAACTTAAAGGCTTTATAGGAAAACCAGAATTTGCAAAAAAAACAAGAGGGGAGCAATTCTTTTTTGTTAATAATCGTTACATCAAAAGCCACTACCTCAACCACGCAGTAAGTTCGGCCTTTGAGGGTTTGCTAAAACAAGGCACTCATGCAAGTTACTTTTTGTACCTAGAGGTTAATCCAGAAACTATAGACATTAATATCCATCCTACTAAAACAGAAATAAAGTTTGATGATGAGCACACTCTATACGCTATTTTAAGAGCAGCAATTAAGCACAGTTTAGGCCAATTTAGTATCGCTCCTGTTTTGGATTTTGAGCATAATAGTACCCTAGATACACCCTATAATTATAAAAATAAGCAAGGAGTAAGTAATAAACTTAAAATAGATGTCGATAGTAACTTTAACCCTTTTAAAGAAGAAAAGCAATCGCTAGACCCCTCTTTTTCTAAAGCAGCAACTTACAAAGAAACGCCTAAAGCAAGTTGGGAAAGTTTATATATTGAATCTAAAAGTAATACTCCCGAAGTAAAGGCTAACGACATACGTGTTGAGACAGATGAGATTACAGCTTCTTTTTTTGAAGCTGATGCCTTAGCTACTACAAAAAACACATTTCAGTTACATCATAAATATGTTGTAAACACTATAAAATCTGGATTACTAATCATAGATCAACAACGTGCGCACCAACGCATATTATACGAAGAGTTTTTGCAAAACATTACGGTTAAGCAAGGTGTAAGTCAACAATTATTATTTCCGTTGCAGTTAGAATTTACTCCAAACGAAATACAAATTTTAAAAAGTTTAAGCCCGCAGCTAGCCCAAACAGGTTTTGCTTTTTCCAAATTTAGCGCAGAAACAGTTGAGTGTTTAGGAATCCCAGCAATCCTAAAAGAAACAGATGTTGCTAATGTTCTTGAGCAGCTTATGAGTGATATTGAAAACGAAGTGCCAGATACTCACTTTAGTCAAACCGATTTGTTAGCCAAATCATTATCTAAAAGCTTGGCTATTAAAACAGGACAATACCTAACTAAAGACGAACAAGAGTATATTTTAAACCGATTGTTTGCATGTAAAGAACCTAATATTTCGCCTACTAACAAAACAACATTTATAACTCTACTGGTTACAGATATTGATAAAAAATTTGATTAATGCCTTACAAGAATAACAAACAATGAGAGGAATTACAGACACGGTAAAACATTTACTAATTATTAATGTTGTAATGTATATTGGTACAGTAACAGTAGGCGGTGGAGAGTTGTTTTACCAATGGTTTGCCCTCTATTTCCCTAAAAGCGATTTGTTTCAGCCTTGGCAAATTATAACTCACATGTTTATGCATGGGAGTCCAACTCATTTATTGTTTAATATGTTTGCGCTATGGATGTTTGGTACAGCTGTAGAGCAACGCTTGGGAAATACTAAATTTTTGTTTGTGTACATCTCCGCAGGTTTGGGCGCAATGCTGTTTCAATTAGGCTTGTATTATTTTCAGTATATCCCAGCAGAATCGTCATTAATTGCATCAGGAATAAGTGCTACAGAACTACAGGATATACTAGAAACGAACAGGAGTACACGACAGATTACAGCACATCAAATAGCAGAACTTCAAAAGATAGTTCAAGTTAACTTATCGTCTATGGTCGGTGCATCTGGAGCAATTATGGGAATTTTAGTAGCCTACGGTATGATGAATCCAGAAGCAAAACTTATGATGATTTTTTTACCTATTCCCATTAAGGCAAAATATTTTATTCCAGGGCTTATTGGTTTAGATATTATCTCAGCAATTTCTGGACAATCCTTTTTAAGTCCAAGTAATACAGCGTATATGGCACATATTGGTGGTGCTGTTACAGGATTTATAATTATGTGGTATTGGAAAAAAAATCAGTTTAACAAACATCGTTGGAATTAAAAAAAAATGACCTCACTTAATTACGATATAAAAGATAAACTAAAGCGATTAAGCGCTTTTGAGAAAATTATAGCCGTCAATTTGGTTATTTATGTTATAGGTAAAATTTTTTCGCTTAGTCCAAATATTGATAGCGCTAATAGTTTGCAATGGTTAAGTTTACCTAGTTCTATAAGCAAATTTATAACTAGACCATGGGCATGTGTTACCTACGGGTTTACACATATAGAGTTTTGGCATTTGTTTTTTAATATGTTAATACTTTATTTTATTGGGCGTTCGTTTAGCAATTTGTTTAACCTTAAAACATCACTTAATGTCTATTTTCTAGGAATTATTAGCGGTGGAGTTTTGTTTTTAATTAGTTATGCTGCACTCCCTAATGGGTTGCTTTATAACGTAGGAACTTTAGTTGGCGCCTCGGCAGGGGTAAGGGCATTATTGTTATTTTTGTGTACTTATATGCCTAGTAAAGAAATGGCTTTTGGCCCTGTTAAAATTAAATTGCTATACGTTGGTTTAATCCTTGTGTTTTTTGATGTAGTAGGCTTATTTGGCAACAACCAAGGGGGAAATATTGCACATCTTGGCGGCGCTGCATTGGGATACTTATATGCAATTCAGCTTAAAAAAGGAATTGATATCGGCAAAGGATTTGAAAAAATTATGGATGCTGTATTTGATTTGTTTTCCTTTCAAAAAAAATCAAAACTAAAAACTGTATATAAGCAAAAAGGAAAGCCTTATGCGGGGCATACTAAATCGCAGTTCAATGAGTTTAACAAACAAAAGCGCATCGATATTATACTCGATAAAATAAGTAAAAGCGGTTACGATAGTCTTAATAAAGAAGAAAAAGAATTTTTATTTAAAGCGGGTAAGTAAGTAAATTATGAAACACTTGAGCGCTATAGATAAGCTTATCTTTTTTTGTAATAGCATTATCGCAATTGTATTATTGTTTTCGTATTTATTGCCCTATGTACAACCCAAGCATTTTGCATTTCTATCTGTATTAAGTCTTGGAGTTCCATTGCTAATTATACTCAACGTTTTGTTTTTTGTATATTGGTTACTAAAAATTAAGCGTCAAATTGTAGTCTCTTTATTAGTTTTAGCCATAGGCTATAAGCACGTAGGGTCTTTGTATAAGATTTCGCCTTCAAAACATGAACCTATAGATGTAAACAATAGCCTTTCGGTAATGAACTATAATGTGCGCTTATTCAATTTGTATAACTGGATAGAAAGTAATGAGGTTCAAAACAATATTGTAGATTTCATAAAAGAAGTCAACCCAGATATTATTAGCTTTCAAGAGTACCACCCTCATAAGGCCATTGACTTATCGTTTTACAACTATAAGTATGAAGTTTTAGAGGGCAATAAGGTAAAATATGGACAGGCTGTTTTTTCAAAATATCCTATTGTTAGTTCGGGGTCTATAAAATTTCCGCATACAGCAAATAATGCAATTTATACAGATATTGTAAAACACAAGGATACAATTCGTATCTATAATGTGCATTTACAATCCTTACGTATTCAACCCGATTTAGAGCAGTTTGAAATGGAAAACTCTAACGCACTTATTGAGCATGTTAGTGAAGCATTTGAAATACAACAATCCCAAACAGAACTATTTATCAAACACAAAAATAGCTCTCCTTATAAAACTGTAGTTTGTGGCGATTTTAACAACACTCCTTACTCTTATGTTTACAACAAAATTAAAGGCGATTTGTGTGACGCTTTTTTGGAGGCAGGAAATGGCTTTGGTCGCACTTTCGATTTTAAATACTTTCCTACTCGCATCGATTTTATTTTAACAGATGCATCTTATCCTGTAAATAGTTTTAAAACGTATAGTAAAAAACTATCGGATCATTATCCTATTGTTGCCAACATAGGGTTACATAAATAAACAATCTACAGTATCGGCTATAATATGAATACACAAGCCTAGCCCTAGCACTCGTGTTTTTTTATAAAACAATAATACAACATACCCTACTATTGCAGCATAGGAGTGTAATGGGTGTAGATTAATACTACATCTATTAGGGTCAAAAATTGGAGTTGCTAATAAATGATCTATATCAATTAGCATCGTTAAATACATGATAAGGATTACAAAAAAACTGTTCTTTTTGTAATACACAAAAGCGACAATAAGAGGAACAATAAAATGAATTCCGTAATGTGATGCTGTTTGAAGCATTAAAAATTAATTTCTTGCGACTCCAAATAATGTAACGCATTAGTGCCTTCATTAAAGAGTAAATCCAAAATGCTAAGGTTGTTTACAAAACCACATTTAGATTGAAACACTTGTGTATAAGGTGTAAGTGCTATGGGTTTTTCTTTTCTTACATTAGCCAAATAACGTATATCCTTACTATTTGGGTCTTCTATTTTATAACCTATTGTTTTTTGGTATGAACGTTCTAATTGTAAGCATTCAAAAACTTTGTCGATACACTCAAAATTAAAATCCATAATGTAGCTATACGGTTTAGTAAAGAGGGGTTCTAGATCATCTTCGTAAAATTCAAAATAAGGTGACGTTCTGTAGGCGCTTTGTAAGGACTTCCAGTGTTGTGATTGCCAGTGGTTGTCTTTTACAATTTTAACATCCTTATACAGTTGGCGGTTTTTGTGCGAGTGCGTTATAGGGATGTTTAATGCTAATTTTCCGTTTGCACCATAAATATAAGTTCGATTTCTATAGGTTTGTTTTTGGTAATTATCACAAACTTCAAACACTAAGGATTTTGCTTTAACCATAGCAACAAAACTGCTTATTGTTGGAAAATACGTAGGATGTAGTAACAGTGTCATCTTCTAATTTGCTGCCTTACGTTTGCGCCATTTATTAACTCCAAACCAAGCTAATGCAATGATTAAAAATGGAATTAAAAATGAAGTGCGCTCCCCATTGCCGTGCACAACGGTAAAAACTCTATCCCAACGAATTTTCCAATTGCTTATGCCGTCATTAATTCCGTCAATGCTCATCCATATAAATACGGGTTTCCCAACAACGTGACTAAAAGGGACAAAGCCCCAAAAGCGTGCATCTATAGAGTTGCTGCGGTTATCGCCCATCATCCAGTAATAATCTTGTTTAAAGGTGTAGCTGGTTGCTAGGGTATTATTAATAAAAATTTGATTGCCTTTTACCTGAACTGTGTTGCCTTCGTACTCTGTAATTGCACGTTTGTATATTGGCAACACATCAATATTAATAGCGACAGTGCTACCCGCTTTAGGAATATATACAGGACCAAAAAAATCGTTATTCCAGTTGTAAGCAGGGTCGTGTGGAAAAATATTAGAATCTCTAACTCCTTTTTCTGCCTTGTTAGGCGTTATACTCAATACGTTAGGATTGTTTTTGAATTTTGATAAGGCATCGTCAGATATTGCTGAAAACGAGTATGTGTTTTGTCTATTTATGATAGAAAACCGATCGGTAATATCGTAACGTTCCTTTAAGTAGCTTGGATTAAACGTATTCGTTTTTGGCTGCACAAAATAGCTAAACTGAAGCTTAGCACGGTCTGGTAATTCATTTTTTTGACCATTAATGTAAACATAGCCTTCACGAATTTCTAAAGAATCTCCAGGAATCCCGACACAGCGTTTTACTAGATTTGTTTTTTTGTCTATGGGCTTATAGTAATTTCTGTCGGGATTAAAGTTATTCATATCCAACAAGGTGTCTGCAGGTTGGTTAAAAACAACAATCTCATTACGTTTTATTTTTTGAAAACCAGGAAGTCTTAAGTAGGGGAGTTGCAACTTGTTTTTCCATGAGGTTTTATTTTTTTCAATACGATCATCAAACAAATACGATTTCTTTTTAATAATAGGAATGGTGTCGTGTACCATAGGTGCTGCTACTGTACTCATAGGCACTCTAGCGCCGTAATGAAATTTGCTTACAAATAAAAAATCGCCAACTAATAATGATTTTTCTAATGAAGATGAAGGAATAACATAGGGCTGAATAAAATAGGTGTGTACTAAAGTGGCAACAACAACAGCAAATAGAATAGAGCTTACCCAGTCTCCCGAGCTACTCTTGGGTTGTAAACTCCTATCTTTTATGTGTTCAAGGTCTAGCGCATAATTAAGATAGTAATTGTAGAAGCCTAATGATACTATGGCTACAAATGTATCGGTGTGGCTGTTTTTTCCAAAGCTTCGTGCTGTTTCTACCCATATTACAGGAAACATAATCAAGTTAATGATTGGTAAAAATAAGGCAACAGTCCACCAAGGAGATCTATTTATAATTTTCATTAAAACAATAGCGTTGTATATAGGTACAAATGCTTCCCAAGCCTGTCTGCCTGCCTTTTTATAAAGTTTCCAAGTGCCTAATCCGTGGATAAGCTGTACGATTATAATAAAGATAAACCATTGTGTAAATGTCATAAATTTATGTTTTTAGATAGTTAGTAGTAAGGTGCAACAATTTGTAACTTATTTTTTTTATGTTAAGTAATATTTAACACATCATGCATTGTGTACACCCCTGTCTTTCCGTGCAGCCATTCTGCCGCAATTATTGCTCCTAGGGCAAATCCGTTTCTATTATGAGCTTTATGTGTTATAGCAATATGATCAACATCAGACTCGTAGTTTACAGTATGAGTTCCAGGAATGTTTGTAATACGTTTAGCATTAATGGCAATAGTATTGCGCTCTGGTTTTTCTGTTTCTAACTTCCAGTCGTTGTATTTGGAGTTTTCTATAATATCTTTAGCCAGTGTGATTGCGGTTCCACTTGGAGCGTCTAGTTTTTGGGTATGGTGTATTTCTTCTATAGTTACATTATATTGTTGTAGTGTATTTGTTATTTCAGCAAGTTTTTTATTAAGTTCAAAAAAAATATTAACGCCAATACTAAAATTAGAAGCGTAAATAAATGCGCCTTGTTTTTTATGACATAAATCGATAACATCATTATAGTGGTCTAACCAACCTGTTGTTCCAGAAACTACAGGGATGTTGTTGTTTAAGCAGGTTGTTATGTTAGTTACTGCTGCGTTTGGTACACTAAAATCGATAGCCATATCGATACCTTGCATACGGTAATTGCTAATGTTTTTAGTTGTTTTTAGGGCTATACTGTGTCCGCGTTCTATAGCTATGGTTTCAATAACTTTTCCCATTTTTCCGTATCCTAATAATGCTATTTTCATGCGTTTGGTTTAGGATTACTAAAATTTGAAACTTAAGGACATTCCAAAATCGGCACTTGCACTTTGGTAATTGTAGTTTACACGTGGTCTTAATGCTAAATTTTCGTCCACGTTAAATGATAATAAGTGAGCGTTTACATTAGCTTCAATAATATTTAAGGCATAAATGCCTATAGCTATAATGAGCGATAGGTCTCTGTTACGCCTAAATTGCCGTTGTGCTCTAATTAGCCCGTCTTCCGAAATTCTAGGTGTAGCTAATGGGTTTCCATTGGCATCTACACCAAAAAACTCATCGTTAGTTAAACCAGCAGCTCTACTCTTAAAGGCATCGCGGTAGCGGTTGTACTCTGTATTATTAAAATCATAAATAAGTCCTGTAGTTACTAATCCTGCATAAATAATGGGTATTTTCCAGTATTTTTTATTGTAGGCTTGTCCTAAACCTGGTAATAATGCTGAGTAAAAAGCAGCTTTGGATGGTGCTAAAGGATCAATGGCTTTCTGCTTATAGATGTTTTTTACACTAATGTCCCCAATTATAGTATCTGTATCTTTAGTAGCCTCTTTTTTTTCTTCAGACTGGCAATATGCAGTAATGGGTAACAATAGTAAGCCTATAAAAAAGATAACTTTATTTTGCACTTTTCACTAATTTTTGAATTCTGTTAAAATCTTCTTCAGAGTGAAAAGGGATTGTAATCTTCCCACTTCCGTTTTTACTTAATTTAACGTCTATTTTTTGTCCAAAGTATTCCGATATGTGTTTGGTGCCTTTTTTTATAAATTGAGGTATTTCTACTTCTTCAGCGACAGCGGTTTTAGGATTAGGTATTTTTTTCTCTTTTTGATAGTCTCTAACTAGGTCTTCTGTAGCTCTAACCGATAATTTTTTAGAGATTATAAGTTCGTAAATATCTAGTTGTTTTGTATGATCTTCAATATTAATAATTGCGCGGCCATGCCCCATTGATAAAAATCCATCTCGCATTCCTGTTTGTATAATAGGGTCTAGCTTTAGTAAACGAAGGTAGTTGGCTATTGTGGATCGTTTTTTGCCAACACGATCGCTCATTTGTTCTTGTGTTAAGCTTATCTCGTCGATTAGACGCTGGTAAGACAAGGCAATTTCGATGGGGTCTAAATCTTGACGTTGAATATTTTCTACCAATGCCATTTCTAACGATTCTTGGTCGTTAGCAATGCGTACGTAGGCAGGAATTGTTGTTAGATTTAACGATTTTGAAGCTCTAAAACGTCGCTCTCCAGATACGAGTTGATATTTATTGAATTTAATTTTCCTAACCGTTATAGGTTGGATAACTCCCAATTCTTTTATGGATGATGCGAGCTCGCTTAAGGCTTCTTCATTAAAAGTGGTTCGGGGTTGAAATGGATTGACCTCAATAAGCTCGAGGTTTAAATCGATGATATTACCAATAACTTTGTCTGCGTTTTTGTCTTTTACAGATTTTATATCGTTAGTTGGGTCTTGTAATAATGCAGATAAACCTCTTCCTAAAGCTTGTTTTCTATTTGCCTTCGCCATCTTTGTTTTTTATAATAATTTCTTTAGCTAGACTTAAGTAATTTACGGCGCCTTTACTACTTGCGTCATAATCAATAATGCTTTCGCCATAGCTAGGAGCTTCACTTAATCGAACATTACGTTGTATAATGGTTTTAAATACCATTTCGCTAAAGTGTTTTTTCACCTCTTCTACCACTTGGTTTGAGAGCCTCAAACGAGAGTCGTACATTGTTAATAATAAGCCTTCAATGTCTAAGTCTGGGTTATGTATTTTTTGAACACTTTTGATGGTGTTTAGTAGTTTCCCTAAGCCCTCTAAAGCAAAATACTCACATTGTATAGGGATAATTACCGCATCTGCTACGGTTAGTGCATTTAGAGTTAGCAAGCCTAAAGATGGTGCACAGTCTATTAAAATATAGTCGTAAGACGATTTAAGGTGTGTAATTGCTTTTTTAAGCATATACTCTCTTTCATCTTTATCAACCAGTTCTATTTCTATAGCAACCAAGTCAATGTGCGATGCAATAATATCTACATTAGGTGTCTCTATGCTCTGTATAGTTTCTTCTGCAGTACATGTGTGTTCTAACAACTGGTAAGTACCAAGTGTGACGCTATCTACATCTATTCCTAATCCAGATGTTGCATTTGCTTGTGGGTCAGCATCTATAAGTAGCACTTTTTTTTCTAAAGCTCCAAGCGATGCTGCTAAATTAACAGAAGTTGTTGTTTTGCCAACACCTCCTTTTTGGTTTGCTATTGCAATAATTTTACCCATTAAATTAATATGGTTTAGTGTGCGATAAAAATACAACTATTTATGAGTTTAAAAAATGTATTTTGTTAACAGTAATTGAGCCAATAAATGCGTACAATCAAAATTTTTCATTTGTATTGAATATCTCGTAATGCTAATGTTTTTTTGGTAAAACAGAACCATTCTGATATGCTTTTCAATAGATGCAATTTACTAGTTATGAACTGTTTTATAGTTTAATTTTTACCCCAACAAAAGGGTATATCGATAATGCGTTATTAAAAAAAGCATCGTCTTGTGGTGCTGACTCTATATTGAAAAAATCAAAATCATTTCCAATCCCTAGATTTAGATAAAGCCAGTTATTAATAGTGTAAACAGCTTCTACTTTAAGTCCAATAAAAATACCATCATCTCTAGAAATTTCTTCTGTAAAATTTAATTGATTTCTTAACCTTACATATCCAACATTAAGAGAGGGTAGTAGGTGGATTTTTTCATTAAGTTGAAAGAAATAGCCAAACCCTGAAGAAATTCGTGTAAAATTTGAAGAGTCAATATTGCCTACTAATTCGGGTCGATTTACATCTCCAGAGTTAAATCTAAAGTTAATATGAAGTGTAAACTTCTTGAAAATGTTATATGCTATTAGGTCAATGTCAAAACCAAGATTTAAGCTATAGGCTTGGTTTATAAAATTATCGCCGTAGTATATAGGCTGAAAAAAACTGAGCCCTAGTGTGTGCTTTAAATTTCTTTTTTCTTGTTTTTGTTCCGTTTCTATTTGTTCTTTTGTGTTGGTGTTTTGTTGTGTCCAAGCAAGTTGAGTTGTAAATAGTAGTACTAATATAATTTTAAAATTCAAATACATAATCTACACTATTTTGATTTATAGGAATTTCGATACTATCAGATGCTACAACAACATCATCCATATCTAGCAATGTATAGGAGAATGTAGCCACGCTATTTAAACAAGTTTCAAGCGTATTGAAGAAAGGTAAATCTTGAGAAAACAGCTGATTGTTGACAAAATTTGAAGTTACACTAGTACCGTTAATAAGACTTAAACGCTGGCTTCGAGCACAGACCTCTAATGAAAAACGAATGCGATTTTCTGAATTAGAACTATTATTTATGGTTAAGTTAAGGTTGGCAATTTTACTCAGCAGTACATCGGGTAAATTTATGGTGTTAGATTCAAGCTCTTCATTTATTTCCAAAGCTACAGTAGTAAATTCTTCATTTGTAGAATTTTCAAAAATACCATCCTCTGCAACAGGGTTTACTATAATTGTTACATCATTATTGGACGTAGGCTTTAAAGCAATTAACCTAAGAAAGCCATTTGCATCAGTTTCCCCAAAACCTAATACCCCCTCCAAATTATTTGTAGTAATGGGCAAGAGTGAGGTGGAATTATCTTGAGCAAATAGTATAACATCAATATTTGCTAATGGGATACTATTTTGGTCTGTAACTTTTACGTCAAAACCAATACGACTGTTGTCTTCTATATCTTCACAGCTTAATATTAGTAATATAATAAAAACAATATATTTTTTCATAGTAGGTAAAGCTACAAAAAAGATGTTAAAAAAAACATTTTGTATTTACACTAAACTTAGATTCAAGTAATAATTGGTATAGCCTTTAATTGGTTTTGTTTTTTCAAACAAAGTAGTCTATAAGCGTTACGATTACAACCAATCTTTATTAGAGCTTTCTGCTTTGTAAAGTAAATAATTGGTTATTGCTATTGCCTTTCTTTGCGTTACATAAATAATATTAACTTCATTTGATGCAGTGTATATTTTTACAGAGGCTATGTTTTTTAATTTTTGAAACATACTTTGAGAGTATCTAACCATCTGTATTTTATGATGAGCTGTAATTTCAGTTTTAGTATCTATAAGCCCTGAGCCTACAGTAATATAATTGTCACTTATACAGTAATAAATTTTTTTGTATTTAATATAAATATAAAAAAAAGCGAATGGTAAAAGAAACGTATTCACGACCCAAAATTGCTCTTTAAGCACTAAAAAAGCTATGATGTTAATACCCAAAACTATAAGACTCATAAAAAGTATCAGTAGCCTTACGTAATAGGGTTCTGGTTTTTGTAAACCTGTTGTGTTTTGGCTGTTATAATTGGCATAAATTTTGTCTAAAAATACATGTATTTGGGTCTTGTTTAATGCTATAATAGAAAAATTGTCTTTTGTCTTTTTATCTGTCATCGCTTGCTTTATGGCAATGGTGTAAAGATCTAAGTGCTTTCTTAATCTATTGGTTATAATATCGATATTCTGAATTCTTGACGGTGTTAAGCTTAGGTGTGTTTTTTTTAGTAATCCCTTTTTTATTTCTAAATTATTGTTTTTTTCGACAACGCTCAAGTTGTAGTTTACAAAAAATGTTTTTCCTGCCGATATTAAAATTGTAATTATAATAGAGAGTATAACAAAAAATGAAATTTTGAAAAACACGTTATCATCAATAAGATACCAGTGTTTTACTTTATCCTCTAGTTTTAAATTTTCTATGTAATGTCTGTTTTGCTGAAAAAAACTATAAAGCACTGTAATAATTACGCCAAAAGTTTTGAAATGATTTAGAGCGAAACCTTCTAAAATTATTTTTTTTGCACTCGGCTTATGAAATACAGTTGGTTGTGCATCATTATTTGCAGAAGTTTTAGGAGTGTTATTAACAAGTAATTCTTGCTTTAGTTGCGCTGCTTGTACTTTGCTAAGTGCTTTAATTTCTATTTCTGTAGTTTCGTCTCCTGCGGTTTCAACATTTAGAGCTACAACATTAATGAGTTGCTGTATAATATTTTGTTTTATATAAATATTTTGAATGGTTGCTTTTGGGATTACGGTATTTTCTTTTTTAAGAATTCCTTTTGTTAAATAAAAGTTGGTCGTTGTAATATGAAATTTAAAATGTCGATAAGTTAAGATTGCATGTATGATAAAAAATGAAAGAATACCAACACTAATTAGTACTATCAATATTTTGTTTTCTAGTATCGTTTTTCTTTCTACAACAACTCCAAAGGCAATTATAACACCTATCGATTTTTTTATAACATTATAGAAATTAACCAAAAAAATAATTATAATGCCTTTTCCAGATTGCCGTGTAGGCGAGCTAAAACTAGACATGCTCATTAATTTTTTCTACCAAATAGGAACTTAATTTTTGGGCTTCTACATGTGCTAATCCTTTTATGGACAAATCGTCTCCTGCCTCACCAGCTGTATATATATTTAGGTTGGCTAGCTTAAACTTTCTAGCAATAAAACTCCTAGAAACGTCTGTGTGCTGTATACGACGGTAAGGAACTATAGTTAGTTTATGGACAATCAAACCTTGCTTGTACATAATATCTTTTGTTCGTATTGCGTAAGCTCTTTTAGAAAATCCTAAGACAGATATAACAATATCAGCACTAGCAATAAGCCCTAAGGCAGGAAAAATAATAGGAAAATAAAGATCTACTCTTTTAGATTTTACAGAGTAACTTACAATCAATAAAATTCCGAATAGGATAGTGTAAATTAGTATTTTGTTGATAAGCATAGCCTTTAGATATACTCTAGGTATTGGCTTAAAAGTAACGTCCTTAAACGAGGGGATGTCTTTGGTTGGTATCTGTTGGTTAGAAAACATACGTTTTTATTATAAATCTTGTGCATTTGCAATAAGTTCTGCAATATCCATAACTTTAATATGTGCTTCTTTATTTTTAGCTTTTACACCGTCCGTCATCATTGTATTACAAAATGGACATCCTGCTGCAATAATATTTGGTTGTACTTCTAGGGCTTGTTCTGTGCGCTCTATATTAACGTCTTTATTGCCTTGTTCAGGTTCTTTAAACATTTGCGCACCACCAGCGCCGCAGCATAAACCTTTTTTACGGCAGTTTTTCATTTCTACAAGTTCTGCGTCTAGTTTTTTAATTAGGTCTCTTGGTGCTTCATACACATTATTTGCTCGTCCCAAATAGCAGGGGTCATGAAAGGTAATACGCTTTCCTTTAAACTGACCACCTTCTATAGTTAATCGGCCTTCGTCTAGCAAACTTTTTAAAAACTGTGTATGGTGTACTACTTCGTAATTGCCTCCTAGAGATGGATATTCGTTTTTAATGGTATTAAAGCAATGTGGACAGGCAGTAACTATTTTTTTTACCTCGTAGGCATTCATGACCTCTATATTGGTTACAGCTTGCATTTGAAATAAAAATTCGTTTCCTGCGCGCTTTGCCGGATCTCCAGTACAACTTTCCTCTGTGCCAAGCACTGCAAATTCGACCTTTGCTTTATTTAAAATTTTGACAAAGGCTTTTGTTATTTTTTTTGCTCTATCATCAAAACTACCAGCACAACCTGTCCAAAATAGTACTTCTGGTTGTTTTCCTTCTGCCATAAATTGAGCCATTGTAGGCACTTTTAATACATCGCTCATAATATGCTAATTCTTTTTAATTGTTTTATATTTATTTATTTTGAAAAGATACTTTATTAAGCTTCGTCTTTCCAATTTAAACGATCCATTTGGTTGTAAGGCCATGGCGCACCATTGTTTTCAATATTAGTCATCATATTGTTCAACTCTACTGGCGCAGCAGATTCTTCCATAACTAAATAGCGGCGCATATCAAGAATAATAGATAGTGGGTTAATGCTTACAGGGCAGGCTTCTACACAAGCGTTACAAGAGGTGCAAGCCCATAACTCTTCCCTTGTAATGTAATTGTCTAGCAACTGTTTTTTGTCGTCTTTAAATGTTCCGTTATTGTGGTCTATATTTTTGCCTACTTCTTCCAGTCGGTCGCGCGTGTCCATCATTATTTTTCGTGGCGATAGCTTTTTTCCTGTTTGGTTTGCAGGACATTCGCTGGTGCAGCGCCCACACTCGGTACAAGTGTACGCATTGAGCAATTGTACCCAGTTTAAATCCTGAACATCACTAGCTCCAAATTTTGTAACAGGTTCTTCCTCTTCTGTTTCTGGGTTTGCAAATGGGTCGGCGTTTGGATCCATCATTAGCATCACTTCCTTGGTTACTGCGTCTAGGTTGTTAAGCTCTCCTTTAGGTTTAACACTCGCATAATAGGTGTTAGGAAAAGCAAGTAAAATATGTAAGTGTTTAGAAAAATATAGGTAGTTTAAAAACACTAAAATCCCTGCAATGTGTAGCCACCAAGCGGTACGTTCTATAATGTGTAAGGTGTTTGCTGGTAGGCTTGCAAATAAGGGGCTTATGTATTTGCTTATACTATTACCAGAGTTCATATCTTGAAACTGAAGGTCTGTAGCATTCATTAGTAAGAAAAGTGCCATTAATACAATTTCGAAGTATAAGATGTAATTGGCATCTTTTTTGGGCCAGCTCGTCATTTCTTTACTCCAAAAACGCTTTAGCTTAAGACTATTGCGGCGCAACCAAAATACAATAACAGCTATAACAACCGATACGGCTAAAATTTCAAACGTACTAATTAAAAAACCGTAAAATGCACCCAAAACTGAAAATACTCTATGCGTACCAAACAGCCCATCGATAATGATTTCTAAAACTTCAATATTAATAATAATAAACCCAATGTACACAACAACATGAAGTACGCCAGAAATTGGGCGACGTACCATTTTGCTTTGTCCTAAAGCAATCATGGCCATGTTTTTCCAACGTTCTTTTTTATGATTATTGACGTCTATATCTTGACCTAATTTTATGTTACGTCTTATTTTTTTTATGTGTTTAATAAAGTAGCCAAGGCCTAATATAAGTATAGCTGCAAATATTATGTTTGGGAGTAAGTTCATTGTAGGCTGGTTACTAGTTTTTTATATCTTCTTTTTGGTAAGGAATTTCTTTTCTAGACAAAATTCTAAAGTAGCGTTTGGGATGCAGTTTTATGTCTCTTAAGAGTTCTTCCATCTCTTTCATGGTGCTATTAAGATTTTTGTAAAGTGCATCGTCGTGCAAGAGTTTACCCATAGTCCCTTGGCCTTTTTCTAAATTTGCTAGTATAGTATTAAAATTACCCATTGTGGTTTCTAGGTTTTTCACTGTTTTTGCAATATCAATATGCTCTAAGGTGTTGGTGAAATTAGATAACGTTTTGCTAATGTTTTCTGCATTAGCTAAAGTTGTATTGAGTTTTTGCTCATTAGTTGCCAGTATATTATTAAAGGTTTTAGAAGTTTCATTAAACGAGTTTATTGTGTGTGTCAAGCCCTTAATAGCCTGTTTTAAATTAGCTTTGGTGTTTGTGTCCAAAATAGAGTTAACACTAGTTAAGGTGCTATCGGCGCTTACCATAACATCTAGCACTTTTTTTTGCAGAGGTGTTACAGTGTCTGCTATTAAATCTGTTAATCCGTTTTTTGTATTACTTTTTAAGTAAGCGTTTGGTGCTACATTTTCAGCATTGTCAAATGCAGGGAGTATTTGCAATGCTTTCCCTCCTAAAAGGCCATTGTCAAACAACTCAACGGTACTGTTTTTTGAGAATTGAAAATCACTGTCTATCGTAAAGGTAACTTTTAAGTTGCCAGAGCCGTCATTAACAAAGGATATGCTTTTTACCCGGCCTACATTTAGACCATTAATAAGCACAGGGGCAGAAGGTGCTAATCCACCAACATTTTTGTAAACTGTATGGTAGGTGCGTGAGCTATTTAATAGGTTATCTCCTTTTAAAAAATTATACATATAGATAAGCAAAAGCAATCCTAAGATTACTAATACTGCGGTACGGACTTCTCTAGAAATTTTCAATGCAATTCGAAATTTGTTTAAAACAAAAATAATGATTAATTTAAAAAGAATACCTCCTTATGTTAAGGAGTTTTTAAATCCTTTTAATTTAAGGAAACAGGTGTACCATTTTTAAAGGTTACAATAAAAGAAGATTTGTAACCTTTATTAATGGCTTCTTGTTGATGTTTTTTTACAGTTGTATAATTAGTCGTTTCTCCATAAAAATATTTGTATCCCTTACCATAATTAACTCTTTTTACGCCTTTTAATCCTTTAAAATTGTAAGCTTTAGTTTCTAGTTTTCTTGAGCCAGCAGCAATTTGTACTTTGTAATATATTTTTGAGTTGTTTTGTGAAACGGTTATTTGGTTTTTTAGAGGGATCTCAAGGTCTGTATTTAGGCTATTTTTATACTTAATAATGGCTTGTGTTATTGCGGAGGCTGTTTCGGTTTGTCCTTTTTTAGAATTTAAGTATCTTCCTTCTTTTTTGTAAGATAAAAATCCAGTTTCTACCAGTACACTTGGCATATACGTTTGGTGTAATACAATAAATCCTCCTTGCTTTACGCCCCTACTTTTACGTTTCACTTTATTTTTGAACATATCTTCTATATAGCTTGCCAATAAAATACTTTGATCTTGATAGTCTTCCAAAGTTAAGGCTAGTCCAATAATAGACTCTGGAGCATTTGGGTTATACTCGGCATAATTTTTTTCATAATCTTTTTCTAAAAATACAACTTCGTTTTCTTTTTTAGCAACATCAATATTTGTTTTAGTTCGCTTTCGTCCTAAAACCCAAGTTTCTGTACCGTTAGCTTGACTGTTATGACCATTGCAATGCACTGAAATAAACAGGTCTGCATCCGCTTTATTGGCAATAGCCCCTCGTTTGTGTAAATCTACAAGGATATCTTTTTTTCGTGTATATACTACTTTAATATCTTTATGTTGCTCTAAAGCTTTACCAACATTTAGCACAATGGCTAGAGCAATATCTTTTTCTTTAAATCCGTTCCAAGTATTCCCAGAATCACCAGCACCATGCCCTGCATCAAGAACAACAATGAATTTATTTTCAGATTGTTGTGAAAATGAACTAAATGTTAATAAACATAAAATAGATAATAAAAAGAATTTTAGTTTCGTTTGCATAGATATTTTGATGGTTTAAAAAGCAAAAGTTATTTAATTCTTATTTTTTTATGGATTCAAAATATTCACAAAAAAATATATGTAACTTTGGCGACTCAAAAACTAAGCCATACTATTGCAAAAATACATTTAAAAGCGTTGCGAACAAATACTTTACACATACTTTTTGCTTTAAGCTTTACACTGCTTTGCAACATTTTTGGCTACACCCAAGAATTTGGAAAAAAAGACATTCGTGTAAAACCTGTACAAGAAGAAACAACGAAACCTAAGCCTCAAAAAAAAGATAATGCTGCGGTTACCCCTACAAATACGAAGCTACAAGATACTGTAAAAATAGATAGTACTGCTAAGGCAGGAAATGCTTTAACTCAAAATTTAAAACATAATGCCGACGGATACACTTCTATTAGGAGAGAAGAAAATAAAACTTATTTGTATGATAAAGCAGTTTTAAAATATGGTGATTATGAAATTGAGTCTGGAATTATTATTATTGACTATTCCAAAAACACGGTCTATGCAGGTCGTATAAAAGATTCTTTAGGCAACTTTAGTCAAGCCCCAGTTTTTAAACAAGGCGGTGAAGTTGTAGAGTCGGATTCAATACAGTTTAATTTTAAAACAAAAAAAGCATTAATTTGGAACTCTAAAACCGAACAACAAGGAGGGACTATTTATCCAGAAATAAGTAAAAAGGTTAATGATTCCGTTATTTATATTAAAAACGCAAAATTTACAACCTCAGAAGATCCCGATAACCCAGAATATTATATTTTGGTAAGAAAAGGAAAGATTGTTCCTGGCAAAAAAGTAGTTACTGGTCTTGCCAATTTATTTATTGCCGATGTGCCCACACCAGTAGGGATACCTTTTGGTTGGTTTCCTTTAACAAAAGATAAAGCTTCTGGGGTTATATTTCCAACCTTTGGAGAGCAGAATGAAAGAGGCTATTTTATACAAAATGGCGGATATTATTTTGCTATCAATGACTACTTAGACTTAGCCGTTACAGGAGATTATTATACCAACGGAAGTTATGGTTTACGAGCAGAAACCTCGTATGCTAATCGCTATAATTACAGGGGGCGTGTTTCGTTTAGATT
>CALLUG010000007.1 GCA_938011315.1 uncultured Flavobacteriaceae bacterium
AACGTGTATATTCAATTGCTAGCTTTTTACCTACTTTGTAAAATCTTCACGGATTTTCAATTCAGTAATTATTTGCTAACTCTAATGCTTAAACCACGCAACTGAAACATACACAAAACCGTTAGCACAAATACGAGCTAGATAGCGGTTAAAAGCAGCCATGTTTTGGTACAGAACCATACAGACCCAATGTTAGTTTAAAAAATGTTAGCAGGGAGTTTCCAAACTTATGGAATGCAATAATGCTTGTATTCAATACTCTCATATGCAAAATTGAATACACCTAATCTTTAAAATGTTATAAAAATGAAAACATTAAAGAAAAGTTTATTTACAATTGGTTTAGCATTCTCTATGATACTAGGGGTTGCTTTTAGTTTTGCTCCTCAAGATTCCGTTGCTCAGAGCTCTATCTCTGTTGGAGTGCAAAAAATTTCACAAGGAGGAGGAGATAAGATTCCTTGTTGGTCTGCAGGAGGCGGCTTGACTATGAAGTATGTTAATTGTGGACCTTGCACATTAGGTCGTGGTAAACCTAGCGGAGGTAAAGGTTTCTGTACTAATTAATTTGCAACTATAAATAAAGCCTACTCTAATTAAGAGTAGGCGTTATTTTTAAATTTTTAAAATATGTTTAGATTATCCAAATTACTATCAGTACTCATAGTGATTATAGTAGTTTCATGTAAAGAAAAAGAAGCAGGTCTTAGATTCAATAAAGAGAAAAATTTAATCGGTAAAGAAATATTTAAACAAGAAGTAAATATTTTTAGATTATTTTATTTAGAAAATTATATCGTTTCTAGAAATAACGATTCAAATGATTTCATGTTTAGTGTTTACAATAATAAAAAAGAGTTTGTAAAGCATATTTGCAAAAAGGGAGAAGGTCCCGATGAGTTTTCTGATTTAACTGAATTTGCAGGCTACGACATAGAAAATGATGAAATAAAAGTTCATTTTTTTGACACACGTAAGCATATCCTTAGCACATTAAATTTAAGTAAGTCTATAGCTGAAAATTCAGAGATTATCGAAAACAGATATCCAATTTCAAGCAAATCTAATTTTGACGAGTTTTTACGTTACATAAAGCCCAACCTGCTAGTAGGAGGTGTAAGTAACTTAGACGTTAATATGAGTAGAGTCCGATTTTATAATGTAAAATCAAAAGAAATAGTAAACAATTATCCTCTAGTCCCATTTATAGAAAACAACAAAAAAGAAGATTTAGTATTTAGCCTATATACATATAACGGAATCTATACAAGCATACTAAGTGTAAAACCTGACAAAGAAAAATTAGTTTCTGCAATGTTTCATTTTGATAGATTTGACATTTTAAATTTAGAGGGAAAACTAATCAAAACGGTTGAGTATAATTCAGAAATTAATAAAAAACGAAATAATCCCTATTCAAAAGATAATGAATCTAGAGTTTTTTATCATGATGTTTCAACAACCAATAACTATATATAAACCAATTAGAAGCAGAGCACCTTGAAAAGCCTATTTCTACAGAAGTTCACGTGTACGATTGGAATGGAAACCCTATAAAAAAATATCTAATACCAAATTACTTAAACTTTATTACAGTTAATGAGGATGATACAGAAATGATGGGTATTAGTACGCCCAACGAAGAAATAGTATCTTTTAAATTATAACGTAACATGAAAATTAATTACAAACAAATTATAATATTACTTCTAACCTTTTTAGTATCACTCACAGTGGCTTATTTCATTAGGAATTCTAGTGTTTTTAAAAAGCCAAAGGCATCTAAAACTCTAATAGAATTTACATCGGACACTCACGATTTTGGAGAGTTAAAACACAAAATAGAAAAGGGCAGATATTTTGTTTACAAAAACACAGGAAGTAATGACTTAAAAATAAGGAATATCGTAAGTAACTGTGGTTGTACGATTCCTAAATGGTCGAGAAACAGTCTAAAGCCAAACGGAATAGATAGTATTTTTGTACAATACGACTCTCAGCTATTAGGTTATTTCACAAAAACTATTTATGTGTATTCAAATTCGGAAACAAGTCCAGACCCCTTGTACATTAAGGGGCAGGTAAAACAATAAAGTACTTGTGCTAACAAAGTGTATAGTTTATTGCTATTATTTGTTAAAATAAAAGTGAGTGATTTTTTATAGAATTAGTGTATAATAAAAAATTTGTATATTTATATACGCAACAAACCATACACAAGACCGTTACCCATAATACAAACCAACATTGAGGATAATCGAATAAAATGGAATTTAAGAAGTTCAATTCAATAGAAAACTCATATCAAAAGGAGTTTATCCAATCAATATTTGACAGAGGATTTGCCGAAATAGATTATGTCGTTCAAGAAAAAACTCACGGTGCGAATTTGAGCTTCATTACCAATGGAAAAAATGTGACGTCAGCGAAACGAACTGAATTGATAGCTGATAACGAAAATTTTTACAATTCAAAAGCCGTTCTCGAAAAATACAAAAGCAAGGTAATTGAACTATTTCAACAATTATCTAATGATTTTGAATTAAACACTTTGACGGTTTTTGGCGAATTAATTGGTGGTGGTTATCCACACAAAGATGTGCCGATTAACAAAGATGCCAAATTGGTTCAGAGAGGAATTTATTATTGCTCAGAAAATGATTTTTTCGCGTTTGACATACTAATAAATGGCGAGGAATATCTTGACGTAGAAATGGCAAATGAACTTTTTGAAAAAATTGGATTTATTTACGCAGACACCCTTTTTCAAGGAAGTTTGAGCGAATGCTTGGAATATCCAAATCAATTTAAAAGTACTATTCCAGCTAAATTTGGATTACCAGAACTTGACGGTAATATTTGCGAAGGTGTTGTCATTCGACCTGTTAAGTCATTGTTTTTTAATAGCGGTTCGAGAATACTAATCAAGAACAAAAACGAGAATTGGTCTGAAAACAATAACTATATTGACAAAGAGATATTACGACAGCTTTTACACGATGACGGAGAATTGAGTGAAGAGGCAGAAAATCTTTGTCAAGAGGCTTATAAGTACATTTCCGAAAACCGATTGAATAATGTGATTAGTAAAATTGGCGAAGTGAATCCAAAAAAAGATTACGGACGAATATTGGGAATGTTCAATATGGATATTCTAACAGATTTTCTTAAGGAAAACCGAGCGGAATATGACGCATTAGAAAAACACGAAAGTAAAGCCGTGAACAAATTTGTAAACAAGCACGCGAGCCAATTAGTAGCTGAACATTTTGCGTGAAAGTACCGTGAGTAACAACGTGTATAGTTTTTGATATTCAGTTGCTTAACGCGAAGTTAAAACACATTTGGAAAGTCGCCAAATTTTTAAATTTGACGATTTCCAAAAGTAAATTAAATAGTAAAATTTAAAAATTCGGCTTGTGGCTTAACCGAAAAATAATCGCTAATTTGCACGCAACGAGCCATACATACAACCGTTAGCACCAATATAAACCAACCACCAACCAATGAAAGAAAATTTAAAAAAGAGCACATTTTATCAAGTAGAAAAAGACGAATAGCAGCATTTTTAATTGACCATTTTGCATTTACTTTTCTGTTAGTCGGAATTGTATTCTTATCACTTGGAACAGATTTTATGGATGAAAATAATTTCAATAATCTGACAAGTAAAATGTTGCCGACAATGTTGATTGGCTTTCTAATATACTTTGCAAAAGACTCAATAAAAGGAATTAGTCCTGGAAAGTGGGTTATGGGAATTATGGTTCGTGATGAAAATAATCCGAATGAAGTTCCTGCTTTTGGGAAATTGTTCGTCCGAAATCTATTTTTAATAATTTGGCCTGTAGAATTTATAGTTTTGGCTTCAAGTCAAGAGAAAAAAAGACTTGGAGATAAAACTGTAAAAGCAATTGTAGTTAAGAATCCAAACAAACCAAAAAAACTTCCGAGAATTTTGGCATTAGTTGGAATTGGAATTGCCTTTTTCACATTTACATTCTTGTTTGCTGGTTCTGCTATGAAAAATTCTGATGCTTATAAAGTAGCAATATCTGAAATAGAACAAAACGAAGAAATATTATCTGAAATTGGTGGAATAAAAGATTACGGAATGATGCCAACTGGAAGTGTAAATATTTCTAATGGATATGGCGAAGCTCAATTGAATATAAAAGTTATTGGAAACGATAAAAATTTAAACGTTGGAATTTATCTAACTAAAGAACCGAATGGAGAATGGAAATTAATAGAACTAGACAAATAAATACTGTTGCTAACATTATGTATAGTTTATTGCTGGGTCTTAGCTCACTTGTAAAATCCTATCGAATTTCATCGTTCATGATTTATTTACTATCTTAGCAGCTAAGACACGCAACAAATCATGCATTGGGACGCTGTAAGTAATTTAAAAACAATATATTATGGAAAAAAAAATTTTAATTTTATTAGTTTTCATAACGTTGATTTCATGTAAAACCACAGATATTGGCTTTGCCGAATCTGACTTGAAATCTATTTCATTATACAATTTTGACAATAAACCGATTACAATTGAGGAAATCACAAAGCAGTGGAATGAAAGAATTCAAGAAAGTGAAGAAATTAATGCTCAAGTCACGAAACTTGAAATAACAAATCTAACTGACCTAAAAACTAATGAAAGTGAGTTAGTATTATTGGGAAATACGAATAGAAATTCTGTAAAGACAGCCACAAAATTAACAAAATTTAAAAACGGACTGAAATTGAATGAAGTATCTGTTACTTGTAAAAATTGTAATACCGAACTGAATATAAAACTGAATAGTGGAAATTGGAGTTGTTTGAGTGATGATAAATTGGACTCTTGTACGAAAATAGAAACAATGAGAGGAATATAAAAAACTACTTACAACAAAGAGCTGAGGTAAAAACCAAGTAAAAATCGATTAGTTTTTTACCAAAGTACTTCTATACTCGTTGCCGTAAGGAATACCTTTTTTAACGATAGCAAAAGCTTGTTTTAATAGTTTATTACACATTGCAATCAATGCTATTTTTTGCTTTTTCCTCTTGCTGTAATTCTATCAAAAATAGCTTTACAAGTACGCTTATATTTACAGGCATTAAAACTACACATAAATAATAAATTTCTAAGTTTAGGGTTCCTCATTTTACTTATTCGAGGACGTCCTTTTACACGACTTCCTGACAGCTTTATTATAGGTGTTTTGGTCTCTATAAAACAAGTAAGTCAAAGTCGAACGAGCGAAATCAACTTCTTCTTTAGTCGGTATTGTTTTAGGTTTAAAAATTTTACCTGCTTTTCTTAGTTGATAAAATAAAGGGGAAGGGAAACATAAAATCAAAAGTTTCTAGGTAAATTTACCACTCTCTCATACATTAGCTATATATTTAGAGTTGCTCTGCTACGCTATAATCTAAAACCTTAAAAACAGACAAAATTATTTCTACAGAATTCTTATAAAAGTGTGGCGTAATATTTTTAAACTCATCAGAAGGATTATGATATCCGGGATGATCTTCGTCTCCAAAATATATAAAAGGAATATTGGCTTGATGAAATGGAGCGTGATCTGAAGCATACGTCCAATCTTGCTTCCCATCTGTACCGTCGTGGCCTTGTAGCAACAAAGTATTTGTAGGGTTTTTGACTTTTGTAAGCATTTGTTTTATCGTTTCGTTATAGCGTCCTCCAACAGCATAAATTTCGTTTTTCTTACTTCGGCTAATCATATCCATATTAAGATTGACTACAATACTACTATTTTTCATTTTATCTACAAAGTATTTTGCGCCTTGTAAGCCTAATTCTTCTGCGTCAAAAGCAGCTAATATTACAGAGTGTTTAGGTGGGTTTTGAGTTAGGTATTCTGCAAAACTAAACAATGCTGCAACCCCAGACGCATCATCGTCGGCACCATTATACACTTCGTTATTATTACCAAGTCCTAAATGGTCGTAATGTGCACTTACTACAATATACTCATTTGGCTTTTCTGTGCCATCAATTTGTGCTAATACATTTACAGCTTTATAGTCTTTCTTGTTATGAGAAAATGTAAACTTATGTGCATAAGCACTACCAAAAGCGTTTATGTTTAAAGCTTTAAATTGTTGTATAATATAAGCTCTTGCCTTAGTATTTCCTTCGCTTCCTGTTTTTCGTCCTTCAAATGCATCAGATGATAATACTTTTAAGCGTTCTAATAATTTATGGTCATTAAAAGAATATGTTATGGATTGATGCTCCTTATCATCAAAATAACTTATAGTATTATTTTGAGATTTGGGGGCTTGTTTACAACTAAATGCTAGAAGTGTTGTTATGGATAAAAGTGCAGCAAGATTTCTCATTAATTTTAATTTGTCAGGGGTTATTATAAAAACACAAAGCTCTTAAAAGTATCTTTTAGGAGCTTTGTGTTATAATATCTTATGTTAAAAATATGCTTTTGCTTTTTACAAATTAGCTTTCATAAGTTCACGATTCATACGCGCAATGTTTTCTAAAGAAATGCCTTTAGGACATTCAACCTCACAAGCTCCAGTATTTGTGCAATTTCCAAAACCTTCTAAGTCCATTTGTGCTACCATATTTTTAACACGGTCTGCAGCCTCTACTTGTCCTTGAGGCAATAAAGCATATTGCGATACTTTTGCTCCTACAAATAACATTGCAGAAGAGTTTTTGCAGGTTGCCACACAGGCGCCACAACCAATACAAGTTGCTGCATCCATAGCAGTATCGGCAGCGTGTTTTGAAATAGGGGTTGTGTTGGCATCTTGGGTATTGCCAGAGGTATTTACAGAAATGTACCCGCCAGATTGTTGAATACGGTCAAACGCCGAACGATCAACAACCAAATCTTTTATAACAGGAAATGCTGCTGCCCTAAAAGGCTCTATAGTAATTGTATCTCCATCTTTAAAAGTACGCATGTGCAATTGGCATGTTGTTATGCCTCTATCTGGCCCATGAGCTTCTCCATTAATATACATTGAGCACATGCCGCAAATGCCTTCACGACAGTCATGATCAAAAGCTACAGGTTCTTCTCCTTTACCGATAAGTTGTTCGTTTAAAACATCCATCATTTCTAAAAAAGACATATGTTCTGAAATATCGCTTACCTTATAATCAACCATCCGACCTTTAGTACTAGAGTCGTTTTGTCTCCAAATTTTTAGTGTTAAATTCATACTGTCTTTTCTTATTTATACGAACGTTGTTTTAATTCAATATCATTAAACTCTAAAGCTTCTTTATGTAATACAGCATCTGCTGGTTCGCCTTTGTATTCCCATGCAGAAACATAAGCATAATCTTTATCATTTCGTTTTGCTTCGCCTTTTTGCTCTCCGTCTAACTCTACAGACTCTTCACGAAAATGCCCACCACACGATTCGTTTCGTTCTAAGGCATCTTTTGCAAATAGTTCTCCTAACTCTAAGAAGTCTGCAACACGACCTGCTTTTGCTAATTCCGTATTCATTTCATTAGCAGAGCCTGGGACACTTACCTCTTTCCAAAATTCCTCTCTAAGTGCCTTAATTTCTGCCATTGCGTCTTTTAAGTCTTTTTCATTACGAGACATTCCTGCTTTATTCCACATAATGTTTCCTAACTTTTTATGAAAATAATCTACAGATTTAGTTCCTTTATTATTTATAAAAAAATCAATACGATCTGTAACGTCCTTTTCGGCTTCGTCAAATTCTTTAGTATCTGTAGCTATTTTTCCAGTACGAATTTCATTAGACAAATAATCTCCAATGGTATAAGGCAAAACAAAATAACCATCTGCTAAGCCTTGCATTAATGCCGAAGCACCTAAGCGGTTGGCTCCATGGTCTGAAAAATTTGCTTCTCCAATACAATACAATCCAGGGACTGTAGTTTGTAAATTATAATCTACCCAAATGCCTCCCATAGTATAGTGTACTGCTGGGTAAATCATCATAGGAGTTTCGTAAGGATTTTCGTCTACGATTTTTTCGTACATCTGGAATAAGTTGCCATATTTAGCTTCTACGATAGCTTGTCCCAATTCGTATATTTTTGCTTTTGAAGGCTTATCGATACCTTGTATTTTTGCTTGTTCTTTACCGTAACGATCTATAGCGGAAGCAAAGTCTAAATACACTGCTTCTCCTGTTTGGTTAACTCCATAGCCTGCATCGCAACGTTCTTTAGCAGCCCTAGAGGCAACGTCACGAGGCACTAGGTTTCCAAAGGCGGGGTAACGGCGTTCTAGATAGTAATCTCTTTCTTCGGGGGCTAAGTCGGTAGGTTTTTTACGTCCCTCTCTAATGGCTTTAACATCTTCTAGATTTTTAGGCACCCAAATACGCCCATCATTCCGTAAGGATTCAGACATTAAGGTTAGCTTAGATTGGTAATCGCCCGAGCGAGGGATACATGTGGGGTGTATTTGTGTGTAGCAAGGATTAGCAAAGTAAGCTCCTTTTTTATGTATTTTCCAGGCTGCGGTAGCGTTAGACCCCATTGCATTGGTTGATAGGAAAAATACATTTCCGTAACCTCCTGTTGCAATGACTACAGCATGTGCTGAGTGTCTTTCTATTTCTCCTGTAACTAAGTTTCTTGCTATAATTCCTCTTGCTTTTCCATCAACTTTTACGACATCTAGCATTTCGTGACGGTTAAACATTTCTATTTTACCACGAGCAATTTGTCTATTCATTGCAGAGTAAGCTCCTAGTAATAGTTGTTGTCCTGTTTGTCCTTTTGCATAAAATGTACGAGATACTAGTACTCCTCCAAAAGAACGATTGTCTAGTAAACCACCGTAATCTCTAGCAAAAGGTACACCTTGAGCTACACATTGATCTATAATATTTGCAGACACTTCTGCCAAACGATACACATTAGCTTCGCGAGAACGGTAATCGCCTCCTTTTACGGTATCATAAAATAACCTGTACACTGAGTCACCATCACCTTGATAATTTTTTGCGGCGTTTATACCTCCTTGAGCTGCAATAGAGTGTGCTCGTCTTGGAGAGTCTTGGTAAGCAAATGCTTTTACATTATACCCTAATTCCGCTAGCGTTGCAGAGGCAGAACCTCCAGCTAATCCAGTACCTACAACGATAATATCTATGTTACGTTTGTTTGCTGGATTTACTAAATCAATGTGGTTTATATAGTTTGTCCATTTGTCTTTAATTGGACCTTTTGGTACTTTTGAATCTAAAGCCATACTTACTAAGATTAATGGTTAAAGTGATGATATAATGCAATAAAAACAAATCCTAAAGGGATAGCAACAGAATATATTACCCCTATTTGTTTCATTATTTTTTTACGCCCTACAGTGGCTCCCATAGACTGAAATGCCGAAGTAAATCCGTGTAATAAATGCATCCCTAAAAGAATAAATGCTACGACGTATAGTATTACTGTAAGAGGATGTTCAAATTTATGATGTAACTCTTCGTAATATCTAAAGCCGCTTTCTGCGTTATTAGGATCTATAAGTCCAGATAAGTCCCCTACAATATATTTGGTATTAATCTCTGGAATCCAAAAATCGATTCCTAAATGCAATACTAAGAAGGCCAAAATCATTAAGCCTGTCCATATCATATTCCTAGACATCCAACTAGAATTGGCTGCGCCATTGTTTTTTACATAAGCAACGCCTAGGGCTTTTTTATTTTTTATTTCTAAAATAGTCCCCATTACAAAATGAAAAATAATAGCAAAAATTAGCACAGGTTGTAATGCAAATTGCACCACAGGATTAACGCCCATAAAATGAGACACTTCATTAAACATATCTGGGCTAAACACAGACAAAATGTTGATTGCAAAATGCTGAAGTAAAAAGATGATTAAAAAAAAGGCCGAAGCAGCCATCGCTACCTTTCTTCCTATTGAAGATTTAAAAAATCCAATCATTTGTTTTAAAAGTTTAGTTAGAATTTTATGTTACAAAAATAACATTCTTTATTGTTTTAAGCAACTTGATGTAGCTAAAATTTAGAGTTCTACTTAGTTATTTATTGCACAAAACACTACTCAATATTAAACATTTTTTTAGTCGATTCTATTTTAATTTGATACCGCCCTTTAGGTAAGTATAACTTTCCATTTTGAGCTGTTTTTATTTTTTTTGAATCGTTTTTTTCGAGTGCTTTTACTCCTGACTTCGTACAGCTTAAATCATAACTAAAGTAATTAAACCCCTTGTTGGTATTAACGTCAAAGGTATTTAAAACATTCCCGTTTTGGGATAAAATTTTTATTTTTTGCTTTCCAGACGTTTTAGTGTAAAATGTAAAGACAACTGAAGGTTCAAAAGGGTTAGAAAATTGATTGTTAGAAGCGCCCCAACGTTGCGAAAATTTAATGCTAGGAGTTTTAAAAATTAAAACAGAATTATTATCATTCTCATTATAGGTTTGCAACATAGAGATATCTGCCTTATAGATAGAGCGACCATGGGTGCCTACTAATAATTCTTTTGCCTCTTCTTGTATTACCAAATCGTGTACTGCTGCATTTGTAAGCCCTTTGGCGAAGGCCTCCCATCGTTTTCCTTTATTGAAAGAAGCATAAACCCCATTATCGGTACCGACGTAAATTAAGTTTTCATTTACGGGATCTTCTTTAATAACGTTTACAGGGGCGTTGGGCAAGTTATTTGCAATTGCTTCCCAAGTTGCTCCTTTGTTTTCGCTTACGTATATATAACTTGTAAAATCGTCATTTCTATAGCCATTAAGTGTAGCGTAAACACGATTTTTTTGGTGTTGCGAGGCAATAACTCGCGACACCCACAGATTTTGAGGTAAATTGTTAGAAATTCGCTTCCAACTATCGCCTCCATTTTCGGTAAGATTAATATAACCATCGTCACTTCCTACGTAAATCATTCCAAATTTAAACGGACTTTCAGAAATCGCTGTTAAAGTACCATAGGGTACATTTCCTTTTTTTCCTCCTGTGGTTAAATCTTCTGAAATTACAGAAAAGTGTTCGCCTTGGTCTAAAGAGCGCAATAGCTTATTGGCACCCATGTACAAAATATCTTGATTGTGTGGCGATAGCAAAATTGGGGTTAGCCAGTTGTAACGGTACGGTGTGTCCCCTAACTCGTGTCGTGGGTATATAGAAATGCGCTCGTTTGTTGCTAAATTAACACGATAGTAAAACCCAAATTGTGAGCCCCCATAAACAATGTTATTGTCTCGTCTATCTATTTGCACCTGCATCCCATCGCCGCCGCCTATTCTTTTGTAAGAATACTCATCGGTACCATCCCATAGTTTTGAAGCTTTATAATTGCTTGGCCCGTACCAAACGCCGTTGTCTTGTAATCCCCCATATACATTGTATGGTTTTTGTTGATCTACATTTATAGCGTAAAATTGCCCAACTGCAGGTTGGTTACTTTTTATCCAATTATCGCCATCGTCGTAGGTAATATTTATTCCTCCGTCATTTCCGTTTATGATATGTCCCTCAAGATTTGGGTCAATCCACAGGGCTTGATGGTCTGGATGCACATTTTCTTTACTTATCGCTGTAAAAGTTTGTCCTCCATCGCTAGATTTTAATAAGGGTACACCTCCAATATAAATGTTATTTTGGTTATTACTACTTACTGCAATGAGTCCAAAATAATAACCGTAAGAACTATATACACCATCTAGATAGTCTTTGTGTGTTTTTTTCCAAGTAAGCCCCCCGTCTGTAGATTTATAAACTTCAGCCCCAATTACTGGAGTATCAAACAATGCTGCATTAGCATTTTCTAGATATAGCGCCAAATCTTCTGGTTTTACTTTGTTAGTTTCGACAGATTTTTTAACATATTTTGCTGTATATTTTTCTGGAAAACGATTAGTACGCAAGTATCTATTCAATACTTTATTATCTATATTTAAGACTTGAGCTTTAGTCATGTTTTTAAAATCATCTTTTTGTAAGCCCGTGTCAACTTGACTTGCTTTTGTAGGGCGCCTAAACTGATTGTCCAAAAAGGCATATACCACAGTGTCATTAAAAGCTGCCAAACCAATGCGTCCAACACCAGCTCCTGTAGGAAAGCCATTTTCATGTTTTGTAAGCTTTGTCCATGTTGTCCCTGCGTCTGTACTTTTATAAATTGCCGATGCCTCGCCGTCTCCATTAAAGTTCCATGCCTTTCGATCTCTTTCCCAGCTTGCAGCATACAGTATATTGGGGTTTGTTGGTGATGCATTAATGTCTATAACTCCTGTATTTTGGTTTATAAACAAGGTATGTTCCCAAGTTTTACCGCCGTCTGTAGTTTTAAAAATTCCGCGCTGCTTGTTTGGGGTGTATAAATGTCCAATAACACCAACAAGAACCTCATTGGGTTTGTTTTTGTTAATTATAATACGACCTATGTGGTGAGAGTCTCCTAATCCAGTATGTTCCCATGTTTTCCCATTATTGGTGGATTTTAAAATGCCTATTCCAGAATAGGACGAACGAGAAGAATTACTCTCTCCAGTACCGACCCAAATAGTTCTATCATCCCAATTAACCGCAATGTCACCCATATTTTGTGTTGGAGCGTTATCGCTAATTGAAGTGTATGTTGTGCCATTATTATTGGTGTACCATAAGCCTCCAGAAGCATAAGCTACATAAAACTCTATTGTATTATTAGGGTTTACATCAACATCTACTACGCGACCGCTCATTATCGATGGGCCTATATTTGTAAATGGTACATTTTTAAGAATAGATTCTTGCATTAAAACAGTTTTTTGCTGTAATGCTTTTTGAGTTGCTATTGCAGGTAATTGTGCGTTAACAAGGTTTGAAATACATAATAATGTTAATAATTTAATAGAGTACATCGTATTATTTTTTTAAGCTTTGAAAATACTCAAAACTTAGCAGTTTGCCAAATTTATATCCTTCAAACAAATCTGAGGCTTATTGTATTTTTTCTTCTTAGTTATCACCTAGATTTCCTTAGATTTGTTTTCTTTAAAAAATTGATTACAATGAAATATTTTCCAATAAACAAGTCGTTGTTTGTAAAAAATCGTGAGAAATTTACAGCTCAAATGAAGCCCAATGCTATTGCGGTATTTAACTCTAACGATATTTACCCTATAAGTGCCGATAGCACTATGCCGTTTGAACAGCATCGCGACATTTTTTATTTAAGTGGCGTCGATCAGGAAGAGAGTGTCTTAGTTTTGTTTCCAAATGCACCCCATGAAAAACATCGTGAAATCTTATTTTTAAAAGAAACTAATGATCTCATTGCTGTTTGGGAAGGACAAAAGCTTACTAAAGAAGCAGCCTTAAAAACAACAGGAATTAAAACAGTGTACTGGCTTCAAGATTTAGAAAAAATACTGTTTGAAATTATGGCACAGTGCGATACGATATATATTAATACTAACGAGCATTATCGTGCTAACACAAAAACCCAAACACGAGAAGACCGATTTACAAAATGGTTAAAAGAAAAATACCCTGCTCATAATGTTGCCAAAAGCAACCCTATTTTACAACGTTTACGATCTGTAAAAGAACAAGTAGAATTAGACCTAATACAAAAAGCCTGCGACATTACTGAAAAAGGCTTTCGTCGTGTTTTGAGTTTTGTTAAGCCAGATGTATGGGAATTTGAAATTGAAGCAGAATTTATACATGAATTTTTGTGTAATCGCTCCAAAAAATTTGCATACACCCCTATCATAGCATCGGGCAATAACGCCAATGTGCTACATTACATCGACAACAACAACCAGTGTAAAGCAGGCGACTTAATACTAATGGATGTTGGTGCAGAATATGCTAATTATGCCTCAGATATGTCGCGTACCATACCCGTATCTGGACGTTTTACAAAGAGACAACGCAGCATTTACGATGCTGTAAATCGTGTTAAAAAAGAAGCGACCAAGCTTTTAGTTCCCGGAACAATCTGGGCAGATTACCACAAAGAAGTTGGAACACTAATGACCTCTGAACTGCTAAAATTAGGCTTAATAGACAAAGCAGACCTACAAAACGAAAATCCAGATTGGCCTGCCTACAAGAAATACTTTATGCACGGCACCTCCCACCATTTGGGACTGGACACACATGATTATGGTATTTTAACAGAGCCTATGCAAGCTAATATGGTATTTACTGTAGAGCCAGGTATTTATATCCCTGCTGAAGGTATTGGAATTCGCCTAGAAGATGATGTTGTAATACAACACAATAGCGCCCCTATTAACTTAATGAAAACTATTCCTATTGAAGCCGAAGAGATTGAAGATTTGATGAATATTTAGTGTGTATTTTTCTTGTGTTATGCTGTAGCTATGGTTTTGCGTATGGGCTGCTACGTTTGTTTAATGTGAATTTTGTAAGTGAAAATTAAATATGAAATTCGCTTGTATTTTTAAAAATTGGTTAAAACAAAACACATACAGTACCATATAAATACTCAGTTAATTTGACACAAATTTTAGTTGGATTTGTTTACTAAGATTTCTGCCAACAAAATTAGACAATACAGTTTGGATTAAATGTAGAGAGAATCTTTGTTTATTTATCTATCATTAACGTGATACTCTAATTATCACCACTACAACCCAAACAGCATACAATTAAGTGCCATTTGGGTTGTAGCATAAAAACTGTAAATGCTTTCAGTTTTTATATTATAATTCTAAAGCTTTTTTAATATCGTTAGCCATTAGTAATTCTTCTGGGTTTTCTAAAGCTTCTTTTACAGCTACCAAAAACCCTACACTTACTTTTCCATCTATAATTCTATGATCGTAGGACAAGGCTACATACATAATAGGGCGTATAACAACCTGACCGTCTATAGCTACTGGTCGCTCTACAATATTGTGCATTCCTAAAATACCGCTTTGTGGTGGATTAATTATTGGGGTAGATAGCATACTCCCAAAAACACCACCGTTAGAAATTGTAAAAGTCCCTCCAGTCATTTCATCGACTGTAATTTGACCATCTCTTGCGCGTATGGCTAAGCGTTTTACTTCAGACTCTACTCCTCTAAACGACAAATTTTCTGCATTTCTAATTACAGGAACCATTAGCCCCTTTGGCCCAGACACAGCAATACTTACGTCTATAAAATCGTAAGTAATCATTTCTTTTTCATCTATCATTGAGTTTACTTCTGGAAATAACTTTAAGGCTCTTACAACGGCTAGAGTAAAGAAACTCATAAACCCTAAACTAACGTCGTGTTTGTCTTTAAAAGCGTCTTTGTATGTTTTGCGAATGGCAAATATTGGCGACATATCCACCTCATTAAAGGTTGTTAGCATCGCCGTTGTGTTTTTTGCTTCTACTAGACGCTCTGCCACTTTGCGGCGTAGCATAGACATTTTACTTTTTGAAGAACTCCGTACACCGCCTGTTGGACTTCCCATTGAAGGCGTTGCGTTTAGGGCATCGCTTTTAGTTATTCGTCCTGAAATTCCTGTCCCTGTAACACTGCTAGAAGCAATATTTTTTTCGTCCAAAATCTTTTTTGCTGCTGGGCTTGTAGTTCCTGTAGCATATGTTTTTTCTTGAACAGGAGCTGTTTTTACAGGTTCTGCTTTTGGAGTTGCTAGTGTTTCACTTACCGCTTTGGCGGACGTATCTTCCTCTGGTTTTGCAGCACTTGTATCAATTAGGCATACAACAGCTCCTACGGCAACAGCATCGCCTTCTTCTGCTTTTAGTGTAATTGTTCCGCTTGCTTCTGCTGGCAGCTCTAAGGTTGCCTTGTCACTATCTACCTCCGCTATGGGTTGGTCTTTTTCTACATAATCTCCGTCTTGTACTAACCATTCTGCAATTTCAACTTCTGTTATGGATTCTCCTGGTGAGGGAACTTTCATTTCTAAAATCATTAGTCTATAATTTTATAATTTTTTGTTTATTTTATCTCTGATTGTTTTTTGTGCTATCAAACACATAGTCTACAACTTCTTGATGTCGTTTTTTTGAGCGCGTTGCACTACCAGCAGCAGGTGCAGCATAGGCTCTTCGGGTTGCTGCTCTAAAGGTTTTTGCTTGGTCTAAGTGCATGAGCAAATGGCTGTAAGCTCCCATGTTTCTGGGCTCTTCTTGGGCCCAAACAATATCGTTTGCCGCTTTGTATTTTTTTAGTATTTTATGTATGGCTTGAGTGGGCAATGGAAATAGTTGTTCTATTCTTACTAAGGCAACGTCATTTCGTTTTAGATTGTTTTTTTCTTCTAGTAAGTCGTAGTAAAACTTACCACTAACAAAAACTAAGGTTTTAACTGTGGAAGCTTTGGCACTAGCATCGTCAATAATAGCTTCAAAATGGCCTTCAGCAAACTCATTTACGGTAGAAACAACTTTAGGATGTCTTAGCAAACTTTTTGGTGTAAATACAATAAGTGGTTTCCTAAAATTGGCTTTCATTTGTTTGCGTAATAAATGAAACATATTTGCTGGTGTGGAGCAGTTTGTTACAAACATATTGTCTTTTGCACAAAGTTGCAAGTAGCGTTCCATACGTCCGGAAGAGTGTTCTGCTCCTTGCCCTTCATATCCGTGTGGAAGCAACATTACTAGTCCGTTTTGAAGTTTCCATTTGTCCTCCGCAGAGGAGATGTATTGGTCTAGCATAATTTGTGCCCCATTACTAAAATCCCCAAACTGTGCTTCCCAAATAATTAAACTTTTAGGGCTTGCCATAGCATAACCGTAATCGAAACCTACCACGCCGTACTCCGAAAGTAAGGAGTTGTATATACAAAATTGTCCTTGAGTACTGCTTATATTATTCAGTAAAATAACTTCTTCTTCGCTATCTTCAACTTTTACCACGGCATGCCTGTGCGAGAATGTACCACGCTCTACATCTTGCCCAGAAATACGCACATCATAACCTTCTTCCAGTAGGCTACCGTAGGCTAAATGCTCTGCCATTGCCCAGTCTAGCTTATCCTGCTCAAACATTGTTTTTCTGGATTGAATAAGACGCTGAATTTTACGAATAAACGCTTTGTCTTTAGGAAGTGTTGAGATGATATTGGCAAGTTTTTCAAGTTTGTTTTTATCGTAAGAGGTGTCTATTATTTTTATCATTTCCTCTTCGTTAACAAGGTTAAAACCTTCCCAGGCATCTTCCATAAAGGGCGTGATTACTGTTTTTTCCTGCTTCCTAGAGTCTTTTAAATCTTCTTCTAATCTTGCTTTGTAAGATTTTTCTAAATCTAATACATAGGATTTATCAATAACATTTTCTGCTATTAGTTTGTTTGCATAAAGATCTCTAGTATTGCTGTGTTTTGAGATGGCTTTGTATAATTTTGGTTGGGTAAACCTTGGTTCGTCACCTTCATTATGTCCGTATTTTCTATATCCTAATAAGTCTATAAAAACATCGCGTTTAAACTCCATTCTAAAATCTAACGCAAATAGCATTGCATGAACCACAGCCTCTGCATCGTCTGCATTTACGTGAAGCACCGGCGATAATGTAACTTTACCAACATCGGTACAATAAGTGCTAGAACGTGCGTCTAAGTAATTGGTAGTAAAGCCAATTTGGTTATTAACCACAATGTGTATGGTGCCTTGGGTTTTGTAACCGTCTAACTGTGCCATTTGCACAACTTCATAAACCAGACCTTGTCCAGCAATAGCGGCATCTCCATGCACTACGATTGGTAGCACTTGTGAAGGGTCTTTAATTTTATCTTGTTTTGCTCTTGCAATTCCCTCTACAACGGCGCCAACAGTTTCTAAATGCGAGGGGTTAGGAGCAATATTTAGGTTTATTTTTTTACCTGTATTTGTTAAGCGGTTACTAGTCCAACCTAAGTGATATTTTACGTCACCATCAAAAATTTCTTGTTCGTAATCTTTACCATCAAACTCACTAAATACATCTTTTGCAGATTTTCCAAAGATATTAATTAAGGTATTTAGGCGACCACGATGTGCCATACCCATAACAAAATCTTTAACCCCATACTCTGCCGCTTTTTCTATTACGGAGTCTATTGCTGGGATTAAGGATTCACCGCCTTCTAAAGAAAATCGTTTTTGTCCTACATATTTGGTATGCAAAAAGGACTCAAAAGACACTGCCTCGTTTAGTTTTGAAAGAATATGTTTTCTTTGTTCTACTGAAAAATTGGGCTGATTGTCATTAATATTAAGTTTATTTTGAATCCATTGAATTTCTCTAGGCTCTCTAATATACATATATTCGACACCGATTGAGTTACAATATATTTTCTCTAAGTGTGTTACAATATTTCGAAGCGTTTGCGAACCGATTCCTAAAATATCTCCAGCGGAAAAAACGGTATCCAAATCGTTTGCAGATAAGCCAAATTCTTCTATAACCAGTGAGGGTTCATATTTTCTACGTTCGCGAACTGGGTTTGTTTTTGTAAATAAATGCCCTCTATTTCTGTATCCATCAATGAGTTTAATAACTTGAAATTCTTTTTGAACTTGTTGTGATTTTCCCGTTGCTATTGGTAAATCAGCATTTGTTTTTTCAGAAACAATTTCTGTTAACTCCCCGTATTCACTACCAAAGTCGTAGCCTTGAAAAAAAGCTCTCCAACTTGGCTCTATGCTATCTGGGTGTTTTAGATATTGATCATATAATTCTGAAAAATATGCAGTATGTGCTGCATTTAAAAAAGAATATTTATCCATTATAATGTATTAAAACGATGTCGTTAGCTAATTTTATCAAAAATACACTTTTTAGTAAAATTAAATATGCTTTTGGTATATTTAATTTTGTAAGTAAGCTTCGATAAGCTTTAATTAGCCCATTATATTATTGGCGCGTATGGAATGTAGTGTACAAAAAGACACTAGATTTGTGGTTAACACAGTGTCAAAAAATATTTAATATAACACTTTGGAATTATCACGTTTTTTTGCACTACTACCAATTGTTATTTAAGAATGAGCTGTAAATCATTTGGAATATAGTATGTTTAGATGACATAAAAAAACCTAAACATAACCTTAGCTACGTTTAAGTTTTATAGTGATATATAGCCGCAATAGAAACGAATGATGTAGCTTACTTTGAGTCATAATTGGTATAAGCACAACCTATTATTTGTATGGAACTCAAAACAGGATTTTGTGTTAGTTGACTAAAGTATTGTTATAAAATTGATATTTTTAGTTCATAGTCATGTAATTAACGATCCCGTTTTACTAAGGCACAAAAACCGCCTTCTAAAGGCAAGTAGCCTTGGTCGTAAACAAAAAAATACACGGTTCCAACCTTTGTTGTGTAAGTGCTAGTGAAATATTTAAAATCGAAACCTTGCTCAATTAATTTATCGCGCGCTATTTTTGTTTTTTGATTAGGGTTTAACTGCTCTAAAATTCGCCAATTTTTTCGTAATCGGTTATTGATAGTTCTAATTAAGTTTTTGCTGTCTTTATTAAATTTGTTATTGTAAGAGTTTCTACAGCCATCACTACAAAATTTTTTATCAATACGTCCTACTATTTTAATGTCGCATTCTAAACATGTTTTTAAGTTCATAATTATAAGGTTAGTTTTTTAAGATAAGGCGTTGCGATATGGTTTTGGTATGTAAATATAAAAAATAAATAGTCGTTTACAAACGACTACAAACATTTACAAACGATATTAAATATTTAACAACCGAATAAACGCAGCATCGTATCGCATTTTTGCAGAGTCGATATATACTGTTCGATAGTATCAATTGTTTAACATTAAAAAAATAATATTATGAGTACACTTAGAAACAAAGTACAGTTGATTGGAAATTTAGGTAATGATCCAGAAATTATTACTTTAGACTCAGGAAAAACCCTTGCTAAATTTTCAATGGCAACAAATGAGAGTTACAAAAATGCTAATGGAGAAAAAATAACAGATACACAGTGGCATTATGTTGTGGCTTGGGGGAAAACTGCAGAAATAGCGCAAAAGTACCTTAGTAAAGGTAAAGAAATTGCTGTTGAAGGGAAGCTTAATTCAAGGCACTACGAAACAAAAGAAGGAAATAAACGCTATATTACAGAAATTGTTTGTAGTGAGTTATTATTATTAAGTAAGTAAGATTATCTCAGTTATGAGTAGTTGCTTGATTTAATATTTAATAGCAAATAACCGCCAGTTAGAAATATTATAAGATTTTTCTTAAGCAGATAATAACAAGTAATTACTCATAGCTATTATACGATTTTTTTTAATTTAAACGAGATTCTAATTCTTTCCTAACCTCTGTTGCTGTTGGGTCTTTGGCTAAAATTAGTCCGTTTTCATCAATTAAAAATATACCACCGCCACCGCCATCAACACCATATTTTTGCCAAATCTTATTTTTTCTATCGAGTTCAACAAGGTTTGTCCACTCCCATTTTTCTTTTTTTAGAAATTTCACAAGCCTATCAGTGTTTTTAAATTCTCCGGCAACTCCAATAATTGTAAACCCTTTGTCTTTATATTCGTCATAAAGAGGAACCATTGTTCTGCTTCTAGCAATACAAGGACCGCACCAAGTAGCCCACAAGTCTAATAATGCAACTTTTCCTTTTATATTATCAGAAAGCTTTACTTCATTTCCGTTTAAATCAGGTGCATAAAAGTCGGTGTATGTTTTTCCAATTTTTATATTTTCAATAGCACTAATTAAATTTGAAGCTAGTTCGTTATATTGATGATTAGGATTAGCCTTGGAAAGATTTTGATAGTTTTTTTAGCCAAACTGACATCTACTTTTTCCTTATTATAAATAAGATTTTGTAAAAAGAATGAATAGGCTACAATAGTTGAATTACTGCTTATGTATTCTTCTTGATATTTTTCTTGTTCTATATAGATAGGATTTAACTTGGCTTCTATTTTTTTAGCTTTTGAACTTAAATGTTGATTACGTTTTCTTAAATCATCGAGTTTTTTATAGATAACTATATTTTTATCTTGACTTTTTGACTCTCTCAACTCATTATAAAGTGCTTTTGCTTTGTCACTGTCATATTTATCATTTTGAATTAGCACATTAATACTATCTTCAAGAGGTTTAACTCTATTGTTACCCACACTATATTGGAAATCGTGCTAACATCAAAGTTTTGGCTATATTTGACATTTAAACAAATCTGAATGAAATTAACACCTGAACAGTTATACGACAAACTGACTAAAGAATACAAAATAATAGGCGAAAAAGGGAATATAAAATTCACTCTGAAAGACCTTACAATAACTGTAAAAGCTAAAGATACTGTTGGAAACTTGATTCAAGAATGGTTGGCTGCATGGTTAGAAAAAAATGATGTAGAATATAGGTTAAAGCCAAATACACAAGATTTCCCAGACTTAAATTTAGATATTGACGACCCAGAAAAAGGATTAGTTGAAGTAAAATCTTTTGACTACGACAAAGCAGCAAATTTTGATGTAGCAAACTTTATGGCTTACAGACGTTCAATTATTGAATTCCCTTATAGACTTGACTCTGATTATTTGATTTTCGGATATAAGATGGTCGATGGAGCAATTGAAATTGCTGATGTTTGGTTAAAGAAGATTTGGGAAATAACTGGACCAAGTGCAGACTGGCCATTAAAATGTCAAGTTAAACAAGGTGATTTAGTAAATATCAGACCTATTAAATGGTACAAAAACGATAGAACTAAATTCAAACCTTTCAATTCAGCTTTACAGTTTTTAAATGCTTTTCAAGAAAACCAATACAAATACGGAAAAACAAGACACGACAAAGGAACTGCGTTGTTTATGGATAAAATCCAAAAAGGCTATACAGCTTCTACAGGTAAATCCTTGGCTTGATAATTTGCTTTAAAAATTTGAGCAACTTGATTAGCAACGTGTTCCACTACAGGAACAGCAACTGTATTTCCTAATAAATCAAAAGCCTCTGTTTCTTTTACTGGAATTTCATACCATTCAGGATAACCAAATAACCGTAGTCCTTCTCTTATTGTTAATCTTCGTAAACCACCATTGTCTGGAACCGCCAAGCGTGAAACGTCAGTCGCAACAAGTGTTGGTGCAATATCGTTAGGGTCCAATATTTTGTTAATTTCAAAACTCAATTTTCCTGTTACGATATTGTAACCTTTAGGTTTTGTTTCATCATAGACACGATATTTCATTTCACCATTTTCAGTTTCCTCACGAACTAATTTTTTTGGATGTTCAAATCTTAAATATCCTTTTTTAACCAAATCATCTAATAAAACTTTGAGATTATCACTTTTATTAAAAGTTGAGATTTGTTCTAAAGTCAAAGCCATTCCATCCATCCAATCAATACCGATTTTTTCTGCCCAATGCTTTTTTCGTCTTTCCTTAAACAGTTTATTCAATAAAACAATCTGTTCGTCAGAGACTTCGCCCTTAATTCCAATATCCCAACTATGAATATTGTTATCACCTCCTCTTTTATCTTTAATGGATTTCCCATATAAATCTTCCATTTCAAAATGTTTGAACAGCTTTTCTGTGAAATCAGACTTAATTGTTTCTAAACCGTTTTCTAAAATAGTTTTCAGAGGCTTAAATAGTTTTGCACTAAAATCCAAATTCGCTGTTTCATCTTTTGTACCCACAATAAAAATTCGTTTACGAGATTGTGGCAAACCAAAATCTATGGAATCCAATACTTTCCAAGAAACATTATAACCTAATTCATCTTTTAACTTGTATAAAATGGTAGATAAAGTCCTTCCTATTTTATCATTTTTGTTTTCTAAATCGTGCTTAACAAGTCCTTCAACATTTTCCAATATAAATCCATAAGGATTTTTATCTCTTAAAATTCTTTCAATTTCAAAAAACAATGTTCCTCTTGTTTCAGCAAATCCGTGACGATTCCCAGCAGCACTAAATGTTTGGCAAGGAAAACCACCTAATAAAAAATCAAAATCGGGAATTTGTTCATTTTTAACATCAAAAATATCGCCAACAAAATAATCGTGATTAAAATTACTTGATAATGTTTCAACTGCATAAGGTTTAATTTCAGATGACATTACACATTCTGTTTCAAAACCCAATTCTGCAAATGACTTTTCAAAACCTAATCGTATTCCACCAAGTCCTGCAAACAAATCTATAAATTTAACTTTCGGCATTTCGTTATTTTTTTAGGTTATAATCTGCTTCTGGTTCAGCAGCAATTGATAATTGATTTTCGTATTCTTCGATTTCTATTTTTTCGCAACCAATTACGGTCAGACATTGTAAAAAGAAAGATGCACTAAATGTACCTCGACTGATTTTACTATCGATACTCGATTTTGTTTCTTCAATTCCGATTTGTTCCAGCATACTTGATAAGTCTGAATTTGAAATTCCTCTACGAACTAATTCTGACTTTAGTAGCCGTTTGACTTTATGATTCCAATCTGACATAACTATGGATTTGATTTATTGCAAATCTGTATAATTATTTGTAAATATGCAAATAAAAAGGCGAAAATAAAAATACGGTAAGTAACAACGTGTATAAATAATAGCGGTTTTAGTGCTTAATCAAAGTTAGTTTTTTATCTTTAAAGTCAAGTTATAAACCGAAAAATTAGTGTGTTAAATCCGCTACTATTCATACACAAAACCGTTGAATTTATTATCAAAGCGCTGTTTGTACTGTAAGTATTCATGGTTTAGTTTCCCTCCTTCAATTGTATTTTTATCAAACTCTTCTTCCGAATGTATTGTTAATATAATTTTTTCGTTCTCTAAAAACAAAGGCATATATCTTCCTCCTCCGTTTTCTTTAGCTTCCTCAAGAAAGAGCTCTACAGCTTCTGGGGTTTCAAGTTTAGATTCAAAATAAAATTTATTGTTTTCAACTGGAATTTCGATTAAAGAATCAAATCTCATATCTTGATTTGGTTTTATCAAAAGAATAGATTTCGTTTCGGTTCCAATTACGCTTCCACTTATTTGCAAAATTTGTTCTTTTTTTGGCGAACAATTAAAGACAAGTAGTATTGTAACTAATAGAGTAAATTTAATACTATATTTCATTTTTCAATTTCGCACAACATATTTTGTTTATATCATTTAAAGCTTTTTAAACCTAGGTTTGCTAACGGTCTTGTGTATGATTTCGTTGCGTTGAGCAGAAACTAAGTTACTGAAAAAATACATACATTGACTGGCTCGCTAATTTTTCCAACGGAAAAATTAGCGAGCCAGTCAATTATACACGGTGTTGTAGCACGTTATTTATATTTAATACTAGTATTAATCATTTTAAATGTCATTGCACTTTCAGCTGTTGCGGTTCCGTCATCATTAAGAGCGTCTTGAAATGCTATATATTTCGAATTGTTGTCTGACTTGCTATACTCATAAAAATCAATAGTTAGTTTTTGTCCTACCAATTCAACATATAACTGAATTCCGCTTAATATTTTTTCGCCAAGTTTAGATTTTATTTCTTTTGTTTTACATTTTTCTTTCCCGAACTGAATTATCATATTATCAATGAAATCTTTTACTTGTGATTCTCCGTCAATGTCAAAAATCATTATCACATAGTTGTTTCCATCTAATGTCCAGTTTTTATAACCTTCACTTTTTTCAACCTCAAAACTAAAGTTACTAGGATATTCAAATGAAAGTTTTCCAGCATTAAATTTTTTAAAATCAAGAAGTCTAATTGATATTTTTGGATTTTTTAATTCCCCTTTAACATCTAGTTCGTTACCTTCTTCTAACTCATATTTTTTAGAATTAATTTGAATTTCAAACATAGATTTTGTTTCTGATTTCTTTTTTTCAGTGTTCTGTGCAAATGATAAAACATTGCATAAAAGCAGTGATATTATTGTAATTATATTTTTCATTGATTGTGTTTAATGCGCTACAACAACACAATTAGATTACAACCAGCAGTAATGCTTTTAAACACATACTGGTGCACCTTCTAAGATTTCTTTATTAGCATTATTTTCAAACTGCTTAAAATTAGATTTAAAAGAGGCTGCTAAGGCATTCGCTTTTGTATCGTAAGCATCATCGTTATTCCAAGTTGTTTTAGGGTCAAGAACTTCAGAGGGTACCTTAGGACACTCAGAAGGCACTGCAACTTTAAAAATAGGATGATTTTTAAATGTAACGTCATTTAGTTTTCCTTCTATTGCGGCACTAATCATTGCTCTTGTGTACTTAAGCTTCATTCTAGAGCCAACGCCATAAGGGCCACCAGTCCATCCTGTGTTTATTAACCAAACATTTACATTAGCCTCTTGCATTTTTTTGCTCAACATTTCGGCATATTCTGTGGGGTGTAGTGGCATAAATGGGGCTCCAAAACATGCAGAAAACGACGGTACTGGCTCTGTAACTCCAGCCTCTGTACCAGCTACTTTTGCTGTATATCCCGAAATAAAATGATATGCTGCTTGACCTGGTGTTAGCTTAGAAATTGGAGGCAAGACACCAAAGGCATCTGCGGTTAGAAAAAATATATTTTTGGGATTGTGCCCTATTGATGGTTTTTGAATATTATTAATATGATGTATTGGGTAACTAACTCTTGTGTTTTGTGTAATACTCGTGTCTTTAAAGTTAACCGTATTATGACGATCCATAATAACGTTTTCTAAAATAGCACCTCGTTTTATTGCTCTGTAAATATCAGGCTCCTTATCTTCTGTAAGGTCAATGACTTTAGCGTAACATCCACCTTCAAAATTAAATACTGTGTTTTCATTAGTCCAACCATGCTCATCATCACCAATTAGTTTTCGTTTTGGATCTGCAGATAGTGTTGTTTTTCCTGTGCCAGATAGCCCAAAGAAAATAGCCGTATCGTCATTTTCGCCAACGTTGGCACTACAATGCATTGGCAATGTGTTTTTAAATACAGGGAGAATAAAATTTAAGGCAGAAAAAATACCTTTTTTTATTTCTCCAGTATAGCCTGTTCCTCCTATAATAGCTGTTTTTCTTGTGAAATCTAAAATAGCAAAATTGTGCTGTCGTGTACCGTCCGTTTTAGGGTTAGCCATAAAACCAGGAGCGTTTATGATGGTCCATTCTGGATTAAAATCTACTAACTCCTTGTCTGTAGGGCGCAAAAACATATTGTAGGCAAACATGTTACTCCACGGATATTCATTAATAACGCGAATTGTTGTTTTGTAATTATGGTCTGCACACGCATAACTATCTCTAACGAACACCTCTTTATTAGATAAATATTCTGTTAATTTATTGTATAAGCTTTGAAATTTATCGCTATCGAAAGGGATATTTATACTTCCCCACCAAACCTTATCTTTGGTAATACTATCTTTTACAATAAAACGATCCATTGGAGAGCGTCCCGTAAACTCTCCTGTATTAATTGCAATGGCACCCGATGTTGTTGTAACACCTTGCTTTTTTAATACCGAAATGTCATGAAGTTGATCTGGGGATAATTGATAATTTATTGTTGCGTTTTTAATTCCGTATTTATTTAACGAAATTGTTTTAGGCGAAGAGGTATTATCTACCATATTTTTATAGTTTGTTTACTGGACAAAAGTATAAATTTTTTAAAAGCTAAATCATTAATCTTCTTTTAAACTTATAAATTTTAACAACATAACAGTCCAAGCTATTATAAGTAGCATTCCTCCTATAGGGGTTACTATTGCGATTTGCTTAAAATTAAAAGACGTTAAAGTATTTGTTGCTAAGCCATAAATAGATCCTGAAAATAAGACCGTTCCAGCAACTACAAGCAGCAGTATTATTTTTTTCGTTTTTAAACTCAATTTGGGCAAGTACGCTAAGATAAGCAGTAAAAACCCGTGATATATTTGGTAACGCACCCCTGTTTTAAAGCTTTCTATAGCATTGCTGTCTATACTTTTTTCTAAACCGTGTGCCGCAAAAGCCCCTAAAATAACAGCTAATAACCCCATACTGGTTCCTGTGATTAATAATTTTTTATTCATAATTAATTTGGCTTTCAGTTTTTATATCAAAATAATGTATTTGTGTATTTAATTATAAGACTGATTATGTAAAAGTTAGTATGTAGTCTAACGGCTAAATAATTTAAGACACATCAATATTTAGATATTAGATAAATTTAAGTGTTTTTTTTATTTTATCTCCATTTTTTACTTGATTAATTTGGAAAAATAATTTGAATCTATGAGTAGTTAAAAACAATAATTGTACTTTTGTGGTAACACAAACTATGTCAGTAACACTATCAAAAAATCAAGATATCTACAATAAATCTCCAAATATCTGGGGAGTCTCTGTAGACAAAAACACCATATTTATTAACGATGATGTTATAGATACCTTCCTAAAAGGTAAAGAGGTTGGAGTAAAAGAAAAAAAACAGGTTTTTGTAGATAATTTCAATGAAAACATACAAAAATCGGCAAATTTTACAGAATCTATGTTGGCTTTTTTTAAAAAAAATAATGTCAAGCCCATTTATACTCATTTGAAGGTTAATGCTTTTGATGATTTAATAATCCTTGTAACTTTGCCTAAATACCAATTTATTTCGCTCACTCCGTGATATGTGTAAAACTTGTAGGTGTATAAATTATCATGTTAGTTCTAAAAAACTAATGTGGCTAAACCATATTTAGGTAAAATTAGAAAGTTAGTTGTTAATTTTGATATAAGCTAATAAAATTATTTAACGATTCCATTATGAGAAACATTTTAGTTGTAGGTTCTGGTAAGTCTTCGTCTTACCTTATAAAATATTTTTTAGACAAAGCCGAATCAGAAAAATTACACCTTACCGTTGGCGATGTGTCTTTAGACAATGCAAAAAAAGGAATTGACGGACACCCAAATGCCAAAGCCATTTTTTTAGATGTTTTTGATGTAGACTCAAGGGTTAAAGCTATAAAAAATGCAGATATTGTAGTGTCTATGCTCCCTGCTCGATTTCATATGGAGATAGCTAAAGATTGTCTTAATTACGGTAAACATATGGTTACCGCATCATATATAAGCGATGAAATGCAATCCTTAAACCAAGCCGTTACAGAAAAAGGATTGGTGTTTATGAATGAGATTGGAGTTGATCCAGGTATAGACCATATGAGTGCCATGAAAGTTATAGATGACATTAGAGATAAAGGCGGCGAAATTATTTTGTTCGAATCTTTTACAGGAGGACTTGTTGCTCCAGAAAGCGATACCAATTTATGGAATTATAAATTTACATGGAATCCTAGAAATGTTGTTGTAGCAGGACAAGGTAGTGCTGCCAAATTTTTGCAAGAAGGCACTTATAAGTATATCCCATACAACCGCTTATTTAGACGTACCGAATTTTTGGAAGTAGAGCATTATGGACGTTTTGAAGCTTACGCCAACCGAGATTCTTTAAAATACCAAAATATTTATGGTCTAAAAAATGTTAAAACACTCTATAGAGGCACAATGCGGCGCATAGGCTTTAGCAGAGCTTGGAATATGTTTGTACAATTAGGAATGACAGATGACACCTATACTATAGACGATAGTGAGAATATGAGCTATAGAGACTTTGTAAATGCCTTTCTGCCTTACAGCCCTACCGACTCTGTCGAGCTTAAATTTAGACACGCCCTAAGCATAGAGCAAGATGACATTATCTGGGATAAACTAATGGAGTTGGATCTTTTTAGTTCTAAAAAAATGATAGATTTACAAAAGGCAACACCAGCCCAAATACTTCAAAAAATATTAATGGACAACTGGGCACTAAGTGAGGACGACAAGGATATGCTTGTTATGTATCATAAATTTGGATACAAATTACATGGGAAAAATTACCAAATAGACTCAAAAATGGTAGCTATAGGCGATGACCAAACTTATACTGCCATGGCAAAAACCGTTGGCTTGCCCGTAGCCATTGCTACAATTGCTATTTTAAATAAAAAAATAACAAGCCCAGGAGTGCAAATACCAATAACAAAAGAAGTATATAATCCTATTTTAACTGAGCTCGAAAGCTTTGGAATTGTCTTTCATGAAAAAGAAGTGCCTTATTTGGGTTATAATTCTCTAAATATTTAATTTTGTGTACACTTGTTTTTAAAGATAAAAAATCATTTGCTATTTAGATTTACTTTTCAACAAATGAAATATGTAATTTTTATTATCGCATTATTAAGCACAACATCTTGTCGTTATTTTAATAAAAAAAAAGTAACCTCCAAAGACATTATTAGTCAAGAGATGCAAACATTTAATTGGGACGAAGTAGATGAATACCCATACATATCCTCTTGCGATGACTCAAACACAAGTGAGTTAAAAGAAAATTGCTTTAAAACTACAATTACAACACAAATTACAACACACTTAAGCAACGAAAAAATAGTCGTAACTCAAGATATAAATGATACAATACGAGTCACATTTGTAATTTCTGAAAAAGGAGTAATTGACATTAAAGCTATAAAGAGTAATCCACTTACTAAAGCGCAGATTCCTAATATTAATAATTTGTTTATTAATGGATTACAGAAATTACCAAAAATATTTCCTGCTATAAAACGTGGGCAACAAGTAAAAACAGAATTTATATTGCCTGTAATTGTTAGAGTACATTAAATAAATCATAAAATATAGAGCCTAACCGTAAGCTTAAAAACAAGTGTAATATATTGATAACTCTATATTCCTGAAATTAGGAGTTAAATGAAAATCGAATATTATAATTTAATGGTATTTATCTTGTTTTTTTTATCAAGAAACTGTTTCTATTTCCTTGTGATTTTATAGATTATATAATCTATAAAATATTGATTATATGGAGAATAATTAATTTTAATTTAAAATCAATGTATTAAATTATTTAATTTTTATAAATTTGACCTAATAAAAAATAATTATGAAAAAAAAATTACTATTTACCATTCCTATTTTGCTTATGGCTAGCATTATTTATGTAAGCCTTTGTAACGATGCGGAAGAAAAAGTTTCGGAAATTACGAAGCTAAAAGAAAAACACCAACGTTTTTTGGACAACAGTCCTTATAAGGACACCAAACATCTTACCAAAAAGCAACGTAAAGCAAAAGCTTTGCCTCCTAATGGTTATTTTGAACAACTATGGGAACGTACTTTAGATCCTAATTTGGGCTATCCTAACACCAAAGGTGCTTTAAAAATTCAGCACGATTTAATTGCAGCAAATAAAAATAAGTTTGAACAATTTGGCGTTCCTGGACAAAATGCAAGCAATGCTTGGGTGGAGCGAGGTCCAGGGAACTTTGGAGGAAGAACTCGAGGGATACTGTTTGACCCTAACGACCCTAACAATCAACGTGTATTTGCAGGAGGTGTTAGCGGCGGTTTATGGGTTAATAATGATATTACTGACGCTAACTCTGTATGGACTTTAGTGCCA
>CALLUG010000008.1 GCA_938011315.1 uncultured Flavobacteriaceae bacterium
AAAACAAGAGTAATCTTTTAAATTTCGATTATTAATTAAGCTGTTACTTTATTTTTTCTAATAAGGTGTTTATCTTGATTCCATTTTTCCATTGGCGTTACTCGTCCTAATAGTCCATGTAGCCTTCTATTATTGTAAAATTTCACGTAGCGTTTAAGTATTTGCTCTATTTCTCCAAAATATTGATAATCGAATCTTTTGAATACTTCTTTTTTTAATATTCCGTGGTAGGCTTCGATATGTGCGTTCTCTTGTGGAGTCGCAATGTGTGTAAATTCTTGTTGCACACCTATCATACTTAAATATTCACGTACTTTTATAGCTATAAATTGACTTCCATTATCACTTCTAATCACAACATTTTTAGGGTAGTCATAATTCTCTAAAAGCTGTGAAAGTAACTCTATAACGTGGTTTTGCTTGATATTGAAAGAGAAATAATCTTTCAATATTCTACGTGAATGGACATCAATAACAGAGAGTAGATAGGCGTTTTTACCCACCCTAGGTATCCATACCATTTTTATATCCATTTCTAAGCATTCTAAGGGTCTAGAGGTTTTTACTTTTCTAAATTTTACAAATTTACGTCCAGAACCACTTCTATTTATTCTATCACCAAGCTTTAAGAGTCCTTCCTGCTGCATAATTCTGTATAACTTTTTATGATTGATTATATATCCGTCTCTTGTTAAATAACTAGTCATCAATCGATAGCCACAATCTATAAATTCGTGCTGTAAAATCTCTTTAATGGAAGCTACTACATCTTTTTGTAGCACAAACCCTTTGGTGTTATGAAAAGTCCTTTTAGAGGGTATATTTCCTTTTTTACCACCACTAGGCTTTCTATAATAGCTACTTGACACAATACCAACCATTTTTATAATCTTACTCTTGCTAATTTTGTGTTTTTTATACATAGCGTCTACTAAATCTTTCTTGGATCGCACGTTCCAAACTTTTTTTTTAAAAGTTCGCGATGAACTTCAAGTTCTATCTCTCTATCGCTTAGTAATTTTCTTAAAACACGATTCTCTTCTTCGGCTGCTTTTAATTCCTTGCTCTTAGAGTCATAGGTAACTTTTAAGCCTGCTTCACCATTGCTCTCAAATTTCTTCTTCCAGTTATAGAAAGTTCCTGTACTCAAACTGTATTTTCGGCAAGCTTCAACAATGCCGATGTCTTCTGAAACAGATAGTATTTCTAACTTCTGTGCTAAACTCCACTTCTTGTATTTCATATCTCAAATATATTTATTTGAAATTTAAAATATCACTCCGAATTAATAAGGGGCTAAATTATTTTAGTAATCATATTCCAAATTATGACGGCCAATTTTCTTGCTGTAGCAGTAATTGCATACACTCTCCCTTTTCTAAAATTAATTCTATGAAAAAAACTTCTTAGAGGCGTACTGTCTTTTAAGTTTCCAATTGAGTTTGCGGCATTTCTTAGCGCTATTTTGAGCCTGCTACTTCCTTTTCCAATTTTGCTAGATAGCACTTTACCACCGCTGACTTTGTTGTTGGGTGCGAGTCTAAACCAAGAGGTAAAGTCTTTTGCGGTCTTAAATTTCTTGATACCACCATGTCCAACTTAACTCATAATGTTAAGTACCGTATTATAGCTCATTCCTTCAATGGCAAGTAGATCTGTTCCCTTAAACATCTGATAAGATTTCAGGTTGATGTCAATATTTTGAGGAGTGTTTTTATTGATGCGTTTATATGGTTTTTCATCGATATGGTGTTCTTTTTTTTCAGGGTCTTTACCTGTTATGTCGTCTAGTTTTTGATCAATTTGATCATCACATTCTTTTATTTTCTTTTGAATAAACTCGTAGGTGTCCAATTCGTCTTTAAGTGCATAGAGAAAGTCTTTAAGTCCATTACTATGTAGTGCTTTAGCTATTTCTTCTTCGCTTTTTTTACAGTTATAGTGGCTTGAGACTCGCTGAAGTTTCTGGGGCTATGGGGGATTGTAGGTAACGGTCTAGTATAAGAAAAGTAGGGCAGTTGTAAGCAGTACTTTCTGTTTAGAACAGAACTTTCAACAACGATACTACATTTGGGTTTAGTACTAAACCGCTATTAATTTTATACAGTGTTAGTCACTGACATTTTCTTGAATTGCACTTTGAATTCCAATTTTTATAATAGATTTCAAATCATCAGAAGCATTTACTACTTCAATATTTTCGAAAAATTTTTCTGCTCCTAAAGTCACATATAATTTTCCAAATATTTGTTTTGCACAAAAAGTTGCCATTGACCTAATTTTCTTTAAATCAAGCGAAACTTTATTATCAGCTTTTAAATTTTCAGTGATTATTTTCAGTATTTTACCCCCTGACTCTTTTGTACTTATAATTGGACCAAAATCATCTAAATTTATATTTTTCATTATTTCCAATTTATTTTTATATCGTTAAATTTTTTATTGTCGTGACTTTCAATATTACTTAAAGTTACAGGATTTTTTAAAGGTAAGGACAAGTAAATAATTGTACCTTTCCAATATCCACATTTTTTTGCAAATTCTTTGCCAAAGTCATTTTTGTAATAAGCACCTTCTGAATATATGTGAAATCTTCCTTTAACTCTGTGAGCAATTTGATTCAAAATCCAAAGCCCATAACCCATATGATTTGTCATCTTTTTTGAAGTAACAAATTTTTCTACCGCTTTTTTTAATGTTGCAGGTCTATTAATTGAACTGTTTTCAAAAACTCTGTTGAGAGTTGTGATAATTCCATTTCCAGTATCTGCACAAGCAATCTCAATATGATTATCGTTACCTTCCGCTACGAGAATAGAATTAGTATCATCAACTGCGTGTTCCCAAAAGTTTAAAAGTATTTCAGATAAACACAAAAATATCATAGAAACTACCTTATCATTTTTTTTGTAATAATTTTCGATTTTTGGCAAAAATTCTGACTTCAAAAACTTGTCAGAATAGTCTTTTGAGCGCAATAATGCTTGTGGTGCAATAATGAACCTATCATCCACTCTTACTTTTAGGTTTTTATAATTTCTTTCCGTTAAATCTTTATTTGAAACAAATGAATGAATAAGTTTTGTGAAGCCGTATCTTTCCCATTCTTTTTCTATATAAGGATTTACGTATAAGTTTGGTTTTCTAAAGCAATTGTGTTTGTATGTATACTCGATAAATTTATAATTCAGTAATATACCAAGTAGTGATGTTTTTTTTACTTTTTGTAAATTTATTACAACATCAGGTACAAGTTTTTCTTCCATACTGAAAGCTTGTTCCAATGAATTTAAAAGTTCGTAGGTCGAATTTGGTTTTAGTATTTTAGGAAATTCAAATAATATCATTTATTAAAAGAAGATGATAGTTTGTCAAAAAACTTAATTTCGGTTGCATAATCTTTCTTTCTATAATCAGATGCAACTGTTTTAAAATAATCAGTTGTTTCGTACATCAATTTAAGTTCTTTTTTTTCAATATATATTTTATTAGAACTTATATCTTTTTCTGTTTCTTGTATTGATTTTAAAAGATTTTCAGAATCATCTTTACCAACAAAAAAAGTCATTTTATCTAATTTTTGATAAATAGTCTCAAATATTGAAATTCGCTTCTCTTCTTTAATTTTGAATGAGATTATTTTCTTGTCTTTATTTTTTAATCTATGTTGTGATATTATATTTATAATTGTAGTTATTAAGTTTATTGAAATAAATACTACTAAAGCAACAAGCAATTTGTTATTTAAAGCAATATCTTTTGAATAGCCTTCAATTAAATCTTTTAAAATTCCGAAATTGTTCATTTATGTTCTTCAGTTTTTTTGTTTGTGACTAACCTTGTTGTATATGAAAAGTAGTAGGTTGAAAATCTTCGTTTTTAAATTAAAAACAAAGATATCAGAAAAGCGCGAAACTTATAGTTTAACTCTTAACTGCTATTTTTTATATACTTCTTTGCTGCCAGTAGTGCTTTATTCTGTTATTCGTTTTTCATCATTCATTTTAGATGGGTTCTGTCTCGTGTCAAAAACATAATTTATTATTACTTAATTATCCATTAGCCTGTATATAATTTAAAGTTTCCGTTTTTAAAATCCAATTCAGACTTTTTAATTCTATTGATTAACTCCTCAAAAGTAAATGATTTTAAATCTAGATTGTATTCAATTTCTGTTTTCAGGGTATAATTTTCTAGTTTATCAAAAAATATTTCATCCTTAATTTGAGCCAAGTATGTTATTAAATTGAGTTTTCTAGTTTGTAAATCCACGATTCAAGTATTTAATCAAAAATACAATTTTTTACTTATTATTTAATTAATACGGTTTTTTTCGCATTACTGCCAACAAAGTTACAGCAATACTAATTTATAGTTTCTTTTCAAAATCTCAATAAAAATCATCACTATAAAACGATTTTTATTTAGTATTTTTAAAACTTAAAACTAGAGCTAATGATTAATAAAAAAATAGATACAGTCTCACAAGCATTACACGGTGTAGCCAATAATATGACCTTAATGCTTGGTGGTTTTGGACTGTGTGGTATCCCAGAAAATGCTATTGCCGAGTTAGTTAAGTTAGGAGTTAAGGGGCTAACCTGTATCTCTAACAATGCAGGGGTAGATGATTTTGGTTTAGGTTTATTGCTCCAAAACCGACAGGTTAAAAAAATGATTTCTTCATATGTAGGAGAAAATGATGAGTTTGAACGCCAAATGCTAAGTGGAGAACTAGATGTAGAACTACTACCACAAGGAACTTTAGCAGAACGTTGTAGAGCAGCACAAGCTGGTTTTCCTGCAATATACACCCCTGCTGGCTATGGTACTGAAGTTGCAGAAGGGAAAGAAACTAGAGATTTTGACGGAAAAATGTATGTTTTAGAACACGCCTTTAAAGCTGATTTTTCGTTTGTAAAAGCTTGGAAAGGCGATGAGGCAGGTAATTTAATCTTTAAAGGAACTGCAAGAAATTTTAACCCCAATATGTGTGGTGCAGCAAAAATAACAGTTGCCGAGGTCGAAGAGTTACTACCAGTAGGAGCTTTAGACCCCAATCAAATCCATATTCCAGGAATTTTTGTACAACGTATTTTTGAAGGAAAAACCTATGAAAAACGTATTGAACAACGTACCGTTAGACAAAAATAAAACCCACAACCTTACGAGTTATAGCTCATAAAACAACACACATTATGTTAGACAAAACAGGAATAGCAAAACGAATAGCAAAAGAGGTACAAGATGGTTACTACGTAAACTTGGGCATAGGCATCCCAACTCTAGTCGCAAATTTTGTTAGAAAAGATATAGACGTAGAATTTCAGAGTGAAAATGGTGTTTTAGGCATGGGCCCCTTCCCTATTGAAGGTGAGGAAGATGCCGACATTATTAATGCCGGAAAGCAAACCATAACCACCCTAGATGGAGCTAGTTTTTTTGACTCCTCATTAAGTTTTTCGATGATTAGAGGTAAGCATGTCAATCTAACCATTTTAGGAGCGATGGAAGTTTCCGAAAATGGAGATATCGCCAACTGGAAAATACCTGGCAAAATGATAAAAGGTATGGGGGGAGCCATGGATTTAGTAGCTAGTGCAGACAATATTATCGTTGCTATGATGCACACCAATAAACGAGGCGAATCCAAACTTTTAAAACGCTGTTCTTTGCCACTAACGGGCGTAAATTGTGTAAAAAAAATAGTAACAAATTTGGCAGTTTTACAAGTAACAAACAAGGGATTTAAACTCTTAGAACGTGCCCCTGGAGTTTCCGTAAACACCATTAAAAACGCTACTGAAGGCCACTTAATTGTCGAAGGCGATATTCCTGAAATGGTATTGGAGTAACGTTTTTTTTTTTGACTTTATGTAGTGTTATATCAATTGTTGTTCTTTTTATGTTGCACTTTAAAATGCCAACAGCGGAGAAAATTTCAATCAGAGAAATAACGGGATTTGAGGAAAAAACAGATTCTCATTGAAACTGAAAAATGGAAAGAAAAGGAATTTAGGAAATTTTAAAGACCAATTTGAATTAGTAAAAGTTCGTGAGTTATTTACTGAAATTGGAATAGCGAACTGATTAAAAAAACAGGTACAACAATGCATAAAAATAATTGCTCTGTTTTGGGCTTAACCAAAGGTTGTTGCAAGTTTATTACGTTTGATTTTCTTGCCGAAAATCTTGGCACGCAAACCCGCAACTATCTTTTTACGAGATTGCTACACCAATTGTTACGTAAAATCAACTATAACTAACTTGAAATATAGTTTGTTTAGATGACATAGAAAACCTAAACATTACATTCATAAATAGACCGCTAAAACAATTGTACACTACTAATGCTAGTTGCTTCTATTTTCAAAATCTTCATTTTTTTTAATTTTTAATCGTCTAAAAATTAAGTAAACAATAAGAACAGCAAAAACAACCCACATAAGTAAATAAGCATTCAAAAAAAAAGAGGCTAAATTATCCATTTAACTTAACAGCAGTTCCGTAAGCCAAAATTTCTGAACAACCTTGCATTACCATCGATGTGGTTAAACGTACGTTTACAATAGCATCGGCACCCATACTTTGGGCGTCTTTAATCATTCTTTGCATTGCTTGTTCTCTGGAGTCTGCTTGTAGCTTAGTATATTCTTCAATTTCTCCTCCAACAATATTTTTTAATCCCGCAAAAATATCTCTCCCAATGTTGCGAGCCCTTACGGTACTGCCTCTTACGATTCCGAGAGTTTCAGTGATATCATGGTTTGAAACTTTTTCAGTTGTAGCTATTATCATTTTATTTTTTTTTGATTAAATATCTGTAAACTTAAGCAAATAAAGTTATAAAAAAAAAGCAACAACTAGTCAATAGTTATACTTATTGTTATTTAAAATAAGTTATAACTAATTTGAAACATACTGTGTTTAGATAACCTAAACATAGCCAGCCTTAGTTACGTTTGGGATTTATAGTAATATGTAGGGCACAATAGAAATGAATGATATGCTTATTTTGAGTCATAATTGGTGTTATTTAAGTTTCAGTGGTCAAACCTCGCTTATAGTTACACAAAAGTATTCTTTATAAAACCCAATATCTTCCTTAAATTTGCAGTTCAATTTTATTAGCATGTATAGAAGTCATCACTGTGGCGAATTAAGGGCTACAAATATAAATACCCAAGTTACACTTTCGGGGTGGGTACAAATTGTAAGAGATAAAGGGTTTATGGTGTATGTCGATTTACGTGATCGTTATGGCATTACGCAGCTTTATTTTGATACAGAACGCAGTTCTGAAGCGTTAATGCAGCAGGCTCAAAAGTTAGGCCGTGAGTTTGTTGTTCAAGTTACAGGAACGGTTATAGAACGTGCTTCAAAAAACCCAAATATTCCAACAGGAGACATAGAGGTGTTGGTAAAAGAATTAAGCCTTTTAAATAAGGCTAAAACGCCTCCGTTTACTATTGAAGATCATACTGATGGAGGAGAGGAATTACGTATGCAGTACCGTTATCTAGACATTCGCCGCACTCCAGTCAAAAACAACCTGATATTTAGACATAAAGTAACACAAGAGGTAAGAAATTACTTATCTAAAAATGAGTTTGTAGAAGTTGAAACCCCTTACCTTATAAAATCTACTCCAGAGGGAGCGCGTGATTTTGTTGTGCCTTCTAGGATGAACCAAGGGCAATTTTATGCCTTACCACAGTCACCACAAACGTTTAAGCAGCTACTTATGGTTGGTGGCATGGATAAGTATTTTCAGATTGTAAAATGCTTTAGAGATGAAGACTTAAGAGCAGATAGGCAACCAGAATTTACACAGATAGATTGCGAAATGGCTTTTGTAGAGCAAGAAGATATTTTAAATACTTTTGAAGGTTTAACACGGCACTTGTTGAAGACAATTAATGGCGTTGAAATAAAAGAATTTCCAAGAATGCTTTATGATGATGCCATGCGTTTATACGGAAACGACAAACCAGACATTAGGTTTGGTATGAAGTTTGGCGAATTAAATCAAGTCGCACAACACAAAGAGTTTAAGGTGTTTAATACAGCCGAGTTGGTGGTTGGAATTGCAGTGCCAGGAGGAAATCGCTATACCCGTAAGGAAATCGATCAGCTTATTGAGTGGGTAAAGCGCCCACAAGTAGGTGCTTTAGGGATGGTGTACTTGCGATGTCATGATGATGGTAGGTTCAAATCGTCTGTAGATAAGTTTTACGATCAAGACGACTTGGCAAAGTGGGCCAAAATTACAGGAGCAAAAGCAGGGGATTTGGTTTGTGTACTTTCTGGAGACAAACATAAGGTAAGAGCACAGTTAAGTGCCTTGCGTATGGAGTTGGCAGAGCGTTTAGGCCTGCGCAAACCTAATGAGTTTGCACCGCTTTGGGTTATGGATTTTCCGCTTTTGGAATGGGATGAAGACACAGAACGCTATCATGCAATGCACCACCCATTTACTTCTGCAAAACCAGGACAGCTGGAGTTGTTAGCGCATAACCCTGCTGCAGTAAAGGCAAATGCCTACGACCTAGTGCTTAACGGAAACGAAATTGGAGGAGGATCTATTCGTATTCACGATAAAGAAACACAAGCTATTATGCTAAAATACTTAGGGTTTTCTGAACAAGAAGCAAAAGCACAATTTGGCTTTTTAATGGACGCTTTTGAATACGGTGCGCCACCACATGGGGGAATTGCTTTTGGGTTAGATCGGTTAATCGCTATTTTGGGAGGTCAGGAAACTATTAGAGATTTTATTGCTTTTCCTAAAAATAACTCTGGAAGAGATGTAATGATAAACGCACCATCTCCTATTAATAATGCACAACTAGACGAACTAAACCTAAAGCTTAAGGCTTAATTGTATATGAAATACCTAATAGTCATCTTGTTTGTAGCAGCAGTAACGAGTATTATAATTGGTTATACCGTAACGCTTGGGTATTCTCAAAAATTGATTGGCGCTGGTGTTATAGGTATTTTTTTTATAGTATTTCCTTTATTTTCTTATTACCGATGGAAAGGGAAAGATCTTAAGGACTATATGCTTACCAAAGAAAACTTAGACAAAATGCGAAATCATAAACAAAATCACAAGGTTTAATACCAATTATAATTCAAAATAAGCCATATCATTCGTTTCTATTGCGTCTCTATATTCCAAGTGAGTTATATAGCTCATTTTAAATAACATTGGTTTAATTTAGGTTACGTTTTTCTATAAAAAAGCGTTTTAGTAATTGGGAGGCTTCTTTTGCCATAACACCTCCTGTAATGGTAGTTTTTGGATGTAGTTTTGTGCGCAAAGCAATGCAGCCACGGTCTTGGTCTCTTGCCCCATAAATAATATTAGAAATCTGACTCCAATACAAAGCACCAGCACACATTTGGCAAGGCTCTAGCGTTACATAAAGTGAGCATTTTTTTAAGTATTTGGCACCTAAAAAATTGGCTGCAGCAGTAATAGCTTGCATTTCGGCATGTGCTGTTACATCGTTAAGTAATTCGGTTAGATTATGAGCTTTAGCTATAATTGTATTATCTATAACAATAACAGCACCTACAGGAATTTCCCCTTTATCAAAAGCCGTTTGGGCTTCCTGCAAAGCCTTGGTCATAAAATAAGCATCATCAAACGGGTTTAGCATAAATGATATAAAACATTAATTTACTTCCAAAATTTCAATTTCAAAAAATAAGGTTGCATTTGGCGGAATTGCATTTCCTGCACCTCGTTTTCCGTAGCCTAATTCAGAAGGAACTTTGATGAGTGCTTTAGTACCAACGGGTAACTCCTGCAAGGCTTCATCCCAAGCTTTAATAACTCTACCCACACCAACCGTTATTGTTATCGGTTCGCCTCTATCTATAGAGCTATCAAACTTGGTTCCATCTTCCAAAAAACCAGCGTAATGTACTGTAGCTTTTTGCCCTTTCTTGGCAACTGCTCCAGTGCCCTTAACAAAGGTTTTTATACCTAATCCAGAAGCTGTATAGCTGTGCCCAATATTCCAACGTTTTATTTTCCATTCGTTTATGGCTTCTTGTATAAATAGAATATCTGTAGCAGAAATTTTATTTTTTTTATCGCTAGCTAAAGTTATAAAATCACTTAATGTTGCTTTTGAGGTTAAATTGATGGTTCTAACTTTTTTGCCTTTAGAGAGTAAAAACGAAGCGGAACCGTCGGTAAATAAAGCACAATAATCTTTAAAGTTTTCATTATTATAACAGTACGTAAGATCATTTTTATCACGCTCGCATAGTTCGCATTGCGCATTTGAAACGAAGTATAAACTTAAGCATAGCGTTATGGATAATATAATTTTTTTCTGCATTGTTTTGTTGTTAAATGATTTTTGTTTGTTACTACCAATTATAACTCAAAATAAGCGATAGCATTCGTTTTGAATAACAATTGGTATAAAAAATTGAACGGTCTTTCCTTTTTTGTTTTTTTATTAGTTAACGTGTTTATGAGTCATTTGTTGTATGTTTCACAGGCATTAAAGTTAGCAAATAAATTGCAGACTTTGGTAGGTATATTATCGTTTAGTAATAAACGATGTAGGTTACAGTAGGCAGTACCTTTTATTGTCAGTGCTTTGCTGCACGCTGCATATATTTTTTTATTCAATTACGAATTTAACATTTACTTTAGCCGAAAACTTCATCTTTTCAAAATCAATTGTAATAGTTTCACTTGCACGATTTGCGTAAATACCTGGAGCCCCTTTTATTTGAATTCCGGCTACTCTGCCTTGTAGCTGACGTGCAATGGGTGCCGTTTCTAAATCAGAAACATAGAGTGCTTTTCCAATTTTTTGCTTTAACGGTGTCATCATATTTTCTGCATTTCGTTTTGCTTTCAAAATAGCTTTGGTTCTCAGCTCAAGTAATAATTGTTCAGACTTTGAGTATTCTGTTTTAGAAATGGATACATTAGAAATTTCTTCGCGTTCCAAACCTGCCATGACTTTTCCAACGGTTTGCGCATTTTTTAGAACTAAAAAAAATAGTTTTGATTTCAATATTTTTTGTCCAGAAAGAAAGTATTTTTTGAAGTTACTACTATGGTCTGCAAGCGATAATGAGGTTTCCAAATCGACACCCAAAGAGTTTAAAACCCTAAGCATGGACGCTTCTAATTCTTCTGTCGATTTTCGGTTCCGATTATCCTCTTCGTTTAGTATAATTCTCAGATAAATTTTATCTGGTATCACCAATGTGTCAACTTCTGCAATAGTTTCTAAATAAGCTTGATCGATAAAATTTTTAGTTTGAGAATGACCTTGAAAAGTCAAAAATCCAATAATAAGTAATGTTCCTATGGTTTTCATTTGCTTTAGTTTGGTTCGCTTTATGTGTATTAATATCATTATTATTCAAGATAAGCTATATCGTATTGGACTCGCTAATTTAGTTTAATTTTTGCCATTCGCTTATTTTTTATTGAGGAAAGATTGAACTTTAGAAAAGCTAATACCAAATTGTTTTTTAAAATGAGTTATAACTAAATTTGGAATATACTGCGTTTATATAAAATCTTTTTTATGGCAAAGGTTCGTCTTTTAGCAGGATAATCACGCTGTGTCCATAAGTTTCACAAATAGATAAAGAGCAAGGCAGCTCAACGTTTTTTAATAATACAATTGGTTCGTTTTTAGGTTTAAAAAACGTCGTGTTGCAAAGAAAGTACTAAACCAAGCAATGAGTATCCCTAAAACAAAAACAACCGTAAATAAACCTATGGTTGTAATAGGGTTTGCTAAAAGGTGTAATTCTGGGAATGTGGTATTAATGTAGTACAATACAACACCCATAGCGAGTAAGGCTATAAGGGCACCAACAATACTTAGTTTTATGTTACGCCATATAAATGGTCGTCTTATAAACTGCTTTGTTGCGCCAACCATTTGCATGGTTTTAATAATAAACCGCTTTGAGTACACTGCTAGTCGAATAGAGCTGTTAATGAGCAATACAGCAATAATGGTAAATATGGCACTAATAATTAAAATCCAAAAACTGATACGTTTTACATTGCTATTCATGATGGTAACTAAGTCTTTGTCGTACTGTACATCGCTAACATATGTTTTATTGTATATGGTTTGCGAAATACTATCGATATAGGTTTCGGTAACATATTTGGCCTTAAAGCTTAGGTCTATGGAGTTTTGTAGGGGGTTATAACCTATATCGTCTATAAAGTCTTCGCCATATTCTGTTTTTAGTACATTGGCAGCTTCTTCTTTAGAAATAAATTTTGCGTCTTTGGCGTATGGAGATAGGACAAGGCTTTTTTGGAGCTGTTTAATTTCTACATCTTTGGCCGAGTCTTTAAAATAGATGCTTAGATGCACACGTTCTTTAAAATTGTTAGAAATGGTATTGGCATTTAGTACGAGCATACCCAATAATCCTAGCAAAAAAAGCACCAAGGCAATACTTATTACTACCGAAAAGTAGGAAGAAACTAATTGCTTTTTTTGATGTTTTTCAAAATATGAACTCATATTATAAATTATAATCTAGGTAAAAATAGTAAACTAATTGCAACAATACTCTTGTATAAAGAAAAAAAGTGTTTTACCTAAACCTTATTGCGTAATTGTTAAGCTCGTGTTACTTCCAAAAACACTTTTGTTTGTGCCTGAAGCGCTGTATTATGGTAAAAACAAATGTCATGATTATCTAGTTTTGCTGTAATTAAATAATGAGTCCCTTTAAAGTACGATTGTTGTATTGTGACGCAATAATTAGATTGAGCGACTACCTGTAGGCAATGGGCATATACAATACCATAAGGGGCTATTGTATTAAACTCATCAAAAAAAGAGGCAATGAGTTTATGCTTAGGATGTTTAAATAGCTGCTCAGGGGTATTGTTTGCAATAATGGTACTGTTGTTTAAGACAACTAGCGTATCGGCGTAGCCTAGAACATCGTCTTTATCGTGAGTGGCAACAATACAGGTAATTTTTTTATCTTTTAGATAGCTAAAAAAATTACGCCTTAAGGATTGTTTTTTAAAGTTATCGATATGGCTAAAGGGCTCGTCTAGCAAAATTAATTCGGGCTGCCTTGCTATAGCTTTTGCCAAAGCAACGCGTTGTTTTTGTCCACCACTTAAAAGTTTTACTTTTGTTTTTGAAAACTTCGATAGTTCTACCACATCTAAAAGCTCGGAGATGCGTTTTCTTTTTTGTTTAGGATCAGAATTAGACAAATACTTCCCTATATTTTCTTCAACCGTTGTATAGGGCATTAGGTTAAATTCTTGAGCCACATATTTTATGTACTCCGACCCTGTTACCAAATTATATTTAGGGCCTAGAATTTGTTGATTTTCCCAAAAAATCTCGCCAGCATCTAAGTCATATTCCCCATATAGTAATTTTAAAAGCGTTGATTTTCCGCAGCCACTTTCCCCTATAATAGATATATATTCGCCACGTGAAGCTGTAAAGCTTACGTTTGTTAATACAGGAGTTTTAAAATACCCAAAGGATAGGTTTTTTACTTGTAACATACATACAACCTATGGCTAGCTCTTAGTTTTACTATCCTTTTATGTTTTTGCTTATCGTGTTAGGTAATGTTTTAAAACCCATATTATATAGTGTGAAGCCAAAAATATCTGCCGCTTGCTCTATGGTTTTAGTTACGGAAGTCCCAGCACCGTGACCAGCATCAGTTTCAATTCTAATTAAGGTAGGGTTAGACCCAGACTGTTTACTTTGCAACTCTGCTGCAAATTTAAAACTATGGGCAGGGACAACACGATCGTCGTGATCGCCAGTAGTGACCAATGTTGCAGGGTAACTAACGCCTTCTTTTACGTTATGCAAAGGGGAGTACCCTTTGAGGTAAGTGTACATCGCTTTATTTTGCTCTGAAGTGCCATAATCGTAAGCCCAACCTGCCCCAGACGTAAAGGTATGGTAACGTAACATATCTAAAACACCTACTGCGGGTAGTGCCACTTTTGCTAAGTCTGGTCGTTGTGTCATTGTAGCTCCCACCAAAAGACCACCGTTAGAGCCACCTCTAATGGCTAGGTAGCTTGAAGAGGTGTACTTATTTTTGATTAAATAGTCGCCAGCAGCTATAAAGTCGTCAAATACATTTTGTTTTTTTAATTGCGTTCCTGCATCGTGCCACGCTTTTCCATATTCGCCTCCTCCACGGATATTAGCGACCGCATAAATACCTCCTTGCTCTAACCAAACGGCATTTGATGGACTAAATGAGGGCGTTATACTAATATTAAACCCACCATAACCATATAGTATAGTTGGCGTTTTGCCGTTAAGTTGTAAGCCCTTTTTATGAGTAATAATCATAGGAATCTTGGTTCCATCCTTAGAGGTGTAGAAAATTTGTTTACTCTGGTAAGCATCAGGATTAAAATCGACATTAGGTTGTATATGTACGCTAGATGTTCCTGCCTTAGGGTTGTATTTAAAAATGGTATTGGGGGTCTTGTAATTGGTGAAATTATAATATAACTCTTTAGCATCATTTTTGCCTCTTAAACCACTTATGCTTCCTAGTCCGGGGAGTGCGATTTCTCTTATAAGTTTTCCGTCATAATCATATTGTAACACTTTGGATACTGCATCTACCATATAGTTGGCAAAAATATAACCTCCTCCCGTAGAAGGGGAAAGAACATGTTTAGTTTCAGGAATAACATCTACCCAATTTTCTGGACCCGGGTTAGAAGCATCTACGCTTACAACTTTTTGATTTGGTGCGTTTAGGTTTGTTAACAAATAGAGTTTACTCCCTTTGTTGTCAATAACATTGGTGTCGCTATTAACATCTCCCAATACGGTAATGATTTTGCTTTTTGGGTTTGAGAGGTCTTTCATTAATAGCTTCGCACCAGAGGTAGAAATTTGAGGATAAATAAATAAATACTTACCATCGTCTGTAACCCTTGCAGAGACATAACGGTGTTTTTCCTCTGGTGTCCCTCCATAGACTAAAACATCTTCTTTTTGCTTTGTTTTTAGTTTATGATAGTACAATTTATGCTGATCCGTTTTTGCAGACAACTCACTTCCTTTAGGTTTGTCGTAGCTAGAATAATAAAATCCCTCATTGTTTTTCCATGAAATTCTAGTAAATTTAACATCTACCAGAGTATCTTCAATAATTTCCTTAGTTTCTGTGTCCATAACAATAACTTTTCTCCAATCACTCCCTCCTTCAGATATAGCGTAGGCTGCAATAGCTCCATTTTTAGAAAAAGTTACTTGTCCTAAAGAAATTGTACCATCGCTACTAAAGGTATTTGGGTCGATAAAAACCTCCTCTTTGTCGCTATCAGAAGTTCTATATAATATAGATTGGTTTTGAAGTCCATCATTCTTAAGAAAATAAGTGTAGTTTCCTTCTTTAAAAGGTGCACTTATTTTCTCAAAATCCCACATTTCTTTCAAGCGGTCTTTTAATTCTGTTCTATAAGGTATTTTGTCTAAATAATTGTATGTAGAAGTGTTTTGGGCTTTGACCCAGTTTGCCGTTTCTTCACTTTTATCGTCTTCTAACCAACGGTATGGATCACTAACTTTTTCGCCAAAATAAGTATCTATTGTGCCTGTTTTCTTAGTTTCTGGATAAACCATTGTTTGTTCTTTTGTGTTTTGTTTTTGACATGAACTGATAAGAACTAATAAAAAAAGCGAACGTATTATTGTTTTCATAAAATGATAGTTGTTATAATACTCAAATGTAATAAAAAAAACTAAAAAGCAGTTAATTATACCAATTGTTATTTAAAATGAGTTATAACTAATTTGGAATATAGTGTGTTTAAATGACATAGAAAACCTAAATATAGCCTTAGTTACGTTTCGATTTTATGATGATATACAAACGAATGATATGGTTTATTTTGAGTCATAATCGGTATTACTTAGCAATTATAATATTATGTTAATTTAGTAGTGTAATCGTTTTATAAAGTGTAATTTTAAATTAATTAAATTCAATCTAGATGAAACCAAAATACAATATTATAGTATTCTTATTATTATTAACCACCCCTACCCTACAATCTCAAAATAACACAGTACCTAAAGAAACTGCTTTAGTACAATCCAAGCTATTTGACGATCCTTTTATAAAATTACTAACAAAAGGGTTTTTTGAACACAATGAGTTTAGTCCAACAGAGAAAACGTATGTACACACTAACAAAGATTTAATTTCTTCGGGGGAAGATATATGGTATAGTATTTATACTGTTTTAGGCAATGAGCAACACTACTCTTTACTTAGTAAAAGTATTCATGTCGACTTGATTAGTCCAGACAATAAAGTAATCATTTCCCAGGTTCAAAAACTAGACAATGGAAGAGGCAATGGCTCTATAAAAATCCCAACAAATAGCCCTGCTGGATTATACACAATACGAGCTTATACAGATTGGATGCGTAATTTTGACAATATTTTCTTTTTTAGAAAAACAATAAAAGTGCTAAATGAAAAAACAAACTTTGCTAACAAAACTGAAACTAAAGAGGATATAGATTTGCAATTCTTCCCTGAGGGAGGTAACGCCGTTATAGGAGTGACTAGCAAAATAGCTTTTAAGGCTATTGGTACAGATGGCAAAGGAAAACCTATTAGCGGAAAAGTATTAAATTCTAAAAATGAATTTATTACAACAACGAATACGATACACAAGGGTTTAGGCTTTTTTTATTTAAAACCAAAAGCAAATGAAACCTATAGAGTTGTGCTAAACAATGGTACAGAATACAACATAAACAATATAAAAAGTGAAGGCTATGTTTTTTCTGTTAATAATACAGATCAAGAAACTGTAAAAGTACGTGTAGAGGCAAGTCCTAACCTAAAAAAAAGACCGTTTTATGTGATTGGACATTTGCAAAATCAAAAATACTTTCAAGGAAAATTTGAGTTTCAAGGAAAGTCGGCAGTTACCTTTAATATTCCAAGAGCTATTTTCCCTAACGGAGTTGCAACCTTAACGCTTTTTGACCAAGACAAAAAACCTTGGAGTGAGCGTGTTCTCTTTGTAGGAAATAAGCAAGAGCTAACTATAAGCACAAAAATAAATAGAAAACGATTTAAGGCTAGAGATAAAATAGCGTTAGACATACATATAACCGATAAAAAAGGGATGCCTATCTCTACAGATTTATCTATAGCAATAACCGATCAAGAAAAATTTAATAAAAGTACAGCAGCTTCAAATATTTTGAGTTATATGTTATTGGAGTCTGAACTTAAAGGCCATATAGAAGACCCAGGAATGTATTTTGAAAACCAAAATAAAACGACTAAATCTCGGCTAGATTTAGTCATGTTAACCCATGGTTGGAGACGATTTAACTGGCAAGAAACTCGTATGGAGTTTCACAAAAAACCAAAAAAACATCCCTTTTCTAAAGGTTTTACACTTTCAGGACTAGCCAAAAACCTATATGATACCCCATTAAAATATAAAACTCTAAACGTAACAGCAAAAACAAAGCACAACTCTAAGGTATACCCAGTAGTAACTAATGCAGACGGTCGTTTTGAAATAAATAACATTAGTGAAGCCGACTCTATTACGATGGATTTTGGTGCTTTTAAGCCAAATGGCGACCCAGTTGATGTTAAAGTGGTTTTAGATAAAAACAGTGGTTCTAGGCCATCTGTAAATGAAAATTTGAAAAAGACACCTGTTTTCAATGGAGTTAAAGACGAAGCATACCTAGAGTTATATAAGCAAGAAAAGGAGGTCGATTCATTATTTAATTTAGAAAACATAACGATACTCGACAAAATTGTAATAAAGAGTAAAAATAAAACAAAAGAACCAAAATCATACTCAAAACCTTCAACAAACGGTATTAGAGGCGATGTTGTTGTTTATACAGAAGACAAACCTAATCAAACCATATTCGACCTATTAGTTAGAGTTGCTGGAGTTAGAGTTACTGGTTCTGGAAACCCTCCTGATGTTAGAATTAGAGGAGGCGTTGGTAATTTTTCTGCAGAAACAGGTCCTTTATGGGTTTTTGATGGTGTTCCCGTAGATGCCTCTGCCATAGCAGCTATTGTTGGAAACGATGCCTCAAGAACTATCGAGCGCATAGAAGTTTTAAAAGGGCCAGGAGTTGCTGCTTATGGAGTGAGAGGCGCAGGAGGAGTAATCCTTTTATACTCCAGAGAGGGAAGGGGTTCTGTAGGATTCAATAATAAATTGACTTCTAAACATATTGTGTCTGGTTACTCTGGAGCCAAAGCGTTTTACGTCCCTAAATATGACGTTAAACTACCTAAACACAGTAAACCCGATTACCGTAGCACCTTATATTGGAATCATAATATTACCACAGATGCTAATGGAGATGCTTCTGTTATTTTTTATAACTCTGATTTGGCAAAAAAAATACAAATTTCTATAGAAGCACTCTCTAAAAATGGAACACCCGGAGCATACCTTAAAAGCTTTGGAAACGATTAAGCGCACAATAATACCAAGTGTTATGTAAAATGAACTATAACTAATTTGGGATACAGTGTGTTTAGACAACACAGAAAACCTAACATAACCTCGCGTTACGTTTAGGTTTTATAGTGATATATGAACGCAATAGAAACGAATGATATGGCTTATTTTGAGTAACAATTGTATAACTATCTTAACAAAAAAAAGCCTCTGCAATTGCAGGGGCTTTTTTAGTATTGTGACCTCGGCAGGATTCAAACCTGCAACCTCTTGAGCCGTAATCAAGTGCACTATTCAGTTATGCTACGAGGCCATTTTTGTGGCTGCAAATATATTTCATTTTGTAACAGCAGCAAAATAAATTTTTCATAATTAATATTTCACTTAAGTTTACGCTAGCATAATTGAGTATTTAACCATAAATAACTATATTGCAGTTCACTTAATTTTAAGTAAAATGAAGGCAAAATTAACAATAATACTCATCATCCTGTTTACAACCCTATCTGGGGCACAAACAATTTACAAAGAAATTAAATCCAATAAATTAGGAAAAATTAGGAAAGTAAAAATACAACTTCCTAGAAACTACGAGGAGAACGTAGAAAAAAAATATCCATTATTTATTGTTTTAGATGGGGATTATCTTTTTGAAATTGTTGCCGCAAATGTAGATTACTATTCGTATTGGAATGACATGCCCGAAGCCATAGTAGTGGGGATAAACCAAATTGGGAGTCGCGATGAGGACACCTTTTATTCAGACCAAAATTATGTTCCCATTAAAACAGGAGCTGAGTTTTTTGAGTTTATTTCACAAGAAGTTCTAACCTACATTAATAAAACATACCGAACAGAAGATTTTAAGGTAATTGTTGGACATGGAGATACTGCAAACTTTATTAATTATTACCTATTTAAGCCTAGACCATTGTTTCAGGCTTATATTGCTTTAAATCCAAAACTTATTACCTCTATGGCGGAGAATTTATACACCCGATTAAAACAGCTCGATACAAAACAATTTTATTATCTTTCTAGTGCTTCAGAAGACAAAAAATCTCTTAGAGAGGCAACAGAATCTTTAGATAAAACCCTAAGTACAATTCAAGGCGAAAATCTATCTTATAATTTTGATATGTTTGAAAATGCCACACACTACTCCGCACCGGCACAAGCCATGCCAAAAGCATTAGATAATATTTTTAAAATTTATCAGCCCATAGGTAGAAAAGAATACAAAGAAAAAATATTAACTTACAATGGTTCTCCTACAGAATACCTTACTAAAAAATACGAAGACATCAAGACACTTTTTGGGATAGAAAAACAAATTTTAGTTAACGATTTTAAAGCAATTGCTTCTGCAATAGAAAAAAATGAGGATTTTGAAAGCTATGAAGAGCTCTCAAAACTAGCACGTAAGCACCACCCTGGCACTGTATTAGGCTTATATTATTTAGGACGTTACCAAGAAGAAACGGGATCGCCAAAAAAAGCAATGCGTAGCTATCAATCTGGGTATATTATGGAAGAGATAGGAGGAATTACTAAAGATATTATGCTGCAAAAGGCAGAAGATATTAAAACAGATTTTGGCTACTAACCCGAATTTACTTTAAGGTTGTAAAAAAAATATGGCGAAAGTAAAAACGACATTTTTCTGTCAGAGTTGTGCCAATCAATATTCAAAATGGCAAGGGCAATGCACATCTTGTAAAGCGTGGAATACCATTGTAGAAGAACTTGTGCAAACACCAGAAAAAAACGACTGGAAGGCACCAACAACACTAATGGTTAAGCAGGTTTCAAAACCATTACAACTTAAAGATATAGATAACACACACGAAAATCGAGTAAGTACTTTTGACACAGAACTTAACCGTGTTTTAGGTGGTGGCGTTGTATTGGGGTCTGTAACTCTTTTGGGAGGAGAGCCAGGTATAGGAAAAAGCACATTACTGCTTCAAGTATCATTAAAGCTACCCTATAAAGTGCTATACGTTTCTGGAGAAGAAAGCCAAAAGCAAATAAAAATGCGTGCAGAACGCATTAATCCAGAAAACGACAACTGTTACATTCTTACAGAAACAAAAACACAACATATCTTTAAGCAAATAGAAAGCTTAGAGCCAAATATTGTTATTATAGACTCTATTCAAACACTACATAGTGACTATATAGAAGCCTCTTCAGGAAGTATTTCGCAAATAAAACAATGTACAACAGAGCTCATAAAGTTTGCCAAAGAAACCGCAACACCTGTTTTACTAATAGGACATATAACTAAAGATGGTCATATTGCAGGGCCAAAAATATTAGAACATATGGTCGATACCGTTTTGCAATTTGAAGGAGATCGCAATCATGTGTTTAGAATTTTACGTGCCCACAAAAATCGCTTTGGATCTACCAATGAATTGGGTATTTACGAAATGTTAGGCTCAGGACTAAGAGAAGTCAACAACCCCTCTGAAATTTTAATTTCAAAAAAAAGCGAAACACTAAGTGGCAATGCCATAGCTGCCACCCTAGAAGGGGTGCGCCCACTAATGATAGAAGTACAAGCTCTAGTAAGCACCGCGGTTTATGGCACACCACAGCGGAGTGCCACAGGATTTAACGCAAAGCGATTAAATATGCTCTTGGCAGTGTTAGAGAAACGAGCAGGATTTCGCCTAGCCACCAAAGATGTGTTTTTAAACATTACAGGAGGCATTACTGTCGATGACCCTGCAATAGACCTAGCCGTAATTGCAGCTATTTTATCATCTAACGAAGATGTGGCGTTACAAAAAGATTTTTGTTTTGCTGCAGAAATAGGCCTTTCTGGAGAAATAAGACCCGTACAAAAAGTAGAACAACGTATTTTGGAGGCTCAAAAACTAGGGTTCTCAACCATATTTGTGTCTAAATACAACAAAATAGCTTTAAAAGACACCGCAATACAAATTAAGCTAATAGCTAAAATAGAAGACCTCATTAAGGTTTTGGTTTAAATTAATAGTTTTAAAGTCTAATTTTATCTAAAATCATTAATTTCGCATATTTACTAGAATTAATGAGATTATGAGTACTAAATTTTCTGAATACAAAGGACTTAACCTACCTCAAGTTGCTAAAGAAATAGCACGATACTGGGAAGAAAACACCATTTTTGAAAAAAGTGTATCTAGCCGAGAAGATAAACCACCCTATGTGTTTTTTGAAGGGCCTCCATCCGCAAATGGATTGCCAGGAGTACACCATGTTTTAGCACGTTCTATAAAAGATATTTTTCCGCGTTACAAAACCATGAAAGGATTTCAGGTAAAACGTAAAGCGGGCTGGGATACACATGGACTACCCATAGAGCTTGGCGTAGAAAAAGAACTAGGAATTACAAAAGAAGATATAGGTAAAACTATTTCTATTGAAGCTTATAACGATGCCTGTAAAACTGCAGTAATGCGTTATACCGATGTGTGGAATGACCTTACCCAAAAAATGGGATATTGGGTCGATATGGACGACCCTTACGTAACCTACAAGTCCAAATACATGGAGAGCGTTTGGTGGTTACTAAAACAAATTTATAACAAAAAACTACTATACAAAGGCTATACCATACAGCCTTATTCGCCAAAAGCAGGAACAGGCTTGAGCTCTCATGAGCTAAACCAACCAGGGACTTACCAAGATGTTACAGACACAACGGTCGTTGCACAGTTTAAAGCAATACCACAATCGCTCCCAAAGTTTTTACAAAACCAAGGTCACATTTACTTTCTGGCATGGACAACAACCCCATGGACTCTACCCAGTAATACAGCGCTAACAGTTGGACCAAAAATTGATTATGTATTAGTAAAAACCTATAACCAATACACTCATAGCTCAACACAAGTGATTTTAGCCAAGGCTTTGGTACAAAAACAATTTGCAGGAAAATACACACAAGTTGACAACGAATCCGAATTAAAAACTTACGCTGCATCAAGCAAAACAATCCCATTTTATGTGACCGATAAAAGTTTTAAAGGGCAAGACTTAGTAGATATACGGTACGAACAGTTATTAAATTATGCACTACCTAGCAATAATCCGCAAGATGCTTTTCGTGTTATTAGTGGCGACTTTGTAACTACAGAAGACGGTACGGGTATTGTACATACAGCACCTACATTTGGTGCAGACGATGCCTTAGTCGCAAAACAAGCAATACCAGAAGTCCCTCCATTGTTGGTAAAAGATAAAAACAATAACTTAGTTCCCTTAGTAGACTTACAAGGACGATTTCGTCCGGAAATGAAAGAATTTGCGGGCAAGTATGTTAAAAACAATTATTATAACGATGAAGATGCCCCAGAGCGTTCTGTCGATGTAGAGCTTGCTATTAAACTAAAAGAAGAAAATAAAGCTTTTAAAGTAGAAAAATACAAACATAGCTATCCTAACTGTTGGCGTACAGACAAGCCCATTTTATACTACCCATTAGACTCTTGGTTTATAAAAGTAACCGATATAAAAGAAACAATGCACGGACTTAATAAAACCATAAACTGGAAACCAGAGTCTACAGGGACAGGACGTTTTGGAAATTGGCTAGCCAATGCAAACGACTGGAATTTATCGCGATCACGATACTGGGGAATTCCTCTACCCATTTGGAGAACCGAAGATGGCAAAGAAGAACTTTGTATCGGCTCTATTAAAGAACTAAAAGCAGAAATGAAAAATGCTGTTGAAGCTGGGGTGCTAAAAGCAGATATCTTTGCCAATTTTGAAGTAGACAATATGTCTGAAGAAAATTACGATAAGGTTGATCTTCATAAAAATATAGTAGATCAAATTACCCTAATATCACCATCAGGAAAACCCATGACACGCGAAAGCGATTTAATCGATGTTTGGTTCGACTCTGGCGCTATGCCCTACGCACAATGGCATTATCCGTTTGAAAACAAGTCACTAATTGACGACAATAAGGCCTTTCCAGCAGATTTTATTGCCGAAGGAGTAGATCAAACAAGAGGATGGTTTTATACGCTTCATGCCATTGCAACTATGGTATTTAACTCTGTAGCTTACAAAAATGTAGTTTCTAACGGTTTGGTGTTAGACAAAAACGGACAAAAAATGTCTAAACGTTTAGGGAACGCCACAGACCCCTTCAAAACCATAGAAACCTATGGACCAGACGCTACCCGATGGTATATGATTGCTAACGCAAACCCTTGGGATAACCTAAAGTTTGATCTTGATGGTGTAGAGGAAGTTAAACGAAAATTTTTTGGAACACTATACAATACTTACTCTTTCTTTGTGCTTTATGCTAATATTGATAATTTTAGTTATAGTGAAGCAAACATTCCAACTAGTCAACGCCCAGAAATAGACCGTTGGATACTCTCAGAATTAAACACATTAATTAAAAATGTAGATCTTTTTTATGCTCAATATGAGCCAACAAAAGCCGCTAGAGCAATTTCAGAGTTTACCCAAGAATATTTAAGCAACTGGTACGTGCGCCTAAGCAGAAGACGTTTTTGGAAAGGCGATTACCAAAAAGACAAAATTTCGGCTTACCAAACCCTCTACACCTGTATGCTTTCTATAGCAAAATTGGCAGCCCCAATTGCTCCTTTCTTTATGGATAGACTGTATCTAGACTTAATAACAGTTACAAAAAAAGAAGCCTTTGAGAGTGTACATCTTGCTAGTTTCCCTGAGGTTATAGAGGATGTCATAGACAAGCATTTGGAACGAAAAATGAAAAACGCACAAACCATATCGTCACTAGTATTATCATTAAGAGCCAAAGAAAAAATTAAAGTAAGACAACCCCTTCAAAAAATTATGATTCCTGTAAATAGCACTTCACAAAAAGAAGACCTATTAGCAGTGTCAGACCTTATTAAAAACGAAGTCAACGTTAAAGAAATACTACTGCTAGATAATGATGCGTCAAACATTTTAGTAAAACAAATAAAACCTAATTTTAAAGCACTAGGGCCTCGATTTGGTAAGGATATGAAATTAATAGCTTCTGAAATACAGAAACTTACCACTGAGGATATTAAAAAATTTGAACAAAACGGAAAATTTAATATTAACTGTAACGAAAAAATTATTACATTACAGCCCGAAGATGTAGAAATTACATCGCAAGATATTGAAGGTTGGTTGGTCGCAAATGAAAATGATATAACCGTAGCTTTAGATGTTACAATAAATAACGATCTAAAACATGAAGGCATTGCGAGAGAACTAGTAAATCGAATTCAAAACTTACGAAAAGATTCGGGTTTTGAAGTTACCGATAAAATACATGTTACGTTACAGACCAACACAGATATTGTAGCAGCTGTTACGACAAATGCAAATTATATAAAAGAAGAAACATTAACAGAAACCTTAGAAATTATAGATAAAGTAAACAATGGTATAGACATTGCTTTTGATGGTGTAACAACAAAATTGTTTATAGAAAAACATTAATATTATGGCAGTAGAATCTAATAAAAACAGATATTCTGATGCAGATTTAGCAGAATTTAAGGCGATAATCCTAGAGAAAATAGAAAAAGCACAGCGAGATTTAGAGCTTATTAAAAGTGCTTATATGAACGACCATAACAATGGTACAGAAGACACTTCTCCTACATTTAAAGCCTTTGATGAAGGAAGTGCAGTTATGAGTAAAGAATCTAACTCGCAACTCGCAATACGTCAAGAAAAATTTATTCGTGATCTAAAAAATGCGCTAATCCGTATAGAAAATAAAACCTACGGTGTTTGTCGTGTAACAGGAAAACTTATTAATAAAAAACGCTTAGAATTAGTGCCTCACGCGACATTAAGTATTGAAGCAAAAAATATGCAGTAATAGTTTTATTGTACTTTGAGTAAATAATAGCTGTAAAACTTTTGTTAGCCTAAGTTTAAATGCTAAATAAAAAATTATGTGTCAACATAAAAATAAAATTTTAGTGTTAATCTACCAGAAAAACAGGATAAAACATTTTATTTTCAATGGTTATTGGGAGTAGTATCAAATTAAGCACAATTCTTTTAATTTAATTAAACTTGAATCAAACAAATAGATGTCATTAAAAAAAACCTTACTTCTCATTTTTTTGGTGCTATTAGTCGATCAAGTTTCTAAAATTTATATTAAAACACATTTCCAGTTACAAGAGCGTATTGAGGTTTTCAGTTGGTTTCAGGTCTTATTTGTCGAGAATGATGGTATGGCATGGGGGGCAAAGCTAAGTGACTTCGGCTCTTTTATTTCAGACAGAAATGCAAAAATCATACTAACCAGCTTTAGACTTTTTGCAATAATTGGTATTGGTTATTGGCTAATAAAGTCTGTTATAAACAACACTTCAAAAATTTTAATCATAGCCGTAGCACTAATTTTCTCGGGGGCATTAGGTAATATTATAGACTCTGTGTTTTACGGCATATGGTTTGGAAGTAGCTGGGGCGAAGTGGCATCGTTTTTACCTAAAGAAGGGGGCTATGAACACTTACTATTTGGCAACGTAGTAGATATGCTGCACTTTCCTATGTGGAGCGGAGTATTTCCTAATTGGGTGCCTGTTTGGGGAGGGCAAAGTTTTACGTTTTTTGAACCCGTTTTTAATATCGCAGACATGGCTATAACGAGCGGTGTTGGTATTTTAATTGTGTTTAATAAAAAAGCATTTGCCAAATAGTTTAAATACATTTTAAGCAATACATAGCTATGTTAAAACCAACAATAACAGATTATTTTAACAAAACAGAACAACAATTGTTATAATATCTTTTTTTACGACACACATTTTGCATAAAAAAATAGGCGCAAAATAATAAAAGCAAAATAAAATTTACTAAATTACAAACCTATTTATAACGTATAGCGCAATCTAAATATGTCCGATAGTTTTAAAAATGGGTATATTAGGCATATATATACCCTAAATCTAAGCTAATGTTACGTTTATATAAGACTAAAGAATGAAAAAGAAATTAGAATCAGAACTAATAAGCATTGCCAACAGAATTCTCAAGCTAAAAGGAAAGGAAGATGTCTTAAAAATGTACGAAGAAGTTAGTGCATTACACGAAAAACTATCAGTCTTAAAATTTGCACACGAAAATTTTGAATCTAGCATAACGAGCGACGCTTCATTTTTTGGAATGTTAGACAAAGCCTTTAATAATACTGTTAGCGATAATATTGAAATTGAAGACAAAATATATGTCAATCTGGATGAGATAGAAGATGACGGAATAATAGAACCCGTTATGGAAAAGATAAAAGACATGGTCGCACAAATGCCACAAGAAACACAGCAAGTAGATAACATTATGGCTAGCATGTCGGTCAAGGAAGAGCCCAATAGTAATGATTTTGAAAGTATTACCGCAAATTTTAAAAACACCCCTATTTTTGAACCTATACAAGATTCAAAAATTAAGCAAAAAAAATCCTTAAACGATAAGCTTAAAAACGAAGCTTTTGCTATTGGACTAAACGACAAATTAGCATTTGTAAAACATTTATTTAATAATAGTACAGAAGATTATGAGCGTGTTTTGTCTCAACTAAACACAGCTAGTAGCTATACGGAAGCTTCAAATTTAATTCAAGAAATTGTAAAACCAGACTATAACCACTGGATAAACAAAGACGAATACGAAGATCGATTTATGGAAATTATAGAACGTAAATTTGCTTAAAAACGATAGTAAATGAGTAAACTTTACATTGTTCCTACTCCCATAGGCAACCTTAAAGACATGACGTTTAGGGCTGTTGAGGTATTGCAAGAGGTAGATTTAATTTTGGCAGAAGATACCAGAACTTCGGGTAAGTTACTAAAGCATTTCAAAATTAACACAAACTTACAGTCACACCATACCCATAATGAGCACAAAACAATTGAAGCCCTAGTGCAAAAACTTAAAAACGATACCGCTATCGCATTAATTAGCGATGCAGGAACTCCTGCAATATCAGACCCCGGATTTTTACTAACTAGAGCTTGTGTAAAACACAATATTGAGGTAGATTGCCTACCCGGTGCAACAGCACTTATACCAGCATTGGTAAACTCTGGTTTACCAAACAATAGATTTGTGTTTGAAGGATTTTTGCCCGTAAAAAAAGGAAGACAAACCCGCTTACTGCTATTAGCACAAGAAAGTCGAACAATTATTTTTTACGAATCTCCCCATAAACTTACCAAAACCCTAGCACACTTTTGCGAGTATTTTGGACAAGATAGGCAAATATCTATATCTAGAGAACTTACCAAACTATATGAAGAAACCATTAGAGGAACTGTAAAAGAACTCTTAGATCACTACACAAATACTCCCCCAAAAGGAGAAATTGTAATTGTAGTTGCAGGGAAAAACAAACTAAGCGGAAATGATAAACTAGACCTATAATACAATTTTAATCTATGGAAGAATTACTTATCGATATAAAACAATGCAGTATTTGTAAAGAACACTTACTACTAGGTCCTCGCCCAGTAGCCGTAGCAGATCCAGAGTCTAAAATAATAATTATAGGACAAGCTCCGGGTACAAAAGTGCACGCCTCTGGCATTCCTTGGGACGATGCAAGCGGGCGTCAACTCAGAAAATGGTTGGGAGTAACCAACGAGCAGTTTTATGACAAAAAAATGTTTGCCATCGTACCTATGGGTTTTTGCTATCCTGGGAAAGGAAAAACAGGAGACCTCCCCCCACGACCAGAATGCGCGCCACAATGGCACGAACAACTCCTAAGCAAAATGCCTAAAGTAGAACTAGTATTGCTCATTGGTATGTATGCACAAAATTATTATTTAAAAAAAGAAGCCAAACGTACACTCACAGAAACAGTTGCCAATTATAAAGCCTATTTGCCAAAATTTTTAACCCTACCACATCCATCACCACGTAATCGATTTTGGTTTACAAAAAACCCTTGGTTTGATACAGAAGTAATCCCAGAACTGCAAAAACGAGTTAAAGAAATGCTTCCCAATACATGAAAATTCAAAAATAATTTTTCTCCCCTCAAAAATTAAGCATAATCATTACGATTAACTCAAAGACGTTTGCCTAAAAAAATGGAAGGTATTGATACATAGACGCAATAGAAGCGAACAATACCGCTTATTTTGAGTAATAATTGGTATTAGTTTTCATATCCTTCAATTTCTATTTTTTCACAACCAATTATAGTAAGGCACTGTAAAAAGAATGAAGCGCTAAAAGTACCTCAACTAATTTTGCTATCGATACTGGATTTTGTTCCTTCAATTCTCATTTGTTGAAGCATACTTACCAAATCCGAATTTGAAAATACCTCTACGAACCAATTCTAACTTTAGGAGTGGTTTGACTTTACCATTCCAATTCTAATACAATTATAACTTTTATTTATTGTAGATTTGTATAATTATTTGCAAATACGCAAGCAATTAGGCGAAAATAAAAACATGCCACCTAATATCATCTACAAATAGCAGTGACTTTAACGTTTAATTAAAGTTAATTTTTTTATCTTTAAAGTCAATTAAAACACGAAAAATTAGCATGTTAATCCATTGTTATTTATACAAAAAACACTAACATAACATATAAAAACGATGTCATTAAAAACTAAAAATCCAGCATTATTATTAATCGATATGCAAGAAGGTTTTGATAATGAAGCACATTGGGGCGGCAATAGAAACAATAAAGATGCCGAAAAAAAAATAAAACATATTTTAGAAACGTGGCGAAAGTTACAACTACCCGTATTTCATATTATCCATAGCTCTCAAGACCCAAAGTCTCCTTTACACAAATCGCAACCTGGCTTTAAAATAAAAGATGAATTAAAACCTATAGATAGCGAACCTTTAATTATAAAACATGTAAATAGTGCCTTTATAGGCACAAGCCTAAAAGAACAATTAACGACCCAAAACATACAAACATTAGTTATTGTAGGATTAACCACAAACCATTGTATCTCTACCACAACAAGAATGGCAGGAAATTACGGATTTAATACAATACTAATCAGTGATGCTACTGCTACTTTTGATAGGAAAGGAGTTAATGGGGAGCTGTTTAGTGCCGATGTAATTCACAACACAACTCTAGCAAACCTAAGCGAAGAATTTGCGCAAATTTTAACCACACACACCTTACTAGAAACATTGTAAACTATGTTAATAAACCTAGCTTAGCAGGTATAAATATTTTTTATGATAATCTATAATAGCTTTTCCTTTTTTTAAAATATCCGCACCAATAATACCGTTAACAGCCACTGCACCTTGAGTTGTTAATGCGGTATTTACATGTGTTAAGTCCAATAGGACTAAAGTCATTCGCTGTTGCTTCCATTTGCCAATAGTTATGATGTTTTTTTTAGATATTTTGACTGGCATACTACTCGTACCAGCTCCACTAGCTTTAATTTCAGAGTCTTCAACAGTTAGCTCAAAAAATGATGCAAACTCAAAACCAACACAAGATGACGACGCTCCAGTATCTAGTATAAACCTCCCTTTAGCCCCATTTACAGTTGCCTTAATTTCAAAATGATTTGTTTTTATAAGCTTCAGCTTGATAGCAACATATCCTTTTTTGTATAGAAAATCTTTCAATGTACACTGTTTTATGCTTCAAATATAAGGTGCAAAGCTTATTTTTACACTATGATAATTACAGATACCCACACACACCTATACAGTGAAGCTTTTGATCAGGACAGAGATGCGATGATGCAACGCGCTATTGCCGCAGGAGTAAAACGTTTTTTTGTACCCGCTATAGACTCAACGTACACAAAGGCAATGCTACAATTAAAAATAGATTATCCAGAATATGTATTTTTAATGGCAGGATTACATCCAACTCATGTAAAAAATACGTTTAAAGACGAACTAAAACACGTACAAGAGGTGCTAAACAAGCATACTGTTGTGGCAGTAGGCGAAATAGGCATTGATTTGTACTGGGATAAAACAACATTAGGCATTCAACAAGATGCCTTTGTACACCAAATACAATTGGCAAAAAAGCATAAACTCCCTATCGTTATTCATTGTAGAGAGGCTTTTAATGAAGTATTTGAAATATTAGAACAAGAACAAGGAAACGATTTGTTTGGTATTTTTCATTGCTTTACAGGAACTATAGCACAGGCACATAAAGCAATTTCGTACAATATGGCACTAGGAATAGGAGGCGTTGTTACGTTTAAGAATGGGGATATCGATCAGTTTTTAAACACTATCGACCTTAAGCATATTGTTTTAGAAACCGATGCCCCCTATTTAGCTCCTGTTCCTTATAGAGGAAAACGCAACGAGAGTTGCTACATTGCTAATGTGCTAAAAAAAATGTCTGATATTTATACTATTTCAGAAGAAAAAATTGCCGAAATTACCACTCAAAATTCAAAAACCATATTTGGGATATAAGCATGAGTAAGCCAACAATTTTACTAATATACACAGGAGGAACCATAGGAATGGCAAAAGACCCTAAAACAGGGAACTTACGCGCTTTTAATTTTGACAACTTATTAACAAAAATTCCTGAGTTAAACCTATTAGATTGTCAAATTACTACAGTTTCTATTCAAGCTCCTATAGATTCTTCAAATATGACACCTAATCATTGGGTTGAAATTGCAGAACTCATTGAACATCATTATGAGCGTTGCGATGGCTTTGTGGTGCTACACGGTAGCGATACAATGAGCTATACCGCCTCTGCTTTAAGTTTTATGCTAGAAAACTTAACAAAGCCCATAATTTTTACAGGGTCACAACTTCCTATAGGCGACCTAAGAACCGATGCTAAAGAAAACCTAATAACCTCTATACAAATAGCCGCCTTACAGCAAAAAGACACTGCCGTAGTACAGGAAGTGGCTATTTATTTTGAATACAAACTATACCGAGCTAACCGCACAACAAAAATTAATGCTGAACATTTTGAAGCCTTTACATCCCTTAATTATCCTGCTTTAATAACCTCTGGCGTACACCTAAACATAAATTATGAAGCACTTTTTAAACCTAAATTAACACAAAAATTAAACATCCATAAAACACTAAACACCAATGTTACGATTGTAAAATTATTTCCAGGCATTTCAAAACCCATTATAACAGCCTTATTCTCTTTACCACACTTAGAGGGTATTATACTAGAAACATTTGGAGCTGGAAATGCCATAACCAACAAGTGGTTTATTGAGCTACTACAAGCCACACTACAAAGAGGGGTACATATTGTAAATGTTACACAATGCCTACAAGGACATGTTATTATGGGACAATATGAAACAAGTACACAATTAAAAAAAATAGGCCTTATTTCGGGACATAATATCACTACAGAAGCAGCCGTTACAAAGTTAATGTACCTGTTAAGCAAAACAAATACACCAAATGAGTTTAGGATTGCTTACGAAACCTCGCTAAGAGGGGAGTTAAGTTAAAATTAACAGACAAAGTTTTATAGTTCAAGTTTTTTTTTGTTATTTCCCCATCCGTAAAAAAAGACTAATTTATGCCTTAGAGAGGTGGCCGAGTGGTCGAAGGCGCACGCCTGGAAAGTGTGTATACGCCAAAAGCGTATCGAGGGTTCGAATCCCTTCCTCTCTGCAATAAAAATTTTAACACATAAATTAGTTTTTTTTTATATCTTTAACCCTTTAATTAATAAAATAAGAATTAATAACATGAAAAGATTATTTTCTATTCTAACCGTTGCTTTTTTCATGGCAATAGGATCAGTAAACGCTGCAACAGTTAACTTAAACGCAACTGCTAGCACAGTAATGACCGCAGTACAAGATGATGTACCGTCTGTTACATTTCATCAAGAACTAAAAAATAGATTTCTCGAAGGAGGGCCTACGTTTATGGGTATTGTATTGTTATGTTTAATTCTAGGATTAGCAATTGCTATAGAAAGAATTATCTTTTTAAACCTATCGACAACAAATTCCAAAAAACTAACTGAAAGTGTGCAAGATGCACTCGCTTCTGGAGGTGTTGAAGCAGCAAAAGAAGTTTGTAGAAATACAAAAGGCCCTGTAGCATCTATTTTTTATCAAGGATTAGACAGAGCTACAGAAGATATTGACGCCGCCGAGAAAGCTGTTGTAGCTTATGGTGGTGTGCAAATGGGACAGTTAGAAAAAAATGTGTCATGGATTTCTTTATTTATAGCCCTAGCACCAATGCTTGGTTTTATGGGAACGGTAATTGGAATGATACAAGCATTTGATAAAATTGAAGCTGCAGGAGGTATGGATGCATCCTTAGTTGCAGGAGGTATCAAGGTCGCACTTTTAACAACCGTATTTGGTTTGGTTGTAGCAATTATACTTCAGATATTTTACAATTATATTATTGCAAAAATTGATAGTATCGTTAACGATATGGAAGATGCGTCTATTTCTTTAATGGACATCTTGGTCGATCACAAAAATAATAACTAAACACACAACATTATTATGTTATATAAAGTAGTTAAGTATTTAGCTTTAGCCTTAGCCCTAATTGCCGTAGTTTTTGGGGTAATGATCATGGCAAAAACTAAAGAAGAATTGAGTATCAACGGTGCTTTGTTAGACAATATGTTGACTGTAACCTATATTGTATTATTGTTAATATTAGCACTAGTTGTAATTTACGTTGTAGTAAACGTGTTTTCTAGTAAACAAGCAATGATGAGCACACTAAAAGGTCTTGGTGCTTTTTTACTAGTCGCTATTATTGCCTATGCTTTAGCAGACGGTTCTCCCTCTGTAAAAGGCGGAGAAACATTTTCGGGCGGAACCACCAAAATGGTTAATACAGGCTTATATCTTTTTTATGGATTAGCGATTATAGCCATTGGTTCTATGGTTTGGTCTGGAATAACTAAAATGATTAAAAAATAATGTACTCATATGGCTAGAAGAGGAACACCAGAAGTAAATGCAGGCTCTATGGCAGATATTGCGTTTTTACTATTAATCTTTTTTTTGGTAACAACAGATATTGCAACAGACTCTGGGTTAAATAGGAAATTACCTAGAATAGAAGAAGAGCCGCCGACGCCCCCTGTAATTAAAGAGAGAAATGTTTTTAAAATTATAGTCAGTAAAAATAATGAACTCTTAGTAGAAGATGATAGGATGGATATTGCAGATTTGAGACAAGCTGCAATAGATTTTATAGACAATGGTGCTGGTATAGGCAATACAGGCCAGCCGTGCAACTATTGTAAAGGCAAAAAAGATGAAGCATCCTCAGTACACCCTGATAAGGCCATTATTTCTTTAGAAAACGAAAGAGGCACTAGTTATGAAACTTACATTTCTATCCAAAATGAATTAATTGCGGCCTACAATCATTTAAGGAATATAAGATCTCAGGATTTGTATGGCGTCTCATTTGTAGAAATGCAAGAAAAGTATAAGGATGCTGGACGATACGGCATTACAGATGAAGAAAAAGAAAAAATGAAAGAAAAGATTGAGAGTATTAAAAAAGAATACCCACAATTGCTGTCTGAAATTGTAGACAAATAATTTTTTTTAAAAACAAAATAGTTATGTCAAAATTTAAAAAGAAAAAAGATGGAGGACTACCACCTGTAAATACTGCAGCACTTCCTGATATTGTTTTTATGCTATTATTTTTCTTTATGGTGGCTACAGTAATTAAAGAAGATCAGCTTAAAATACAAAATGTCATTCCCTTTGCAGATCAAATTGAAAAACTAGATAAAAAAAATCCAGTAAGCTATATTTATATTGGTAAACCTAGCGACAATTATAAAAATCAATTTGGTAGCGAAGCTCGAATTCAGCTAAATGATCAATTTGCAGATGTCAATGAAGTAGGGCGATTTGTAAATATTGAACGCTCACTTTTAAGAGAAGAACTTATTCCTTATCTAACCATAGCTCTAAAAGTAGATAGAGAGTCTAAAATGGGTATTGTTAATGATGTAAAAGAAGAACTTCGAAAAGTAAATGCCCTGAAAGTTAATTATACCACAAAAAAAGGAGAGTACACTAAAAATGATCGCTAATTAAAACGTATATAACAGCAATTATAGTACAAATCAAAACATAAAAAACCTCATTATAAATTATATAATGAGGTTTTTTTGTTAAGCATCTATTTTTCATCAATCCTTCTAAATTGGAATATATCAAACTCATTATAAGTTTGCTATTAATATCAATTGCTATTTAAAATGAGTTATAACTAATTTGGAATATAGTGTATTTAGGATGACATAAAAAGCCTAAACATAGCCTTAGTCGTTTAGGTTTTATATTGATTTAGATAGATATAGACGCAATACAAACGAATGATATGTCTTGTTTTGAGTTATAATTGGTATAACTGCAAAGAAAAACAGTACGCAACCAAAATTGTTTTAATCTATATTAATAACTTCTTCAATTTGTGGTGCGTATTTTTTAATAGTCATCTCTACACCAGATTTTAAGGTCATTTGGTTAACACTACAACTCACACAGGCTCCTTGTAATTGTACTTTAACAAGCTTATCGTTCTCGATGCTTATGAGAGAAATATCGCCACCATCACTTTGTAAAAAAGGTCTAATTTCTTCTAGAGCTTTTTCTACATTATTTCTAATTTCTTCTGAAGTCATACATGTTATTTTACAGCCGAGCAACCAGCCATTGTTGTAATTTTTATTGCTTCTGTTGGAGGCAAATCGTTATTGCGCTTTACCGTTTCCTGAACAATATTTTGTGTTATTTTTTTGAAAATCGTTTTAGAAATGCTTTCGGTTTGCAAAGCTGCCGGACGTCCTACATCGCCCGCTTCTCTAATGCTTTGTATAATAGGCAATTCGCCCAAAAAAGGAACCTTCAAATCTTCAGATAAATTTTTAGCTCCTTCTTGTCCAAAAATATAGTACTTATTGTTAGGAAGCTCTTCTGGAGTAAAATAAGCCATGTTTTCTATAATACCTAATACAGGAACATTAATACTCTCTTGCCTAAACATTGCCACACCTTTTTTTGCGTCTGCTAAAGCTACATGCTGTGGCGTACTTACAATTACCGCACCTGTAATTGGTAACGATTGCATAATGCTCAAATGGATATCGCCTGTACCAGGAGGTAAGTCAATTAGCATAAAATCTAACTCTCCCCAGTGTGCATCAAAAATCATTTGGTTTAGTGCTTTTGCTGCCATTGGACCACGCCATACGACTGCTTGGTCCGGTTGTGTAAAAAACCCTATAGATAGCACCTTTACACCGTAGTTTTCTACAGGTTTCATTTTAGATTTCCCATCTACAGTTACAGCAAGTGGTCGTTCGTTTGCAACATCAAACATAATTGGGATTGAGGGCCCATAAATATCGGCATCTAAGACCCCAACCTTAAAACCCATAGCGGCCAAGCTAATAGCTAGATTGGCTGTTACTGTAGATTTTCCAACACCACCTTTGCCAGATGCTACAGCAATAACAGTATTAATTCCAGGGATGTGCTTTCCCTTAATAACGTTTGCTTTTGGTGCTGGTGCTTCAATCTTTAAATTTACTTTTACTTGTGCTTTATCATAAACCTTATCGTGAATAACTTTAATAATATCTACTTCTACTCGTTTTTTTGCTTGTAAACTTGGGTTATTGATTGTAATATCGACAATAACCTCGTCGCCAAACGTAATTACATTTTTTACCGCACCACTTTCAATCATATTTTGTCCCTCACCAGGAACAGTAATTGTTTGTAATGCTTTTAGTATCGTTTCTTTATTAATTTTCATTGAGGTATTTATTAAACGCTGTAATGTTTTGTTAAAAACAGAATGTCAATAATTTAGATTTATTCTAAGGGCAAATATACAGTGAATTTGTGTAATTATTAATTAGAATTTAATAATGATTTGTTAAGGATTTACAATGCTTTAGATGGGTCCCAGTAATGCTGACTCATATCTTGAATTTGATTGTCAATAATTGTAATTCCTTCACTTTCTAGTAGCTGTTGCATTAGGTTTGTACCCTCAAAATGATGTTTTCCTGTTAGAAGTCCTTTTTTGTTAACCACTCGGTGTGCTGGAACATCTTTGCCGTGCGAGGCATTCATGGCATATCCTACCATACGAGCACTCTTTGCTGCGCCTAGGTATGTGGCAATGGCTCCATAGCTAGTTACTTTGCCATAGGGAATTAAACGTGCCACGTCATACACTTTATCAAAAAAGCTATTGGTTTCTGGTTTCATTGCAAAACGTTTTTTAGGATACTAATAAAGGTAATGATAGAAATAATACCTGTAATACTGCCTATAAGATAATTCATGTTTTTTTGTGAGGTAAAATTTTTAGTTTTAACTTTTTCAAAAAAGACCATATACATGTATAGCATCGCAAAGGTTCCACTAAAGGCCCCTAGGACATAGGTGGTAATAGTTGCTTGGCTAAACGTTAAAATATTGAAAGAGGCTAAACTAATACCCATATAGGCTTGATAAGGTATTGGAAACATATTTATGGATGACATAAATAACCCCAAAAAAAATCTACTTTTTTTACTTCTTACAGTTGTATCTAGATCTGGTTTCAGTCGCCTTTTGGCAATAAAAAGATAGTAAATTGTAATTAGAACAAAGATGACTAAAGCAACTCGCTTTAATGTTTCAATACTACTGGGGTGGTTGCTTAAATATCTTGCAAAGATTAAAGCAATATAGGCCTGTAAAGCAACAATTATACAAACACCTACGGAAAACATAAGCCCACGAGAGTAACCTTCTTTTAGGCTTATTTTTGCCGCAGACATGTTTAATAAACCCGGAGGTACAACACCTACTAGCGAAACTACAAAACCAACAAAAAAGACGAGAGTGCTATTCAATAGTTTTTAATTTTAAACTTAATATACGTAATTGCTTTATTGTGTTCTAAATATTGGTTTTCATAATAGGTTTGTATCTCAGTAACTTCACTTGGGCTACCTTCTTGCCTATAAATATCGTGATTGGCATATAATACATCGTGTCCTTCGCCGTGTAGTAAGCCTAATGTGTACCCATGCATAAACTCGCTATCGGTTTTTAGGTTAACAGTGCCTTCGGGTTTTAGTATGCTACGGTACCGTTGTAAAAATGCCGTATTAGTCATACGGTGTTTTGTCCGTTTATATTTTATTTGTGGATCGGGAAAGGTAATCCAAATTTCATCTACTTCGCTGGTAGCAAACAACGATTGTATTAGCTCAATTTGAGCTCTAATAAACGCTACATTAGTCATTTTGTCGTTTGAAGCGGTTTTAGCTCCTCTCCAAAAACGAGCACCTTTGGTATCGATACCAATAAAGTTTTTGTTTGGATAGCGTTTTGCTAGACCAATAGTATACTCGCCTTTGCCACAACCCAGCTCCAAAACTAAAGGATTATTGTTTTTAAAAAACAGTTTATTCCAGTTCCCTTTTAAGGGGTATGCTTCCTCTACTAATTCCGACCGCAAGGGTTGAAATACGTGGTTAAACGTGTTGTTTTCTTTAAATCGTTTTAGTTTATTTTTACTTCCCACTAGGTGCTATAAATTTTGATGTAAAATTAAAAAAAGAAATTGGCTTATCTTTAGTTTTTAATATTGAAGTGCTTAAACTTTTTTTTACAAAAATAAACTGCTCACTACATCGCTAGAGTTTTATATGTATAATTTTGAAAAACAAATTGTTGCGCATTAATTACTATATAAACAGACACGCAGAGCTTGCGCAGAAAGATAATAAATTACTCCTCTTGCTTAAGCTAAGGCTGAAGGTTAATGGTTGGACTAAAAAAGTACTTGCCAAGCGTTAACTAACTCTAGCGTTTTTTATGACCCGCTCAACGCGTTGTGCAAAAAAGGCTAAATACAAAAAACAAGCTACAGCAACCCAGTACGAATTATGAATTCCTATAACATCGGCAAGTTTGCCTTGTAATGGCGGAATAATAGCGCCACCCAAAATCATCATAATTAAAAATGCAGACCCTTGGGAAGTATATTTCCCTAAGCCCTTAATACTTAATGCAAAAATACTAGGCCACATAATAGAGCAAAACAGTCCGCCACTTAAAAAAGCATATAAGGCTAAAGTGCCGTTAGCAAATAGCCCAATGAGGACAGCAAGGACACCTAGTAATCCAAATATTTTGAGGGTTAGTGCAGGTTTATCTTTTCCCATAAAAAAAGCAGCTATTTGCAGTGCTACACACAACGCAAATAAAAACAAGTTTTTTACATAAAACCCAGAAATGTAATTTACAAAAAGAATTACGCCAAAGGCACTATAAGGCACCAAAATATAAAGCCACGTCTTTAGCTTGTTTGAGGGGTTAAATACAGCAATGGCACCGGCCCATCTTCCAATCATTAAACCACCCCAGTACATAGAAATTAAAGGAGCAATCTCCGTATCGCTCATTGCTTTTAAGCCTATTGGATTTAGCTTAACCCCGTTAACTGTTTTGCTAACAAACTTTAATAGCTCCCCTAAGTTACTTTGTATAGTTACCTCTACTCCTACGTAGGTAAAAATAGCAAGCATCCCTAAGATTAATTGAGGATAGCGCATAGCGCCCCAACCTGCCGTTTTCTTTTTTGCCATTGTATTAGCAAATAGGAGTGTGCCAACCACAATGACTAAACTTAGTAGAGTTAAATTTAAAATAAAACGATCACTAGGAATTTCATTTTTGTATTGATTAAAAATTAAATAAAAACAAACAATAAGCAAAAGTGTCATTACAGTAAGTGCTGCAACGGCTTTTGGTGCTTTAATAATTGTAGCGTCTGTTTTTGCCTGAGGCAATGTTTTAGAACAATAAAAAAGGACTGCTGCTAATAAAAATAAACCTCCAACAGCAAGATAAAGATATTGTATGGTAGATAACTGTATTGCACCACTAGTAATTAAGGCCTCTAGCTCAGGGCCAGACTTAGGCGTAGATCCAAATAAAATAAGCGCAACCACAATAGGCCCTATGGTAGTCCCAAAAGAATTAATACCTCCAGCTAGGTTTAGACGATGCGCCCCTTTTTCTGGATTTCCTAAGGCTATAGCAAAAGGGTTTGCCGCCGTTTGTTGGATAGAAAAGCCCAGACCAACAACAAACAATGCAACTAATACATAGTAAAAAACATTTGAATCTCCAGGAGCCGCACCCGCTATTGCAGGAAACATAACTACTGCACCTATGGCACTCAATAACAAGCCGTATATAATACCGTTTTTATACCCCCAAGCATTCATAATGTCTTTCCCGTTAGTATTGGAGCTTATAAACAAAACTAAAGCACCAAAATAGTAAGCACCATAAAAAGCAAAATCTACTAGTTGCGATTGAAACTGATCGATTGCAAAATACGTTTTACAAAACGGAATAAATACGCCGTTGGAAGCTGCAATAAATCCCCAAAAGAAAAATACGGTAACAAGAGTAGATAGTGCTTGTTTATAATTTTTTTGTTCTGCCATTAGTATTGTTTTTGTTTAGCTTAATTATAAATTTTTAAAGTATTGAAATATACAAATTTTGCAACCAATATATTAAAATGATTTGAGCAAGGTAAACTAAGTATCATAAAAACCCTGTTAAATATTAGTCTCTGTAACCAAAAAAACTATTGTGTAGTCCATTATATTTGGTTTTTTCTCACAGCCAAATATAAAGCTTCTAAAAGTCAAAAACACGCATACTACCAATGCTCTAAAAATAGTATCTTGTACACAAAAACCTAAGCAAAATAACGAAAATTTGCATTACGCTAGATTGAGGGGGTATGAAAGGCATTAATCAATTATAAACACGGTAGCTAGGACACTTCAAATTGCTTTCCTGCTAGAGGGTTAACCACTCCTTTAAGTTCTAGATTTAATAATATTGAAGCAACCTTGTATGTGGGCAAATTACAGTTTAGAGCAATATAATCTAGTAGCGTTTTGCCATTATCTTTTAGATAATTAAAAATCAATGTTTCCTCTGGGTCTAAGGTTACAAATAGCGTTTTTTGTATTGGTTTTTTATCTTGTTTTAGTTGCCAATTCAAAATATAAGGTACATCCTCGGGTTGAGAAAGCAAATGTGCTTTTTGGTATTTAATTAAGTTATTGCAGCCTATACTTTGGGCATCTGTTATCCTGCCTGGAATTGCAAATACCTCTCTATTGTAGGAACTAGCAATGTCGGCAGTAACTAAGCTGCCTCCCTTTTGGGCAGATTCTACAACTATAGTTGCTTCGCTTAGTCCTGCAATAATTCTATTTCGTTTTAAAAAATTTTTTCTATTAAAGTCTGAGCTACTCCAAAAATCTGTAAAAAATCCGCCATAATTTTCTATAGCAGACACATATTTTTTGTGAGCCTTAGGGTAAATTTGGTTTAGCCCATGCGCCAAACAGCCTATGGTTTGTAAATTGTGCTTTAGGGCAGCCTTTTGTGCTGTAATGTCGGTCCCATAAGCAAACCCAGAGATGATAATTGGGTTGTATATGGCTAAGGTTTCGATAAGTCGTTCGCAATTAGCAATGCCCTGGGTTGTAATTTTCCTAGCACCAACAATACTTATTATACGTTGGTTTTTGAGTGTAATATTTCCCGATTGAAATAATAAAACAGGACCATCAATACAATGCTTTAAACGTTCAGGATAATCATTGTCTGTAAAATAGTGGTACTTAATTTTTTTGTGTGTTATAAACTTTAGTTCATCCTCTGCGGCTCTCAAATGATGCGCCCCGTACAAATCGCTAATCATAGCATGTCCTATGCCATCGATTTTAAGTAGCTTATTTGGTTTTTCTTTTAAAACACCCTCGGCAGAACCACAGTGATTAATTAATTTTTTTGCTGTAATATCGCCTATTTTAGATACATTTTGAAGTGCTAAAACATAAAGAAGATCTGTATCTGTCATTTTTATAAATCTGATTTTCAAACCACAAGAAACTAAAAAAAACTGTTAATAAATAATCTACTCATAGTATTTTTAAAGTTTTATTTTATTTTATTTTTGAACCAATGCAATTACAAAATTACATAAGCGACTTACTATACCAATACGAATGTGTTGTTGTTCCTGAGTTTGGAGCATTTTTAGCACAGCCCAGCTCTGCTAAGCTCAATAAAGATGCAAGCACTTTTTTTCCGCCAAAAAAAATGTTAGTCTTTAACGAACAATTAAAAACCAACGACGGTCTTTTGGCAAACTATATTACTGCTACCGAAAACGTACCTTACCACGTTGCCGTAAAAAAAATAGCTTTGCAAGTCACGTTTTTTAAATCTTGCCTAGCACAAGGCGACACGTTAGTGTTTAATGCTATTGGCGCACTAAAATTAACCAGCGAAGGAAAATTGCAATTTACACCATCAAATGAGTTAAATTATTTTAAAAATGCATTTGGCTTATCTAAGTTTGTATCTCCCAATATAACTCGAGAGGTTTTAAAGACTGAGGTAGAACACATAGAAGCTGCAGTACCAATAGCAATTACGACAGAAAAACGTAAGTCTAGACCATTTTTGAAATATGCCGCTTTTGCCCTAGTGTTTTTAGCTCTCGGTGGGCTTATAGGGTCTAACTATTATGTTTACCAAATAGAAAGCAATAACCAAATAGCACAAGAAGAAGCCAATAAGGTAATTGCCGATAGAGTACAACAAGCCACATTTGTAATTGCAAACCCACTACCAGAGGCAATACTAAATGTTACAAAACAAAGTGGTAACTTTCATCTAGTTGCAGGAGCGTTTAGAGTAGAAGCAAATAGCGATAAAAAGCTAAAACAACTTCAAAAAATTGGATTTAATGCTCGAAAAATTGGAAAGAACAAATACGGTCTTCATCAAGTTGTTTATTCTAGTTACGACACTAGAGACGAAGCACAACGCGAATTGTATAAAATACGACGTAGCATAAACAAAAGTGCTTGGCTACTGGTTAAAAACCTTAACTAAGCTCTTTTTACATTTTTATAAAAACTTACCTTTGTTTTTATAAACACCTTAACACGATTAAGGGTTTTAAACACTATTTTTTATGTCAATAAAATATCCTAGAGACTCAAAAAGCATTATGACCGACTTGGTTTTGCCGAGCGAAACAAACCCAATAAACAACCTATTTGGAGGAGAGTTATTAGCACGAATGGATCGTGCTGCAAGTATTGCAGCACGCCGACACTCCAGACGCATTGTAGTTACTGCATCTGTAAACCACGTGGCTTTTAACCGTGCTATCCCTTTAGGAAGTGTAGTAACGGTAGAGGCCAAAGTGTCCCGAGCGTTTAAAACCTCTATGGAGGTATATATCGATGTCTGGATTGAAGATCGTGAATCTGGAGAATGTATTAAGGCCAATGAAGCCATTTATACCTTTGTTGCTGTAGATGAAAGCGGACGACCTGTAAAAGTGCCAGAGCTAAAACCTGAAACAGAGGAAGAAACCCTAAGGTTTGATGGTGCTTTGCGCCGTAAACAATTGAGCTTAGTTCTCGCAGGAAAAATGAAACCCAACGATGCCACAGAGCTAAAAGCCCTATTTTTTAAAGACTAAGAGCTTAGGTAAAGCCCTTACAACATACACGACGATAGAGAGATACAGAAAGTGTTGGTCTTATCGAACTAATGTGTTTTTTAGATATAAATAGAGTTTATTGTTCATTTTTTTGTTTACCATCAACAAACACAAACGATTAGCTAAACGGTTTTAGCATTTAACCTTAATCTTGCAAACTCAAGGGGGCCGTATTAATTACAGCGGCATAACGCTTAAAAATTAGAACTAATATGTTTTTCTGAAATAATTATTTTTTAAGCATAAAAGCAATTATTTTTGTGCGAAACAGTATTTCGTTATGAATATTCTAATTCTTGGCTCTGGTGGTAGAGAGCATGCTTTTGCTTGGAAAATTGCCCAAAGTCCTTTATGCAACAACCTGTTTGTAGCTCCTGGAAACTCTGGCACAGCCACAGTTGCTGAAAATGTAAACCTCAGTGTAACTCATTTTTCAGACATTAAAACCTTTGTACTAGATAAAAAAATAACTATGGTTATTGTAGGGCCAGAAGATCCCTTGGTACAAGGTATTCACGACTATTTTTTGAACGATGAAGCCCTAAAAAATATTGCCATTATAGGCCCACAAAAAGCGGCGGCAACACTAGAGGGCAGTAAAGCGTTTGCTAAAGCGTTTTTGCACAAACATAATATCCCAACGGCAGCCTACCAAAGTTTTAATAAAGATACTATAGCAGAGGCTTATGTATTTTTAGAACACCTAAACCCTCCTTATGTACTTAAAGCAGATGGTCTAGCAGCAGGAAAAGGGGTTGTTATTTTAGATAACTTACACGATGCTAAAACTGAGCTGAAAGCCATGCTACTCAATTCAAAATTTGGAACAGCAAGTGATACGGTGGTCATTGAAGAATTTTTAGACGGTATAGAGCTTAGCTGCTTTGTACTTACCGATGGCAATAATTACAAAATACTCCCAACAGCAAAAGATTATAAACGTATTGGCGAAGGCGACACCGGGTTAAATACAGGAGGTATGGGTGCTATATCTCCAGTTCCGTTTGCAGACGATGCTTTTATGTCTAAAATAGAACAGCAAATTGTAGCACCAACAATAAAGGGGCTTCAAAACGACAACTTGCCTTACAAAGGCTTTTTATTTATTGGCTTAATAAAAGTTGGCGACCAACCCAAAGTTATAGAGTACAATGTGCGTATGGGAGACCCTGAAACCGAAGTTGTATTGCCACGTTTAAACACAGATCTTGTACAACTATTTAAAGCCGTAGCAGAACAAAAACTAGACACTATAACTCTAGACATAGATAAGCGTGCAGCAGCAACAGTAATGCTCGTTTCTGGAGGTTACCCAGAGGCTTACGAAAAAGAGAAAGAAATTGTAGGCATAGAAACCATATCAAAATCGATAGTATTTCATGCTGGAGCAAAACTACAAAACACAAAGGTTGTAACTTCTGGAGGTCGCGTTATGGCAATAACTTCTTACGGAGATACTTATCAAGATGCCATAAAAAAATCTTACCAATCTATAGAAAAACTAAAGTTTGATAAGATGTATTATCGTAAAGATATTGGCTTTGACTTATAAGTAGGAATGAGAAGAAATGCTTTTATCCTCTTCGTCAGTATCATTGTATTTTTTTAGTTGAATCATCCAGTAAGTAAATGCTACAAGACCAATAATTATAAACACAAACGAAATTAAATTAGCCCCCCACCAGTTGTATAATTCTAGTAGTTTTAAGGCATCAAATGGTGCAAAAAAAACATTTACAAACAAATCTTGAATTGCATAAAATAAATCTTTCATTGGTAAACTCTTATATTTAGAGCACAAATATACAAACTCTTTAAATGATAACAAGTTTTTTTCGCACATCAAAACCCATTCACTTTGTAATACTACTAGCCTATTTGCTTATATTATTTGTTAGTACTAGATTATCCGTTTTAATTCAGCAATTTAATTTTATAGCAGTTCTAACGGAATTATTTCTGTGCTTACTACTATTAAGTTCTGTTTTTATGTTAGATTTTTTTTCCAGAAAAAATGACTTAACGCAAAAAAACAGCTATAAAGTTTTAATTTTCACATTGCTACTGGGTGTTTTTCCAATCGTTTTTAAAGTTGATAATGTACTTATTGCTAATTTTTTTATTTTACTCTCATTTAGACGGACCATCAGCATTAGAAACGGATTAACTGTAAAGAAAAAATTGCTAGATGCTTCGTTTTGGGTGGGCATTGCTGCGTTATTTTATTTTTGGAGCTTATTGTTTTTTTTAGTTATTATAGCAGCTTTACTACTTTATGCCGTAAATGATATAAAAAATTGGATTATCCCTTTTGTGGGTTTACTTTGCGTTGTTGCATTTACTGTAAGTTATTCACTCTTAACCAACAATAAGATCTCGGAATTACACGACCATATACAATCTATAAGCTTAGATCTTAGTGCCTATAATATAACAAAATTAATTATAGCAATTACTATTGTAACATCCTTAAGTTTATGGGCTTTGTTTTTTTATATTAATAATTTAAAAACTATTGTTAGGGCAAAAAAACCAGGCTTTTTATTGGTGATTATTGCTATGCTTGTGAGTGGGGTTATTATTATTATAGCACCAAACAAAAATGGTAGTGAGTTTATTTTTGGTTTTGCTTTCTTATCAATTATTATTACAAACTATTTAGAAACAGTTAAAGAGCGATGGTTTGCAGAACTGTTTGTTTGGATTTTACTTATAACCCCTATAACTTACATTTTGCTATAATAATTAATAAAATACATGTGTTTAAAATCCGAATATTTAAAAGTATATTTGCCATATAAACATTCACTTTATGTTCGCAAAAAATGCTAACACTCTTTTTCAAGACGTTATAAAAACATACCATATTGCAAATACTGTAGAACAAGCCTTTATAAACAATTATGACAAGCACACGCACTTAATAGAGCATTTACTTTATAGAAAATGTTGGATAGATACTGTGCAATGGCATTATGAAGATGACATTAGAGACCCTCAAATAAACCCTGTTGAGGCCTTAAGCTTAAAACGCAAAATAGATGCTTCTAACCAAGATCGTACAAATATGGTGGAGTATATTGATAGCTATTTTCTTGAGAAATACAAACATATTACAGCACTACCAGATGCCAAAATCAACTCTGAAAGTCCTGCATGGGCCATTGATCGCTTGTCTATTTTGGCCTTAAAAATTTACCATATGAACGAAGAAGTAGAGCGTAGCGATGCCTCTGAAGCTCATATTAAAGCCTGTCAAGAAAAATTAGACATCCTCCTAGAGCAGCAAATCGACTTGAGTAAAGCTATAGACGATTTATTATACGATATAGAGCATGGCAGGAAGTATATGAAGGTTTATAAGCAAATGAAGATGTATAACGATAATGAGCTAAACCCTGTATTGCGTTCTCAAAAATAATACCTCATCTTTTCTATTTATTGAGTGTCAAAATTACCAAAACACATACTCGTAATTCGCCTATCTGCTATGGGAGACGTAGCAATGGCAGTTCCTATACTAAAAGCATTTACAAAACAATATCCTAATGTAAAACTAACCGTCCTTACACAAGCATTCTTTAGTCCCTTTTTTCAGGATTTACAACAAATAACGGTTTACCCTGCCGATATAAGAAATAAACATAAAGGTCTAAAAGGTCTCTATAAATTATCCAAAATAATAGCAACATTAGACATCGATGCTGTAGCCGACTTACATAATGTAATACGTAGTAATGTTTTAAAATTCCTATTACCTAAACTAAAATTTATACAAATAAACAAAGGTCGAAAAGAAAAAAAAGCACTAATAAAAGGACAGTGCTTTGCGCCCCTTAAAACAACTCACAAGCGCTACGCTGATGTTTTTGAATCCTTAGGGTTTTCTATAAATTTAAGCAAACCTACATTTCCTAAGCCCAAATCTTTAAATAACAAAATACTTAAGCTTATAGGGGAACCGCACACCACTTACATTGGTATTGCGCCGTTCGCCGCACACGAAAGTAAAATGTATCCCTTGGATGTTATGGAACTTGTTATTTCTGAATTATCTAAAACATATACAATACTCCTTTTTGGAGGCGGAGCACAAGAAATCGCTACTTTAAGCACTTTTGAAAACAAATACTCCAATACAATTAATACCGCAGGAAAACTGAACTTAAAGGAAGAGTTAGCCATTATTTCTAATTTAAGTCTTATGCTATCTATGGATTCTGCAAACGCACACATTGCGGCAATGCTAGGAGTAAAAGTTGTTAGTATTTGGGGGGTGACACACCCCTATGCAGGGTTTTCGCCATTTAATCAACCTGAGCATTACGCCTTAATTGCTGACAGGCTAAAATATCCTAAAATACCAAGCTCTATCTATGGAAATAAATATCCAAAACACTATAAAGAAGCAGCTGGGAGTATTGCTCCAAAAACTGTTATAGCAAAAGTTAAAGCTGTTTTAGAACGCCCTTAAATGCGTCGTAAATACGAATTTACTATATTTTATATTAAATAATTGACTGCAAATACAGTAACGGTCTTAATTTACAGTTTATAATTCATTATGACATTAAATATCAAACCCGATACTAACTCCTAACTTGGTTGCTATAATGTTATTAATTCTGTTTTTGAGTTCTTTAATTTTCACAGAACCTAGTACATTATTGCTAAAGGCGTACATTAATAAGGCTTTTGCTTCTTTCTCTGCTATCCCTCTAGATCTCATATAAAACATAGCACTCTCATCTAGTTGTCCAATAGTACAACCGTGAGAACATTTTACATCGTCTGCAAAAATTTCTAGTTGAGGCTTTGTATTTATGGAGGCTTTGTCACTTAATAAGATGTTATTGTTAGATTGAAAAGCGTTTGTTTTTTGTGCTTCTTTTTCGACAATAACTTTACCGTTAAACACCCCTGTAGATCTATCCGAAAAAATTCCTTTATAGTCTTGATGGCTTTCACAATTTGGTTCGATATGGTGTACTAGTGTATTGTGATCGACATGTTGTTTGTCTTTAATAATAGTAATTCCTTTTAGTATGGAATCGATATGCTCTCCATTTTGGAAAAAATTAAGGTTATTACGCGTTAGTTTTCCTCCAAACGAAAACGTATGTACAGATACAATACTATTGTCGTGCTGATTTGCAAAGGTATTGTCTATTAGAGATGCATTTAAGTTGTCGTTTTGTATTTTATAATAATCGACTATAGCACGCTTGTCTGCAAAAATTTCTGTAACACTGTTTGTTAACACAGCATTATCGGTTAGACTTTGGTGGCGTTCAATAATTTGTACATGCGAATTTTCATCTACAACTACTAAGTTGCGAGGTTGCGTTATTGTTGCGGCTTCATTGCCTGTAGAAAAATAAACAATTTGGATTGGTTTTTCTACCAATTTGTTTTTGGGGATATGGATATAAGCACCTTCATTGGTAAATGCCGTGTTTAGTGAGGTTAAGCTGTCTTGTACGGCTACTTTATTAAAATAATTTTCGATAACAGCTTTGTACTTTGGTTTTGTTAATGCAGCAGACATTAAACAGATATCCATTGGTCCATGTGTGGTTTGCGATAAGTGAGATGAATAAACGCCGTCGATAAACACAATTTTAAAAGTTTCGATATCATCAATAAAATAATGTTTAATATCTTTATACTCAACCATGTGTTCTTTGTTAGAAAACACGCTATAGTCATGGTTTAAGATAGCGTTGAGCGATGTGTATTTCCAAGCTTCTTCTTTTTTGGATGGAAATCCTTTATTCTCGAATGTTTTTATGGCTTCGTTCCTAATATCATGTATGCAATCGTTGGCATCAACTCCATTTTCGAAGGCTAAAAATGAGGATACTAATTTATCTTTTAAGTCCATGTGTTTTTTAACTACTTTTGTTACTAATACCTAGTTACCGCTATGCGTTTGCTTCTTGTTTAATCCAATCGTATCCTTTTTCTTCTAACTGGTGAGCTAGCTCTTTACCGCCCGATTTTACAATCTTACCGTTGTATAGTACGTGCACAAAATCTGGAACAATATAGTCTAACAACCGCTGGTAGTGGGTAATTACAACAACGGCATTCGTTTTAGATTTCAATTTATTAACGCCATTAGCTACAATACGAAGGGCATCAATATCCAATCCTGAATCTGTTTCATCAAGAATAGCAAGTTTTGGTTCTAGCATTGCCATCTGAAAGATTTCGTTACGTTTTTTTTCGCCTCCAGAAAACCCTTCATTAAGTGAACGAGATAGGAACTTGCGATCTATCTCTAATAATTCTGCTTTTTCACGAATCATTTTAAGCATATCCTTGGCAGGCATATCCTTTAGTCCTTTTGCCTTACGTGTTTCGTTTATTGCTGTTTTAATAAAATTAGTTACTGATACGCCTGGAATTTCCACTGGATATTGAAAAGATAGAAAAATACCTTTGTGCGCTCGCTCTTCGGCAGCCAACTCGTCAAGGTTTTGGTTATCTAGGATGATATCTCCTTTTTCTACCTCATAGTCTTCTTTTCCTGCAATGACAGAGGCTAAAGTACTTTTTCCAGAGCCATTTGGTCCCATAATGGCATGGACTTCTCCTGCGTTTACTTCTAGGTTAATTCCTTTAAGAATTTCTTTGCCTTCAACACTTGCGTGCAAATCTTTAATTAGTAACATAAATAGGGTTTATACTTAGTGTATGGTTTTATTCTTTAATAATTCTTGTAATTTTTTATAATCTTTTGGACTATGCTGAATGATTACAATTGCATTTTTTTGTTTTGCAAAAGTTTCAAAAGCCTCCATGCTTGCTCTAGTTTGTTCAAAGTTATAGTTAAAACTTGGTGAGATTTTATTTTGACGATTTTCTTGAAAGTGGTATAAATCTCCTGTTAGTAATATTGGACGTTTTAAACCTAAGTCTATATACAACGATTGATGCCCTATGGTATGTCCAGGCGTGTACTTAATGACAACACTACCATCTCCAAAAACATCGTAATCGCCTTTTAGTTTTTCTACTTTTGTTAATTCTGAAACTGCAAGTCCTAAAGCAGCATTGTCTTTGTTGGTAATAAACTCATATTCGTTAGCTTGAACGAGCCATGTTGCATTTTTAAAATAATTTGCTGTTCCTGTATGATCAAAATGACTATGTGATAGGGCTATATAATCAAAATCATCGTAACTTAATTGTAGTGTTTTTAGTTGGTTAACAAGAGAGTCCTGCCTAGATAAAGTAAACGTGCCATCGCCCGGTGTAATAGGGGTTTTACCTATGGCTTCTGGTAAGCCTGTATCCCAAATTAAACGTTTGCCGGTAGGATGGTGTGTTATAATGTATGTAGGATCTACAAAGGCTTTGCTTTGTCCTTTATAAAGATGTAGGCTATCGGAAAATGCTTCAAGTCGGTTTACTTTTATCTGACCTGAGTTAAACATTTGTAAGCTTACACTAGGGCTAGTCTTTGCGTCTTTACTAACAGTTGTTCCACCTTGTTGCTTACAGCTAGTTACTAGCCATATACTCAAGGTTGTAATTATTATTTTTTTTGCAATTGTTAAGGACATTTATTTCCTATTTTATAGTATTACCTGCAATTTCTTTTGGTTTAAAAACACTTAAAACTTCTTTTATCTGCACATTAAAGGGCCAACCTTTTTCGTTTTCGGCTTTGGGTGTAATTTCTCCACGAACTTGAACTTTAATCATATCGGTAGCTTCTTTTTTGTATTTCTCTACGAGTTTGTTTAGTTCATGCATTTTTGCATCTACGATAACATTATAAACTTGTTTGCTGGTTTGTAATACTGCTACATTGTCGTGATAAATAAAATTGCCTTCTACAACAGTGGTCTTTTGGTTAGCCGTATTTGGATTTTCTGTACCTGAGTTTGATTCTTTTTTACAGCTTACAAATAGGGTGATGCTTAATAAGATGATAGTTATTTTTTTCATAATACATTGTTATCCTACAGATCCTTCTAAACTTATTTCTAACAATTTTTGTGCTTCCACAGCAAACTCCATAGGCAGCTTGTTTAAGACCTCTTTACTAAAACCATTTACAATTAATGCGATAGCTTTTTCGGTATCAATACCTCGTTGGTTACAGTAAAAAATTTGATCTTCACCAATTTTACTTGTGGTTGCTTCGTGTTCTATCTGTGCCGATTTATTTTTGGTTTCTATATATGGAAATGTATGTGCTCCACACTCGTTACCCATTAGTAAGCTATCGCACTGTGAAAAGTTACGAGCATTTTCTGCTCTAGCGTTTACTTGCACTAATCCTCGGTAACTATTTTGTGATTTTCCTGCAGAAATTCCCTTGGAAATAATTGTGGATTTTGTGTTTTTCCCTAGGTGGATCATTTTTGTACCTGTATCGGCTTGCTGGTAATTATTTGTTACTGCAATAGAATAAAACTCACCAACAGAGTTATTTCCTTTTAGCACGCAAGAAGGGTATTTCCAAGTAACGGCACTTCCTGTTTCTACTTGAGTCCATGATATTTTTGCATTGGTTTCGCATAGCCCTCTTTTGGTTACAAAATTATAAACTCCTCCTTTGCCTTGAGCATTGCCCGGAAACCAGTTTTGTACGGTACTGTATTTTATTTCAGCATCGTCAAGCGCGATTAATTCGACTACGGCGGCGTGTAGTTGGTTTTCGTCACGACTTGGTGCGGTACAGCCTTCTAGGTAAGACACGTAGCTCCCTTGATCTGCAATAACGAGTGTACGCTCAAACTGCCCTGTTCCTGCTTGGTTAATTCTAAAGTAAGTTGATAATTCCATAGGGCATTTAACCCCTTTTGGAATATAGCAAAAAGAACCATCACTAAATACGGCACTGTTTAGGGCTGCATAAAAATTATCTTTTTGTGGCACAACGCTACCAAGGTATTTTTTTACAAGTTCAGGATGCTCTTTTATTGCTTCAGAAATACTCATAAACAAAATACCTTTTTCGGCTAAAGTTTTCTTAAAGGTTGTAGCTACAGATACGGAGTCTACTACAACATCCATAGCAATATTGTTCATCCGTTTTTGTTCGCCTACAGAGATGCCTAATTTTTTATACATTGCAAGTAAGTCTGGATCAACATCATCTAAAGTTTTGTTGGGATCTACAGCTACTGGGGCAGAATAATATGCTATGGCTTGAAAATCTGGTTTTTCGTAGTTAACGTTGGCCCAGTCTGGCTCTTCCATAGCTTGCCAAATTCTAAAGGCTTCTAATCGCCACTGTGTCATCCACTCGGGTTCTTCTTTCTTTTTAGAAATGGCTTTAACAATATCCTCATTTAGTCCTACAGGAAAAGTTTCAGATTCTATATCTGTATAAAAACCATATTCGTATTGTTTGGTTTTTAATTCTTCTCTTAAATCGTCTTCTGTATATTTACTCATCTTTATACAATATCACGCCGTTAACAATCTGATGTTTTTTTAATCTATAATGAAAAACTTTCGCCACAACCACAGGTGCGATTAGCATTGGGGTTATTAAATACAAAACCTGCTCCGTTTAATCCTCCGGAATACTCTAGTGTTGTGCCAATAAGATATAAGAAGCTTTTTTTGTCGACTATAATTTTTACTCCGTTATCTTCAAAAACTTTGTCTTCTGTTTGTTGTTGGTTATCAAATTTCAAATCGTATGATAAGCCAGAGCAACCTCCACTTTTTACACCTACTCTAATATAGTCGTTTTGTGGGCTAAATCCCTCTTCTGCCATAAGTGCTACAACTTTTGTTTTTGCTGCTTCAGAAACTTTAATCATTTATTGCTACATTATAGTTTACAAGACTTTTAGAAAATGACTTCTTATGTTTTTACTATCCTTAATCGTTTATTAAAAAGCTTTTCTAAGCTAGATGCAAATATACAACATAAGTAGGGTTTAGCAATACAACCTAACATGATATGATTACAAATAGCGTACAATTTTAAGGTTTTGAATTTTAACGGCTATACTCTTGTTTATTTTATTGTTAATAGAGTAAGAGTACATCTGGCTATGCGCAAGTTTACTTTTATGAATTTATAGATGCAATTGCACAATCGTTTTGTTGAGTTAGGGCTATTGCGACGCTTGTTTACACAAATTTTTGACGCTCTACCATATAAGTAGTCAACACCTTATTAAAGCCTTGATTAATGTCTGCTTCAACGTATTTAATTTTATACTGACCACATTTTAATCGAATTGTATTAAAATACGTACTTACTGCGGTTTTGTAATTGGTTTTAATATTTTCGGCATATAAGTCAATATGATCGCCTGTTTCTAAATCTAAAAAGCGTTTTGGCTTATTGTCAAAATTGAAAAGAAATTCTTTTTGCTTATCGAATACATGAAACAAAACAACTTCATGTTTGTTATGCTTTAAATGGCGTAATGCTTCAAACATCTTATCATCGCTAACTGTTGTTTGAAACATATCGGTAAATAAAAACACTAAGGATCGTCTATGTAGTTTTTCGGCAATTTGGTGTAAGTATTCGTAGGTTTGAGTTTGTTTGTTTTTAGGCTTAGACTTTCCTGTATGTTCAAGCTGATTTAACAGCATATTATGGTGGCGGTCGCTTCCTTTTTCTGGGGCATAGTAATCATAAGAATCACTGTATATACTTAATCCTACAGCATCGCGTTGTTTTTTTAAAATCCGCATTAAACAAGCGGAAGCTAGTACTGAGAACCCGATTTTGTTTAGGGACTTTATGCTTAGAGTATTAACTTTTGGATATTGCATAGATCCACTGTTATCTATAATAAGATGGCAGCGCAAGTTCGTTTCTTCGTCATAACGCTTAGTGTATAGCTTGTCTGTTTTAGCAAATAGTTTCCAATCAATATGGCGTGTACTCTCGCCTTGATTGTATATTTTATGCTCTGCAAACTCTGCTGAAAATCCATGAAAAGGACTTTTATGCATTCCTGAAATAAAACCCTCTACAACTTGTTTTGCGAGCAGTTCTAGGTGCTTAAATCCAGAGGCTTTTTGTAATTCATTTTCTAAATTCATAATTTATTAGGTTTCATTTAGTGTAAAATGAAGTATCTTGACAATGAGGTTAGCATACTATTGTTAAAAGCTCTAAAATAAAAAAGGTTTGACATAATGCCAAACCTTTTTTATTTGTAGCAGTTTCAATGTATTATAATATGCTATTGATTGCATCTTCATATACATTTTTTGGTACGACACCTACTTGGCGTCCTACAACTTCGCCATTTTGGAAGACTAAAACTGTTGGGATGTTACGTACACCATACTTGCTAGCAAATTCTTGATTTGCATCAACATCTATTTTACCAACAATAGCTTTACCTTCAAACTCATTGCTAATTTCTTCTATTATTGGACCAACCATTCTGCACGGGCCACACCAAGCAGCCCAAAAATCTACCAATACTGGTTTATCGCTTTTCAATACGGTTTCTTCGAACGTCGCATCTGTAATCTCTAATGCCATAATATTTTAGTTTAATTTTAATACACAATATTAGTCATAAAAAAAAAATAAATCTTACATGTAGTGCATCTGTTTTGCTTATGGTTACATTATGTTATCTTATAGTTTTTAAGCAAAGTGTTTTAACTTGGTGTTAATTAGACTAAAGTTGTCTTCTTTTTTATGTTATAACATTATAAGTTACTAAAATCCTCGCAGACTTTCTATCTATAATTTATTTGTTAACTTTAAGGCTTAAACGGGTAACTAATACTACACAACAGGATTGTAATAGAAAAGAGTCATACCCGTTAGGCATCACTCTTTTTATTACGCCTATATTAAAAATAGCTAGTTTTTTAAAACAGCTTGCACTTTGTCTGCTGCTTCTTGAAACTCTACGGCGCTCTGCACGTCTAATCCAGAATTGTCAATAAGTTTTTTTGCAATATCGGCATTGGTTCCTTGTAAACGTACAATAATAGGCACGTTTATATTTTTCATGTTTTTGTAGGCATCAATAACACCTTGTGCTACGCGATCACAGCGCACAATACCTCCAAAAATATTAATTAAAATTGCTTTTACGGCAGGGTCTTTTAGTATAATTTTAAAGGCAGCTTCTACGCGAGCAGCATCTGCTGTACCGCCTACATCTAGAAAGTTAGCTGGTTCTCCTCCAGCTTGTTTAATTAAATCCATTGTTGCCATAGCTAATCCTGCTCCATTAACCATACAACCTACATTTCCATCTAAGTCCACATAGTTTAGACCTAGTTCTCCTGCTTCAACTTCAATAGCATTTTCTTCCCTAATATCTCTTAGGTCTAAATAATCTTTATGGCGGTACAATGCGTTATCATCGATAGTCACTTTAGCATCTACTGCCATTATTTTGTTATCACTGGTTTTTAATACTGGATTAATTTCAAACAATGACGAATCGGATTTTACATAAGCTGTATATAGAGCCATGACAAACTTTGTCATTTCTTTAAACGCCAATCCAGACAAGCCTAAATTAAAAGCGACGCGACGTGCCTGAAATGCTAGTAAGCCTGTTGCTGGATCTACCTCTTCTGTAAAGATTAAATGAGGTGTTTTTTCTGCTACAGTTTCAATATCCATTCCTCCTTCTGTAGAGTACATTATCATGTTTTTTCCTGTACCACGATTTAGCAATACAGACATATAAAACTCACTTGTTTCACTCTCCCCTGGATAATACACATCTTCGGCTACTAGTACTTGGTGTACTCGCTTTCCTTGAGCAGAAGTTTGAGGTGTTACCAAATCCATACCTATAATGGTATCTGCAATACGTTCTACTTCTTGTAAGTTTTTAGCAAGTTTTACTCCACCGCCTTTTCCGCGACCTCCAGCATGAACTTGTGCTTTTATAACATGCCAACTGGTTCCAGTTTCAGAGGTTAATGTTTTTGCAGCTGCTACTGCTTCTTGAGGCGTTTGTGCTACAATACCTCGTTGGATACGTACACCAAAACTGCTTAGTATTTCTTTACCTTGATATTCGTGTAGATTCATATTTTTTACAAATTATTTTTCGCTCCGCAAATGTAACCATAGTTCAACTTTTAACCAATAATTTTAAATTGTAAAAGAGGTTTGTTGTTATACAATTAAACATTTGTAGAATATTGTTTTGTTTTAGACTGAAATACAACTAGTACATTACAAAAGCACCTAGCACACATATTAAAACTTATTACTATGGACTACAAAGTCTTAATTAAGCACGGTAAAAACCTACACAAGTCTTATTTATATTTATGATTCGCATAAAATTGAAGCACATTATAGATGTTAGATTCTATGTTTAATAATGATAACTAATTTAATTTCTCAATATCATCCTACCGAGGCTTTATAGTACATCAATTAAAACTCTTTTAGAAATCAAACACTATTATCTTAAAGTTTATATGTTTAAATAATTATGTGAGCTTTAGTAGGATTGTTTTAAAATACTTAACTGCATCCATATCAGATATATGACTCATAATTTATTTCACTTTTAATGCTATTTATAATGTAATATTTGTAATGCCTTGTGCCCTAAAAATTTTAGCTAGCTGTTGCACATGTGGTTTTAGTAATGTGGTATTGTCGTTATCTAACGCGAATTGAAACGATGTTCTTTGGTAATATTTCCCTTTAAACTCACTTACAGGATATCTTACATCTGTTTTTATAATTTTAATTTCTATACTGTCTTGATAACCTGATGTTTTTGCTGATTTTGAACGAAACGTATTTAAGTCTTTTGACTTTGAAAACACAAACGTATTTTGAATCTCTTTTTTTGAAAATGCAGAAATCATACGTTCAATAGCGGATAAAGAGATGGGGGTAAATCTTTGATAAAGTTCATCTTCACTTATAGCATACTCTCCATGTTCTGAAACTGTAATAGTAATACGTCGTTTATTATCTTTTTTTAGTTCTCCTTCTGTTAGTGTATAAGTCCCTATGGGTATTGTAATTGGGTCTGAATCATCTAATAAATCTAGTGCATTATGTTCTGAAGTATTATAAGGAAAAGCAAACGTGGATTTTATTTCTTCGGGGGTTAACTTATTAGAAACTTTATAATACGATGTCCCATCATATAAAATTTTAACGTAAGGAAGAAGGGGCGAAATAGGGAATTTTAAATCTTTTTTGTCAGTTTTTGATAGAGAATAAATAAGCATTTGTCTTAATTCCATCCACAAATCGTTCATTATCTTTTTATCCTTTTTTGATTTCTTTATAAAGTGTGGTTTTTGGTAACGTAAAGTCTCGTATCTATCATATTTCTTCAAGAATTCTTCTCTAGTATTTACTGTTGTTTTAGAGTTCTTATTTTTAGTAATGGTTTTTAACGTTCCGTTTTTAATAATCTCCTTTTTGGATTTTGCAGAAGGAATTGGTGCCAAAGGATTAAGTTGATGTGCGTGTTTATTTTGTTCGGAAATGCTTTCGTACAAACGCTTGCCTTGATAATATAAAACCTTTAGGGCTGAATTATCTAACCTGTCCCCTTCAAGAAACTGGTGTAGTTGTTTAGTATATGTTTTTGACAAGGCTTTATACTCGTTAATTTTGACATTTTTGTAAGCTCTATTAAATCCCTTTTTTGTAAAAAGACTTACTTGGTATGCTTGAGGGAATTTTTTACTTCGAGCATTTTTATGAATAAAACTGCTAGTATAATACTCAATATCACTATATAATAAGGTGTTTAATTTTGAATTGTCAATAACTTTTGTGTCCAACCATAAGGCATAATTAACTTTGTTTTTCCATAAATTGTAGGTGTCTTTGGTAGGAGTTTTAGGCTGTACGTTTTCTAAGTCATTAGCAGGTATTACTATTTCTTGAGGAGGTTTTGAAACAGACTTTCTTTGTGTGTCTGACATTATATTGTGATAAATAACACAAGCTCGTTCATACTTGTTGTGATTAATGACATTTGTTTTTTTATATGTTACAATAAATGCTTTATATTCTTCCATTAATTCTTGAGAAGCTTCTTTCTGTGAATTTTGTTGTGTTTTTCCTGCATTAGTTTTGGTCAATATAGTATTGTCCACGCTACTCAAGGTTTTTTCTACAACAAGCGTATTGCTAAAGCCATATAGGGTTATTGCTAATAAGGGTAAAAGGACTAAACTCCGTAATACCATTGTACTTTTTGATGTTTGTGTTTTCATAACTGTAAATCGTTTTTTGATTGATGAATAATTGATGGTACTTACTAATTGTTGTTTTGGCTTTTTCGAAGAAAATTCTAACAAAAGTTGTTGATAAAAGCTCACTTTTGCTCCTTTATTTAAAACCCCTTGGTCTGCTAAAAATTCGTGGTTAAGTTTAATAGCACGTTTTGTGATATACAACAACGGATTAAACCATAAAACAACTTGTAAACTCTGTATAATCAAAATATCTATGCTATGCCTTTGTCTTGCATGGGTTTGCTCATGCCAAAGCACCTCTTTTGGAATTTGATTGGTTTCAAACTTTTGTTTATTAAAAAAGATATAATTTAAAAACGTATAAGGTAATGTGTCTTCTTGTAATAAAACGCTTGTATAATTTAGAATCTTATATTTTGGATTGGTTTTAATTTTATGTTTAATCTGGTATAAATTCACAATAAACTTTAGTCCAAAAATAAGAACGCCAAAACCGTATATACTCCATAGTAGTATTTGCCAATAACTTAATTTTATTACTAAAAAACTAGAAGGAGTTTGAGCTATATTAGAACTATAGGACTTTGCATTGGGTACGCTAGTTATTAATGTTTCTGTTACTATTTTGTTCGTGTCAATTGGTACTAATTCTACATAGGTTGTAAACGTAATTAACGGAACACCTATGGCCAAAGCTATAGCTCCTAGCAGATAAAACCGCTTAAAGAAATGCACGCTCTCTTGTTCTAAAAACAGTTTGTAAAACGCCAAAAAAATGCTTAAAATGGCTGTGAATTTTAACACATAGAGCAGCATAGTTATCTGTTTTTTATCTGTTTATCTATCAAGTCTCTTAGGTCTTGTAATTCTTCTTTACTCAAATTGGTACTTTCTGTAAAAAAGGAAGCAAACTGTGGGGCACTATTGTCAAAAAAACGCTGAATAAGCCCTTTTACATGCTTAGAAAAATAATCTTTTTTCCTAACCAAAGGGTAATATTCTCTTGATTTTCCATAAAGGGTGTACGCCACAAAACCTTTATTTATCATCCGCTTTAAAAGTGTTGCTACTGTTGTGGTTGCTGGTTTAGGCTTAGAGTAGCTATTAAGAATATCTTTCATAAAAGCTTTTTCTAACTTCCATAAGTGCTGCATTAAGTGTTCTTCTGCTTTAGATAGATGCATGTTCTACAATATTAGATTTAACTCTACAAATATAGAGCAAAAATATTATTCTACAAACATAGAGCTAATTAAACTATGTTAAAGTTTATCTAAGATGCTTTAGTTGTGTTAATCGCAGTCGTATTGAGCCAATGTAAACAATCCTGAAAATTATTAAAAATATGATTGTTGGGAATTAAATCTGGAATGATATCAATACGTTCCATCATATAGCGAGGCTGTTTTAGGACACCCACTAATAAAACATGTTTATTAGATTTTTTTAAATCAATCATAACATCTTCTAATGCGTATAAACCCGACTGGTCTATGTATCGCATCTTGTCCATACGGATAATAATTTGAGTTGCTGTTGCAGGAATTTGATTTATAATTTGTTGGAAACTACTTGTAGAGCCAAAAAACAAAGGCCCCTCAATGTGTTTAATAAACACTTTTTCTTTTAAGTCGGTAGGGAAATTAATTTCGTCTGTCCAAGCCTCTTCTTTCAAAGCCTTCACATTAGATTGTGACCCTGTTAAATCGCCTATTTTTTTCATAAATAACAACGAGGCCATCACTAAACCAATTCCCACGGCATAAACTAAATTCCAAAATGTAGATAACAGCAATACTGTAATCATAATTATAACCTCAGAGTTTAGTTTTAATGGGCCAAAGCCTAAATCTTTTGGTAAACTAGAAATTGCTTTTAAGCCTTTGTAATCGATAACTCCAATGCCCACGGTAATTAAAATTCCCGCCAAGACTGCTGCTGGTATTTTTGAGGCGATGGAGCTTAGTCCTAAAAAAATGATTAGCAACACAATACCGGCAATCATTCCCGAACGTCTTGTTTTCCCTCCAGACTTAATATTTACAACGGTACGGATAGTCGCTCCAGCGCCCGGAATACCTCCAAAGATTGCCGCAATACTATTACCTATACCTTGCCCTATTAGTTCTTTGTTAGGGCTATGCTTCGTTTTGGTCATATTATCTGCAACAACGCTTGTTAGCAACGAATCTATAGCGCCTAATAATGCTAGTGTTAATGCCGTAAGAATATAGGGGCTTATTGCTTTAAAATTAAACGCTGTAAAAATTTCCCATTTAGGAATTGGTATGCCTCCTGGTATTTTTTCTATAGGAATATAATTTAGATTTAAACCATAAGCAATAGCAGACATAAAAACTAAAGCAACTAGAGTACTTGGTACGGCTTTAGTTAGTTTTTTAAATCCATAAATAATACAAATAGTACCTAAAGCCAAAATGAGTTCAAGCCAGTTCACGTTTTTTAAGGCTCTTGGTAATATTTTTAGTGTCCCTAGCGTTCCTGAGCTACTTTTTGAGGCTAGTGTCTTGGACTCAGTGTATATGGCTTGTTCTGTAATATTAGGAAATCGCTGAGCAGCTTGTTTCAAGTTGTCCACAACAAGTAAGTCGTCTCCTGTTTCTTCTTCCAGTAGTGTTTCTAAAATAAGTGCTTTTGCTTGTGGTACAAACTGCTCCACAAATTGTTTATCTTCTTTTGGGTAATATCCAACAGAGGGCAAAATTTGGGTAATTAAGATAATAAGCCCTATAGCAGTCATAAAACCAGATACTACGGGGTAGGGAATAAAACGAATGTATTTGCCAAGTCCTACTAAGCCAAAAGCAACTTGCATTAATCCTGCTAGTAAAAACACGGTCAGTATTGCAGGTAGTGCTTTGCTCAAATCTCCTTTATTTGCCGCTACAATTCCTGCTATAACTACCATACTAACGGCGGTCATTGGAGCCGTAGGGCCAGATATTTGCGTATTTGTTCCTCCAAAAAGCGAGGCAAAAAAACTAATAAAAACGGCACCAAAAATACCTGCAGTTGGTCCTAAGCCAGAAGATACTCCAAAGGCCAATGCCAAAGGCAGTGCTACAATACCGGAGGTAAGCCCTCCAAAGGCATCGCCTTTAAGGTTTGAAAACAAATGCTTCATATTTAAAACAAATTTAAGTCAACCATAAAAATACTCTTATTTTTTAAGACGCTTACATCTGTAATGTGCTATTATACCTAAGCATACTAAAAGTTAACAAATGCTATAATATTTAGTTGATCTCTACTCGAGGTTTCAAAAAATTGATTAAGATATCCTAACTCAAACCTAATGTTTTTTGTTAACTTATAGCCTAACCCCCCATAAACTCTATTACGGTCAAATATAGAGGTTTCGGTATTTAAAAATATTTCGTTGTATGCCGAGAGGTATAGTTTTCTTTTATCTAAAGCATTTTCGTCAACTTGTTTTTTCCCTAAAGGAATATTGACCCCTAAAAAGTAACGAAATCGCAATCTAAAATCGCTTTCCACAAAGCGCTGCTCAAAACGATATCTGTGACTTAAGGAAATGCCTGCATATTTTTGTTTTGTAGTAAATTGCTGAAAAATTCGATGTTCATTCACAGATTCTTTTTCGTTGGTATCACCTATGAAGTTTCTGGACAAAATATAGCCATAACCGAGCAAAAGATTATTATTGTTTTCGGTAAGATTGTATCCCAATCCTGTTCGCAACAACAATTGCTCGAGATCTCCTATAGCATCAAAGTTTCTGTATTGTACTTCATTATGAATATTCCATCCTTTTTCTAATTGTTTGCTTCCTATATAAATTAGCCAATTTCCAAAATCACTTTCTTGACTTGTTATTTTAGAAAAAGGTAGCACCAACATTAGTGTTAGTACTACCCATTGTATTTTTTTTATAAACATAGTTTATTCATAAAAATTAACAGCACCTGTATGTATGTCATACATTCCGCCAATAATATTTATCTCACCGTTGTTTTTCATCTCTGCAAGGACTTCGCTTTCGCTCATAATTTTATCGATTGATAGCTCGACGTTTTTCTTTGCAACAGCATTAACAAAATCTATATTTTTAGAGTTTCTTAGAGTTTTATCTTCCGGACTAGTAACCGCTGTTACGGCAGGTTTTATTTTCCCTAACATTGCGGTAAGATTTCCTAATTTCGCATCATCGCAGGCGCCTTTAACAGCACCACAGGCGGTATGGCCTAAGACTACAATAATTTTGGTTCCTGCAAGTTTTGAAGCAAACTCCATGCTACCTAAAATATCTTGGTTTATAAAATTGCCTGCAATACGGATACTAAATACGTCTCCAATACCTTGATCAAAAATTAACTCCGCAGAAACTCTAGAGTCGATGCAATGCAAAACTGTAGCAAAAGGGTACTGCCCGCTACTCGTATCTTTTACTTGCTCTAGCAAATCTCTATTTGCTGCTTTGTTATCTTGAAATCTTCGGTTGCCTTCTTTTAAAAGTTGAAGTGCGCTTTGTGGTGTAATTTGTGCTTGTGTTGCTTTTGTATGTGCTTTCATAATGTTTATTTTGTTTGTTAATATATTGCAATTACTGTACTAATTTGTTTTTGGAGTAAGGTTAAAAAACTCAATATAACTTGGTGGATTTTCTATAATACCACGTTCGGAAATTAATTTTATATCAATACTACGCTCTTTGGCTTTAAAAGCAAAGTCTTCTAGAATTTCGATAATATCAAAATCTAAAAATCTAGTTTTTCTTACATCCAACTCCAAGTAGGTTCCTTTTGGTAAGTTGTCTAATTGTTTGAGTATAGCCCCTTTATTAAAAAAAGTAACTTCTTCTGCTAAAGTCATTTTTAGTTTGTGGGTTTCGTTGCTCTTGTCTTCAATATGTAAAAAGTGAGAGTTTTGATAGCTTTTTATTAATATAATCACGACCCCTACTGCAAGTCCTAAGCTAATACCTATCAATAAATCTGTAAGTACAATTCCGGCTACAGTTACTACAAATGGAATAAATTGTTTCCAGCCTAGTTGGTACATTTTTTTAAACAAGCCTGGTTTGGCTAGTTTATAGCCTACAACGAGTAAGATAGCAGCCAAAACAGATAGCGGAATCATATTGAGTAGTGTAGGGATTAAAATAATAGAAATGAGTAGTAAAAATCCATGAATTATAGCAGACATTTTACTTCTTCCTCCAGATTGAATATTAGCCGAACTCCTAACAATAACTTGCGTTATGGGTAAGCCTCCAATTAACCCCGATAGGATATTACCTGTTCCTTGCGCAAGTAGCTCTCTATTGGTTGGTGTTACATTTTTGTGAGGGTCTAGCTTATCTGTTGCCTCTACACACAGTAAGGTTTCTAAGCTTGCTACCAAAGCAATGGTAAACGCAATAATCCAAATATCTGGATTAGTAATTGCCGAGAAATTTGGCAAACTAAATTGATTAAAAAACGATGCAGCGCTATCGGGTACGGGAACACTTACTAAATGAGATTTGCTTATCGATAAAACATCGTGAGATTTTGTGATTACATAAAACACAATACCAATAACAACAGCAACCAAAGGCCCTTGTACTAGCTTAAAAATACGTCCTTTTTTGGACAGTACTTTATCCCATAACAATAAGATTGCTAAACCAACGACACCTATTAGCATAGAGCCAGGTTTAATATAATTAATGGTATTTATTAACTCCGAAAATGTATTTTCGCCATCGACTTGAAAAAATGCAAAGTCGCCTTCAGGATCGGCATCATAGCCAAAAAAGTGAGGGATTTGCTTTAATATAATAATAATACCAATACCCGTTAGCATTCCTTTTATTACCGAAGAAGGAAAGTAATATCCTATAACTCCTGCTTTTAAAACACCTAGAACTAATTGAATAACACCTCCCAAAACTACAGCCACCAAAAAGTTTTCGTAGCCTCCTACTGTGCCAATGGCGGTTAAAACTATGGCTGCCAATCCTGCTGCCGGACCACTAACACCTATTTTTGAGCCACTAAGGCCTCCAACAACAATTCCACCAACAATTCCTGCAATAAGCCCAGAAAATAAAGGCGCGCCACTCGCTAATGCAATTCCTAAACATAAGGGAAGTGCTACAAAAAAAACAACAATACTAGCGGGGATGTCATTTTTTATAAATTTAAACATAACATAAAGTTTATGCTCATAGATATTACTCTAAAAGCAAATTAATAAATAATAATTGAAAATTTGATGTATAAATAATCTTAACCAGATTAGATGTGTTAGCACACTTGTTTAGGGGGCGGAGAAAAAATCTGTTTATACACAGAGTTGTACGTATTAGTATATGGATTTAACACCGATTGATTTTGATTATTGAAAAATAAAATATCGCTCACCTTATTATTTTGAAGAACTTTAATTTCTAGTGAGTCTAACGATTCTTTAGTTTCTTCTTCTTCGCCAATATCTAGAAGTATAGAAATATCATTATTAGTATCTACAATACTTAATATTGCAGGCGTAAGGGTTACTATTGTTAAAATAAAAGTAAATAATAAACAAGTAAAAGTTTTTGACATAGTTTACCTTAAAACATATACAAATATATACATTTACAGGAATTGTTTTGTTAATTAAAAATTAAAAAACATTCAGTAATTTAATATCTTCATTTATAACCCAACCTGTCTTTCCGTCAGCAATTTTAATTTTAGACCAGTTTTTGTCGTAAGCCTCTAAGACCTTTACTTTTGTTCCTTCGTGTAGTTTAAATACTGCTGGGCTTTTTAAGTTAGGTTCTGTTTTTATTTCTGTTTCTTTAGCAAATACAATTGCAGGAGTATTATTCTGTTCGTAATTGTACTGTTTAAAAGCAAAAAATAAGGTTGCACTGGCAAGCATTAACATTAGCATACTTGCTATAAAAGTAATTCGCTTTTGAGTGCTTTGATATAAAAAGTAGTACACTAAAAACAAAATAACAAACACAACGACAAAACCAATAGTTAGTTTTGCCCAATAATCAAAACTAAACTTATTTGTAATCGTATCAATAAATTTTGAAAAGCCTAATTGCGGTATCTCATTAATGACATCTACAGTTTGGCGTTGTGCAAAAGCTAAGTTAGTTTTAATATCTTCATCATTAGGGCTAAGTAATAATGCCTTTTCGTAATAGTATATGCTTTGAGCAATCTCGTTAAGTTTATAATAGGCATTTGCCATATTGTAGTAAAGCTCGGCAGAGTGATGCCCTGTTTTTAAGACAGCATCATACTTACTTATCGCTTCTTCAAAATTACCATTGTTATAAAGGGTATTACCTACATTAAATAAGGTCGTATTCTGTGCAATACTTACTGTACTAAATAAAAAAATAATAATGTACTTTATCGGTTTCATTTTATTAATGCATTTGCTTATCTATGGTCGATATTATATCTGACGCTTTTTCGTAATCCTTTTGCATATCAACATTAGTAAATGGGGTATATCTAGCTAATTCACAATTTTGCAACAAATTACTAAAGGTCGTTACTGCCTCTTGTGAAACGTTTTTATTGCTTAATAAGTCTTTAATCTTATCTTTACTCAAATCGGTAGTTTCTAGGTTTAGTTTGTATTTCAAATAATTATGTAATGCACGCTCTAAGGCGTTATAAAACGCTTCTTTTTTGCCTAATGATTGCTTAGCTTCTCCTAAGTATTTTCTAGTAAGCTTATTTGCTTTTCTTTTTTTATTGCCAGCTACGTCATTGCTTCGTTGGTGGTTTTTCTTCTTTATAAACACAACGATGGGTAGAGCTAAAAATGGGATTACTAAAAGAATCCAAAATAATGATGATTTAAAAAATGAAGACGATTGTATTGCAACAAAACTAGTTTTGGTTTTAAATGATGCAAACTGGTTGGCTCTCGACAAAACGTTTTGTTTATTAACATTTGTTGCGTTAGCATTGCCTGAAGTAGCTGCGCTATTGGGTGTTACGGGAACAGAATTAGAATTACTAAACGGCCCTTCACTAACATTAATCGTAAGTACTTTAGAGTTTAATGTTTTATAGCTCTCTGTGGCTACATCAAAATATGAAAATTTTACTTCAGGAATAGAATACGTTCCACTATAAGAAGGCACAATAGTGTATTCATCCGATATTTTGCCTTGAGTTCCTCCAAGGTTAGTGCGTACACTTTCTTTATGTTCTGGTTCATAAACCTCTAGGTTGTTTGGCAATTCAAGTTTTGGCAATTCAAATAATTTTAAATTTCCTTTTCCAGAAACTTCAACTTTAGCTTGTAAAGCTTCTGTAGCCTTTAGAGTTGTTTTGTTTGTGGTTACTTTTAGGTTAAAGCTCCCTACTGCACCTGTAAAATGTAATGGTTTTCCGTTTTCTGGCAACGCTTTCACATTGATTGTTCGGTTTCCTGCACTTACTCTTTGGTTAATAATTTTGGGGATACGGCTACCAAAAATATCTCTTCGTCCTGAGGGGACTTCTACAGAAACGTCTAGAGTTAGAGGCTCTAGAGTTAACTTCCCCGTTTTTTGAGGGTACAGCAATGTTTTTCGCAATACAACATAGCGGTATTTTTCACCCTTGTAAGTACCTCTTTCTGGCTTTAGTTCTTTTACCTCAATATCTTGATGCCAAAAATCGTTATACCGTGGCGTGTCAATATAGTCCCAATTTTGTACTCCAATCTTTTCGGAAATATAGAGTTTGTAAACTACTGTAATGGCTTCGTTTAGGTAAGGCTTGCTCTTAGATACTTCTGCAACTAAGTGAATGTTTTGTGAGGCTAAGTATCTAGGGTCGTTAGGGTCTTTAGGAACTTCTACAGCAGCAGTAACCACAATATTTAAGGGTGAGGTTTTGTAGGTTTTACCTTCGTACTCTATTGTAGCTTGTGTGATTTTTAGGTTGCCTCTTTTTTTAGGAGACAACACATAGGAGTAAGACTTTGAGTAAGATCGTTTTCCGTTAGTCCATGAATTGCTAATGGATTGACTTGGCCCACCAACAACGGTAAAGTTTTCAAAAGTAGGAGGATTAAAATTATCGCCATCTTTATCCATTACAAAGTCTATACGCAAACGCTCGTTAACGCCAAGGCGCTTTTTACTTACTTTAGCTTCAAAAGTAACTTGTGCAAAAGAGGTGCCTAGTATAAAAATAAATATTAATATTGATATTGTATTTTTAAAATTCATTTTTTTGTAACCAAATAGGGGTATTAATGTTCTACCAATCTTTTTCTGTTTTGACTTTAACGCCTTTTGTTTTTTTAGCATTAATCTTATCTTGTACCTTACGTTCTTGATTATTCATAGCTTCTAGTAGGCTTTTTACCTGTTGGGGCGATAATTTACCCGGTTGGGGCTGCTTGGGGTCTTTTTGATCTTTAGGCTTTCCATCATCTTCTTTTCCGTCATCTTTTGGCTTTCCTTCTTTATCGTCTTTATCGTCGCCATCGTTTGGTTTTTGCTGGTCGTTACCTTCTTTTTTTTGGTCGTCTTTAGTTTCGCCTTTGTCCTTATTGTCCTTGTCGCCATCTTTATCGCCCTTGTTATTGTCTTTGTCATCATCACCATCTTTTTTTTCGTCATCACCTTTTTCGTCTCCGCTGCCCCCTCCTTGATTTTTTGCACAGTCTTTGGCTAGTGCTAAGTTGTATCTAGATTCGTCGTCTGAAGGGTTGTTTCTTAAAGCGTTTTTAAATGCCTCTACAGCTTCTTTACAGGCTTTTTGTTGCATTAATGTGTTTCCTGCATTATGAAACGCTCTGTGTTTTTCTTCTTTAGTTTTTGCATTTTTTATAGCGTTTAGTTGTCGAGATAATGCTTCATCAAAATAGCCATTTTTGTAATATGCATTGGCTAAATTATAATTACCAATGGCTGTGCTTGGCGCTTCTGATATGGCTTTTCTGTATTCTTTTTCTGCTGAAATAAAATCGTTATCAAACAAATTGTTGGCCTGATATATAAGGTTGTTAGCCTCTTTGAGGTCTTTCGTTTTATCAATTTCTTGAGAAAAACCAACACAACTAATTACTATCAATAAAAAAGTTAAAGTTCTATTCATTTTTATGCTGAATTGTTTTAATGTTGAATTATACTGTTTTTTTTAATAAACGTATCATAAGTTTTCGTTAAATAAATTTAAACGACTTAGCCAAACTGTTTTTCGTTCTAATAAAAATATATCAATCGCTAAAAAGAAAATCCCTAAGGCTAAAAACCATTGAAATTGGTCTTTGAACTCAGCAAATTGTTTTGCTTCAAATTCTTTTTTGTCTAGTTTGCTTAAAATATCTTTTATAGTCTCTACAACATTAGTTGTGTTGGCACCATTTATGTAATTGCCATTCGCCTCTGAGGCAATGTTTTTTAAGGTTTCTTCATTAAGTCTTGTAATAACGGTTTCTCCTTTAGTGTCTTTTTTATAGTTAGAAATAACGCCGTTGCGCCTAATAGGAATTGGCCCTCCTTTAATATCGCCCACACCTATAGTGAATATTTTTATACCTTCTTCTGCGGCTTCTTTTGCGGTATCTGCTGCACTATTATTATGGTCTTCCCCATCGGAAATGATGATAAGAACCCTGTTTGTTTGGTCCTCGTCATTATAGTATGTCCTAGCTAATTGTATGGCTTGATCTATTGCTGTTCCTTGGGAGGATAGCATGTCGGTATTCATACCTTGTAAAAACAACTTTGCAGAAGCGTAATCTGTTGTTATTGGCAATTGCGGAAAGGCCTTTCCAGCATAAGCAATAATACCAATACGATCACTCTCTAGGTTATTAATAATTTTTGCAACTAATTGTTTGGATTTATCAATTCGGTTTGGTGCAATATCTTCTGCCAACATACTTTTAGAAACATCTACAGCAAACACAATATCGACGCCTTCGCGCTTTACTGTTTCTAGTTTTGTGCCTATTTTAGGGTTTACAAGTGCTAGAGTTATACAGGCAAAAGCCAAGCTTAATACCGTAAGCTTTAACGCAGGTTTAAACACAGACTTGTTTGGCGTTAGACGTTTTAGCATCGTTTTGTCTGCAAATTTGTTTTGTGCTTTACGTTTCCATAATTGGAGTAACAAAAAAAATATTACCACCACAGGGATGATGAGCAGTAACCAAAACCATATTTTTTCTTCTAATTGTTGAAACATATTTTTTTAAATAAAACTTCTAAAAACTGTAAAACGCATTAAAACTTCCAATAGTAATAATGCAACTGCCAGTAATGCTAGTGGTCTGTATTTTTCTTCGTATTTTGAAAATTTAAATTCTTCAACATCTGTTTTTTCTAGTTTATTAATTTCTTGATAGATGTCTTTTAGTTTTCTATTATTATTAGCTCTAAAGTACTTCCCTCCTGTTACACTAGCTATATCTTTCAGTAAATCTTCGTCAATTTTAACCTGTACTCTACCATATTGCAACTTGCCATTTATTATACTTACGGGCGATAAGGCCATGCCGTTGGTCCCTAAACCAATAGTATATACTTTGATATCGTACTCTACGGCAAGCTCACTTGCTGTTTTGGGGTCTATAAAACCAGCATTGTTTTCGCCATCGGTTAGCAAAATAATAACTTTGCTTTTTGCTTTACTGTCTTTTAAGCGGTTTACCGAAGTTGCTAAGCCCATACCAATGGCAGTTCCTCCATCTATAATGGTATTGTATTCTACACTTCTTAGGGCACTTAATGCAATGGCTTTATCGCTAGTAATTGGTGTTTTGGTGTAACTCTCGCCGGCATACTCCACTAAGCCAATACGATCGTTGGGACGGCCTATAATAAATTCTGTTGCTACGTTTTTGAGTGCTTCTAGCCTATTTGGCTTAAGGTCTTTGGCCAGCATACTCGCAGATACATCAATGGCGATAACAATATCAATCCCTTTGGTTGTTTTTGTTCTTGACGACACTTCTACTGTTTGTGGTCTTGCTAATGCCGTAATTAGGGCTGCTAAAGCGAGTAGTCTTAATCCAAATATAAATGGCTTTAATCTTGGCAGCCAAGATTGTTCTATTTTAAATCCTTTTATTGTAGATATCTTAAGCTCTGGTGTTTGTTCTTTATGTTTAAAAACATACCACACTATGGCTAGTGGAATAACTAGCAAAGCCCAAAACATCTCTTTATGTAAAAACTCTATTCCGTTTAACATTTATTTATCGTCTTCTGGTGTTATTAATTCTATAGAATTTATAATACGTTCGGTTAAATCGCCTGCATAGGGATCATCTTGTTCTGAGATTAATGCCACTTGTTGTAATATATTTTTGGATGTAAATGCAAACAATGTGTAATTACTTTGTTTTGTATCGCCATTTTTTTTGGGGAAACTGGCGGTTCCAAACATTTTTAAACCTTCTGCTCCGTTGGGTGTTGTAAACGGTTTTGTTTTTGTAACAATATTAACTACTCCTAATGCTTCCCAATTTGTTATTACTGCTTCTAAAGCTTCAACACTATTTATTTCTGGTTGTTTTTCATTTTGTGCTGCTGGAGGAGTATTAGGGTCTTGTGCTTGTGGCAAGTACTTTTTAGTGCTTACTTCTATATAAAACGATTCTTTAATCGAGCCGTAATTAAACTGTGAGATTTCAATTTTTCCTTTTAAATCTTCAGGGATATCTTTAATCTCACGTTGCAGCACTTTTGGTGTAGATAGGGTTATTCCAGGGGCACCATATTCACTCAACACCCAGTTATTGTGCTCTAATAGCTTCTTGGTTGGATGTCCAACAATGGTGTCTTTTACGTAACCAAAGCCATACTTAAAGCCAAAACCTAAAAATGTTCCTATTAGCAGCACGCCTACTATTGCGACTGTAATTGCAATTTTTTTACGTTGCTGTTGTTTTGCTAATGCTTCTTGGTATTTTAGGTCTTCTAGGAGTTCTTCTTCTGTAGGTTCTGGCAAGGATTCCTTTACGTGGTCTATTTCTGAATCTACCACATTTCTGTCCATTTTAGCAAGTTCTATATCAGGTTTTGATTTGGCAAATTTTACTAAATCAGCCCTCTGTAATATACTCTCTATATTTTTTATGGTTGCTTTATCCAAGTCAATTTGATTGCCTTCTCTAAGTAATTTTAATCTACTTACTAGCTCTTCGGTTGTACTTTCTAAGGAACGGTCATATACTTTTTCATCGAGGTATTTTCTAATAATCCCTGTTAGTTCGGAATAGTATTCTTTTATGTCTTCATGTTCTAGGTAGTTCGACTCATCTAACTCTTGCAATGCTAACTTAGCCCTTTCATAAGGTGGAAGCAACGCTACTTTTTCCTTTTCAGTTAATGGTTTTTCTCGCCAAATAAACCAATAAAGTAATACTGAAATTATTGCCAAAAGTAAAAGGATAAGCAAGAGGTATAACCACCACTTACTAGAACTTTTTTTTACTCCTAAAATAGGTTTTATATCGTAAAGTCCTTGCTTAGTTGTATCTACAACTACAGCATTTACCTCAACACGTAAAGAATCGGTAAAAAGTGATTTGGTACCAACAAGTACCTTTTGGGCTGGAATGGTATAAGCTCCAGAATCGAATTGTGTTAGTGCGTAGCGTTTAACTAAACGGTATTTTGAATTAATATACGTTGTGTCCGTTTTATAAGACTCTAAAAGTTCTAAGGGCAAAAAGCTTTGTCCTTCTGGAAATACAATACGATTAGTTGTATCTGTTGCGACTTCTATTTTGTAATTAAGTTGTTCCCCTATTGTAATGGTTGTCGAGTCGATAGAGGATTTTACTTGTGCCGATGCCGTGAAGCAAAACAATAGCAGTAATAACACGCATAACACCTTTTTGAGTTCAGTTTCCTTAGCTCTTATTTTCTGTTTATTGATATATGTTAATGCGCTTCTTATCATTTTTATTAAAACTGTAGCTTGTGTGTTGGTTTTGAGATTTATCGGTTTTTAAAATATCCTAATAATTTTTTTACGTAGCTCTCGTCAATACGACTGTCTATATGTCCTGCTCCAGATTTGTTAAAGCTTTCTTTGTAGTAAGCTACTTTGGTATTATAAAATTGACTGTAATTCTGTCTTATTTTTTTTGATCCAGTATTTACAAGCAAACGCTCTCCTGTTTCTGCGTCTTGCATTTGTACCATACCCAAATTTGGGATGGAAGCCTCGTGCTTGTCGTAAACTCTAATTCCGGTAATATCGTGTCGTTTTGCTGCTATTTTTAGAGTTTGTTGGTAATGGTCTGTTATAAAATCGGAAAGTACAAAAACAATGGCTTTCTTTTTCATAACACTAGACAAAAACTTTAATGCCTCTGAAAAGTTGGTCTGCTTATTTTTGGGGTTAAACTCTATTAACTCTCTAATAATCCGTAGCACATGCGAACGGCTTTTTTTGGGAGGAATATACAGCTCTACAATATCCGAAAATAAGATTAGTCCTATTTTGTCATTATTTTGAGTTGCAGAAAAAGCTAGTGTTGCTGCTATTTCTGTAACAATTTCGTTTTTAAACTGCTTGTCTGTACCAAAAATCTCAGAACCCGAAACATCTACCATAAGCATCATGGTTAGTTCTCGCTCTTCTTCAAACACTTTTACATAGGGCTCATTATACCTCGCAGTAACATTCCAATCTATATTTCTTACATCATCTCCAAACTGGTACTGTCTTACTTCGCTAAAAGTCATACCACGTCCCTTAAATGTAGAGTGGTACTCTCCTCCAAAAATATGATCAGACAGCCTACGTGTCTTAATCTCAATTTTTCGTACTTTCTTTAGTAATTCTTTAGTATCCATTTCTTAATTTACGATTGTAGCATTTTAGGTTGTAGCTTCAAAAAAAAATGAAAACTACAATCCATTGGTCTTAAATTTAGAAATTTTAAGGGACTTCTATTTGGTTTACTATTTTGCTAATAATGTCTTCGGAACTAATGTTTTCTGCTTCGGCTTCGTAGGTAATTCCTATTCTGTGGCGTAGCACGTCATAAATTACAGCGCGCACATCTTCCGGAATAACATAGCCCCTTCGCTTTATAAAGGCATAACTTTTAGCTGCCAATGCCAGGTTAATACTTCCTCTAGGTGATGCGCCAAAGGAAATTAAGGGCTTTAAGTCTGCTAATTTATATTTTTCTGGATAGCGTGTGGCAAAAATAATATCGAGGATATATTTTTCAATTTTTTCGTCCATATAAACCTCACGAACTGCTTTTTGGGCTGTAAGGATTTGGCTTACAGACACCACTGGGTTTACGTTCTCAAAAGCACCTTTAAGATTAGCACGAACAATTAACTGCTCTTCGTCAATTTTTGGATAATCAATAACGGTCTTTAGCATAAAACGATCTACTTGGGCTTCTGGTAGCGGGTAGGTTCCTTCTTGCTCTACCGGGTTTTGAGTTGCCATTACTAAAAAAGGCTTGTCTAAAACAAATGTTTCATCGCCAATAGTAACTTGTTTTTCTTGCATAGCTTCTAATAAGGCCGACTGTACTTTTGCAGGAGCTCTATTAATTTCGTCTGCTAATACAAAGTTTGCAAAAATAGGCCCCTTCTTAATAGAAAAGTCATTTTCTTTAATATTGTAAATTAATGTTCCTACAACATCGGCAGGGAGTAAATCTGGAGTAAATTGAATTCGACTAAAACTACCATCTACAGCTTTAGACAATGTGTTAATTGCTAGGGTTTTGGCAAGACCAGGAACACCCTCTAACAAAATGTGCCCTTGACCCAACAACCCGATAAGCAAACGCTCTATCATGTATTTCTGACCAACAATAACCTTGTTCATTTCCATGGTAAGCAAATCAACAAAGGCACTTTCTTTTTCTATTTTTTCGTTAATAGATTTAATATCGACTGTACTTGTGTTGTCCATCTTCTTTTATCTTTATTTTGTGACAATATAATGCCATTTTATGAATTCGCAAATTGTTAATTTTTTTTCTGCCTTGCTGTTAATAATTGGTTAAAATTTAAGACTTAAATTTAAGTCAAGCTTATTTACTTTTTTAACTTTAGGTCTTTAATATTTTTAAATTTAATTATGGTAAAAACAGCACTAATAACAGGAGCCACTAGTGGTATTGGTAAAGCAACAGCTTACGAACTCGCAAAACACGGAATTAACTTAGTGTTATGTGGCAGGCGCAAGGCACGTCTAGCCGAGATAGAAACAATCCTAAGCAAACAAACAAAGGTGCACAGCTTAAGTTTTGATGTGCGCGATAAAACTGCTGTTTTTAACGCTATTAACTCACTTCCCAATACGTTTAAAACCATCGATATTCTTATTAACAATGCAGGGAATGCTCATGGTCTAGACCCTATAAACACTGGGTCTATAGACGACTGGGATGCTATGATGGATATTAATGTAAAAGGCCTATTGTACGTTAGCAAAGCCATTATCCCAAGTATGACAAAACGAAAGTCTGGGCATATTATCAACATTGGTTCTTCTGCAGGAAAAGAAGTTTACCCTAAGGGTAATGTTTACTGTGGTAGTAAACATGCTGTTGTAGCCATTTCAGAAGGAATGCGAATAGATTTAAACCCCTACGGAATAAAAGTAGGGACTATAAACCCAGGCTTGGTAGAAACAGAATTTTCGCAAGTACGATTTAAAGGCGATGCCGTTGCTAATACTATTTATAAAGGATATAGCGCATTACAGCCCGAGGACATTGCAGAAATTATTTACTTTGCATTATCCAGACCTGCCCATGTAAATATAGCCGATCTCCTGGTATTTTGTACCGCACAAGCTTCTTCAACTATTGTGAAAAAAGACCAATAACAACGCACTAACCCATAAAGGCAATTTGTATAACGCAACGACAACAATGGTAACTTTTATCTGTATATTTGCAGCAAAATTTTTACTAATTATAAACTAAGTAACTTATGGAAACTATTGCCAAAGATTTTGGAATACTCGAAGCCCTTAAAACTTTAGGTATTACAGAAGTAAACGATGGGACCTCAACAGGATCAAACACTTTTTCTAACGGAAGTATTATCGAATCTTTTTCGCCTGTAGATGGACAGCTAATAGGAAAAGTAAAAACAACAACAAAGGCAGACTACGAAAACGTCATACATACAGCAGCAACCGCATTCAAAACTTGGCGAACAATACCTGCACCGCAGCGTGGCGAAATTGTACGTCAATTTGGAGAAAAACTACGAGAAAAAAAAGAAGCCTTAGGAAAACTTGTGTCTTATGAAATGGGTAAAAGTTACCAAGAGGGCTTAGGCGAAGTACAAGAAATGATAGACATTTGCGATTTTGCTGTAGGGTTATCTCGTCAACTTCACGGTTTAACAATGCACAGTGAACGTCCAGGGCATCGTATGTACGAACAGTACCACCCCCTAGGTGTTGTGGGTATTATTTCGGCCTTTAACTTTCCTGTAGCCGTATGGGCATGGAATACTGCTTTGGCATGGATTTGTGGCGATGTTTGTGTTTGGAAACCTAGTGAAAAAACGCCTATATGCGGCGTAGCCTGCCAAAATATTGCCGCAGAAGTATTTGCAGAAAACAATCTTCCAGAGGGAATTTGTAACCTCATAAATGGTGATTATACTGTAGGCGAGTTTATTAGTACAGACCCAAGAGTGCCGCTAGTGTCTGCAACAGGATCTACTAGAATGGGCAAAATTGTAGCTCAAGCTGTTGCCGCTCGTTTAGGAAAATCTTTATTAGAACTAGGAGGTAATAATGCAATTATTGTAACTCCAGATGCCGATATAAAAATGACTGTAATAGGGGCTGTATTTGGTGCCGTGGGAACTGCTGGGCAGCGCTGTACCTCAACACGACGCCTAATTATACACGACAGTATTTATGACAAAGTAAAAACAGCACTCGTTGAGGCTTATAAGCAACTGCGAATAGGAAATCCGCTAGACGAAAACAATCATGTTGGGCCATTAATTGATACCGATGCTGTGGCGATGTATAATGACGCTCTTAAAAACGTAGTGGACGAAGGCGGTACAATACTGGTAGAGGGAGGCGTATTGCAAGGCGAAGGATACGAAAGTGGCTGTTATGTTAAACCTGCTATTGCAGAAGCCAAAGCAGATTTTAAAATTGTACAACACGAAACATTCGCACCTATACTATATCTACTAAAATACACTGGCGATGTAGAAAATGCTATTGCTGCACAAAATGAGGTGGCACAAGGCTTATCATCGGCAATTATGACTAATAACTTGCGTGAAGCAGAGCGTTTTCTATCTGTTAACGGATCCGATTGTGGTATTGCCAATGTAAATATTGGAACCTCGGGAGCTGAAATTGGTGGTGCTTTTGGTGGCGAAAAAGACACTGGCGGAGGACGCGAATCAGGATCTGATGCTTGGAAAGTATATATGCGTCGTCAAACAAACACAATTAACTATACAACAGAATTACCTCTAGCTCAGGGAATTAAATTTGACTTATAGCTTGTTATAATTATAATGTTTAAATAAAAAAAAGCTGCTTCTTCAAGCAGCTTTTTTTGTGCACAAATTTATGACCGATATCCCTGAGATAGTATTTCTTTTATGCTGTTGTTAGAAATATTGAACCATATTATTATTGTGTGTATGTGTTTCATAGGTTTTATAAACAAGAGAGGGAAACCTAGTTCCCCCTCTCTAAGTGTTGCAATTAGACTTACTGTTTAGAAAGTAACATAACGAATTTTTGTTAAGATATCTGTATGAATATCGAACTCAAAAAACATAGCTGAATTGCCAAATCTCTCGTCCGAAAAAATAAGAAGGTAAGACAATCTTGGTTTGCTACTAGTATCGGCATTTGTAAGTGAACCATCTGTGGTATTGCTCAACGGTCGTCCTACAAAGTGAAAATCGTCGCCAAAAACACTAACATGGTCTCCTAGTTTTGCGGTAATCCCCTTG